>JAZAUD010000294.1:0-1006 GCA_036373775.1 Oscillospiraceae bacterium | reverse complement strand
TCAATGCACATCCTTGCAGTCCGTCACCATCCCCGACTCCGTGACGAGCATTGGCTACAGTGCGTTTTCGGGTTGCGAATCCTTGCAGTCCGTCACCATCCCCAACTCCGTGACCAGCATTGGCGACAGTGCGTTTGTAGATTGCTCATCCTTGCAGTCCGTCACCATCCCTAAGTCAGTAATAAATATGAAAGGGAATCCATTTGCTAATTGTCCGGCAAAAGTTATCAATCATTCCAATTATTTTACTATATTTGAGGGTAACCTGTATACTTCTGATAGACGAAAACTGATTTCTTATTTATCAAAGGGAGACAATTTTATCATCCCCGACTCCGTGACGAGCATTGGCGACAGTGCGTTTTCTGATTGCTCATCCTTGCAGTCCGTCACCATCCCTGACTCAGTGACTAACATTGGCGACAGTGTGTTTGAGGATTGCTTATCCTTGCAGTCCGTCACCATCCCCGACTCCGTGACGAGCATTGGCAATGACGCGTTTGAAGGTTGCGGGTCCTTGCAGTCTATCTTTATCTCTCGCAAAACATACGACAAGCTGAAATTCAAATTGGAAGACTTTTCTTCAGCGATTAAATTCACCGACTAACATGATAATCATCGAATCAAAATGAAGGAAGACTAAGTTCCCTCTTGTGGAGATGGTCACAATTTTATTGCAGCTATTATTTTCAAAATAGTTTCTGGGTGATAATGATAGTCATGCGAACAAAATGGTATTTTTTGAAAGTATGAAAGCAAATATGAAATAACAAGCATTAGGTTCAAGTGAGAAATTGTAGCAACAATTTTAGAATAAACATCATAACACAGGATGAAATAATGAAGCTTGTAACGAGCAAAGACGGATGCATAGGCCATGCGATGAATATTCCGCATGACAGGCAGAACAAGACCCACGAACTGGTATTGGAATATAATCAGACCAGTCCGGCGGATATAAAGCGCGGACAAGATCTGCTCAAGCAGATACTCGGTACGTATAACG
>JAZAUD010000293.1:0-1022 GCA_036373775.1 Oscillospiraceae bacterium | reverse complement strand
AGGATTTCCCGTTCATAGGTAAACAGTGCGGCAATATTCTTGTGCTCATCAAAAAACCGTTGTGCTTCCTCATCTTTATAAATAATCGGCTGTCCCGTATAGTTGCAACTGGTAACGATAAAAGGAAAGTCAACTTCCAGTTCGCTGTAAAAACCCATAGGCGGCAGGAACACGCCCACCTGGTCGGAAACGTCTGTCACGTTGTCTGCCAGAAATGTTGGAACCGGATTTCTTTCCTCTGCTTCCACATTTATTTGAAACGAACTCGTTACATCCGTTCTCTTCGTTATTGAAACTTTCAGAAAAGCATCAGCTATTTTTTCAGTCAGCCAATCGTTTTTGCTTTTCTTTTTTTGAAGCAATACTATAGGACGGGCCGCTGACTCCAGCAATGCTTTTTCTTCTGCAGATATGCAGCAAAACTTTTCTGCCAGCGAAACATCTGTTACCATCACCGCAAAGGGTTTGGACATTCTCTTTTTCAAATCCCGCAGACGCGTTACAACTTCCGCCTTATCTGCACGGCAAAGAAGATTGAAACCTCCTACTGCCTTGACCATGATGATCTGGCCCTGTTTCAGCAATTCGCGGGCAACAGTAATTATATTTTTATCTTGCGCCTGCCTGTTTACAGAATTGAAACCGTTACAATTGTTTTCATTATCATCAACAGAAAAATTATTTGAATCAGAATCAATCCTTGCAGAATTATTGTCAGAATTTAAAAAATGTCCTTTACCACAATCTGATTTAAAAATATTCTTGAAACCATCTTTCACAACATATTGCAACTGCGGCCCGCAATGATAACAGGAAATGGTTTCCCCATGCCCGCGTCGGTTCTGCATTTCACCGTACTCTTCCGCGCAGTCATCACACAACGCAAACTGTTCCATAGTCGTGTTGGCACGGTCATACGGCAGCTTGCGGATAATTGTGTAGCGCGGTCCGCATTGTGCACAGGAAATATAGGAATAGCCCTGCCGGCGATTTCCTTTTTCTTTTAATTCCCGCAAACAGTT
>JAZAUD010000292.1:0-1023 GCA_036373775.1 Oscillospiraceae bacterium | reverse complement strand
TAGTATTTTGGCTTCTGTCCGTTGTTATCTGCTCTTTCATGTGTCAGGCAGTCGACTGTATAGCTCTTTTGCAGAATGGCATCACCTGAATATTTCTCGTTCTGTAAAATCTGATAGACATGATTTCTGTTCCATTCCGTAGAGCCATTCCAGCGTTTTGCACCTTGTTCCGTCAGATAAACAGCGATTTCAGAGGAGCTGTACCCGTCCGCATACATTCTGAAAATCGTTCTGACAGTTTCCGCTTCTTCCTCCACAATGTAGGGCTTCCCATCAGCACCCATGCGATAACCGAGCATCTGACGGAGCTGATAGCGGACTTTTCCCTCACGGAATCGTTTTTCAATGCCCCATGTCACGTTCTTGCTGATGGATTCTGATTCTGCCTGTGCAAATGATGCATAAAGAGAAATCGCAAATTCTGATGTCATGGAGCTGGTGTCAATGTTCTCTTTTTCAAATCTTACCGAAACGCCGAGTGCTTTCAGTTCTCTGACATATTCCAGACAATCTACTGTGTTCCGAGCAAATCTACTGATACTTTTGCACAAAATAAGTTCAATTTTTTTGCGTCTGGCAAGTTTCATCATCTTGTTGAACTGAGTTCTGTTGGCTGTCTGCGTTCCGGAAATACCCTCATCAGCGAATATGCCCACGAGTTGCCAGTCCGGATTTGATGTAATGTATTCAGTATAATATGCAATTTGTGTAGCATAAGAATTTTGCTGATTTTCCTCAGCTGTGCTGACACGACAATAGGCTGCGACTTTCGTCAAGCAGCCTGATGTATTTTCTGTGGAATTGTTCTTTTTTGCGGGAATTATCGTCACATTACTCATAATGGTTCTCCTCTCTGCGATATGCAGTTGTATTTTTGGGCGGCAAGGTCAAGAATCATGGTTCTGACTGCCTTGCTGTCAAGCGTATGGTTTTCAAGTTCTTCATGTACTTTTGTTTCCAGTTCCCTGACATTTTCATCAGGGTGATATTCTGTCTCAAAATCGGTGATTCTGACAGGTTTAT
>JAZAUD010000291.1:0-1034 GCA_036373775.1 Oscillospiraceae bacterium | reverse complement strand
AGATAGCGGTATTCGTTCTGCATCACGGTTGACCATAGCCGTTCCAAACCTGCACCAACACCAACTATCAGGCAATTCAAACGGCACTTCATCAGCAATACAACGTTTTTCTCCGTCTACAATCTCATAAGGAATTTTATCGGAAATAATAATCTGTGATTCATGCTTGTCTTTCCTGATTTTGCCCTCTTTGATGAGTTTCTGCTTTTCAACTCTGATGCGCTCTAACAGCACGCTTGCAGGTTCATCATCAGGGTTCTGCGGAACAAGTTTCCCTTGAACAGCTTCTTGCAGGATGGACTTTTTCAGGGCTTCGGGGAATGTAGCATTCAGTTTTGTAAGCTGTGTTTCGGCTTTGTCGTATTTTTCGATGTATGGGAGGAGTTCTTCTATCTTGGCTACTATGCGGTGTTGTTCGGAGAGTGGAGGTAAAGGCATCAGTGAAAATAGGACATCATCTCTTGCAATCCCAGGTATCATACTCTTGGCTGCGGCTTTCAAACGTTCAACAAGAGTTTCCAATACAAGTTTCACATAATCAGTATCAGTGCCTTTATACGGACGTATTCCCATTATTTGTCTTGCTATATGTACCTGTTCTTGCTGTAGGATAGCCATTGTGCCGACTGTACCTTTACAGGTGAGAAGAATGTCTCCTTTAAACGCAAATGCTCTGCCGTGTTCAGTCCAGCGATTTATTATAACATTTCCATTTTCAATGTTGCTTGCTCCTGTGATATAAGGCAGACCTTTTTCATTTGCATTATACTTATCAGGTGTCAAGTCCTGTCCCGACTGCAATTCAATAATTGAAGCCAACCTAACCCACTCCCACGAATCAGGAATTTCAAACGGAATTTCGTCCGAAATATCACGGATTTCCTTGCCAACCTGTTCACAAAAGGTATAAGGCAGATTACGGGAAGCCCCACGGAAAATTTCAGAGGATTTTTTATCTTTTTTGATTTTGCCCTCTTTGATAAGTTTTTGCTTTTCGGCTCTGATACGCTCTAACAGGACACTTGCAGGCTCGT
>JAZAUD010000290.1:0-1041 GCA_036373775.1 Oscillospiraceae bacterium | reverse complement strand
CATTTTGCCAGCTCCTCGAATGCCGCTCTATGTTCGCGCAGAATGCGCTCTGCAAAAAACTGTAGTTTTTCATCCTCTGTCATTTCTATCTGCGGTTCCGTGTCAAGATCAATTACCAGAAGCTTTGGACGATTATGTTTAAAAACAACTACGTGTCCCATTTTTCGGCCATTCTGGCGACTTTGGAAAAATTCTGATTCGCTTCAGTTGCTGAAAAAACAGCATTTGTATCAATAGTCATAGTATCTCCTCCAACCATAGTATATCACAGTATTGGCGGAATTAAACCTATTTTGTAAAAGACACTGATGTGAACCAGAAAAGCCATAGAAATAATGTCTAAAAAACGCTTTGTATTTCATTTATTGAATTTTATAGTTACACTTGGAGGATATCAACATGGCACTTGATTGGAAAAAGGACTGGCGACGAGTTCTCATTGTTTTAATCGCTTCAGCCTTGATGGCATTCAATATTAAATCCTTTGTCCATGCGGGTGATTTGTTTCCTGGCGGAGTCACAGGCATGACCGTGCTTATTCAGCGCCTAGCTGAAAATTATCTTGGCATTGATATTCCCTATTCTCCAGTCAACCTTTTGCTGAATGCATTTCCTGTTTATATTGGATTCCGGTATGTCGGAAAGAAATTCACGTTGCTGTCCTTACTAATGATTGTTGTGAGCAGCTTTCTGACCGATATTTTTCCAGTATATACAATCACAGAGGATCTTTTGCTGATTGCCGTTTTTGGAGGCATTCTCAGCGGAACAGCTGTCAGCCTATGCCTTTATGCAGACGCTACGAGCGGAGGAACTGACTTCATCGCAATCTACCTCTCACAAAAGCGAGGTATGGAAACATGGAATCTTGTTCTAGGGTTTAACGTTGTGATCCTTTGTATTGCAGGCTACTTTTTCGGCTGGGAAGAAGCACTGTATTCCATTATCTTTCAATTTGTATCCACGCAGACTCTCCATGCTCTGTACCGCAGTTACCAGAAGCAGACTCTCTTCATCGTTACGCATAAACCTGATTTGGTT
>JAZAUD010000289.1:0-1045 GCA_036373775.1 Oscillospiraceae bacterium | reverse complement strand
TGCAAAAGCAAACGTATTCTTTACAGTTCGGAAAAAGACTTCAATTTCCCATCGCTGTGCATAAAAATCAAAAATTTCTTCATCAGACAGAGAAACATCAGTGCTGATAAATGCTCTGAGTGCTTTTTCTTTTCCGAATGCACTGACAGGGTAAGTCAGAAGAACTGCTGCATTTTCAATGCCATTGAGTTTGCCTTCATAACGGAGAACCAGATATGTTCTGCCTTTCACTGTAACAGGGTGAAAAAGCTCTCTGCATTCTGCTTCTTTCAGTTTTTCAGCAAAATCATGCACATTCATTTTTGCTCCATAAGGATAAATGCAACGGTTTGTTTTTAATGCGCCAATTGTATAAAACCCTTTTGCCGCAAAAGCATCCATCAATGCTCCGCTGACATACCAGCAGTCACAAAGCAGGTAAGATTTGTGCGGAGGAACAGGAAGCTCCTGTGCAATTTGTTTTACAATTTCAATTTTAGAAATGGTTTTATCATATAAAATAATGGCATAAGGCAGAGTGATACCATTGCAGGAAAGCAGGATACAGACTGCCTGATGTCCGTAATCTGCTTTTCCTTTGAGATGCGAATAATGAAAATATGCCGATTCTATCGGATGTTCTGCTTCAGATGACGGAATCGTCTTTGAGGCAATGGTATCATCCACAATACAAAGCACAGGCTTTCCGCTTCTTTTGGATTCTTCATAAATCCTTGTGACAGTTTCCCGTCTGATGCCGCAGGAAAGCGGCATTTCATCCCATGCTTCACTGCGCAGAAAACGGGAGATACTGGTGCGGTGATAATCGCTGTATTGCTCCAAGTCTACTGTTTTTCCACGATAATCAGGACTGAACATTGCCAGAAGAACAGATGAAATATAATTCCGTTCCGTTTCTGACAAAACTGCATACAGATGATTTTCTTTTAAACTATTGCAAATTGTTTCAGAATGGTGTATACTAATATTCATAGGACAGCCGCTCCTTTGAGTTGATGTATTCTGCAATTACATTATAACTCTTTTGGAGTCGGTTGTCTTTACT
>JAZAUD010000288.1:0-1050 GCA_036373775.1 Oscillospiraceae bacterium | reverse complement strand
CTTACGTTATGCAAGTAAGTCCCATTTGGAAGACTATCTGACTGCGGAAGTTCGGGAACGGTTCGCTGTCTGGGTAGCTCACTACGGGGTCGGTCAGACTTCCTATTCCGGTCAGTTCGGGATGTGGCAGAAATCCAGCACTGGCAGAATTGACGGCATTTCCGATGATGTCGACCTTGACGAATGCTATGTGGATTATCCAGCTATCATTCAGGGCAGGGGGCTGAACGGATTTCCCAAACAAGAAAAGGATGTTGAAATTGTGGAAAATGGTGTTGAAACTCCAGCAGTGAAGGGTTCGTTCAAAGTTGAAATTGAAGGGAGAACCTTTAAGGGAATGCTGTATGAAGAAAACTGACTCCATGTTGTTGGCAACGTTCTTTTCAACGTGTTTCTATTTAGCAACCTGTCCCTACATTTATAAAGTAATTATGTCAGCAGTTACAGAAAATGCCATTGCTGTCAATCAGATTGCCGTTTGTATCAGTGTGATTCTGTTTTCCTCCCTGTGGAATCGATTCTCAGACAGGCTGTATCCGTTTTTCCGGCTTTTTTGTGTGCTGGAAAGCATTGCAGGAGTTTGTACATCTGTTTATGCGACAGTGCATCCAGAAAATGTCATGATTTATTATATTTTGGATACCCTTATGTTTTGCCTGATTACACGAAATATTATTTGTGGTGGTGTACGGTTGAGAGCTGTCCGCTGCAAGAGCAAAACTGAAAGGGAACATTTCGATAACAGCAATAATAAGGGGCTGTTGCACCACTTATTCGGTTCAACAGCCCTATTTTTCGTTGTTTTTTGTTCAGGTCATGGCTCAATAAGATAACTTGCAACAATAAACTATTTCTATTCTTTTACTTGCAACAGCCCCAAAAGTTCTCTATCATTCATCATTCTGCGACTTTCCAGTCAGCAAGTTTTCTTTCTTTGGAGTCGAAGGACACACCGATTTTGAAAAGTTTTCTCTTATCCGCTGAAAATGAGAGTTGATAATCATTTGTGTCAATCTGCTCTAAAGCCTCTTGTGCGGTTTTATCACGCTT
>JAZAUD010000287.1:0-1058 GCA_036373775.1 Oscillospiraceae bacterium | reverse complement strand
TGAATTTCATTCTCACCTGTTGTATGAACGCCTCTTGAGGATTCATACTGCACATTATAGAAGTAGATGTCATCTGTTGAAGCGGTATTGTAAATCGCATTTGCGATGTTGTTTCCGCCTATATGTTTTATATCTATCAAAATATCGCTTTCATTATAATCGCTGGTTTTCGGACTGGCATCAACATTCAATTCATAGGACCATGCCTGATTCTTATCGAAAACAGTGTTGTTCAAAATCATGTTCAAGCCGTCTGTGTAGATAGCTGATCCGTTTCGAGCTGTGTTAAAGGTGAAATTGGAACCTTCAACAATATTGTTGTTTCCCTTGATGTACAAGGCGCCTCCAAGACCGCGGCTGATGTCAGTCTTGTCTGGAATTGCATTATTGAACTCAAGGCTTGAATCAATGATTCTTGCATTGGAACCTATGATATATATGGCTCCTCCGTTTTTAGTGACATTGTTGGATGTGAAGTTGGAAGAGTCAATAGAAGTCCCGTATCCTTCGATAAACACTGCAGCACCATATTCTCCAATGTTATCATGGAAACTGCTTTGATTTATGAGAGAACTGTTTCCCTTGATGTAGACAGTTCCGTTTTTGACATTGTGCAAATCGAATATTGAATCTTCAATGCTTGCATTCTCTCCAATGATGTAGATTGCAGCACCTACATCAGCTAAGTTTTTAGTGAAGTTTGACTTGTAAATGCTGGCGTTTGAACCGGTTATGAATATTCCTGCACCAAATTTAAAAGCCATGTTCTCCTCAAAAGTGGTATTTGCAATTATGGCATTTTTTCCAAGTATGTAAATAGCTCCGCCGTAGCTTGTTTTCGCCTTATTGTCCTTGAAAATTGAATCGATTACATGAACGTTCTCTCCCTTGATGAGAATAGCACCTCCATGGGGAGCGGAATTATTCTCAAAATAACAGTTTGTCATGTTCACACTGATATCATCTGTTGACAAGCCTGTTGTAATGGCGCCACCGAACAGGCCTGCAGAGTTGTTAATGAAAATGCAGTCAAACAATTCCCCATCAGCATGAAGTGT
>JAZAUD010000286.1:0-1060 GCA_036373775.1 Oscillospiraceae bacterium | reverse complement strand
CAGTTCTTGCCTGTACTTGTGCCAGCTCTTCCAATGCCTTACGCATTTTCATTTCAATGATAGTCAGGTTGCCTCCGACAGTTGCACCGTTCAATATTCCTACTGGTTGCCCCATGTGAGAAACCATGTATTCTTGTAACTGTGGGTGGAATTTGGAAAGCTCCAATTTGGAAATAAGTTCTTTCGCACACAATTTCTCTGAACCTTTGGCATCTACTACGACAGGGACAAAGGCAAAGTGCATATGTGGAGTTGTCTCATCCATATGTACATGAGCAGACACAACATTGTTTTCACCATAACGGTCACAACAGAAAGCATATGCATTTTCAAAAAATTCTTTTGCTCTTTCAGGTGGTACATCTTCGGGAAGAGTAATAATCCAATCACACAAGACGTTAATATCAGTTCGCTTTGACAGGTTCATGTGCTTTACTTCGCTCAATCGTTTCTGTAATACTTGATAGTCAGACATGATATATTCGTTGCCATCTTTATCAATTCCGATTCGTTCAGGAGACAATTTGTAGTTGAGATGTGTTCTCGATTTGTCAATTTGTTTATTCCCTCTTTCAACACCATCATTTTCTTTTCTTGCATAATGATTGAGCATATGCCCCACTGTCTTCAGGGTGTATTTTTGTACGTTTGCCACAATGCATCATTCCTTTCTGTCATGGCTGGTGAGTAGTTGCTGTTACCACCCATTATAGCACATTAGGGGTAGTTTGTCAAGAGGGTGGTATAGCAAGTTATACCACTTTGAATCAAAACCGCTAAAGCGTTTGTTGTTCAAAGTGGTAAACTTGACAGGTCTTTCCCCCCTGTACCCCCCTTTTTGAAAATCGAAAGAACCTTCAAAATGCCTTTTAGAAAATTTCATTTTTGAATGGTAGATGTCTCCAATATCCTCTTGTGTCAATTTCAAAAACTCTATTTCTGAAATTTGATTTTCCCCGAAATCCGCTTTTAGAAATTTCAAAAATTTTCATTTTTGAAATCTGATTACCCCTGAAATCTACTCTCAGCAATTTCAAAAATCTATATCTCAACTAAGCAT
>JAZAUD010000285.1:0-1061 GCA_036373775.1 Oscillospiraceae bacterium | reverse complement strand
TATTGACCAGACAGAATACAGGAAAAAATATGATGCTCTTTCCAAAAGATATGAAACTGCTAAATCCCGATACGAAGAACTCGAACAGCAGATTTCAGAATTTCAAGCCAGAGTGAGAGAAATGGAGAGATTCATCAGCAGCATCTCAAAGCAGAAGCCGCTGACAGAATTTGATGAAGCACTGTGGGGAGGCTTGCTGGAAAGTATTACAGTTTACAGCACGGAAGACATCAGAATAAAATTCAGGGATGGAATGTGTTAAATGAAATATGATTTTTTCAGGACTCTGCCGTTTGTAGCAGGGTTCTTTTTTGCCTATTTTTAGGTAAAAAAGCTATCGTTTGTTTATGCACCCCCTTGCACCCCCCTGTAGTTTCAGATTTTTTATTGTATCTACGATACTGTGAATGGGGAACTGATGCTGACCATTCTTGCGAGCTTTGCACAGGAGGAAAGCAGAAATATTTCTGAAAATGTGAAATGGGGTATCCGCAAACGGAACGAAAAAGGCATGAATGCAAGCGGAATGAGGCGGATTCTCGGATATAAGCCCATAAACGGAGAGTTTACGGTTGTAGAGGAAGAAGCCGGCATTGTACGCAGAATTTTTGAAATGTTCAACAGCGGAACGGAAATAGTTCAGATATGCAGGATACTGAATGCCGAAAACCTGAAAATGCCGAACGGAAGGGAATTTTTAGATGTCAATGTAACTTATCTGCTGAAAAATGAAATGTACATCGGTGACAGGCTGACAAATAAGTTCTATGTTGCAGACCCGCTGACACACCGTTCCAAAAGAAACTGCGGAGAAGTGGAGCAGTTTTACATTGAAGGCGACCATATGCCGATTATCGACAAAGAAGTTTTTGAAAAGGCTCAGGAACGTTTTGCAGAACGAATGAAAGCGGACATTATCGCAAAACCGTATCACGGCATTATTTTCTGCGGATACTGCGGTGCAACGATGTTTATCAAGCGTTATCCGCAAAGGAATTATTATGTTTGCACGACACACAAGAAAACCAAAACTTGTGACTGCAAAAGACAGCGTGGCGATA
>JAZAUD010000284.1:0-1069 GCA_036373775.1 Oscillospiraceae bacterium | reverse complement strand
GTTCCGTAATCGTTCGTGCATCAGAAAGTCCATCATGGTATGGTTGGCGATGCCGTACGCTTCGTCTTTCCCCAGTACAGATACAACGTTGGGCAGGCTGCTGTAGTGTTTGGCGATGGGCATGGCCAGTGTGGTGAAAATCTCGATGGCCCTGGGATCATAGGCCCGGGCCTGCAGCATCAGCTGTTTCAACTGGTTTGCAGGGATGGACAGCAAATCAGGGGGCGTTTGGGGCCAGGCTATGGCGGTAGCGCAATCGGGCCAGCCGGGTTGCCAATGGTTGCTGACAAAAGCCGGCTGGTCAGGAACCGCACTGTGGTTTGTGAATCCGGATACATTTTTGCTTATTGTTTTGTCCATGCTAATTACCTCCGTCTAACTGCGTTAGGAAATGAATATACTTAATATCCCACAAGTAAACAATCAATGTGGCGACTTTTTTAGCATAAATGTTTCCAAAGCTTTTGTCAATAGGCCCTTATCTTGAGCGCACCTTGAAAACTTGGAATTTACTTTGAATTTCATTTTTTATATACAAAAAATGGACTTGGAATTAACTTTGATAAACTTGGAATTTACTTGGAACGGTATAACTGTTGATTCTAAAAAATAAACGGAAAGATTGAAACGGCAGAAAATAGCGAAATTTCCTGTTGACAGCGAAAATTTAAAGTTTTACAATAGCCATGTTTTCCTGTTGCAGTCAGCTGCCGGAATGAGGAGGCGTGCATTTCTCTGTGATCACGATTACCCTGGTATGGCGGCTATGACTGAAAATTTATGGAATGAAAGAGGGATCGGAATGATCATGGAGGAAAACTACGCACAAAATACGCAAGGTTTATCAAAAGGGCAGCAATGCAAAATGATACGGGAACAGGTTGGTCTTACCCAAAGTGAATTTGGTTTTGTGGTGGGCGCTTCAAAGAATGCAGTTTCCGGTTGGGAAACTGAGAAGTATGAACCCAGTGAGAGCCACTGGAAAGTCATACAAGCGCTGCCGGATCTGCAAAAGACCTCTGGCGAAGGATTACAGCTGGCCTTTCTGAAGATTCTGCCCTTGTGTCCG
>JAZAUD010000283.1:0-1086 GCA_036373775.1 Oscillospiraceae bacterium | reverse complement strand
GAAATGAAAGTAACAGTATCAGGCGGAAAAATGTCCGTGGAAGAACAAAGAGCATATATTGACCATCTGAAAAAGGCACATCCTGACAGAATTATCACAGAACTGCAAATTACCATTGACGGCGAGTTTGTGGGATTAAGATACAGATATGACGTTGTTCCATTTCAGCGAATCCGCAGAATCACGGGCTATCTGGTCGGAACGCTCGACCGTTTCAATGATGCCAAGTTTGCCGAAGTTGGCGACCGTGTCAAGCATGGATGAGGTATATTTTTATGAGTAAGAATAATTTTAGTCCGGAAATTATCGGCAAGGCTCTCGAAATCACGGTGAAAGAGCAGATAACCGAAAATGTCCTTGTTTCTTATAATTCCACCACCAACAACTACAGAATCCAGATTTGGAAAGACGGTGTATCGGCAGGTGCAGTCATTCACGGTATCAAAAAATGGAATCAAATGATAAAATTATTTGAAGATTACTGCACCGACCTTAAAAAAGCCGCCAACGCTCTGGATTCCTCGGCTCATGTCACGCTGATGATTCTGAATGATTTGAACCAGTTTCAGGCACTCGCAACCATCACGGACGGTGCAACGCTGTACAATTTCATGGAGGAGAAAAGCAATGCAAAATGAAAACCTCTGTGTCTGCTGTGGTGACAGCATTCCGGAAGGGGTGCAGGTCTGCAACAAATGCCAATCAAAATATGAAATCGGATGGGGTGACAGCATCATGCAGAAAGTCTATGAAAAAGGCTTCCGTGATGGTCAGCAGGATATTCTGGTTTCAGATAATGCCTATAATGTGACCGTGAAAGTCAGCCGTTCTGAACTGAGGGAGCTTTTTAGTGAAGTGTTCCATGAAATGATAGGCGATTTTATTTTTCCGCTGAACGAAAAGCTGAAAATCGTATGCGGTCACTGCATCATGGATTTGGTGGATTCTCCGGTTTCTCCGCAATGCCGATGCCGGACAGCAGAAAAGAACTGTGAAAACTGCATCTCCGCATGGCTCAGTGAGCTTTCTGCTGATGAGGCATAATATCCACAAATAACAGACTGATTTTTGGCAATAGTTCTGCTT
>JAZAUD010000282.1:0-1095 GCA_036373775.1 Oscillospiraceae bacterium | reverse complement strand
TCACCATACTTTACTTCAATGACGATACCAATTTTATCAGCAGGAATGCGAATCAAAATATCGCTGTAGCCGTCACCAGATTCTACATTAGATTTTACAATCCAGTCATCCATGTGGCTGAACAAGCCAAGCAGAATGCCATGATAGAAATTCTCTTTTTTAGCGATTTCCACGTTGGTGTCACGGATACTGATGACTTTTTCCAGATATTGATTGAATAGTTCCTGTGCTTTTTCTGCATCACCATTTCGAAATGTCATACAAAACTCCGTCAAGTCTACTTTATTTTGTGCGGTATAAGCACTAAACCATTTATAAATTTGTGTGCTGAAAATTTCACGCACTTCCAAATTGGGAAGTTGAAGTTCAAATACATTCCTGTCTGGTATTCCGCACATAGTTAGATAGCCCGTCATGTAAAGCATACTCCATAGATTTTCACTACTGTCATTCAGTTCTCTGTAAGTCAGTTCCTGATTGATTACTTTTCTCACAGATTTACCTGCCATCAGCTGCTCAATATCATCTTTCATGGTAGCTGTAGCAGATGAAATGAACTGCCTTACAATATCGTTTCCACTAGTATTCAGCCAGTATGCCTTTGGCTGTGCATCAGGATTCTGCAATACATCATAACAATAATTGGTAATATCCCAAGGACAGTACATTTCCGTCTTGCCGAAATGATAGCCGTCATACCATTGTTTTACAGTATCATGATACTGTTCCAGTTCATAGGTTTTCAGCATCTTCTGAACTTCTGCATCTGTAAAACCGAAATAATCAGAAAATGCCACATCTGAGATAGAATATACTTTCAGGTTGTTCATACCTGTAAAAATGCTCTCTTTAGAAATCCGCAGACAGCCCGTCAACACTCCAAATTCAAGAGAATCGTTGGTCTTTAAAGCGGCATGAAACAGCGAACGGATAAAGTTTACCATTTCATTATAAAAACCATTCAACCACGCATTTTGCAATGGAACATCATATTCATCAATCAGAATAATGACCTTCTTATCATAAAATTCATAAAGTAAATCGCACAAAAATTTTAATGATGATTCGTAGATGCTATTTTCTCCACGCTTGTTG
>JAZAUD010000281.1:0-1101 GCA_036373775.1 Oscillospiraceae bacterium | reverse complement strand
TCCTCCTTCTCATGGCATAAAAAATGACCGACGCCTTTCTTCTCGAAAAGCAATCGGTCTAAAGTAATTGGCATCTGTCTTGCCAACTTCATGTGTAGTTGTGGTTCATTGCCGGAAATTCCGGCAACAAAAAACCGGAAGCACAATTTGCACTGGCTTCTGGCTGGTAATTCCTGTTCATTTATTCAGGCACATACAAACTTGAATTTATTGCACCGTGTCTAAAATCAACTGGTTGAATCTTTTTGCAAACATCGGCGGAATATTGTGAGCAGCCTTATCCCATATCTCACACCGACAATTCGGATTGATCTCAGCCATTCGTTTGACGCTGTCCATTACTTCTTTTTGTTCTTTTCCTCCGGCCAACGCAATAATAGGAATTGGCACTTTGGCAAAGTCCGGTTCGCTTTCAAATGTTATGCCATTATTCACAGAATTACGAATAGTATCAATCTTAACATTCTGCATCTGATGAACAAATTTTTTCCTCTGCTCTCTGGGAAGTCCATTCATCATGCCTATGATATTACAAAGCCACTTTTTCTTGAATGAAGCAAATTGCTTTTCATTCATTTTCATAACTTCCGCTAATGAAGATTCCGTTTTGTTCAGCCACGGACTGACGATTATGGCAGAATAAAATAATTCCGGATATTCCGATACGAGCTTGAAAGCAAGTTGCGCACCCAATGAAAATCCCACCAGTAAAACTTTTTTGTTGAGGCTTCTTATCATGTTTACAAGTTCGGCACAACACGTATCCGTGTAAAAGATTCTGCCTGCTTCATCTCCAAATCCCATGATATGGGGTACGATAATGTGAAAAGAATTAGCGAGCGAATATTGCCTACCATAGCAATGCACAAAATTTGCTCCATGCAGCATCACTATAATGCTATTGTTTTCCTTCCCATATTCTTCAAGCTTCAATTTGTGTTTCCTCCGTCAAATTCTGACTTATCTTTCTCTTTTATGTCTTTCGATCAGTAAAAGGATAAACATGCCTGACCATATGACCCATGCGATCAATGTTCCCTTTATAGGAAAAATGAAGTCAATAACAGCTCCAATGAAAAATGGAATCGGCCATAGCATCAT
>JAZAUD010000280.1:0-1105 GCA_036373775.1 Oscillospiraceae bacterium | reverse complement strand
GTCCAACAATTAATCTTCTCAGTTTTTCCGGCAGACTCTTAAATTGTTCTCTATCCACTATTTTTCACTCCCATCATTGTATTACTACAATTATATCATAACTCTACAATTTGTGCAAGCTATTTTGATGCAATTCCTTATCATACGATTTTTGTCGTATTTCCTGCATGGTGGTACACCATGCCACAGGCAGTTTACAGCTTCTTTGGTGAATATGATTTCTCCGGAAAGACCATTATTCCAGCCGTCACACATGAGGGCAGTAATCTTGCAGGTTCTCCGGCGACTATCCAGAAGTTAGAGCCTGATGCCAATGTTATCACGAACGGATTTTCTGTGCGTTTCTCCAGTGTTGCAAATGCAGAAGAAAATGTTGTTACATGGCTTGACGGTTTGAATCTGAAAGGATGATTTTTTATGAATGAAGAACAGGAAGTTCAGCAGGTACAGAAAAAGAAAAGTACATGGTCTATTACAATTGGAATCTGTATTTTGCTTGTAATAACGGCTTTGCTGATTGCAAATCGTCAAAAAATCGGTGTTGCATTGTCAGCAAGGTCACAGGCTGAAATCCCAACACAGACTACAAATAGCAATATTCTGATTGTCTATTTCACACAGGCTGAAAATGCTCAAACAGATGCGATTTCTTCGGCAAGTGTGGCAGTCATTGATGGCATAGCCAAAGGAAATGTCAGAGCGATTGCTGATATGATTCAGGAAAAAACAAATGCTGATTTGTATTCGATTCAGTCCGAAAAGAGGTATTCCAGCAGTTGGGGAACACTCACAGATGATGCCAAAAATGAACAGGATGAAAATATTCTCCCTGCCCTTGCCAACCATATTCAGAATTTTGAACAGTATGATACGGTCTTTATCGGCTATCCGACATGGTGGTATGATATGCCACAGGTGATGTATACTTTCTTTGACGAATATGATTTTTCGGATAAAAAAATTATGGTCTTTCGCTGTTTAGTGTGGGTAATATGCTTTAAAGTGGAAAAATATAGATGACAGAAATGGAAAAGTATGATATAATAGAGGGTACAAAGAAGCAAGGAGGAAAAGACAATGAATACAACAGAATTATTTGAGACAG
>JAZAUD010000279.1:0-1106 GCA_036373775.1 Oscillospiraceae bacterium | reverse complement strand
TGAACGCAGAATGGATGTGGTTGTGAATTATGCAGGTGAAGAATTCATCATTGAATTGAAAATCTGGCATGGTGAAAAATACAATGCTGACGGTGAACAACAGGTGTCTGACTATCTGGATTATAAGCATCATACAAAAGGTTATCTTTTGACCTTCAACTTCAACCAAAGTAAAAAAACAGGAATCAGCCATGTGCAATATGGTGACAAAGAGCTGATAGAAGCAATAGTGTAAGGTGAAAATATCACCTAAAAAAGCCACTTTCTCCGGAAGGTGGTTTTGTTTCGTCAAAATGCACAAGCAATAGCTCAAAAAATAAACGGATATTTTACATGGTAAAACTAATAAAATAGTTGACAACGCATGATAAATATGCTATAATAGTATATGTAAGGTAACGAATATAAACACCAGCAACTAAAAAGGAGAGTGCGTTATGTACGATACAATCAAGTTTAATCCAGTAAGTTTCGACACGATTGTGGATAAGGTTTCCGCAATCACAAGCACTGAAAAGACCTATTCCGTGAGTGCGCCTGTTCGTCACATCTGCAACATTGACAGCTACTCTGAGCATGGTCTTGGAACGCTGGGAAAGACAGTAGGCTTTCCTGCTCCGTTCATCAGGCAGGTTGCTTCCACTAACAAGGAACTTGCCAATGAGGTCATTACTGACAGGGTGAGTCACTATTTCACAGATGGAAGACCTGAATTCTTTGCAAGAGAATTTCTGGGAAAAATTCAGGGCATTGTTTCCAACAGGTACGCCTACTTTGATGACAATCAGGTCATGGACGTTGTAGGCGGCAGCGTTCTTGCAAGTTTTGATTTTGCCAATGCGCTGGTGACACCGTAACGGCTTCATCTGAGAGCGATTGACCGGAATCATCCGTTCCATGTAGGCGGTGACAATTCAGAGCTGTATTTCGCTTATTTCGTGGATAATTCTATGGTGGGCGGAAGTGCTTTCAGGGTACAGCTTGGTATTTTCCGCCTTGCCTGCACCAATGGCATGATTGTTCCGGTGAGAGAATGCATTCTCTGCAAGCAAGTTCACAGAGGACAGAAAGATATTGCGACTGAATTCAATGAGAGCATTGCATTT
>JAZAUD010000278.1:0-1113 GCA_036373775.1 Oscillospiraceae bacterium | reverse complement strand
TTCAAACAACATCTGATAATGCTCATTTTCAGCCTTAACAAGCCGAATATTCGCAGTACCGCCAATCTTCTCACAGACAGTGTAAATCCACTCCATGAGATTGGTGTAGCTGACCTGCAATTTCGTGGTTTGTTCCCAGCACTCACCGCTGACATCTCCCAGAGAAAGCCCCGGTATTCTGCGGTTATCATCATTCATGCAGTTCTGCGCAACAACATCACGGACAATATCGCCGTATGCTGTATTTGCTGTGGCTGAATATGTCGGATAGATAATTCTCCGTTCAAGCAGGCACATCAAAAATCTGCCTGAAACGGTTAGATAGTCGCCGTTTTCAGCATCAGTATCTATTTTGACAGACTCGATAATGCCGAAATTCTCCTTGTCATCATCTCTGCCAATGATTCTGCCTGTCCGGAAAATTTCAATGTTCTGCGGATTTGCCGCAATGTACACCTCAAATGCTCCGCACTGGTAGCACTCAATATCCCACAAAAGAGACGAAAAACTGTCGCAGACAGCCTCCAGTGTGATTGATACAGAATCGGCATCAGCCGACATTTTATATACTTCAATCTGCAAAACTACACCCCCAGATAAGCATTGGTATGCTCAATTCTTACTTTCAGATTTTTCAGTCCGTCAGCCGCACGGAGATAAAAGCGGTTTGTTCCCTCTCTCAGCGGCAGCCAAGTCGAGCCTGAAACAAGGCGGTTGATGATGTTTGTTTTCACACCGCCACGTTCCAGCATGACGGTTTTATTGCCTGTTTTGGTGGTGACTGTAATAATATCGCCATTCAAAATTTCACCGATAATTTGCAGATATTCGTCTGTATCAGCATTGTAGATTGTCGGTGAAACAGCCGCAATCTCGGAAGAGGAGCTTGCCTCAATCACAATCGTGAAACCGATTTCATCACCGTCATTCTCGATAATCATTGTGTTCTGTGTGTTGTATTTTCCGAGTGGGAACGGATTGTCATTCTCCGGAAACGGAAAGTGAAATGCCCCCATAACCTGCGAATACAGCACCATTTCGGAAACAGTCGAATACCAGTAAATATCAGGACAGAGAATGGAAATCTGTCCGTTTGTCAGTTCCTCAAAGTTA
>JAZAUD010000277.1:0-1114 GCA_036373775.1 Oscillospiraceae bacterium | reverse complement strand
GGAAAACAGTAGACGTCTTTATTCATTATATGAACTGTTAACGCATGATGCCGGAAGAGGAAACTTGCTTTTGCTGTCTGAGGATCAGTCAGCAAAAGCGGCGTGCAGAAGACATATGGTTGGAAGCAGGAACAACAGCTTGGGTCAGAAGCAGCAGGGGCGTAAGCCGCTGCTGCACAGACAAAAAAGTCCACCAGGTTTGCTGGCTTCCTGGATCAGATCATAGCATGGCCAGTAATTTGATAAAATTTTTTTACTGTAAATATGGCGGGTTATCGGACAGTCTGCCCTGTCTCCCTGTCTCCCAAGAGATTACGGATAATAATTCGTGACTGTCATCCATAAAATGAAACCCAGAATTTGTGTTGCCACTATTGTGGACAGTCCTAAAAGGATATATCCAATAATTCTGACAATCCTTCCATTTTTGTCATTTTCTTTAGAAACAATCACCAGTTCCCGGAATGCGAGTAAAAATGTTCCTGTATATAGGGACAGTATCCAAACGACATTGGTCATCTGGCCGAATAAAGTCAGATCACCATTAGTTTCGAAAAGAAATGATTTCGGCAAATAATTCCCCGCAATGAAATTAAAGACAAGTCCAGCCGAAACTATGATTGATAAAAGCTGGTTGGTTTTGTCTTTTCGCTTTATGACAGCGATGATCATAATCAGAATCGCTGTCAGTAAAAAATCGGTATCCCTGAATATCCTGAATACCAGATTTCCAAAAAAATATGCGACAGCAAGAATCCTCAGAATAACAATCACCAATTGAAAGTCCTGTTTCTTTTGAGAGTCATACATAACTTTAATTCCTTTCGGCTGTAAGAGTCTGCCGGAGCGGCCTTTACAGTCAGTCCAGTCAGTCTGTTGAGATTTCTGTGCCAGTATAGCACACCAATTAACCGGGTTTTTTCGGCGGCAGAATCATTCACCCGGGGAGGATTGCACAATTCTCTTAGTTGTGGTATTGTGTAGACAATTTAAGGGGAGCTTGCGCAGGCAGGCTGAGAACGGGAGGTATGTCCCGGACCCATAACTTGATTTGGGTAATGCCAACGTAAGGATATATTGAATGACGTTTTTTTGAAATGTTTATTTTGAAGAT
>JAZAUD010000276.1:0-1122 GCA_036373775.1 Oscillospiraceae bacterium | reverse complement strand
GTTGTAAACACGTTTCAAATCAAATGCAATCTGAATGGAAACGGACATTCTATTTCTAATGTGAATATACAAGGAAATTATGCGATTTATAGCACGACAAACAAAACCATCACGGATGTCAATTTTCACAATTGGAAATGTACCTCTACGTCTAGCTCTGAAGTGCAGGGCATTCGTGGTGCAGTTTGCGAACATTGTCAATTTTCAATGCAATTGTCAACCAATCATGGTATTTGGAAAGTAATTGCTGCTAGTAGCGTATTGAATTGGTGTTCTCTGGATATTACCGTAAAAAATGGTGAAACAGTTACAAATTTTGAAGGTTCATTTCATTATTGCAACATCGTTCTCCGTGGTGGTGGATTTGTCCCCCAACTTGCCAGCATGAGCATTGGAACGCTGGATACAAGCGCATTGGTTCTGGTGGGCTGTACGGTAGGCGGTTCAGGTAAAACAATCAATGTTAGCGGAAGAAATGGGTATATTGCATTGCAAGATTGCACTGTCAATGGTGGAACATTCGCCAATAGTGCTTCTTCTCATCTTTTCTGCGGCTCTGGTGTGACACTTTCCGGATTTCAGCAGGTCACAGCGGAACAATTGCGAAGTAAGACGTTTTTAGAAGATTATGGCTTTCTTCCGTAAATAAAAAGGGGTTTGGGGAAAAGCAACACTCTTGACACAAACGAATGAGAAAAATCTTGTTTTTCGATTTCGTGCGTCAAGGCTTCATGTGTTGCGTTCCCCATGTAAAAAAGAGGTGATTTCATGTCATGGACAACGGATAAAACGAGAATATTCACTCCTGCACTAGAATCCGGAACGCTTGATAGTTCCGGCATTCCGCAGGATAACCATGCAAGAGTAAGGACGGCGGAATTTTCTAACATTTATATTTCTGAGTGTCAAATTGTATTCAGCAATCAGGAGATGTATTGTAATGTCTTCCAATACAAACCAGACGGAACTTATGTATCATCTTCTGGCTATAAAAAGGGAATTTATACCTTTCGTCTGACACAACCCCGAAAAATTAAGGTCATTTTCTCTAAAGATTCCTCTCCTTCTGGCACGTCTTGGATTAACGTTTCAGAAGTGACCGGCTTCCACATTTTCGCTGAT
>JAZAUD010000275.1:0-1124 GCA_036373775.1 Oscillospiraceae bacterium | reverse complement strand
TTTACAAAAGAATCCAGCGTTTTAGAATTGACAGTTTCTGTCACCAAATCGCCATATCCATTCTTTTTGAGAGTCTGGTACAGCTTTTCCTTGTTTCCGTCCAATGCTGATGCATGAACATAATTGCAGAGATAAAAAAGTTTTCCTGCACAGGCAAAACTCGGACATTCCGTTTCCATCATCAGTTCGGAAAGTTCACGGTCTATCGCTGTAATTTCTGCTGTGAGTTCTTTTTCCTTTTTTTCAAGTTCTGATTTGGCTTCCCTGCATTTTTTCAGCTTTTTTGCCAGTTCAAAAATCTGCATATTTTCGCTCATAATAACCCCTCTTTCATTTCTTTTCTGTAATCATCAACCAGCGTTTTCGCAAGGTCACTCTTTTCACGGAGTGCCTTTAAAACTCTGGTGTCAATGGTGTTTTTCGCTGTCAGATAGATGTAATGACAGTCGTTTTTCTGCGATACTCTGTGGATTCTCGCCTTTGCCTGCTCAAAATTGCTTATGCTGTAATCAAGACTATAAAATACCATCGTGCTTGCGGATGTAAGTGTAATCCCCATTGCTGTGGACTGAATCTGCCCGATAAAAATACGGCAGTTTTCATCTTCCTGAAATCTGCGAACTTCTTCGCCACGGTCTTTTACTCTGCCACGGATAATGGCATAATCAATATGTTTCTGTTCAAGCAGTGTCTGAATGTCCTCAATTTCCGGAACAAATCTCGCCATGACAACAAGTTTCTGACTGGTCTGCATGATGCTGTCGATAATATCCTCAAGAGCGTTCAATTTTGCTTTGCTGATATTCTTCCTGTTACCGTCATCATCATTGAGATTTCCGCCTGTTAATTGACTTAACCGGAGCAGTTTTGTCAGCACATTGGCGGCTGTAATTTCCGATTGTTCAATTTCGAGATAGGATTCTCTTTCGAGTTTCCGGTACATTTTCATTGCATCCAATTCAAGTTCCACCATGCGGATTTCTTCCGTGATTTCCGGCAAATCCAGACATTCCTGCTTTGTCACCCTGAATGCAACAGAGTGCATTTTTACAAGGAAATCCGGCATTTTCGATTCTTTGAATCTTGGTGTGTAGTTCCCATAGCCGACCATATCAAAGTAATGA
>JAZAUD010000274.1:0-1126 GCA_036373775.1 Oscillospiraceae bacterium | reverse complement strand
ATGAAGCCTTCATTCAGCCCTGTATTTCTCCATTTTACATCGTTGACTTATTCCCGTACTGACGGTATGATAGACACAGCAGAAAATCAGTAGTATGCTAAACTACGGTTGACTGACTACTAATCATTACAAGAAGGAGGAATTTTACATGGCTGGAAAAATAACAGTAATTGCGCCGACAATTGCACCGCAGATGAAGCGAAAAAAAATACGCATTGCCGCCTACTGCCGTGTGTCTACCAATGCATCCGACCAGCAGCATTCTTTCAATGCACAGAAACTTCATTTTATGATGCTCTATGCACACAGCGTGGACTATGAACTGACTGACATCTACGCAGATATGGGAATTTCCGGAACAAAGACGGTTATCAGACCGGAATTTCAGAGAATGATGGATGATGCAAGATGCGGAAAAATTGACAGAGTGGTCTGCAAGAGCATCAGCCGCTTTGCAAGAAACACAAAAGACTGCTTAATTGCTCTGCGTGAACTGAAAAAACTCGGTGTGACGGTTGCTTTTGAAAAGGAGGGCATTGACACTGCACGGGTATCGGATGAAATTATGATAACCATTATGGAAGGGTTAGCACAGGAAGAAGCAAATTCTATTTCCCGAAATGTCCGCTGGAGTCTCCGGCGGAGAATGGCAGACGGTACACTGAAAATAGCGAGAGTGCCGTATGGCTATGCGAAAGACGAAAAAAGAAATCTTGTCATTGATGAGGAAAAAGCAGCGGTTGTCCGGCGCATCTATGAACTGTACCTGTCAGGTTTAGGTGTGAGGAAAATCGCTGTTATTTTTAACGAGGAACATATCCCCTCACCCACCGGAAAGCTGTGGAACAACATCACTGTGAAGAAAATTTTGAAACAGGAAAAGTACATGGGTGACATCCGCTGGCAGAAAACTTACAGCATATTTATGGGGGAGCAATGGAAAATCAATCATGGAGAAGCAGACAGTTTCTACATTGAAAACGCTCATCCTGCAATCATCGACAGAGAAACATTTTATCTTGCACAGCAGATTCGTGAGGAAGCCGCTGAAAAGGCAAAGCCAAAATCAGAAACTAAGAAAGAACTGTTTCAGGGGAAAATCAAATGCACCTGTGGGCGTTCTTAT
>JAZAUD010000273.1:0-1146 GCA_036373775.1 Oscillospiraceae bacterium | reverse complement strand
GATCTCCGCAGCATACGTCTTGCTCCGGCATACGACATGGTCAGTACGACTGTTTATGAAAGCAGTACAAGAGAAATGGCATTCTCAATCGGGAGTGCATTGTCGATTGATGATATAACTGAGAACTCGTTTATAGAGGCTTCTGAAGAAGTACATTTGGGAAAGAGGTTTGCTGTCGGCAGATATCATTATATCTGCAATCATTTCAGGGAGGCTTTGAGGGATGCAGCTGCCGAACTATCGGAAGCAGGCTTTTCTAAAGCGAAAGAGATGGAAGACAGAATACTGAGAGCAGGAGGCTATGCGAAACTATAACAGCAGCAGATTGATGAAACAAATATCAGAGAATTATGGGATATAATCGTAAAAGACGTTTGTGAAAATGAAAATTTTGCCGGTACTTTATATCGAGACGGTATGGTATATATTGGCAACGAGACAAAAACGGAACACAAACCTGCCAAAGCGGAAGAAATCCCACAGTTCATGAAGAAGCTTTATGCATTTGATCGTGACTTTCAACTGGACCCCTTGATCAAAAGTTTCGTTTTTCATTTCTATTTTGTGTATATACATCCGTTTTGTGATGGAAATGGAAGAACTGCACGTACGATCAACAGTTCTCAGTTATATTTTAGTGGGTTTCCAAAGGTGAAATCGATCGCAATAGCAACAGCAATTAACAGAAATCTTTCTGGTTATTATAAAAGCATCAGAGATTGTGAAATTGTGATTGATAAGAAAAAAAAGAATGGGTGGCTGGATATTTCACCATTCATTGACTACATGCAGGAAATTTTCGAAGAGAGCATGATAAATGCAAAACTTGCAAATAATGCCTTGTCAGAACCGAAATGGTCGGCGTATTCTCATGACTTCAGTCGTGAGTCAGCCGGCTTTCGTTTCCCCATACAGGGGGAGGATTCAATCATTGATCGGACGATGCGTGAAAAAGAAGTATGCGGAGATGAAACCAGGGAATCAGGCGGAATCATAGAACGAAAAAATTGTGCTAATTGACAGTGGAAACGTTTCTAATTTATGCACTTTGACTATTGATGCATATTCAGAAGGGGACTATAATAGGTGCGTTCCAAGGGAAAATTGTGAATCATATACAGTTTTCCTGATAATTCGCGCACTTTT
>JAZAUD010000272.1:0-1155 GCA_036373775.1 Oscillospiraceae bacterium | reverse complement strand
TAAGAAAGGAAGATTTTTATGGAAGAAAATACTTTATGCACCTGTTGTGGCGAAATCATCACGAATAACTATTATGCTACTATTGGTGATGAACCTATCTGTGACGATTGTGTTGATGAACAGTGTGGCAGATGTGAGAGCTGTGACGAACTGTTTTACAATGACGACTTGTATGGACAGGATTATGACCGCTGTTTGTGTGAATATTGCATGAATGAGTATTATACTCACTGTGATAATTGTGATGACTTGATTAGCAGGGAAAATGCTTACGAATTGGACGACAGCTACTACTGCTCCAGATGTTACCATGAAAAGACACATACCATCGACAGCTATTCTCACAAGCCGACCCCCATTTTCTACGGAGAGGGCAAGCGTTTCCTCGGTGTGGAGCTGGAAATCGACAGAGGCGGAAAGGACACTGACAACGCTCAGGAGCTGTTGGACATTGCAAACGATGCTGAAATATCAAGTCAGACAGTAGCCTCGATGATGGCATGGAGCTGGTCACACATCCCATGTCACTGGATTACCATATGAAAGAATTTAACTGGGCTGACATCCTGAAAGCGGCGATTCATCAAGGTTATCTCTCCCACCAAACAAATACTTGTGGGCTTCATATTCATGTCAATCGTGATGCGTTCGGCGACACTGAAGAGGAACAGGAAGATGTCATTTCCAGAATTTTGTACTTTGTGGAGCATCATTGGAATGAGATGGTAAAATTTTCCAGAAGAACGGAAATCAATTTGAATCGTTGGGCTGCACGTTTCGGATATGAACCGACACCGTTTCAGGTGATGTCAAAGGCAAAAAGCAGTTATGGGCGATATTATGCGGTAAATCTTTGCAATGCTAAAACGATTGAATTCCGTCTGTTCCGTGGTACGCTGAAACTGAATACCCTGCTTGCGACTTTGCAGTTGGTGGACAGAATTTGTAGTATCGCTATCAATTGGGAAGACGACGACTTGCAGGCACTTTCATGGTCTGAATTCGTGAGTCATATCGAAGCACCAGAATTGATTCAGTACCTGAAAGAAAGAAGATTGTACGTTAATGAAGAAACCAACGACGAGGAGGATTATTAATATGTGTGCATTATTTGGATTTTTGGACTGTGGCAGAAAGATTCCGCTGAAGGCTTTG
>JAZAUD010000271.1:0-1166 GCA_036373775.1 Oscillospiraceae bacterium | reverse complement strand
GCCCATAACCCGCAGGATACGACAACTTACTTTCAATCCACGCCAGACTCAAAAGGTTTCAATCAAATGCATTTGAATGCACTATATGATTTGCTTGCCAGAACTTACGTGGATGCTGTAATACAACCAGCGCGTCAGGAAAATGAATATCAAGCCATGTGCGAAATGATTGATCGGTATACCGGTGATTCCAAAGCAATTTTCATGGCTGACAGAGGTTATGAAAGCTACAATATATTTGCCCACATCTTGGAAAAAGGGTTATTCTTCCTGATTCGAGCGAAGGACATTGCTAATGGTGGAATCGCTTATTCCTTCCGATCTCAATTCCCGGATAACCAGCCTTCTTTCGACAAAACGGTTACTGTTACCTTGACCAAAAAGCAAACAAACGCTGTAAAGGCTGATCCAGACAAATATCGCATCATTCCAAAGGCCTCAACCTTTGACTTTGTTGATCTACATCATCACTGGTTCTATGAGATGAATTTGCGAATCGTTCGGTTTCCAATTGCTGACGGTTCTTACGAATGCATTATCACAAATCTTCCCCCAGAGGAGTTCCCTCCAGAAGACATAAAAGAACTGTACCATATGCGATGGGGAATTGAAACATCTTTCCGGGAATTGAAGTATTCCATAGGATTGACTCATTTCCACTCGAAAAAAACAGACTATATCAAGCAGGAAATCTGGGCGCGTTTGATTCTCTACAACTTTTGTGAAGCGATTACTATCAGAACAATTATGCGACAAAGCAAGCGGAAACGAAAACATTTTTATCAGCTGAACTATACCCGTGCCATTCATATCTGTCGGTTCTTCCTTTCCATACGAAAAGGAGCCCCTCCTGATGTCGAATTTCTCATCAGTCGCGAGCTCCTTCCTGTCAGACCTGGAAGATCCGACCCTCGCAAAGTCAAATTCCAGTCGGCAGTAAGCTTCCTCTACAGAGTAGCCTAACAATTTTATTATACACATTTTTTTCGCAGATGAAAGCATCTGTTTGTTTCGTATGCCTGGAATGCTTTCCCTTCTCGGGTAAGAAAAAAACTGACCACCTTTTTCTGGTAGTCAGTCTTCTTTGCTCTTTGGCCAATATCATTATCTAAATGACATTGCCGCGGGGCACGTCCTCTTTTTTTCAGCCGAAGGAGGCCTGTCAG
>JAZAUD010000270.1:0-1171 GCA_036373775.1 Oscillospiraceae bacterium | reverse complement strand
ATTAAGTGCTATTGCAGGAGAAAGTATATTCTTGCTCGGGCCTCCTGGTACTGCAAAAAGTTTGGTAGCACGTAGGCTTAAATTGGCATTCAGTAATGCGAATGCCTTTGAATATCTTATGTCTCGTTTTTCGACCCCAGACGAGATCTTCGGTCCGGTTTCTATTTCGTTACTAAAGAATGAAGACAGGTATGAACGTGTTGTGGAAGGTTTCCTGCCAACTGCAACTGTTGTGTTCCTCGATGAGATATGGAAAGCAGGGCCTTCCATTCAAAATGCATTGCTGACAGCAATTAACGAGCGTATCTTTCAAAACGGACGTTCAACATTGTCATTGCCGATGAAAGTCCTAATCGCCGCCAGTAATGAACTTCCAATGGAGGACGAAGGGCTTGAAGCTCTATGGGACAGATTTCTTGTTCGTATGGTTTCGAATTGCATTCAGACTGAAAGCATTTTCTTCAAAATGATTCGACAGAAACCAATGAAGGACATCACTATGCCGAAAGAATTGCAGATAACAGAAGAAACCTACGAATCATGGCAGCAGGAAATACATGCTGTTGCTATTCCTGATTGTGTGTGCTCTGTTGTGACAACTATCCGTAAACGTCTAAAAGAAGAAGCTTCGAAAGATGGTAACAAGGACATGGATTTCTACGTGTCCGATCGTCGGTGGAAAAAGTGTTTTCACATTATGCAGACTTCAGCTTTTCTTAATGGAAGGCACAATATCGACTTAACTGACATACCCATCTTGTTCCATTGTCTTTGGAATACAGCGGAGGTGATACCTTCCATCATTGATATTGTGGCCAACTCATTGACAGGGGAAATTGACAGGAAAATGGATAAGATACAAAAGGATATAGACCAAGCTATAAAAAAGAAGTCACAGCCCGCAAAAAAAGGGGAAGACTCTCGCAATATGCCAGAACAGTTTACAATGGTCAGTTATTTCTATTATAGCATCCGCAATTTTCCACAGGGGAAATGTCTATTTTACAAGGCAGACTACAATCATGTGGATGCGAATAAAGTTTCTGATGGCATTCTATATCGCGATGACCAGAAAAAATCGTGGATTGTTCATGCAATCTATACTGGAGCACCATTCGACTACAAAGTAAGGAATGCTCAGAACGTGAAGAAAATCAAGCTACAGAAATGT
>JAZAUD010000269.1:0-1172 GCA_036373775.1 Oscillospiraceae bacterium | reverse complement strand
GCGAAAGAAATGCTGCTGGTTGACAATGTCGATAACAGGGATTTCCTGACACAGCTGCTGACGGCTGTGTATGATGAATTGCCTGCTCCGAAAACAAAGAAATAGTGAGATGAAAAAAAATGGCATCCTGCTTCCAGAATCTCTGGTGTCAGGATGCCATTTTGTATTCCTGCCTTTGGACATTTGCGTCGATTTTCAAAAATGCGTCGATTTTTGGTTTCGACTCAAAAAATGCGTCGATTTGCGTCGATTCATAAGTTTCGTTGGTTTGTATCAAAGTTGACAGGGTTTTTTCTGTGACCAGAGCAACTTTGATACAAAGGAATATGGATAATGCTTGTAAATCAAAGGGTTTCAGCACCCTGGTCATCTCCCTTCTGCGGCTCTGATAACCAGCTCCAACCGCCGGTTTCGGATCGTTTCACTCCCCAACGTTACTCTCGGGTTTCGTTGGAAAGTGTAGTTTCGTTGGGGAGTTCGGAGTTTCGTTGGAAGGTGTCATTTCACGCATTCGTGACAACTTCGATTTTGATTCCCAATACCCCATACTTTCTTTCTTGTTCTGGCGTATAATACTTTTTCATATCATCCGGGGATGCATCCTTCACGGTATCAGCAGTATATCCGCATTCGGTAAGTGGCAATGCCTTATAAAGCTCCTCAAATGATGGAAAAACATACAGTTTCTTCACTCTAGCAACTATTATTTTTGATTCATCATCAGCCTGCATAAAGCAGATCATGTCACCGACAGAGATTCTTCGCCGCTTTTCATCATACAAGCGTAGCTCGATAGTTTTCTTTCCATTCTCAATCATCTCGAATGGTGATGAGTTCAGCCTCATTGTAAAATTCATCGCGACAGTCCTCAATTTCTATGTCTCTCGTTTTTCTACAAAAGAGAGCACATAATCATCTACATAGTGAATGTATGATATGTGCTCAAATCAAGGCCCCATTATGGGACCGGATCCGTTTTCAAATGAATGACTATATCGTCACCCATACGTTCGAGAGTAAGGTGATCACAAGCCGCCATATCTGCTTGGGTAGTATTGCTGATTCTAAACGGGAAAAGTGCTGGATGTTGAATAATTTCTTCCCAAGTCATATATTCTTTGCCTGAGCGTTCAATAATGGCTGCACCGAGCAATTGCATTACTTGGGGATTT
>JAZAUD010000268.1:0-1186 GCA_036373775.1 Oscillospiraceae bacterium | reverse complement strand
TGTGCATATTATCGCGCCGTTTACAGAGAATGCTGTCGGACATATCATTCCTATCCTGATCGAACTTTTGTCTCTGTGCTTTGTTTTTGTGTTTGCGGTCGATTTTACGCTTACAGTGACGGTTCTCTATCATTTTGACAGTATAGTTGTCCATGTAGACAACAGTTTTAACCAGAGCATGGAAAGCATCGTGGATAATACCGTGCAGAGATCCAGCCGGGTCAAAAACAGCATTATTGAAAAAGGCCGCTTTGTAAATGACCAGGTAAATTCCATGAACGGTTTCATGAAAAGCACCCTTCGCAGGATTCATTTTTTCAGAGACAGAGATGAGAACAGGAAAACGGTCAAAAACCGAGTTCTTACAAAAATTAAGAATCTCAGGATAAACAGAAAACGGTCAGAGGCTCGTGACGAATGATATTGAAATTCCACTTTATTGAGATATAATGAGTAAGCATCAACTAACTACTGCTTGCTTTTAGCGAGTGGACGCAGCCCATCCTGGACGCAATTGCCGACCGCATGGACTCTCAGGTTCACTGACAGGAAAATCCATGAAACCGCGGAGAAGAGGAAGCGGGTTTAGATTCTTCATCCCGCGTTGACGGGGAATCAAATAATACTTTCTGAAGCCGGTCGGGGAAATCTGACCGGCTTTTACAGATTGTTGTAAACGTGGCTTCTATGTTAAAATCAATTTAGCTATAGATTCATCAGATGGGAGACAGGGGACGGTTCTGTGTCCCCTATTTCCTTGAGGGGACGGAGACACAGAACCGTCCCCTGTCTCCTCCAGATTGCATGGAAAGTCTGATTTTGGGAGAATTGCTGAGCCTTTGGTGAAAAAGCGGATTATGAAGCGTTATTGAGGAGAACGACATACTCAATAATTCAGATGCGTAAACAAGAACTTGCGAAGCTGGATGAATTAATCAAGGACAGAGGGGTCTGACCCTGATACGGAAATGTTAACTAATTTAATAAATTTGTGACCGGGTCTGACCCCACTGTTCCGGCGGGCAGCGAATGCTGCCCCATACATATGAAACAGGCTGAAAAGCCTTCTCACATTGACAAACAGGGCAATTCAGAGTAAACTACGAGCGCAGGTGCGAAACTTTAAAAATTTTTCGATTTCGGAAGTGGTGTTATGAACTATATTGAAAGACCGGAATACATGCAG
>JAZAUD010000267.1:0-1197 GCA_036373775.1 Oscillospiraceae bacterium | reverse complement strand
TGACAAACCTTCAGTTCCGGTTACTGGCAAAGCGCCATATTTAGAAACAAGTTTACCTTCGGCGATCGGCAGATTATTTGTGCCGGCCATAAAGGAAATAGTTTCTTCTGCAGAAGCAATATAGATGCCCTGCCATACGCCGTGAACTTCAGCCATACCAGGCGCAATAACACGCGGTCTGTGAATCAAATCCCATACACTGTTAGGAACAATGCCTTCAGTGACATTATCCTGCCATTTTGTACCGCTTGCGCCCCATTTTGCTCCGGTAGAATCAATAGGAATCCATTTTCCATCATCAGAAACCTTGCGAATAGTTCCATAATGGAAACCGCCGATTCTTCTGGAAGTCAAAGCTGTGCTTCCGTCAGGGAAAGTAGAATTTAAAGAAACAACGATTTCCGGCTGTTCGCCATCAATGCAAAGATAAACATAGTAATCTTTACCAAATTCAAGCGTATCGCTTGTATCAAGCGCAGCTGCTGGATCAAACTCCAAATCGCTGTCTTTAAGAATAATAGGACGCCATGCATAACCATCATAGATAGGAATTGAAACGCCCTGATTCAAAATCAATTTGTTTTCATCGTAGGCAAACGGATTTTTCTTTGAAAGAAACTTTGAACCAACAGCCTTTACCGGGCTGGAAGCTGGAATCAAAGAAACGCTGCAAGGATCAATAAGGTCCTTATATTCATGCAATGCCATTTTTCACTCCTATTCCAATTTAGCGATTAAAGCGTTAATCCATTCATCGCTAACTGCAAGTTTATTTTTTTCAGCTGCCGGATCTTCTACCTTTTCGTAGTCTTCCGGTGTCTGTTCTTCCACTGGAACATCTTTGCTGGATTCCTTCAAAACAAGTTTGTAGTGATCATCGCGCAAATGTTCCAGGCGTGATTTCATTTCGCCTTTTCCGGCGTTATGAACCACGGCATATTCAACGGCATTTTCCCAGTCTGTTTTTGTATTACAAGTTGCTGGAATTCCAACCATCTTTAGGCCTCCTTTTTCTTAGCCAATTTTGTTCCGACTGCTGTACTGATAATTCCGGCGATGATAACAACAATACCTATAATCATTGTAATCATAGAAACCATTGTATCGCTTGAAATCAAGCCAAAGAATCCAAGTACAAAAGAACCAATTCCAACCGCTGCAATTCCAACGATTGTAAGCCAGTTCTTTTTTTCTGCC
>JAZAUD010000266.1:0-1223 GCA_036373775.1 Oscillospiraceae bacterium | reverse complement strand
TGACTTATGAGGGCAGTCTGAAAGACTGGGCGGCAATCGAAAAGCAGAAAAATTGGGACTCACACAGCAGTTCAGCTAATCTGACAAAAATTCAGTGCCTTGACGGTTATCTGAAATGGGATGACGAGGACAAAGAATGGGTAGAGGTGAAAAAATAATGCTTAAATTTCTGGTAAAAAATCAAAAGATTGAAATTCTGGAGCGTGAGGTAATTGCCTCCGACCAGATTTCTTTTGTTACGCTCAAATTCACATTTGACGGTGACTGGAAGAAATTCTATAAAGTCGTGCAGTTCACGCAGTGCGATGAAACTTATAACCGTGTGCTTGGCTTTGACGGACTTTCCTGTCTGCTTCCTGCGGAGCTTCATGCAGGTGCAGTGAAGATGTCTGTTTTTGGTTACGATGCAGACAATACATCGGGACTGAGAGCGACAACTGTTCCCGTCACGCTGAATGTCAGGCAGTCCGGATTTGTGGGCGATGATGATTCTCCGATTCCGCCTACTCCCGATTTATACACGCAGATTCTGCAAAAAATCGCTGAAATCAGCGGAAATAATGGTACTGTTCCGGATATGTCCGAATATCCAAAGAAAGACGAAATTCAGAAATTGATTGAACAGGCTCTTGAAAATTCAGAAACTGTCATTCCGTCCGATTATGTGACTATTGAAAAATTGAATGACGAAATTCTGATGATTCATGAAAGCATTACTCCAATCAGAATGGATTCTCATTCGCATAAGAATAAAGACATTCTTGATAACACAACAGCAAGCTACACACTTGAAGAACAGAAAAAACTTGCTGAACTCAATCTTTCGGATTATGTCACCATCAGAAAATTGAATGATGAAATTCTGATGGTGCATGAAGCCATCACGCCTATCCGGTTAGCATCTCATTCACACCAGAATAAGGAGCTTCTGGATTCGTTTGATGCTGATTCACTGGCTTTACTGCCTGATTTACAGCAGTTTGAAGATGTCACAAAATACGACATTCAGACGATAAAAGAAAGCCTTGCACCTGTTGTCCGGCAGGCACATTTTCATGAAAATCTTGCTGTTCTTGACGGAATTACGGCAGACAGAATCAAAAAATGGGATAGCATCAGCACATTACAGACACAACTGAACGGATTATCTACCGAGCTGACTGTATGGAAAAATAAGTGCAGCAGCAATTCTGACAGGCTTCATGCGAATGAAGCAACGATTG
>JAZAUD010000265.1:0-1225 GCA_036373775.1 Oscillospiraceae bacterium | reverse complement strand
TTATTGTGCAGTGTAGTTTTCCCCATAAACAGCTTTCATCATTGCTTGAATCATAGTAGGGAAGTACCAGGTGTTTGCATTACGGTCATAGTAGCCGTGGCGTTCGCCAATATTAATCTTAGTTTTGTCTTCATTTGCTTCGGTCACCATATTATCCCAAAGTACAACCGGGATTCCGGCTTCCTTTGCCTTTGTAAAATAGTAGGTCGCCCATGCAATTCTGTCAGAAAGATTATTTTTGTCAGTTGCGCTGGCTTCTCCCATTACAACACCGATTCCTTTGTCTGTGTAGTTTTCTTTTAAATATTTGAAAATTGAATCGAGAGAAGCTTTGTCAGTATTGTCAAAAACTGTGTCATCCTCACTTTGGTTTGAATCATACATTGCAAAGGCATACGGGGAGTAGGCGTGTGCAGAGAGAAGAAGTTTGTCTGTAGCTGTATCTGTAGGCATTGTATATAGTGAAAGCATAGAACTGTCTGAACCACTTGCTGCATAACCTGGAACCATAATAAAGCGGTTTTCATTTCCTGCTACGGAACGAATTGCGTTAATTCCAACCTGTTCGTATGAGGTAATTATATTTATCATTTCCTGATTGTTTGTCCACCATTCATTACCTTTGAATTCTCCGCCGACATCTCTAGGTTCATTCAAGACTTCAAAAACAAGGCGGTTATCATAACTGGCAAAAGTTGTGGCAATCTGAGTCCAGATTTTTTCAATATAGTTTTTTGATTGAGTCTGGATTGCTGAGTCATCAGAAAGGGCAAAGCCTATATGGCCATTTATATCTGAAATCGAAAGATTATCATGGTGGATGTTTATGATAACACACATATTTTTGTTATAGGCCCAGTCTACAATTTCCTTTACACGAGCCATCCATGCAGAATCAATTGTATAATTTGTTGTATCTGTGATATGATTATGCCAGCTTACTGGGATTCTAATGGTTTTGAAGCCGGCATTTTTGATTGCAGTAATCATTGTTTTTGTTGTTTTAGGCATTCCCCAGCATTCTTCTGTTTCTATCCCTTTTAATTCAGAATGAAAGACTCCATTGTTATCTGTCCAGTCTGGGGTTGCATCCAGTGTGTTTCCAAGGTTCCAGCCTATTGCCATGTTTTGTGCCATTTGTACAGAACTTACATCAGGAACATTTGACCCATGATTTCCAGTTGATGGGGTGCAGCTGATTAAAATTCCTGTCAGAATTGCAGCT
>JAZAUD010000264.1:0-1227 GCA_036373775.1 Oscillospiraceae bacterium | reverse complement strand
TGACATCAATAAAGATAAAGTTCAGACCTTCGTCGGTTGAAGGTAAGGAAGGAGGCATATTCTTCCAAATCATACACAATCGTGTAGTCCGTCAGCTGAACACGGACTACAGGGTCTTTGCATCGGAATGGGATGCAGAAGCGGAATGCATCATCATGAATGAAAACCGTTCTGCTACTCTGTGCAACATCAAGGAGCGTCTGGAATGGGACTATGCACGATTGAAGAATGTCATCAGACAATTGGAGAATGACAACATGAGGTTTACAGCCGATGATGTGATTACAGCATTCCATCGGTTGACAAAGGAAATGTCACTCTTCAACTTCATGCATGGTGTCATCGCCCAGTTGAAGCAGTTGGGCAAAGTGCAACAAAAGCAAAGAACGTGCCTTTGTCGGTTATCTGCGAGGGCATGGGACATGACTCTGAAGCAACGACACAGATTTACCTTGCATCGCTGGAAACTTCGGTGGTTGATAAAGCCAACAAGATGATATTGAGATTGTTGTAAACAGGGATTTGTTTAGCAAAAAATCTACGTCTCTTCCTGAGAGACGGATAGGCAAGTGAATATGTTGATTTAAGGGCACTTCTTTACATTTTTGAGGGGTTGTTGCTAAACAAAATGCAAAAAAGGGCGCAAAGCGATTTTTTTTACACTAAAATTATTGTTTTTAATCAAAAAAATTAGTATACTTGCACCCTAGATATCCGTCTCTCAGAAAGATATAAATGAGATTTCTTCCTACTCTGTGCCTGCGATAAGGCGCAGTTATTCGAAATATGAAGATGCAATCCTGTAACAGAAACTACTATCGCACGAACATTGCAAATTGAAGAATTCATACCTTAAATTAACAAAGCTTGAACGTGAAATGCAATTCCTCGATGCTGAAATGCATAAGGCTATCCTCTTGTTCAGGGAATCAAATTTGCAAATACACAATCAGGGAATGTTAAACTAATATCAGAACAATGAAAAAGGAATTTTTATGGAGTTTGGTGGCTATGACCATGACATCGACAATGAGTTTGAGTTTCGTATCATGTGACGATGGTGATAATGACAACGACAACAGTGGCGTTGACAATGTATCAGCTCTGACTGGTATTATCGACAAGGAGAGCGGTCTGCGACTGAAATCCTTGGGCGAATATACTGTGAATTACAACAATGAGGGGTTGTATGATTCCATCGCGCACAATGGTTATTTGGATGATTAT
>JAZAUD010000263.1:0-1230 GCA_036373775.1 Oscillospiraceae bacterium | reverse complement strand
TTTCCAGTCAGCAAGTTTTCTTTCTTTGGAGTCGAAGGACACACCGATTTTGAAAAGTTTTCTCTTATCCGCTGAAAATGAGAGTTGATAATCATTTGTGTCAATCTGCTCTAAAGCCTCTTGTGCGGTTTTATCACGCTTGAACTCAAACAGGTAAACAAAATGATCAGTTTCAACCTTGCAGTCAATACGTCCTTTGTATGTCTGCTGTTCTGTCATCACATATCTGCCGAGCAGAGTGAACACCACATAAATTACTGTCTGAAAATAATGTTCAAATACCGGATTATTTGTGGTATAGCTGATATTTGCAAACAGTCCGGTCAGAACATTCCGTATTCCTTCAAGGTCGCCATTTTCAACATATTCATCCAAAGTAAAGATATCCAGCCCATTTGCTGCATTTGCTTTCGGAACATAAACTGGAACTAAACTTTCAAGGAAAGCATACCGCACTTCATCATTTGGAAAAGCCAGAACATACCGGCGCATCTTAGGATTATAATCTGAAATTGTCAGATACCCTGACTGATAAAGAAGCGGAATCGGGTCAAGTGTGTCACCTGTGTAATCTTTTAAATTTCTTTCTGTTGAGAAAATGGTCTGATTGGAAAACTTGCGAACATCAAAATGGTCATTACGAAGTTTCTCCACAAGGAATGTCGGTGTTCCGGTTTCAAACCAGTAGGAGCCGAATTCCCTATCATAGAATGCCTTAATCAAACTATAAGGATTATAGACATTCGTACCACTTTGATGAAACCTGTAACCATCATATTGTTTTCTCAGCATTTCTAAGCATTCTTCATTGGAGATAGCTTGCTCTCTGGCGAGAGCATCAATTTCATATGTGAAATATTTACGCAGTTCATCATCCGTTATTCCACAAATCGCAGAATAGGATTTATTAAGAGAAATGTCATTCAACTGATTCAAATCGCTGAAAATACTGACCTTGTGGAATTTTGTGACACCTGTGATAAACACAAAGCGCACATAGGCATCACAGTTTTTCAAATTGCTGAAAAATCCTTTAAACACAGCCTTATTGTGTTCCTGCAATTCAGGCATATCAATCAAGTCAAGCAATGGCTTGTCATATTCATCTACAAGAACAACACATTCCTGTCCTGTTTTTTTGCTGACTTTCATCAGCAGATTTTGAAATCGTTCACCGAGGGTCTGACTGTTATCAACAATTTCATATAGTTCTTCCCAACGGTTCAAATG
>JAZAUD010000262.1:0-1237 GCA_036373775.1 Oscillospiraceae bacterium | reverse complement strand
TGGCTTGTCATATTCATCTACAAGAACAACACATTCCTGTCCTGTTTTTTTGCTGACTTTCATCAGCAGATTTTGAAATCGTTCACCGAGGGTCTGACTGTTATCAACAATTTCATATAGTTCTTCCCAACGGTTCAAATGGGCAGTCAAAACTGTTTCTACAGGAACTTCACTATAATTTTCGCCATTGAAATCAAAATAAAACACGGGATGTGGCTGCCATGCATCTTTATTTTCAGATTCCAGTTTTTCAATCGCAAGACCAGAAAACAATTCTTTTTTTCCTTCCCAGTATGCCTTCATTGTGGACAGCAGCAGACTTTTTCCGAAACGGCGTGGACGGCTTAAAAAGAACTGTGCAACATCATGTACAAGAGTGTAAATATATTCTGTCTTGTCTACATAAATGCAGTTTGCTTCTCTCAGCTTTTCAAAATCCTGTACACTCATCGGGAGCGTTCTCTTATTTTCCTGCATTGTAAATTTCTCCTTTCCTGAGTTTATTAACGCTGTTTTACGTCTTTTTCATTATACCATATTCACCGTCATAAGTCAAGTAAAAAATGACGAAAAACCCCGCCTGCTTGAAAAAGCATATGCTCTCAAAACAGGCAGGATATCAAATTTTTTATTTCTCAACTGTCACTTCGGCTTCCACACCGCCGCAGAATATAACTTTGATGTGTTCCTTGTCAGTCACATCAATTCTTTCAATCAGCTTTGGAATGGCAATGTCATCAAACTCTCTGAGAGGCAGCATATTGGAAAACATTTCTCTTGCGGTCACTGCTTTTTTGATAGAAAACTGTACATTTTCTTTCTTGATTTGCAGTTTCTCCGTTTTTGCTTTCAGTTCCAGTTCCTGACTGTTCAGGTCTTTCAGTTCTGTTTTGAACTGCTCAAAAGCCTCGCCGGTGATGACCATCAGAATATCGTCACGCCGTGTGCTGATACGCTCCAACTCCGTGCTGATGTCCATAAGCTGTGTGTCGATTTCTGTAATTTCAGTTCTGAACTGATTCATTGTCTCCGTGATTGCTTCTTCCACTTTCTCCGGATTTTCAATCATGTCATTGACAACAGCAACCACGGCATTTTGCAGCTTATTCTCATGCAGTGATGCACCTTTGGAACAGATTCTGCTGCCGTGGTCAATGCGGTTTCCGCATCTCCACACACCTACACTTTTTTCTCCGATTTTCCAGATGGTACGCTTATACTTTCCTCCGCAGTAAGG
>JAZAUD010000261.1:0-1239 GCA_036373775.1 Oscillospiraceae bacterium | reverse complement strand
CAGAAGAAATAGCAAGCCGCTAAATGTACAGAATATAGCGGAAAATACACCTTTCATGATTGTGTATTTTACACCTTGATAAATTTGATTTTTTATGGTAAGATAAAGTAAAATGAAAAAGCTGTCTCAATGTCGGAAGCCCCCAGCTCAGTTGGAAACTGAGCCGAAGGCTTCAAATCAGTTCTGAATTTCTTTTTCGATGATGTTCCGCCAAGCCTTGTCATCCGCACAGGCGGCTTTTTCGGCAGATGCCCTTGTTTTGAAAACGCCGATGATTTTCGGCGGGTCGCCTAATTCAATTACAATATAGCACTTCATTCCGCACCCTCCTGTGAATCATCGCAGACGGAAAGTCCGCTGATGAGCTTCCTGTAAATGTTGGTATAGCGTTCACGCTCTGCACCTTCGCAGGCATTCATGCCTTCAAGGAAAAATGCAGTAGCATCCTTTCGGCTGTTCCAGACCTGTTTCTGTCCGTAGCAGACGGTCGTCACGGTGTCGATGACCTCGAAATCATCCACACCCTCAATGAGTGCAAGACTTCTGCCGTTCTGCCAAATCATGTGAATATTGCCACAATCATCAATCAAAGCAACTTCCCCAATCGTTCCGGAGGGAACGGGCTGTGGGTCATTCATATGAATCAGGCGAATTTTCGTACCCTTTGGATATTTTGCACGGAGCTTTTCAAGCTCCTCATCATTCGGAAACTTCATGGTCAGGTTCTCCTTTCGGCTTGCCGTGGCGGAATGCACTGCTTCCGGTCAGATTGCGGAGCAGGACTTTTCTGGTCTGCTTGAAATCCGCACCAATCATGCCGATGCGAAGCAGAAAGCACCTGAATGCATACTTTTCGTTATCGCTGGTATCCGGCTTGTTGTTCACTCGTTTCTGATGTTTAGCAAAATCGCAAAGCATCGAAATGAACTGCTGATAAGCGTCGCTGTCTTCCGGACTGGAAAGCGTAAACCATGCAAATTCGATAGTTTCATCTGTTTCGGTGATTTCAAGTGAATCCGTATCAAGAGCGTGTTTCAAAAGTAGCTCCTTATTTGCGACAATGCGTTTCAGGTTTTCGAGTGCTGTTTCATCAAGCGTTTCTTTCGGCACAGCCACTGTGAATATTTCGTTCTTTGATTCAGCGTGGTATCCTGCGGAATCAAGCCATTCCATGACCATTTCCACAATGCCGCTGTCCATGCTGTCGCTGAAGCTGAGAACAGCCTCTGTATTCAGCGT
>JAZAUD010000260.1:0-1251 GCA_036373775.1 Oscillospiraceae bacterium | reverse complement strand
TGTTCAACAATGCATTTTCTTATCTGATATTGGAGATTTTAAAACAATTTTGCCGACATCAGAATATATGAATAAGTACACCTTACTCGTATCTCCCTATTACGAGCAAATTTCAAAAAATCAAGCTGAAAATGTGCGTTTAATTTCAATGCGTGATTCGCTATTGCCGAAACTGATGTCAGGTGAAATGGAATTAAGCCGCTAAATTCCTGTTTATCTGATTATTCAACTCAATTTTATCATCTATAGATGATAAAATATCTGCAATTTTCGTTTGAGTTTCTAATTCAGGTACACTTATTTTGAATTCACGAATTAAGCCAGCATTTAAATTTTGCTGAGCTCCGCCATTTGCCAATGACGCTAAATGTTCATACCGATTAAACAGCGAATAATAAACAAATCTATAATCAGCTTTTGAGTCATCGATGGTCAAGTTGCAGCAGGCTTGATTTGTTGTAACGGGAATTTTGACAATAGCAGATTTTCCTGCAGTCGCACCATACATGGCAACAACGACTGTATTCTGCGGAATCCATTTTGCAGCAGAATTTTTCAAACCCAATTCAGTAATGAAATTTTCGGTTTGGTAAATACGATTGAAGGAAACTTCTTTTGTATTAAGCCAAGGAATATTGCCGTTATTATAAAAAGAATCATTACTTCTATTCGGCGTTCCTCCACTACAAATATTAGAGCAGAGTTCTCCTATTGTGCATTCTTTCCATTCGCTCATTTTTATTACCCGATATATTTCCTATGAGCAAATTTAACATTGTTTTGCTTGACCATCGCATATTGCAACGTCGTATCGATGCGTCGGTGGCCCAATAAACGCTGTAGTTGTTCGATTGGCATACCCTTGTCAATCGCCATCGTTGCCATAGTCCGCCTAAATTTGTGCGGATGCACCCGATGAATCTTGAGTTTTCGCCCCAATTTCCGCAACCGACTCTCGATTCCGTTGATTGAAAGTCGTCGGTGCGGCGACTTTAGCGACACGAACAGCGCCGGATTTTCGTCCTTACGGCTGTTCAGATATTCCTGCAAATGAATCTTGGTTCGTGCGTCAAAATACACAATCCGTTCCTTGTCGCCCTTACCTAGAACGATACATTCTCGATTTTCAAAATCAATATCGTCCCGATTCAGCAAGACCATTTCACCAACACGAACCCCCGTCGAAGAGAACATATCAATCATCGCAACATCCCGCAGTTGCGGACTCCCGTCACGCATCTGCTCCAGCGA
>JAZAUD010000259.1:0-1275 GCA_036373775.1 Oscillospiraceae bacterium | reverse complement strand
TTCAGAAATATTCATTCCTGTACAATAATCCGCTTCGTATTCTTTTAGCATTCCGGTGATGTCTTCCGGTGAAAAACTCATATCTACATCAAACGGGATGGCAATATTCCACGGACTGTTATGTCCACTTTTGGAATTTTTGCTGATTTTTTGTTTTAAATTTCGTACATCATGAACACCAGCTAAAATGACAGACTGAAATGTTGAGTATTCATCACGTTCAATATAATAATAACGTAGTTGCGACAGAAAATCCAGAAAGACTTGATTATTGGTTGCTTGGTCTACTTCATCAATTATCAGCACAACTGGCTTAGATGCATCAGCGCATAAATCACTTAGCATGGAAAATAGCTTGACAAGACGAAAACGTTCACCAGACTTTTCAATTGCCATGTCAATTTCTGCAATTTTCGATTCCAATTCTGCATAGTATATGGTTCTTTTCAGAGCTTGCTTCACGGCATTTGCAAACGCTTCTGCAAATTCAAACTGGTTTTCAAATTCTGCTTCACTCATATTCCCTTGAAAGTCAAGGCTAATCACAATATAATCTGTACTAAGATACTTTCTGAGGGCTTTTAATGTTGTTGTTTTACCGTACTGTCTGCCCTTGTTAATAGTGAAATAATTCCCGTTGTCAATCAAAATCTTGATTTGTTTCAGCCTGCTTTCAAGATTTATCATGTAATGTCTATCAGGATTGCAAGCACCCGTAATATTAAATTCTTTTGACATAAAACCACCTCAATTCATCTGTCTTGCTATCATTATTATATCACAAGCAGGATGCAATGTCAACCGCTTTCGTTTTCATAGAACAAAACCACCTTTCAGAGAAAGTGGCTTTGCATTCAAATTTTCTTTTGCAGTCGTTCTTTTAATCTGGCATTTCGTTTCGTAACCGTGTGTATATCACCTGTGACATAAATCATAATCCGTTTCCTTTCTCATTACAGCTTGATTCTGCGACAATATCCACATTTTTTGCAAAAATATACTTTGCGCCTGCCAATGGTATCGCCGTATTCGTCTACACTGCGGATGTTGGCAATCCGCGAAAAATCGTGCTTGCAAAACAGCCTTCTGAAATAATGAATGCAGATTCTGAAATGACGGAAATGCTATATTCCAGTTAGGAATTGCATAAAAATAAAATGAACAATTCAACAGATGGCATTAGCCAACAGTATAGTTAAGTTTGCTAATCATTTTGGATGGTTTGATGGGAAGTGCATTGAAATCAGATTGTGGAATAGTTTGTCCGGTTGTGTA
>JAZAUD010000258.1:0-1277 GCA_036373775.1 Oscillospiraceae bacterium | reverse complement strand
GTGAAATATTTTTGCTGTTCGCAACAAGAATTTTATTGGGGAGATGATGAAATTTGAAAAGAAAAAGTGTGCAGAAACTCATCGGATTTGAGACTTTCACAAAGTACGGAGTGAGGGCAAACAAAGAAGATTTTATCTTTTTTTCGGTTGAACCTGTGAATATTTCGGTACTGTCGGCGGCGAATATCGAGGCGAAAATTTATCACTTGATGATGATTTTGAGCGTGATTCCTGAATTGGAGTTGCTTGCTCTTGACAGCTGTGAATCGTTCGAACCGAACAAGGCATATCTTCAAAAACGGCTGAAAGAGGAGAAAAATCCAGCAGTCAGAAAATTGCTCCAAGCCGATTATAACTTTCTGGATGAGATTCAATTGGAAATGTCGTCAGCAAGACAATTCCTGTTTGCTGTGCGATTCCACAGAGAAAATGACGAGCAAATTTTCAGGCTCATAAACCGTGTGGACAAGGCGATTGCTGAACATGGATTCACGATTAAGCGCATGAACAAGCCTGAAATTAAACGAATGCTTGCATTATATTTTGGTGCAAGTATCACTGGTGAAGAAATTGAGGACATTGAGGGAGAACGTTATTTCGAGGAGGATTTGAATGTCATTTTTGAAAAAGAAAACGAAGGCTGAAAAGCAAAAAATCATCAGCGTAAAAAAATATTTCGACAGAATCTCTCCAGATGTGTTGAGATTCTGGACTGACCACTATATTTGTGGAAATTTTTACAAGAGCGTGTGGGTAATTTCGGAGTATCCGCCCACAACCGAAGAAACAGCGATTTTGGCGCATCTTGCTGACAAAAATGGTGTGACTTTGCGAATTTACAACCGCCTTGTTGACAACATGGAGCAAAGAAAAATTGTTCAGCAAGCCATGCGAAAGAATCACATGATGACTACCGTCACGGACGTGAACGAAAATATCAAGGCTCAGGACAACATCAATGACGTGCTGGAATTGCTGTCAGAACTGCGGAGAAACAAAGAACCTTTGCTCCATACTGCGGTATTTATCGAACTTAAAGCCAGCACGGAAGAAAAATTGAGAGAGTTGCAGTCAGATGTGCAAATGGAATTGACACGTTCCAGAATCACGGTTGACAAGCTCCTGATGCGCCAAAAAGAAGGCTTTCTTTCCATTCTGCCCTGCGGACGAAATTGGTTCGGCACGGAGTTTGAACGGATTCTTCCGGCATCATCCACCGCAAATTTGTTGCCACTGAATTATTCAGGCAAGACGGACGAAAAAGGTTTTGTGATTGG
>JAZAUD010000257.1:0-1281 GCA_036373775.1 Oscillospiraceae bacterium | reverse complement strand
TTCATCATCATGGAATGATTCTAAAAGCACTATTGTAAATATCAATCATTCCATTAAAAATTCTGTTCTTGAAATCTGGGAGAACATGAAGAACGGCATTAACGATAAAGTGTGGACGGTGCATGATACTGTCCGCAATGCCATGAACGAAGTACAGAACAGAGTCATGGAGAAAGTCAATTCCTCGTGGAACTGGGGACATGACCTCATGCAGAATCTCGCCAACGGTATCAATTATCTGTACTGGTCTGCAAACGATAAAGTCCGTGATGCAATGAATGAGGTTCAGAACAGAATCATGGACAAAGTCAACTCTTCATGGAGCTGGGGTCGTGACCTGATGCAGAACCTCGTCAACGGCATCAACTGGATGTACTGGGACGTTGTGAACGCTGCTGCCAGTGTTGCGAACGCTATCAGCGAATATCTGCACTTCTCTGTTCCGGACAAAGGACCTCTTGCAAGTTTCGAGGAATGGATGCCGGACTTCATGGAAGGGCTTGCAAAAGGCATTAAACAGAATCAAAAAGTTGTAGAAAAGGCAATCAGCGGAGTGGCTGATGCGATGACTCTCACACTGAACAGCGACCTCAACTATACATTAAATAACAGTGCTGCTCTGCTCCGTGGAGAAACACAGCCGGCGGCAGTTGTCAACAACTACTATTCTACTGATAACAGCAAAACTATTCACCAGACAAATAATTCTCCGAAAGCACAGTCAAGACTTGAAATTTATCGCCTGACGAGAAATGCTTTAAATGTATAATTATTCGGCAGAAAGTTCAGGAAACTCTTTTACCAATCGTTTCAGGAGATGTGCCTGCTTGCTGTTGTAATAAATCTGAATCTGTTTATCTGGGATATGAATTTTTGCTTGTTTTACCTTCTGAATCAGCTTTTTTATGACTTCATCATGCTGTTCTGGTTCTGCTGGTACAGCATGATGCTGAATATAGTAATCATGATAAATTTCATAAAGCCATACAGCAATATCGGATTTCTGCTTTGAATCCAGTTCTGACATAGAACGGTACTGGTTTACTGGCTTTGCTTGATTTTTTGGCATGGGGACTCCTCCTTATGGTCAAATCTGTTTTTATTATAGCATATCCACACCGAAAAAACAAGGAGGAATTTCATGTTTTTCAAATTGGTATGTGTTCAAGAAACGTTGGCAAAGGAATTAGAAGGAATATTGGGAAAATTCTCTTGCAAGTTTAAATCCTGGAGGGAAATGGATATGATGAGGCATTTCATAACCTTTTCCCACAGTTTCTT
>JAZAUD010000256.1:0-1302 GCA_036373775.1 Oscillospiraceae bacterium | reverse complement strand
TGTTAGGATCTTCAAAATCATCAATACCTTCTTTTCCCTGGAAGATAGTGCTGAGAACAAGACCAAGACCCTGAGTTAAATAAAGCTGCTGATCTCCGGTATCCACTTCATCTGTACCTTCGTTTGCATTTGCAATTGTAGCACCTGCAGCCCAGTTGATTACAGAAGGATGCATTCCTCCACCCAAATCGATATTTTCAATTGTGCTGAGAATTGTGTTTCCACTGATTACCATTACAATTGCACCAATAATTCTTCCATTTTCGTTACGAACCGGAACACTGTAGTGCTGAAGAACTGAGTTTGTAACTGCACTTAAAGCAGGGTCAGAAGCAAAATCTTTTCCCTTATATGCCTCAGCAAAATATGGACGATTTGCAAAGTTCATAAGACGGCCATCTGCAACAATTGCATTTCCCTGTGCATCATAAAAGGCAATGTTTTCGCAATTCTCGCCTGCAACTTTTGCAACTGATACAAGAAGGCTCTGCTTATCTGCAAGGGAAACACTTTCATCCTTCATGGCTGTAATTTCTGCAAGAGAATGCAGCATCTGAAAGTGACGCTGATTTATTGCTTCAATCTGATGTACGACATCCATAGTTGTAGCATCTATTTGATTATAAACGCTTTCTGTCATACCAGTTGATGCTTCTTTATAAGAAATCTCTCCGAATACCACAATGGAAATAATAAATACTGAAAGAAACAGCAATAATAACTTAGCTGTTATCGATAATCTGATTTTCGAAAACTTTGACATTTACCCTTCCTTAATTGAAATTTAAAACTTTCAATAGTTCATTATATCACAGCCTTTTAAAATTGTGAAAATTTTTTTAATTATGTGATTTTTTAATATTCTATTGTTAATTAACGGCATTATTTGCTATTTTGTTAAAATGGAGCAAACAGATACCCTTAAAAACGGATATAAAATAATTCAGGATACAGAACGCTTTCAGTTTGGCATTGATGCGGTGCTGCTGGCCGATTTTGCGGCAGGTGAAGTGCACGCCGGGGACAAGATAATTGATCTTGGAACTGGAACTGGGATTATTCCCCTGCTGATGACAGGCCGGTGGTTGAGTGCCTGCAAAGCAGGTGTATCGAAACCATCGGCTGTTACCTTTACCGGACTGGAGGTGCAGAAGGACTCGGCGGAAATGGCGGCCCGGAGCGTGGCGCTGAATGCGCTGGAAAGCCGGATAAATATTGTGAACGGCGACCTGAAGAAGGCCGGGGAGCTTTTTGCCCGGCACAGCTTTAATATAGTAACCTGTAATCCTCCCTACATGATTG
>JAZAUD010000255.1:0-1311 GCA_036373775.1 Oscillospiraceae bacterium | reverse complement strand
TTTGAAATGATGATTTGATCTTCCAGACACATAAGCAGGCTGTTATCGGTATTTCCTTTTTCATTGTTGATGAATTGCACATCTGTCAGATTCACAATTCCATTTAAATTAAAGAAGGTTCCATTTTCATCGCATATGCCATTTGCTTTGTTGTTGGATATTGTTGTATTGTGGATTTCCAGAAGGGTTGCCTTGTTTGATACTGCAGAACCGAAAGTGTAGTTTCCATGCAGTTGATTGCCATCTATTGTGGAGTTTATAATGAAAACATTGTGGCTTGCCCAGTTGCAGATTCCTCCTCCGAGGGAATAGCTGGAATTTACCACATTGCCTGATATGCTGGAATTGTAGATTACCAGAATTCCGCTGTAATCGTAAATGGCTCCTCCGCTGCCGTAGGTACCATTGACAGAGTTGTTTATAAATTTGGAGTTTAAAATTGTCATTTCGCCCATGTCGTTGAAAACAGCTCCTGCATAGCTGTCCTGACTTCCTGAAGCGGAATTTCCTTCAAATAATGAATTGTATATCCTTACGAATCCCTTGTCGTTGTAGATAGCTCCTCCGCTTGCAGGATATGTTTTCTGTCCATAGTAGGATATGTAATCCCTTGCAGTATTGTTTATGAATTTCGCATTTACAAAATTCACCGCACTTTGGTTTATGTAGACTGCTCCTCCATAATAGGAACTACCTTTTGCAAATGTCAGATTTACAAAATTCACAAGGGGGCTTATTGCATAATAGCTCAGTGGAGGGCTTATGAGAAACATTTCATACTCATCATTACCACTGATTATTGTATTTGTGGAGCTTTCGCCAATTATGTTGAGGTTCTTGTTTATGGTCATCTTTTTTGAAATGACATATGTTCCCTCATATAAAAAGATATTTGTTTTTGTGTTTGAACTGTCTATGAATAAGTTGTAAGCCGCATTGATGGTTTTAAATGGTTTCAACTGGGATCCGAGCTCCTCATCTCCATCATAATTGGAATTGACATAGATTGTATTTGATTCGGACAGATTGAAGTCATAGCTGAGCATTTCAGACTTCAGATTGATATAATCGGAATAATCGGAATAGATGTCTCCTTTCAAGTTTTCGCTCTCAAGAGAGGTGATTGGATTTCCCAATTCTCCGTTTTCTGTTTCCTCATTGGTTATGGCCGCACCTAAGTCTCCTGATTTGCCGTCGGATTTTTGAGTATTGGTTGAATATGTTTCCATACTATCTGGCTTAATCTCAGTATTGTCTGAATATGCTTCATAATCATTTAACTGGGGGCTTATTTTCAAATCCGCTTCATTA
>JAZAUD010000254.1:0-1313 GCA_036373775.1 Oscillospiraceae bacterium | reverse complement strand
CGATTCCAGTTTCAGAGTTCCAAAGAAGCTGTCCGATCCTGTTCTGAACCGCAATGCTGTTTGTGTCCACAGTGGAATCCCACCTGAGATTTTCCAACCAGTCAGCAAGGTCTTTTCTGTTATCGGCGTAGAAACGGAAGTAATCGCCATTGATTCTGCATCCTGTGATTGTGTACCTTGCGACATTCTTCTTGCCATTCTCAGGTCTGTAGTTGTAGTAAGCATACTCATAATCGTGGTCGTATCTCATTGTTTTTCTCCTTTTCTTTTAAAGCCTTGGTCAACTTGAGTTTTTGTATTTCCTTTTCTTGATTATCATTATACTCTTATTCAAGTAATTGTCAACACTTAAATTACTTTTATTCAAGTAAATTTTTAAAGCCGTGGTCAACTTGATTTTTTTAAACTCCCGGTCAACTTGAATTTTGCAATTTGATTTTTTAGTCCTGGTCAACTTGAAATTTTTGTAAACCTGGTCAACTTCGCATTAGTTTAAAATTTTTAAGTCCTGGTCAACTTGACTTTATGTATGATCTGGTCAACACATCAGCATCAAACTCCATTCCAACTCCATTTCATCTCCATTCGATCCATATTGACATTCCGGCAGCTTGGACCTCAAAAGTCAAACCTTGGTCAAGTCCAGTTTTGACAGCAAGCATAGAACTGTTCGGAAATTCCGAATTGTTCAGATCAGCGTTCATCAGCTTGGCAATAGTAATAACAGAAATATTGCTGTAAATTTGGTCAACTCAATCTCGGCCAGATTTCCAGAATCGAAGCCGTGGTCAGAGCCAGATCAACACCGTCAGCTTTCAAAGCCAGAGCCATTCACTTTTCACTCACATTCTTCTCACATTGAAATTCATTGACATTGGCGGCCAACTCCGGCAGCCACAACTCCGGTCCGCTTATAATAAGAATCCCGGCCAGCCCAAATATATAAATAGAAGGACCGCCACTAGCGCGATAGGAGAGTTTCACCGTCTGCTATCAGAGTTCCTTCCAGCTTTCCTTAATCCACGCGTGAGAAGAGTTTTTTGCACTCATTTTCTCTGAACATTTGCGTCAGATCCCAGATTCCGGCCAAGATCGCAATTCTGGTCAGATTTATTTTCGCATTTCTGTATACACACATACACATCATACGCGCGCGTACATGGTACTGTTTCAACCCTTGCCAGCTTGCTAGAATCCCGATTGTCACCAACCGAACAGAGATGTTATTTTTGTGGCAAAATTTTATTCGCAAAATCAGTTACACACCGATTTCCCAAAATCCCACCCAAATCCGCATGTTAGCATCACACCGG
>JAZAUD010000253.1:0-1314 GCA_036373775.1 Oscillospiraceae bacterium | reverse complement strand
TTGATAATTTGCAGTCGCAGGCTGATGAAATCCGTCAGCGCAGATATATGTTGTGTAAACTCTGTGCCGAAAACTGCATTGACCGTGAAAAGTTCTTGACGGCAGAAAATGAACTGGATGCAGAATTGAAAGCTGTTACAGTACAAATCGAAAAAGTTAGCAATTTTGCGGACGATACCGCAGAACAGGTGGAAACAGTCTGCAAGGCAATCAGCACAATGCCGCCGGAAAGACTTGTGAATACGATTCTTGACCATGCAGTTGTGGACGGAAAAAATATCACTTTTTACTTGATTGGCGGACTTTATTTCAGAGAGGAGTTATGATTATGTCAAGTCGAAAATTTCCATACGGCTACCGGATGGAGAAAGGAAAAATTATCATCTGCGAACCGGAAGCAGAAATTATCAGAGCGATTTTCAGGGGCAGGGCTGAAGGTCGAAGCAACTGGGAAATGGCGAGGAAACTGTACGAGAATCAGACGGATTATTTTTCCGATGATGTGAAAAAAGCAAGCTGTAAAATCAGCAGTATTCTGTATGATGAGCGTTATATTGGCGCAGACGGCTATGAAGCGATTGTGGATATGGAATTGTTCACAGCTGTACAGAAACTGCGTGGAAAGTCATGGACAGAAAAGCAGTCGCCACGACTTGTTACCGGAAGAACAGCAGAGGATTCTGCACCGAAAAAAATGCCTTCATTTTCTACAGTCTGCATTCCGAATAAGGAAGTTTTTGACAAGGAAAAAGCCCTGAAAACAGAACTGAGAAGTGAAAACGCAGACATCGAAAAAATCAAAAATATGATTCTGGATTTGGCAAGTGCAAAATACGACTGCATTTCGTAAAGGAGGAATTGCTTATGAACACAATTCATACTGCACCCGCTGTTACTTTGATTCCGGCAAAAAATAATCCGGCTTTTGCTGTGGAATCCCATACAGCAGTCACCCATGTGGCAGCTTACTGCCGTGTGTCTACTGAGGAGGAAAATCAGCAGAATTCTTATGCAACACAGGTAAAATATTACACCGATTACATCAGCAGTAATCCCGACTGGGAACTTGTTGGTATTTTCGCAGATGAGGGAATTTCCGGCACAGGGACAGCGAAAAGAACTGAGTTCAACAAAATGATAAAGCTGTGCCGCCGAAAAAAGATAGACCTTATCCTCTGTAAGAGCATATCGAGATTCGCACGGAATACCGTTGACTGTCTGGACTATGTGCGTGAACTGAAAGCACTGGGAATCAATGTCAAGTTTGAAAAAGAGAACATTGAAACACTGAGTGCAAGCTCGGAATTTACCATT
>JAZAUD010000252.1:0-1329 GCA_036373775.1 Oscillospiraceae bacterium | reverse complement strand
CTTTTCTGTTATAATTGAATTGAGGTTTCAGAATGAAAGACGGCAAGATTCCAAATCCAATGACAATTCATCCTATAGCTGGTTATGACAAAGAGATTTATGTAAAACCCACTCTTAAGAATCCAAACATTATCGTTGGTGATTTTACTTATATTGCAGATTCCGATTTTGAAAGTCATGTGACTCATCTTTATGAATGGAACGGTGACAAGCTGATTATCGGGAAGTTTTGTCAGATTGCAGCGGGTGTGGAATTCGTTATGAATGGAGCGAATCATCAGATGAATGCAGTTTCAACTTTTCCTTTCTACACGCTAGAGGGCTGGGACATGGATGCCCCGTTGAAAAAAGATTTGCCGCTCAAGGGAGATACTGTCATCGGTAACGATGTTTGGATTGGGCAGAATGCCGTAATCATGCCGGGGGTTCATATTGGCGACGGTGCCATAATCGGAGCGAATGCCGTAGTTGCAAGTAACATTGCGCCATACACAATCAATGTCGGAAATCCTTGCCGCACAATAAAAAAACGTTTTGATGACAAAATGATTGAACTTCTTGAAAAGTTCTGCTGGTGGGATAAGTCAATTGAGGAAATCAATAAGCTGATTCCAATTCTGACAAGTAGTGATTTGGAAATGGTGAGACGAGAACTGAAAAAAAGGAAGTAGGATATTAAAATGGCCAAATACATTGCGAAAGATTACGGAGATGTAAAATCCAGCTTTTTTTTATTCTACAACGGCCACTGCCTCAATTTCAACGAGTGCGCCTTTTGGCAAGGCTGAAACTTCAAAGCAGCTGCGGGCAGGTTTTGAAACAAAGTACTTTTCATAAATTGCATTGAAAGCTGCAAAGTCTGAAATGTGGGCGAGAAAGCAGGTTGTTTTTACGACTTTTGAAAAGTCACTTCCTGCAGCCTTTAAAATTTCTCCAAGATTCTTTATGGCCTGTTCTGCCTGTGCTTCAATGCCACTTCCCTCGATTGTGCCTGTTTCAGGATTCAAAGGAATCTGCCCTGAAGTGTATAAAAATCCGTTTGCAAGAATTGCCTGTGAATAAGGTCCGATTGCTGCCGGTGCTGATTTAGTTTCGATAGTTTTCATAATCCAGTCCTTGTTTGAGTTTAGCATTTTTGTTGTAAAAAATAAATAACAAGGAATAATGGTTTGGGCGTTCGTCGTTCGCTACGCTCGCGCCGCCGGGCTTTTCGCACTTCGCCGTCTTGCGCGGCTCATCCCTCACTGCCGTTCGGGACTAAAGGTGCTCCAATCCCTAACGCAAAATATCAAATACCGCAGTCACATCGTCTTTGCCCAGAATCTGTTT
>JAZAUD010000251.1:0-1340 GCA_036373775.1 Oscillospiraceae bacterium | reverse complement strand
TAAATTCCTTTTTCCAGTTTTTCAGCTGATTCACATTCAAATTCTCACGGCTTGCAATCTCACTGATGCTGTGTTCTCCTTCCAGCACTTCAATCACAATTTTACTCTTGTATTCTGCACTGTAAGTATTTCTTTTTACCATTTTCTGTTTCCTCCTGACAATAATATATTTGCTATTTTCATTATATCACCGTCATGATAATTTTGCAATTCCGTGTCTAATTTCTAGGGTACATTATAGAGCTTGAAGTGACCGACTTTATTCAGGCAATTGTCAATCGCTACAAGGTAGAAATTGAATCGGGAATTGAGCTTATCCGCACTTATACAAGGATGCTTCCCTATCTGCGTTCTTCTGTAGACCCTGATGATAAATACAGGTATGATAAACCTATCATCGCATTGACAGATGGAAATAGTCATGATATGACAATCAACAGCTATGTCAAGAAAGTTCGTTTGAAATATTGGCAGGGTTTGCTTACCAATCATAAATTCATTGGCAGGCTAACAACCAAACTACAGCAGAAATACAGGGAACGTGTCAGCAGTTATGCAGACTATGATTTTTCTGAATTCAATATTTACACGCTTCTTTCAGAAATGAATGCTCAAATCAAGTCCGGAATTGAAAATGAGATTCTTGTAATGTATGACCGTTTGACAGAAGAACATGCTTATTATCCAGAATGCAAAAAGAATCGTCATTTGTATGACGGCTGGAAGACAAATAAGGCATGGAAATTGGGTAAAAAATCCATCATGTATTTTTTTGCCAACTACGGTGGCAATCCAGACCCTTGTGAAAATACAAGAGATACCATTGAAATTATGAATCAGCTTGACCTCAATTTTGATGATATTGCATCACAGCTTGAACTTTACAGGGCTTGCATGTTTGCGAACGGAATCAACTGGAATCGTCTGCAAAGGGCATTTGAAGCAGAAGAAGCGGAAATTGATGCTTTTTGTGAGAAGATAAAAGAAAATGCAGAAACTCTGACAGATGAAGACTGGAACGTTATCAGACTAATTGCAGAAGATTTTACAGGGGTTTTCTGGCTGAAAGATGTTGTGAGAGGGAAAAACATCTACAGCTATCCTGTGGGGGACGATGCTGCAAAAAAAGCTTGTCGGCGATTGATGGCATGGCACGACAGAAATGAGGAAGAAAATGGACAGTCTGATTAGAAATCAGTTTTCCAGTATGGAACACAATAAGGAATTGGTACAAAATAAAATGAACAGTTTTATAAAAGAACTGCTGTGATTCCAATGATTATTCTGATAATTCTAACTTTATATTTCTTCCAAATGTTCAACTTAAATTTCAGCAATTC
>JAZAUD010000250.1:0-1345 GCA_036373775.1 Oscillospiraceae bacterium | reverse complement strand
TGCTAAATTGCAATAGCAAATGCAACACCTTACTGGATAGCAGCAATTTCCTGCTGAAATACCTGGTAAGGTGTTTTGTATTTTAGTATTTTTCTTGGCAAATTGTTGCACCAGTTTTGTATGCGCTTCAGCGTTTTGGCAGAGATGTCCGACATTCTCTTGCTTTTTGGGATAAAGCGCCGGATTAGTCCGTTATGGCGTTCGTTAGTACCACGCTCCCATGCTGAATAGGGATGTGCAAAAAATACCGGGCAAACATTATCCAAGAGCTTAGATAGACCAGCAAATTCGGAACCGTTATCGGCGGTGATGCTTTTGAACCATTTTTTGAAATCGTGGGGATGCAATTTCATAAGATGCTCAATTGCATCATTGACAGCTTCTGTTGTTTTTGAAGCAATTGGAACAATCAATTCCATGCGGGTTTTTCGTTCGGTCAATGTCATAAGAGCAGAGTCATTGGAACGTTTGCCGATGACAGTATCAATTTCCCAATGACCGAAATCCTTGCGCAAAGCGACCGAGGAATCTCTCTCATCAATACTATTGCCGAACATCCGCTTATGAGCTCTTGACCTTTTTGAGTGTTTTTTTAGACGCACCTTCAATGCCAGATCAATGTTTTTTATCGGAATAAGATGCTGATCAATGTAATTGTAGAGAGTTTTTGTGCAGAGTATGATTTTATTCTTCCATTCCGGTGAATTTTTGCAGAAACCAACAACAGTATCCGGAGACCAGTGGTGCAGCAGAATCATCTCTTTGGCATAAGCAAGAAACTCTTCGGCATAGGCAAGCTTTTTATGAAAGCCGTTGCTCGCACGGCGGCGATCATAGACAGCCTGCCCTGTTTCAGGGAAATAGGCGCTGAAGGCGGACAGGTCTCTGGAACGAATCTGCACAGCAGTTCCTCTCTTGATTTCACGTGAAATTGTGCTTGGGCTTCGTTTAAGTCTGGCAGCAATATAACGCACGGACTTCTTTTCATGGAGCAATGCGTATATGACTCCGCGTTCGCTGAGAGAAAGATGTTTGAAAGAGTTTTTGGGTGTGGTATCATGGTAGGTAGCAGTCATGTTGTTCATCCTTTCTGATTTTGTTTGGTCGCATATATCATACAGGAAAACAACATGTACTGCTATTTTTTGGTGTTGCATTTCATTTTACAATCAACCGACGACAAGTGGCTTTGCAATTGCAACATGGTGCTATACACAAGGTGCCTATGTAGCGCAGTACTTGTCATTTAGACAAATGCTAATAAACATATTCTGTTTCAATATTGTATGGATACTTATAGAGTGTATTCCTGTACTGTTTGCTGTTAGATATGGAATAGATTTAT
>JAZAUD010000249.1:0-1347 GCA_036373775.1 Oscillospiraceae bacterium | reverse complement strand
GTCGGTGTCAGACTTCTGCCGTTTTTGTCAAAGGCTTCAATCATGCCGACAAGCTGTATTTTTTCCTGTGTCAAGCCGAACCGCTTATGCTGTACCGTCACATAATCGCCAACGAAATAATCCTTGTTATAGACGTATTGTGTGGATTTCGGCGCAATTTCTGACTCTGATGCAGTCTGCGGAAGAATGAGCCTTTCCGAACCTCTTGTTTTCAGAAGTTCAATATAGTTGTCTTCCGGAATCGGAATTGTTTCTCCGTCTTCATACACAGTTTCTGCAATGTCGTCTGCGTCCACATACAGTTCATAGCGGTCAAGATATTCCGGCTCATCATCGGAATAATATGTCGTTCTTTTCCTGTCCTCTCCTTTTCCCTGACCGAAAATATAGGCAAAATTCCGCTGTACAGAGGCATTTTCCACATAAGTGAAAGAAAGCAGATTGCTGTATGCATCGGAGAAAATCACATGAGGATTTTCTGCCTGTAACATACTGCGGTCAGTGCCTTGATACAGGTCAAAAACCATTTCATATTTTTCATCAGGCAGTTTTTTCAGACGGATATTTGCAGTTCCGCCGATTTTCTCACAAATGGTATAAACCCATTCCATCAGATTGGCATAGGAAATTTGCAAGGCGGTCATTTTCTCCCAGCATTCTCCGCTGACCTCTCCGAGAAAAAGTCCTGATATTCTGCGGTTATCGTCATTCATGCAATTCTGTGAAATGACTTCTCTGACGATTTCAGTATAGCTTTTTTCAGTTGTTGCTGAATATGTCGGATGAATAATCCGCCGTTCCAGCAGGCACATCAGAAACCGTCCGGAAACTGTCAGATAATCGCCGTTCTCTGCATCAGTTTGGATTTGTACAGATTCAATCAGTCCAAAATGTGCATTATCATCATTTCTGCCGACAATCCGTCCTGTTCTGAAAATTTCGATATTTTCAGGACTTGCCGCAATATACACTTCAAACCGTCCGCACTCATAATACTCTATATCCCACAAGAAACTCGAAAAAGTATCACAGACGGCTTCCAGTGTAATCGTCAGTCTGCTTTCTTCTGAAGACATTTTATAAATTTCAATCTGCATTTTACACCCCCAGATAGGCATCAGTATGGATGAGCTTGACTGTCAAATTTTCCAAACCCCATGCCCACAGCCGGAATCGGTTCTTTCCCTCACGCATGGTGAGCCATGTTGAGCCGGAAACAAGCCGATTGATGATATTTGTTCTCTCACCGTTTCGGTCAAGTGTGATAGTTTTGTTTCCCGTTTTGGTTGTAATTGTAATGACATCGCCGCCCATGATTTGCCCTGTGATTTGCAGATACTCGTCTGT
>JAZAUD010000248.1:0-1354 GCA_036373775.1 Oscillospiraceae bacterium | reverse complement strand
CATAAAATCGGGATTTTTACGAATAACATCTTTTTTAGTCTGTGCTGAATATTCACTTCAATTATCACTATTTTTAGCCACAAATTTCTTTATTTTAATAATTGGCTATATATTGAGAAAAAGTAAATGCTGTAGCCCTGCCCCCAGAATCCAACCTCAGAGGAAAGCCGTTTCTCTTTGTAGGCGATGACAACCCCTGAAACGTAATCCAGCACCATGAACACCAGCAACGCCGTTAAAAGTCCGTCCATTCCGCCCCAAAAGAACCCAGCCAGCCCAAACAATTCCGCACTCATCCATTTGAAAAAATCGCATTCATTCAAACAAATCACCCACTTTCCAATACCACTTGACTCCCCAAACAGAACCGTTTCGCCAACTTATCCCCTAGGTATAGCTTTTTGACATGATGCGCCCCAAGATATAAATTGGAGAATCCCTTTTGATACTTCGGCGCAATTCCAGAGTTTTTGACGTATGGAAACCCATAAAAATTCTCATCCATAGCCCAGAATGATATATCCGCTTGTGACGGTATCGAAATTTCTGTATAGACAGGAAATCCATATGTTCCACCATTTTCAAAAGGAATCGCCGGAATCTCCAGTATAGCAGTGATTGCCGCCCTATAATATACTGTTTCGCCGTCTATAACTGTACTTCTTGACCCGATAGAAATTCTTAAATTCGCTGATGTATCCCAGTTGATAACCGTGTGTCCGTTCGGATAATCGTTTGATTTGCTTACCGAATGCGATGTTGCATTGCGAAGAGGCGGAAGCCACATATCAAGATGTTCTGTAACTTCTACCTTTTCATCTTCCAGTCCGTATTTTCCTAGATAAAATGGGCTGGACACCCAGCCGTCAGGGACAGAATCAGGGTCTACCGAAAATATCAGTTGACATGATTCCGGATAGTCCGTCCCGAATAATCTCCGATAAGTAGCACCAGCAGATTGACCGTCCGGCTCTGTATGGTCTTGCAGAACATACCCTGTATTGGTCAGTCCTGCCTGTCGTTTCATCTTTGATGCTGTGCTGTTCGTCGTATTCGCTAGTTGTCTGGTACTCCGGATAGGGAGTAGTTGTAGTGATGGGGCAAGTCCACCCATTAGTTGGGAAATCTGTAGCAACAAACCCCAGTTCAATTTTCTTTTTTTCACTCATGGCAAAAATCCAATCTCAGTTAGATACGACCTATTTTGTAACTGTGCTGGTCTTCCTGAATAGTTTCCTTCCAGTGTTCCTCTTTCTTTATATTTTCTCACAATATCATAAATTGCTGGGATACTTACTCCCAGTACTTTATGAATTTCTTCTACTGGAATCCCTTTTTCCCTGTCTGCTATGAT
>JAZAUD010000247.1:0-1379 GCA_036373775.1 Oscillospiraceae bacterium | reverse complement strand
TGGTACAAAATAAAATGAACAGTTTTATAAAAGAACTGCTGTGATTCCAATGATTATTCTGATAATTCTAACTTTATATTTCTTCCAAATGTTCAACTTAAATTTCAGCAATTCCTAAGTATTCGTTCGGAGTTCGTTGAGTACTTTGTTGACTTTTTCGGTTACTTCACGTTTGGTTTTGCCATAGAAGTATTTTCTTTTGGGCTTTCCATCAGCCGTGTAGAGAGTGACAGCACCACGCCATTGTCCAGTTTTGTCCTTGTAGATGCTGCCTTCATTGTTTCCTTTTTTAGCCATAAAATCACCTCTTTGAAAAAATACGACCTGCCAGCAGAAGGAGCTGACAGGTCAATGAAATTAAATTTCACCGCAGAAATCGCAGGGGTCATCATTATCACCATACAAATGATGTTCAAACAGATATTCCTCAATTTCGTCGTAAGTATAGCCCATGTCACGCAAATAATGCACAGCTTCTTCATTGATGCCATAGTAGCCACACATATCAATCAAAGTAGCATAGCTGTCATCATCGAAATCGTCATCCATCTCAACATATTCATCATAATCGTAATCCCAACCAATAGTATCACTCAGCGACCACCCGAAACGGCGATTGGGAAACGTGGAATTGAAGAAAGTCGGAACATGGAATCTGTCACGAGTAATTGTTCCATTGGGGTCAATTTTGATAATGTCGCCTTCATTAGTCTCAATCATTTCGTAGTGCATCCAGCGTAATGGCGTATGTTTGAGAGCAGTTTTCATGATGCTACCAGTCGAAGAATACACATATAATTTCAATTCAGGAAAGTAGATGAGATATAACGGAGAACTGTCCTTCACAAACCACAGAGAATTAGTCTCATCCAAAATCGTGAAGGTGAAACTTCCACGCACATCCTCAGCCATATTGCGGAGAGTATCGAAATTCAGGACTTTCTGTGCTTCAATCAATTGAACCGCTACATAGCTGTCAGTCTCAATATTGGTGATGGGGAGCTGTTTTTCTCTGCGGAGTTCTCTATCATTGTGAAGGACTCCGTTATGTGCAAAAGCAAAATCTACACCAGCATGACCACGGAACGGATGATTGTTCTGGTTAAATTCTTGGCTTCCCTGCGTGGTATAACGTACGTGACCCATGACAGCTCTGGTATGATTGGGGAACTTAAACTTCATCTTATGAGCAGGTTTCGGGCGTTTGTAAATCGTCATCTGGTTACCTTTCATGTAGGAAATACCGCTAGCGTGTTCGCCTCTGACTTCTGATGCGTTGGCAAGAACCTGAATGAGTTTCTGCAAAGCCTTCAGCGGAATCTTTCTGCCACAGTCCAAAAATCCAAATAATGCACACATATTAATAATCCTCCTCGTCG
>JAZAUD010000246.1:0-1381 GCA_036373775.1 Oscillospiraceae bacterium | reverse complement strand
TTGTTATATCTTTGTAGTGCGTTTCAATATTGTGCGCACAACGTTTTAATAATTAATTATTATGAGTAGTTTAAACATTTTAGTCATTGCGACTGGTTATCCATCGAAGCTGTTGGATACCATCAAGAAGCGTGGACACACTTACACGCTTGCAAAGCCTGGTGATTTTGACCTCTATTTGTCAGACAACCCAAAGGGCTTTGACAAAGTTTACCTCTATGGGGGTCGTTTGGTTGCATCAAAGTACGATGCCGTTATTACTCGCATTGGTGAGCATCGGGCATTTGCTTCAGCCATCATCAGACAATTGCAACACAATCTGGGAATGTTTTGTGTTCAATCGGGTGCAGCCATCGAAACTTGTGCCGACAAATTCAAGTCCGCACAAATCATCAGCGAAAAGCATTTGAAAGTACCTCGCCAAATCTTCTCAATGACGGGTCGTTATCCTGCCATGTACGTTGATAAGCTTGGAGGGCTGCCAATGATTCTTAAAGAGTTGTCAGGTAGCAAGGGCAAAGGATTGATTATTCTGGAAAGCCCTTTGCAGACAAATATGACAATGGAATCGTATTTTGGTAGCAATCGGAAAATCATTCTCCAGGAGTTCTTAAACAATGGGGGAACGGATGAAAGGCACATTGTTTGCGGTGGCAAGGTTGTGAACTCTATGCGCAGACATTCCCCAAGTAATGACATTAGGGCAAATCTATCTTTGTCCGGAACTGGTGAGAAGATAACTCCGGATGACGAAACAAAGCAATTTGTTATTGATTGTTGTGAAGCGATTCCAGGTCTTAACTTTGCGGGTGTTGATGTCATGAAAGTCAAGCATGGGGATGATGAAATTAAGTATTTCATTGAAATCAATTCCAATCCAGGTGAGAAGATCATCGACATAACAGGGCACAACCATTATGAAGATCTCCTGGATTATGTAGAGCAAAATTACAGACGCAAGGCAGCGGGGAAAAGCAATGCTGAAGCAATGCTAACACCTGGTGTTTGACTGTTACCCCCCAAGGGCATATACCTATTGAAATGCCCTTGGGTTCTCTTCTCTCTTCGAGAGTGGGGCGGTTGGTTCGGTTCATTGCAATGGGCGGTCGTTTTTGGTTCTGAAAACCGATTGGGCAAAAAATCGCCCATCGTTCAATCTGATAATCAATAAGTTACGTTTTTGGTCGGGGGGTGTCCTGGAAAATCTTAAGGAAAGGCATTTTTCCGCAAAAATTAGGGTACAAAAAATTAAATTGAATTATTTATGGAAAAAAAGAAATCATCCAGGGGACAAAAGTCCGTTTTTGTTGGGGACAAACCATCCCCACAAAAATACTATCCAACACCAGGGGAACAAATTGCAGACATGGTGCTGGAAGAT
>JAZAUD010000245.1:0-1386 GCA_036373775.1 Oscillospiraceae bacterium | reverse complement strand
TCGAATACCAGTAAATATCAGGACAGAGAATGGAAATCTGTCCGTTTGTCAGTTCCTCAAAGTTATTGACCTCGCAGGTTTCCACATATCCCTCGGCATATACATCAATATTTGCCGTAGAATAGTAAATTTTGATGTACCGTGACGGTTTCACAACTTTATAGAGCAGGTGTCTCCGCCGTTCTACATTAACACCTCTCATTTCAAAGTGAATGACGATATTTCTTTTCTCGATAAACGCATTATTGAGGTAACTGCCGTTCATGCCTGCATAGGAAGAAGTGCTGACAGTTCCAGCAGGCGGATTCAGCCCCTCAATCTTGGAAGTCATGTACTGATTGGCAGTTGTCGTCATGTCGATTCTGTCACCGTTTTCGTTTTCGAGTATCAACTTAAAAAACATGAAAGTCCTCCTTGTTTTTTGGACTGAGATGTGTTATAATTGAAAAAAGAAAGCACTGAGTAAAATTCAGCAAAATATATATTTATATACAATCGACTGACTCTACGGAGCGTGGATTGACTTTTGCAATTTTTCATGTTATGATAGAATCACACCAGAAAGGAGCAATCATCATGAATCAGATAAAAACAGGAAACCTAATAAGGCATCTCCGGCAGGAACAAAACATGACACAAAAACAGCTTGCAGAACTGATTCATGTCAGTGACAAAGCAGTGTCCAAATGGGAAACAGGAAACGGCTGCCCTGATATTTCCCTGCTGACTGCGCTTGCAGAAGTATTTCATGTGCATCTGGATGTGCTTCTTTCAGGTGAAATCATTGAAAATGAAAGTGAGATTGGAAACATGAAAAAAATGAAATTCTGTATTTGTCCTGACTGCGGCAATATTATCACATCTACTTCTGAGGCAAATATTTCCTGCTGCGGAAAAAAGCTGAACGCATCTGAACCAAAGAAGGCAGAAGAGAATCAGAAACTCAAAATCGAAGATATGGGTGGAGAATGGTTTATTTCTTCTGACCACGAAATGACCAAAGAGCATTATATTTCATTTGTAGCATATCAAAATGATAACACATTCGTTCTCAGCAAGCAGTATCCTGAATGGAATTTGCAGGTTAATCTTCCCTTGTACAGAACGGGACGGCTTGTCTGGTATTGTCAGAAATGCGGTCTGCTCTGTCAGGACATCAGACGAAAGGAATCCCTCAAGAATGGCGAATAAAATTATACATTCAGTGCATTTCTTGTCAGGCGGTAAATTTCAAGCCTTGACTGTGCTTTTGGTGAATTATTTGTCTGATGAATGGTCTTGCTGTTGTCAGTAGAATAGTAGTTGTTGACAACTGCCGCCGGCTGTGTTTCTCCACGGAGCAGAGCAGCACTGTTATTTAATGTATAGTTGAGGTCGCTGTCCAGT
>JAZAUD010000244.1:0-1393 GCA_036373775.1 Oscillospiraceae bacterium | reverse complement strand
GACGTTTATTCTCATCTTGATTTCAGCAGCAAGGAGCATTCTGCGGAGATAATCTCCCATGTGCTGGCGGTGTGAGGTTGACATAATCAGTGTGGTGATGTATAATCTAAGTAAGAAAAATCGGAATTTGAAAGGTGGTTAGGGTTCATATGATAATTGATTCTTATGATATTGAAAGTGAACCAATCGTAAATTTCGAGGCTTTCTATGGTGAAAAAAAGCATCTCGTTGAAATATGCCTTGTAATATTCTCCAAGGAGATATACGAACATTTATTGTCGCAGTATGAATGCAAACAAATTGCAGAAGTAAGTGTCTGTAACGGAAATATACCGATATGGTCATTTCAAAGGAATCATAGAGAGATTGCTTTTTATTTGACACATATTGGTTCTGCCTGTGCAGGAGAACTGACAGCAGAAGTCAATCACCTGACAGGGGCAAATAAATTTATTATGTTTGGTTCTTGCGGGAGTCTGGATAATAGCATTACCAACGGAAAATTTATCATTCCGTCACAAGCATATCGTGGTGAAGGAATGTCCTATTATTTTACTGAACCGCAGGACTACATCAACATAAAGAATGCAGACAGGCTTGCACGTATTTTTACTGAATTGCACATTCCTTTTATAAAGGGAAAAGTCTGGACAACAGACTGCCCTTTGCGTGAAACAGTCAATCTTGTAAATAAGAGAAAAGAAGAAGGGTGTATCGCCGTTGAAATGGAAGTTGCAGGAGTACAGGCAGTTTCTGATTTTTACGGTTTTGAATTGTATGACTTTTTGTCCGCGGGAGATGTTCTTGCAGAAGGAGATTATCAGATTGATAAACTGTCAGATGCCAATCATAATCTTGATAAACTTCAAATTGCAATGCAAATTTCAGATAGAATATAAATCATCCTAAGAAAGCTAACTTTTCATGAACAGATTTATGGCGGGGATACTTACACAAATTCTGATTTGGTTTATAATAACAGCCGGAAAGCTAACAACTTTCCGGTTTATTTTTTTGCTCCCGCAAATGTGTCTGAAATCTTAATTCTGAGTCCGAATATTGCTTTTCGGGACAGGTTGTGGTATACTGTAGTCGCTGAAGCGGATTTCCGAAACAGGAGGTAAAAATGAAAGAAGTAACAGGAAATCTGCAAGTAAAAAATGGCAAGTACTATGTGCTTGTGAATCTGTACGACCGCAGCGGCAAGCGTTCCATAAAGTGGGTAGCGCTGGGGCTGGACGCAAGAGGCAACAAGAAGGCTGCCAAGGCTCGTATGGCGGAGGTGCTGGAGGAGTACAACCGCAGTCAGAGGAAGCTGCTGAGGACTATCAGCAAGAAGAAAGCTCCCGAGAAGTTCATTCAGCAGCGAGAGCAGGTGCAGTATCAGACGCTG
>JAZAUD010000243.1:0-1396 GCA_036373775.1 Oscillospiraceae bacterium | reverse complement strand
GACACCGTTTTATTCACGCTATTGTTCCAAGGCATGTAGAATCAGTCGTATTGATGTCTCGAACCTGAGTTGAGACTACGGGACATATGTAAGGAGGCTGAATGAAAACAATTTTTGACACATTAAACTTGCCTCAGTTCAGAAAAGCTCCGGCATTGTTCATTGGCAACCAAGACATCCGCACATTGGAAACGTGGATACATGGATATATGTCGGCGTGTGAGGATGCCGGTGAACAAAACCGTCTTGATACATCTAACGGCATACCGATTTCATTACTGCGGGATTTCCTGGCATGGAAAGAACAGGATCACAGTACCGGAGGTATCGCTTATATCATGATGAATGCGGTCAATGATTCGGATGAAGAAATCTGGAAGCGATTCTTTTCTTATTTGGATGAATTTGAATCATTGAGAAAACTGAATACTTGGAATGTTACCATTTCAGAGTCAATGGCAAAATACGCAGCAAATCAGAACCGGTTTTTTACCATGGATGAAAGTAGGAATTTGATTCCGATTTCTTTTCTTGGATATAGATTCCGCAAAACCGTAATGAACAACGGCCTTTGTTGGATAGAAACAAAAAGTCCGAATGCAGAAACAAGCCGGTTTGGATTTGTCGGACTTGAACGCTTCATAATGCCGGAAAAAGAAGCAGATAAACAGATGGAGGAATGGTTTGGCGCGGTTAGATGGGAACATGAAGCTTAGCTGTTATTTTTTCCACATCAGCACGATTGATTCGACCATCGGACTCAATTTCATCAGATTTACGAGGCGGGTCGTTGCAACGGGTTGCATGATAATCCCTGCCGTATGCTGTAAGGAGTTACTTTATGAATATCAAGTACATTGAACTGAAAACCGGCTATTGTGATGACGGTCCTGCGTGGATCGGCAACGTAAAAGAATCAAAAACCGGAAAAACCATCTATTTCAACAACCATGCTTTTCAAAAATATCAGGGTATCCAGGGAAATTATTATGACGTTGAAACCGGGGAAGAATATTGGATTTCCGGGGTGAAACGAAACGGGCAAGACCGGCATTGGGCAGGCAGCGGAAAAGTAATAATTGACAGAAAATGTATTGGTGAGTACCTTTCCATTGTGAATTGGCCTTCGCTTCCGAACTCCGACTTTATCATCGAAGATATAGAAGATTCTTTTCCGGTTGAACGGATCAATCAGTTGCTCAATGAGAAATAAACCGTTGTGGTCAACGGCATATTCCTGACGCCGAGGGTCGTGTGGGCAGCGTAGATAATGACCCTTTTTCTTCACGCGATTGTCCTAAGGCACGTGGAAACGGCATGCTGCCTGTACCGGCGAAAGAAGGACTTCATTTCAGTGCCGTATGAACCGAAAGATGCAGGTTATCTGAAACAGCAG
>JAZAUD010000242.1:0-1419 GCA_036373775.1 Oscillospiraceae bacterium | reverse complement strand
CCATTTGATGTAAATTGTGAATTATTCTTAAATATTAGCACTAAAATGTCACACAGAAATCACAGAAATCACAGAAAAAATTTAAGTCGAACAGCTTTTATCCTTTAACCTAATAGATTATCTTTCTGTGCTTTCCGTGTGACTAAAAATATTTTTCGTATTATCTATATTATCTGTGTGAAAAATAGTATCTTTGCAGTCGATAATAGCAAAGATATGAAAAAGATAGCATTACTGAGAGACATTCTGCCCCTGTCTGTTCTGGCAGGAATCTGTATTTCAATAGGTTGTGTGGTGAATCTGCGTGTTGGCGGTGTTGCCGGTGCCGTACTGTTCGCCTTCGGTCTTACCACCGTAGTTTATTACGGTCTGAAACTATATACTGGTACTGCAGGGTTCATCCGTCGTCAGGGCGACTGGTCGATGCTCACTGTAGTGCTCTTGGGTAATATTCTCGGTTGTCTGCTGACAGCCTGGCTTATTGCCTATGCCCAACCCGATTGCATCGAGCCTGCTTCCAAGATATTGGCAGGCCGATTGGCAAAAGGACCGTTCGCCTGTTTCCTGTTGGCTATTGGTTGTGGTTTCATCATGACCACTGCTGTTGAGTTTGCTCGTAAAGGCAAGATGCTGACCCTTATTCTCGGTGTACCAGTCTTCATCCTTTGCGGTTTTGCCCATAGCATCGCCGATGCCTTTTATTTCTTGATTTCTCCCAGTGCTCAATTGTTACAGGCTGATGTGCTGGTAGTATATATCAGTGAAGTGCTTGGCAATTTCGTTGGCTGTAACCTCTATCGCTGGACACTCTATTTTACTCCCCAACAATGAAAAAGTCAGTGAATGAAATAACATACGAAATACGTGGAGCAATCTATGATGTATATAAAGCCTTAGGCCCCGGCCTTTTGGAGTCGGTCTATGAAGAGGCACTTGTGTTTGAACTTCAACAGCGTGGCCTATTGGTAGAACGTCAGATACATGTTCCAATTGTTTATAAAGATACGAAATTGAACTCAGAGTTGCGTTTGGACTTGTTGGTAGAGAATAAAATTGTCATTGAATTGAAGTCTGTTGAAGAGATGAAGAAGGTTTTTTGGAAACAACTCCTAACCTATCTGCGACTTATGAATTTGCATCTAGGTCTCCTTGTCAATTTCAATACAGACGACATTCTAACCTCCATTCACCGTGTTGTCAACTAATAGTATAATATTTTCCGTGCGACCTGAAATTAATTTTCTGTGCTTTCCGTGATTTCTGTGTGCCCTAAAATAAATTTTCTGTGATTTCCGTGCTTTCTGTGTGACCAAAAAAAAATTTCCGTGATTTCCGTGATTTCTGTGTGACCTAAAAAAAATTTCCGTGATTTCCGTGATTTCTGTGTGCCCTAAAAATTTTCCGTGCTTTCCGTGCTTT
>JAZAUD010000241.1:0-1420 GCA_036373775.1 Oscillospiraceae bacterium | reverse complement strand
TGCCGGAATAAAATCTGAAGGAGCGTTTTTATGCGGACAGTGAAACTTTACAGCAACCCTGCGATAAATCTTGTAGGAATTGAGATGTATACGCACACGGCAGATGATTATGAGGAAATTCTCCGTTCTGCAATCGAAGGGGAAACCATCAACTTGAATGAATTTGCCGATGACCTGAATGCTGAACCGTTCTACGGAAAAATTCAGGAAATCAGAATGACCGTGGAGAAATATGATAACCATGTTTATGCCGTGGCGGTCTGCACGGTATCGGACGACTGGAACGATGCCGATGATACACCAATGCTGAAATGGTTCATGAATATTGAATATCAGTATGGCTTGGGCAGCAGATTTGATGGAAAAACACTTCATACTTTCAAGCGACCGGAAACTTTTGAGATGACTGCTCCCAACGGGGAACGGTTCATGCACACCTGCGACATGGAGTATGAAATTCATCTGATGTTTTGGCACACCATGCTGAAATTCCAGACCGAAGAAGAATTAAAAAATAACTGACAAATTCAGCTCTTCCACTTGGAGGAGCTGTTTTCATATACATTTATAATAGGAGTGATTTTGATGGGACTTTTTTCAGGATTATTCAAATCCCGTGACAAACCAAAGGACAGCTACGACAGTCCGTCCTACACTTATTTTTTTGGACGAACTCATGCTGGAAAGCGAGTCAATGACCGCACAGCATTACAGCAGATTGACGTTTATGCTTGTGTGAGAGTTTTATCAGAGGCGATTGCACAGTTGCCGCTGCATTTATACAAATACACCGATAAGGGAAAAGAGCGAGTGCCAGAGCATCCGCTTTATTTTTTGCTTCACGACCAGCCAAATCCGGAAATGACGAGTTTTGTGTTCCGTGAAACGCTGATGTCACATCTCTTGATTTACGGAAACGCATTTGCACAAATCATCCGAAACGGCAGAGGTGAAGTTCTCGGACTTTATCCGCTGATGCCCGATAAAATCCGTGTTGACCGTGACGAACAGAACAGACTCATCTATAAATACAGCCGCTACGATGAAGCAAATCCAAATCTGAAAGAGCAGGGAGAAATTATTCTTCCTGCGGAACAGGTTCTGCATATTCCGGGACTTGGCTTTGACGGACTTGTGGGCTATTCACCTATTGCTATGGCCAAAAATGCTATCGGATTGGCGGCTGCCTGCGATGAATACGGAGCGACATTTTTTGCAAATGGTGCATCGCCTTCCGCAGTGCTGGAAATCTTGCAATCTTTCGTTCACTCAATGTTGTCCATTTCCGTTCGGACATCGGGTCACCGTAAACTCCATTCTCCTGTTCTATCATTTGGAGAATGTGTTTTGTAATTTCCGGATGTTTTTCTGTGATTGGTTTTCTTCCCCCTCCTGCTTTTCGAGAACCAGTTTCCACAGT
>JAZAUD010000240.1:0-1421 GCA_036373775.1 Oscillospiraceae bacterium | reverse complement strand
TGTTCTTGACGAAATTACAGCAGACAGAATCAAGAAGTGGGACAGCATCAGCACATTACAGACACAACTGAACGGATTATCTACCGAGCTTACTGTATGGAAAAATAAATGCAGCAGTAATTCTGACAGGCTTCATGCGAATGAAGCAACGATTGATAACATCATTTCTGAGCTGGATGAAATTCAGGAAAAAATCAAGAGCCTTCCGAATTTTGATATCATTCAGGAAACACTGAAAGCAATGCAGGCAGAAATTGACAGCAGCGGAAGCAATATCCAGACCATTTTTCAAGGCGGTACGGATGCACTTGAAAAGTACGGCGAAACAACTTACACTTTTTACAACAACGGCTATCGTTCGCTGTCCGGCTTTGTGCAGACATATCCGAATTTCTGCTCTGCCGAAAATGACTATGCACTTTATTACAATCAATCCGATTTTAGCTGGGCGGGTACGGTTTATACCATGATTCTGAAACCGTTCAGCATCTCCAAAAATGCAAGCATTGTGATAACCTATCAGTCCGGTGCATCTGCTGCTGGTGAGCTGTATCTGATGCGGAAAATCTCCGGCAGGACTTATGCAGAGCTTGCACAGGTTGTTTACGAGCAGATTCAGAAAGGAAATGTCATCAAACTGGAATTTCAGTGGCTGCAAAGCACGGATTTTATTTCGGTGCTGACCGATTGTACAGATGTGGGAATCGGTGATTATTACCTCGCATGGAAAGGCGTATCTGACAACACACATCCGAAAATCAAGTCCATCAAGGTTCTGGAGGGGTGAATATGAAAGAAAATATCTGTACCATTATTGGCGTGATTGGGGCATTTTTTACGGCTCTGGTCGGCGGATGGGATTCAGCTCTTGTCACGCTCATCACGTTTATGTCTGTGGACTTTATCACGGGCTTTGTCACGGCGGCAATGGGAAAATCCAAACACAGCGTGACCGGAAAATTAAACAGCAAGGCAGGCTGGGTGGGACTTGCAAAAAAGTTCTGCATTCTGCTGATGGTCGTTGTCGCCATGAGAATTGACATTCTGCTCGGCACAACGTATATCAGAGATGCTACCTGTATCGGTTTTTGTGTGAATGAACTGCTGTCGATTATCGAGAATACTTCTTTGATGGGAATCCCTTATCCGGATGCATTGAAAAAAGCTATCGAATCCATGATTTTAAAGGGCATTGATGTGAGTGTTCACAACGGCTCAATCAACTGGAATCAGGTAAAAGCAGACGGTGTCCAGTTTGCGATTCTCCGTGCAGGATACGGCAGAGAAGCATATCAAAAAGACCAGCGTTTTGAGGAATATTATAGAAACGCAAAAGCTGTCGGTATGCCGGTAGGAAGCTACTGGTATTCCTATGCGACAAGTGTTGAAGAAGCAAAAATCGAAGCACAGGTCTGCATTTC
>JAZAUD010000239.1:0-1427 GCA_036373775.1 Oscillospiraceae bacterium | reverse complement strand
TTGCACCTGACTGTAAATCAGGGGGCTTCGGTCTGCGCTGGTTCGAGTCCAGCCACTCCCACCACATATATTATAATTGGAGAAGTGGCTGAGTGGTTGAAAGCGACAGTTTGCTAAACTGCTGTACGGCATTCCCGTACCGGAGGTTCAAATCCTCTCTTCTCCGCTACAAATAAAAATACCTATCTTTGTGCCAGATTGATAATCTGGCATTTTTGTTTTTGAGCATACTGAATTGTTTGGTATGCGCCTCCCGACCGATGCTCAATACAGCATAAAACCAAATCGGAACGGTCAACCATGTATTGATTCCTTGCTTGAAAAGCGGATTTGTAATGAGCGTCTGCTGAATACTGGCAGATTTCGATTTCATCATAAAGGTTCAGAAAGCTGTCCTTATGATTTTCCACATTGCTGTTCTGATAGGGCAATACCAAAGTCAGTGTGCCGTTGATTCGGCTGTAAGTTTTCATCACCCTGTGGATTGTGAGAGCCGCCAACAGGTCAAATTCTCCTGTGCGACCAATCAAAAAATTCACATAACTGTGACTTTTTAGAATTTTGTAAATCTCACGTTCCAGATGTTCTTCTGCTGAAAGCGGATTCAACAAATTTCTGTGTCCGAACAGGCTGACGGTATAAATGTTCATTTCTTAATACACCTCTTTGTAAGATTGCGAGCAGCAGTTCAGTTCATGAGCTGTAAGCTCCCTTTTCTTTTATTATACCATATCTTTATAAATAAGTAAATAGTTCGGAAGTTTTAGATTAAAATTTCTGAAAAGAAAGTTTATAATAGAGAGTAGTATTCTAAATATGGGAGGCAGAATGATGGAATTGAATGAAAGACTGAAATATTTCAGAAAATCCAAGAAAATAAGCATTTATAAGCTGGCACAGGAGACAGGCATCTCACAGGGACATATCAGTGATTTGGAAAATGGCAGAAACCAGCCCACAATTGATACGTTACAGCGGCTGATTGTTCCTCTTGGAATTTCCATGTCAGAATTTTTCAATGAAGACGGGAAAGTTTCTGTGCTGACAGATAAAGAAAGAGAACTGGTAGAACAGTATCGTACTTTGTCTGATGACAAGGCAGAACTTTACCTCCAGCTCGGCAAGGCTCTCAACAAATAAATGTAATCATGCAGTAATCTGCACAAGTAATCAACAGTATCTTTGTTGATTGTGGTAATGGCTATTTTTCCTCATTTATGGTATGATAGTACATCGAAGGGAGGTGTGCTGTCATGCTGAAAGAGCTGTACCACGGTAAAATCAGTCCGTCAGAGAAAAAACCGGGACACGCTGACTCATGCACACAGGAGTGGATGAAACTCTCAGCAGAGTTTGAAAAAACTCTGACACCGGAACAGGTTCAGATGTACAGAGATTTAAGCGATATGCAAAGTGAAGATGCAGCG
>JAZAUD010000238.1:0-1443 GCA_036373775.1 Oscillospiraceae bacterium | reverse complement strand
CTCTGTAAGAGCATATCGAGATTCGCACGGAATACCGTTGACTGTCTGGACTATGTGCGTGAACTGAAAGCACTGGGAATCAATGTCAAGTTTGAAAAAGAGAACATTGAAACACTGAGTGCAAGCTCGGAATTTACCATTTCTTTGTATGCTTCTTTTGCACAGGCAGAATCAGAATCCATCAGCAAAAATGTGACATGGGGCATTGAGAAAGCCTTTCAGGAAGGCAAAGTCAGATACAGGCTTGACCAGACACTTGGCTACCGCATGGGAGCAGACGGGAAACCGGAAATTGTGGAAAGTGAAGCAGAACACATCAGATGGATGTTCAGAATGTTTGCGGATGGTCACAGCATGGGAGAGATTGCAACGATTTTGACTGAAAAGAAAATCATGCGCAGAAACGGTGAGACCGCATGGACAAGAACAAATGTACAGCGGATTCTGACCAATGAAAAATATGTCGGGGATGCGATTTTGCAGAAGTCCTACACTGTGGACTGCCTGACACATGAGCGCAGAAAAAACAGCGGCGAAAAAACAAAATATTACCTGAGAGACTGCCATGATGCGATTATTGACAGAGACACATGGGACAGGGTGCATCTGGAATTTGCAAGAAGAAGTGCTGAAATAAAAGGGCGGCACAGCGGTAAAAAATACGCTAAGAAATACTGCTTTTCTGATTTGCTGACCTGTCCTTACTGCGGAGGAAAGTATAAGCGTACCATCTGGAAAATCGGAGAAAAAAGTGTAGGCGTGTGGAGATGCGGAAACCGCATTGACCACGGCAGCAGAATCTGTTCCAGAGGTGCATCACTTCATGAGGATAAGTTACAGAATGCTGTGACTGCGGCTGTCAATGATATGATTGAAAATCCGGAAAAAGTGGAAGAAGCAATCATGGAAACAATGAATCAGTTCAGAACTAAAATTACAGAAATCGACACGCAGCTTATGGACATCAATACGGAGTTGGAGCGTATCAGCACACGGCGTGACGATATTTTGACGGTCATCACAGGCGAGGCTTTTGAACAGTTCAAAACGGAACTGAAAGATTTGAACAGTCAGGAGCTGGAACTGAAATCAAAAGCGGAAAAACTGCAAATCAAGAAAGAAAATGTACAGTTTTCCATCAAAAAAGCAGTGACCGCAAGAGAAATGTTTTCCAATATGCTGCCTCTCAGAGAATTTGATGACATTGCCATTCCGAAGCTGATTGAAAGAATTGATGTGACTGACAAGGAACACATCAAAGTCGTATTCTGCGGCGGTATGGAAACCGAAGTGACAGTTGAGAAATAAAAATAAATTATGCCCCGCCTGTTTTGAGAGCATATGCTTTTCAGGCAGGCGGGGATTTTTCGTCATTTTTTACTTGACTTATGCCGTCAGGTATGGTATAATGAAAAAGACGTAAAACAGCGTTAAACTGATGAT
>JAZAUD010000237.1:0-1502 GCA_036373775.1 Oscillospiraceae bacterium | reverse complement strand
GACATCTACTTCCAGATTTTCACCGGCAACCAGCTTTAGAATTTTAGCCTGCAATTCACTTTTTTCTTTCTGAATTTCAACTTCCATGTAGGTCATGAGGTTTTCTGCCGCTGATGTCTGTTTCCAGTAGGATTCAAATTCGCCAGTGTCTATTGCTGACATGACAGAGAAAGGATTATAGATGGATGTTTCACTACCAAAAGAATAGCCGTCATACCATTTCTTGGTTTTGTCAAAATCTAATCCCTTTTGTTCACATAATTGCTTGACTTCTTCCTCAGTGAATCCTGTATATTTTGCAAATTTACCTGGATTCAGAACAGAATATTCTTTGAAATCAGAAACTGCTGACTGTCCTTTCATTTTTTTGATGGGCAGGATACCCGTCATGTAAGCAGCAGCAAAAATTTTAGCAGTTGTGCCACTGCTCTTAAAAAGCATACGCAGAAAATTTAAATATTTTTCACTGATTTCTGGTGTTTCACGAATTGGTGCATCCCATTCGTCAATAATCATGATAAATTTTTTATTTGTTGTTTCTACTGTATTAAGCAGTGTCTGGTCAAATGACATTCCTTTCTTTACATTCGGATACACAGCAAGTATCTCAGTTGCAATGCTATCTTCAATAAACTGCACCAGATTTTCAGGTTTTGTTTTACCAAGAATGTTAGTCATATCCAGATAAATAACTTGATATTGATTTAAATGAGTTTTATAACTTTCATCTTTACTGATTTCATATCCAGCAAACAGTGAATGTGAGTCACAAGTATGGTCATAGTAGGCACAAAGCATCTGAGCAGCATAAGATTTTCCGAAACGGCGTGGACGACTGACACAGGTAAGTTTATGCTTTTTGTTGATAGTATTATTGATGAGCGCAATCATGCCTGTTTTGTCTACATAATCGCTTTCAATGGTCTGTGCAAATTCCTCGTTTCCGGGATTCAGGTACATTCCCATACCATCACCTCCAATTGATTTTTATCTTCTCCATTATACCATAACTAAGCCAAAATTGCAAGTCTTTTTTCAGGATTTTTCAGCACCAGACAAACGCCCCACAAAGTCTCACGTTTCGCTTGTGTGGGCTTGCAGAGCGTTCCTTTGGTAGTTTAACGGTATCAGCCTGAAAAGCCGCTGTAAGGCAACACAGCTCGGAATCAACGGCTTACTTTTCAATCGTCTGCACAATGCGGAATCCTCCGCAGAATATCACCGCAATTTCATCCTTGTTGACGGCTTCAATCTTCTGAATCAGCTTGTCTACAGTGTTTTCATCAAATTCAAGCAGTGGAGAGATGTCACGGAACAATTCTGTGGCAGAACCTGCTTTCAGAATGCTTCTTCGGTTATTTTCTTTTTTCGATTTCAGGGCATCCATTTTCTCTACCAGTCCGTTTTCTTCGGCATTGAGCTTTTTCAGTTCACTGCTCATCTGTTCAAACATACTGCTGCTGACACATTCCAGAATACTGTCTCTTGTTTCTTCAATTTCG
>JAZAUD010000236.1:0-1507 GCA_036373775.1 Oscillospiraceae bacterium | reverse complement strand
TTTCTCGTCAATCTTGTATCTGCACTGGCTGCTTATTCTTTTTTGCCTAAAAAGCCTTCTATTCGTTTCCATTCCGATATGCTGCTGAAGGGCATTTTATGCCTTGTTGACTAATTTTTTCTGTCGAACTCACGTTGAATATTTATACCGCCTGCACTCCTCAAATGCAGGTGGAGGCTATGAAACGAATTAAATTTTGAAGGGAGTAACTTCATGACCATTGACATTAAGATGAAAGGGAAACTGTTGACCAAATGTATCGCAAATGTAAACTGTATCACCATGGAAATGGGCTTTTATGCACAGAAATTCCGTCCCATGCTGAAAGTGGAAACATTTGACAAGCAGTTTTCAACCTATCCCATGAGTGAAATCGAAACGTTTCAGATTATGGAAGATTTTAAGTAAGACACAGCTCCCCATTTTCGGGGAGCTGTATTTTATTTGTGATACAGTCAAAAAGTTTCAAGAAAACCAAAAAAATTATTTACAACATTGCTAAAAAGTGAAAAACGTGCTATAATGGAAGGTAATCAATAACAAAGAGGTGATTGCATGACCCTTGACCAGCTTGCAAAAATTCAGTGGCTCGACCGTGCATTTCATGCCGAAAAGAACTACAAGGCATGGCTTACAAAGTTGGAGCGTGACCGGAGCATTGCTGAACGTCTCACACGCTCCATAGACGGCACAGGAAGCCCGTCAGGCAATTCCACAGAAGCAACCCTTATTCGTTTAGCGGAAACCGAAAGGCGCACACAGGAACGCTCACAGGAACTTGTCAGAATCCGTGAAGAGATTACCGCCGTGATTGAAGCCGTTCCCGATTTGGATGCACAAAGCATCTTGATTCGACATTACTTAGCCTATGAAACATTTGAACAAATCGCAGAGGAAATGCACTACAGCATTAGAGCAATCAAGTACAAACATAAATCTGCACTTGATAAAGTTTGCATTGATTTGCACCCTGAAACGTGATATAATAGTAGTATGAAAGAATGAAGCAGTGCAGTTTTACTTCTTTATGATGCCATTGGGTTTCCTTACAATTTTTTACAGCGAAGAGCATCCGACGTTTGTCGGGTGCTTTTTGTATGTCCTCACACAGAAACGCAGGGGTATCCCCCCTACCCGTCCCCCATAGACATACAAACACCGTCACTGCTCAATATCTCCAGCGGAAAGGAGCTGAAAAACAAATGGAATTTTATGGAATGGATTACCTTAGAGGGATACTTTCAAACAAGATGAAACGTGTGAAACTCAGGTATGATTACTATGAAATGAAATCGAAAATGCGGAAAATATCCGCCATTATTCCGCCGGAATTCCGGACACTGACCTACTCGCTTGGATGGTGTGCTACAGCAATTCCACTATAGACAAATAAGAAAAGATGTGATATAATAGAGGACAAAGGAGTGATAAAAATGATATCAGTAGAACTGAGAAAGATAATCATAGCAGACAGGGAAAAAGGGATTCCAGTAGAAGAAATTCATAA
>JAZAUD010000235.1:0-1511 GCA_036373775.1 Oscillospiraceae bacterium | reverse complement strand
TAGTTTCTTCGCAATCGAAAGTTTCTTCTGCAACTACAGGAACAACTGTAATGCCACAATTCAGCATCACCAATGTCAATAATAACGAAAACATCTTTTTCATGATAATTCTCCTTTACTATTTGATAGATGCAACTATTTTGTCGCATTCTTCATAACTTAGGTAATCAGAAGTCATAAAATATTCCATATTTCCATCATAATAAATTAAATTATACTGTCCGTCTTCTTTAGAAGTAATAGCAGATTTTCCATTTACTCTAATTTCTTCAAGATTAAATTCATCACTTGGAATACCCATTTTTGCATTCTCATTATACAGTTCAGCATAGGAAAATTTCAAATGAATTTTATCCCTTTTAAACCAAAAAGTAACAATTTTTTCAGCGATGCTTTCATGTTCATCAACATCCCAAAGCACAAACCCTTCCGGCAAGTAGGTTGGCACTTCCACATCCAGCCCATATTTAGCACATTCCGCACGGATTCCATAAGGGTCGTCCTCACTTGTAGGAAGTTCAATGACCGTTTCCGGTACAGGAGTTACAGAGAATCCATTTTCTGCACGGTTCACGATAAATGAAACAATATTCTCATTGACAGCAAATACTGTGATTGTATTTGCTACTGCGAGGACAGCAGCCACGAGGAGAATCGAAAATATGCGTGTAGTCCGTTTAGAAGGCTGTATTTTCAGCTTTCGGGAATTTCTCAGGACTTCCTGAATTCCAGTTGCAGATGTTTGTTCCACTTCATCTGTCATTCCCATCAGCTCACAGTAATCATGGGACAGCTGTGCAATTTTTTGGTAATCTCTTTTATGGGGAGATTTTGCCATTTCCTCATCCATCATACGGCGAATATCTTCCACCGCATCTTTCCTGAAATCTTTATCATTTAGGAGCATTTCAATTAACTCTTTATCCATTCTCTTCACTTTCCATCTATTCATGACAAATTTCGGCTGTTTTCTTTCATCAATTGAAAAACTTTGTAGGAATGCACAACATCAATCATTGCTATTTGTGCATTTCGCCTGTATGTCACGCAGTTTTTCTTTTATCCGGCTGATACGGATATATAAGGCGTTCAGGGATAACCCTGCTTGTTCTGCTATCACCGCCCTGTCAGCACCGCTATAGTAACTCTGCAATAATTGATATTCCTCTTGACTGAGAACATCCAGAATATTTTCTGTAGAGGAAGTATATTCAGGCTCTGTGCATTGTTCCGGTACTTCGTCAATGTCCATCATGTTTGGATTTTTTCGCCTGTATTCTTTCATTTTTCTGTCAGCAACTGCATAGAGCCAGCCCTCAATATTGACAGTCAGGTTCAGGCGTTTCAGCTTCGTGTACAGCAAGAGAAAGACTTCTTGTGTACAATCTTCCGCAGCATGAATATCATGATTCAAATTTGCAACACAATAGGAGAGGATAGCAGAATAATATTTGTTTACAATTTCTTCGTACATGTACTTTTTACCCCCTCTACCTATTCATGACAAAATT
>JAZAUD010000234.1:0-1522 GCA_036373775.1 Oscillospiraceae bacterium | reverse complement strand
TGCATCGTCTTGTTGCCGTTCAGTTTCGCCGAGTGAACTACGATTGACATGGACATGAAGCCCACAAGTGTTCGTTTGGTGCGATAAATAGCCCAATTGCACCGCCTTGTGCAGAACATCTTCCCAGCAGAAATCTTCGAGATGATAACCGAGCGTCATCGGATGGGTCACAATTTCAAAGCCACAATTCAGACTGCCATGGTTTTTGATGTAAATATGCTCATCACGATAATTGGCTTCTTCGAGAATTTCAAGGGCATAATCGTCATCATGGCCACCCTCATCCACTTCCAGCTCCACACCAAAATACCGCTTGCCTTCGCCATAAAATACGGGGTCAGGTTTATAACTGTACTCATGGATGGTGTGATTTTTCTTTTCGTAGCAGTCATAACAGAAATCGATGTCATTATAAGTGTAGATTTCGTCCTGATGAAGCAGCATATCGCAGCAGTTACAGTGGTAGTACTCGTTGTCGTAGCACGAACGACACACGAAATGCCCATCTTCTACAATGGCTTCGCTGTGATAAATCAGCTCGTCGCAGTTCTCACAACAGCCACATTCATTATGTCTGCAATCGTCGCATACAATGTCGTCACCAAGCCAAGAGTAATTTTCATCTTCGGGGATTTCAGCTCCACAACAGTCGCAGATTCTCAATTCTTCGTCCATAATTAGCCTCCTTCTGGACATGAAAAAAGCCCCTGCCAATCAACGGCAGGGGCTTCGTTTTGGTCGGATATTCGGTCATTTTTAGTACTCTTCTGCAAGGAGCATTGTCGAGTACTCTTCACTGTCAATCACGTAAACTTTCGCAGTGACAGCTTTCAATGTTGGAATGAAGTAGTTCATCTTGTATTCAGGCTGTTCGCTGAAATGAACAATGTGTTGCATTCCGCCAAGGTCTTCCAATTCAAAGCACTGAAAATAGTCCTTCGGTTCGGGCATTCTGTCGATGCAGTCCCACAAGAATAATTGCAGTTGCAACGGAATTTCTGCATCAACGCCTCTCGTCAAATAACGTGGATTTTCAAACATGGCTTTTCCCTCCTTTCCTTGAAATTTTTCAGCTTGTCAGGAATCGTCAATCAATAACCCGATAGCAATTCTTGCACCAAGTTTCATTCCAGCTTTGACAGCCGAATTGAAATTTGCAGACAACATCTTTCCAACGATTTCGTCCAGCTCCTCAGATTTGTCTTCTGGGAGCTGTTCGCAAAATTCGCTAAATCTTGCAGAAATTTCATGATGCTGTGGATTGCTCACTAATTCCGTATCCAGAGCTTCAGCAAATTTACCAGCCAATTCATCCAGTATCTCCATGATTTTCCTCTCCTTTCGTGCAAATTACTATGTCACTATGCTCCTACCAAAATTATTGGCAGAGCTTACCATAGCACTATAATTATATATAATTGAAACATTTATCTTTCACAATAAAACTACGTTCCTAAGCGTACCGATTTAGATTATCCTGAGTAGGTTGATTTTGTGACAATGCACCGAAATAATTTTTGTG
>JAZAUD010000233.1:0-1523 GCA_036373775.1 Oscillospiraceae bacterium | reverse complement strand
TCGTTCCCAGGAAGCCTGAATCATCGGATATTTGTCATTCCATTTTTTGCCAAATTCTTCCAGAGCTTCATGACCGCTTTCAGCATTGATTGCAGAATAGACTTCTTTCAAGTCACGGCAGACAGCCTTAAGGTCTTTGTAGGAAACAAACTTCGTAGAATTGCGAATCATGTGGACAATGCAGTGCTGAATGTGAGTGTCAGGAAAAACAGCTTTTACCGCATCGGGAAATCCTGTAAGCCCATCCATGCAGGCAATGAGGATGTCTTCAACACCACGGTTCTTGATGTCTGTAAGTACGCTCATCCAGAATTTTGCCCCTTCCGTGTCTGCAAGCCAAAGGCCTAAAACCTCTTTTCTGCCTTCCCAGTTGATTGCCAGAGCGACATAAAGGGCTTTGTTGACGTTCTTGCCGTCCTGCCTTGAATTGACTCGTAGGGCGTCCAGAAAAAGAATCGGATATGATTTTTCAAGCGGTCTGTTCTGCCATTCACGGACATCGGCCATAACAGATTCTGTGATGTTTGAAATTGTTTCTGGAGATACTTCAACACCGTAGACCTGCTGCAGATGGCGCTGAATGTCACGGGTACTCATTCCGAAAGAATACATCGAAATAATCTGGTCGTTGAAAAGTGGCGTGCGTTTTTCATGTTTTGGAATTATTACAGGTTCAAAGGTACTGTTTCTGTCACGGGGAACCTGTACTTCAATTGTGTCATTATCATCTGTTATGACGGTTTTGGTTGTGTAACCGTTTCGGCTGTTGCCGGAATTATCACCGGCATTGTCATTTTTCTTGTAGCCCAAATGTTCGTCCATTTCGGCATCAAGAGCCTTTGAATAAAAACGGCTTGTCAGTTTCTTGAGCAAACCGTTTTCTCCAGCTAATTCTTCTGCTGTCATCCCATGGAAGTCAATCTGATCCAGCAACTGGTCGATGACATCTTTTTCTTTTGTTTTGGCCAACATTGTACTCCTCCTTAAGAGTATCATATTTGTCAGCCATTTACACAGAAAATTTTACAAGGTCTCTCTAAAATCTATTCAGCTTCTTCTTTTTTTTGAGCATCTGCTTTTTCACGCCAGTATTTTGCTTTATCATAATCTCTAGGAACACCTAATCCTTTTTCATACATTTCACTAAGCCTGTATTGTGCCTCTACAGATGATCCCCAAGATAATGATGTTGCAGCTTTTACAGTCCAATAAAAAGCTTCTTCATAATCAATTTCAACACCTTTCCCATAGAAATAGATATATCCAAGATTATTTTGTGCCTCTGCATTTCCCCATTCAGCAGCTTTTTCCCACCAGAATTTTGCCTTTTTATAATCTCCCCCATCGTAATAAAGAGTTGCTAGATATAATAGAGTTGGTATATTATCGCCCTGCTTGAGTGATTTTTCAAACCAATATTTTGCCCTTTCACGTTCAACAGGATCTCCGTAGTAATAAAACTCTCCTAAATAAAATTGAGCATCTGAATTTCCCTGTTCAGCAGATTTTTCAAGCCAGTAATT
>JAZAUD010000232.1:0-1527 GCA_036373775.1 Oscillospiraceae bacterium | reverse complement strand
TTTTTCACGCTCCTGCGTGTTTGGAGCTATGCGACTTTTCTCTGTATCCGCACGGCTCTGAGAGTATTTTACTGGGGTTCGGCGCAGTTATGATGCTGGGTGGGCGGCAGTCTGGTGAAACTATTTTCTCAGCTCTCCCTGAGCCGATTTTGAATGTCGATATACTTATCGTTACATTCAAATTTTTGCCCTGCCTGACCGCCCATGAAAATACCCTTCTACTTTACTACCGACGTTTTTGAGAAAATGCTCATGATTTTCTGAAAAGTTTACATTTTGTTCATGGCGATTCTCCCTCTTGCATAGATTCAACATGGAATTTCTGTGTATGATGACAGTGATTTCGGAGGGTGGATTTCTCGGAAATGGGATTGCTTTTTCGAGGGAGGTGTGTTATAATTTAGGGGTGAGAGTGGGCGGGCGGCTTGCTTAAAAAATCCCAAAAATGTGGTGTAATATGAACTATAAAGAATTTGGCAAGGATAATCCCAAAACGATAATACTTCTCCACGGCGGTGGACTGTCATGGTGGAATTACCGTGAGGAAGCAGAAGCTCTGAAAAATGAATACCATGTCGTTATCCCGATATTAGACAGTCACGCAGGGAGTGATAAGCATTTTACTACGATCGAGAATAATGCCTGCGACATTATTTCTTTCATACAGGAACACTTGGGCGGTCATGTTTTTCTGATCGGTGGATTATCCCTCGGTGGTCAGATCTTGCTCGAAATACTGTCACAGCAAGGCGATATATGTAAGCACGCTATTATAGAAAGTGCAATGGCTGTTTCGTCAAAATTCACCCATGCTTTGATACGTCCGGCATTTGGGTGCAGTTATCCGCTTATCAGGCAGAAATGGTTTTCCAAACTGCAATTTCGGCAACTGCGTATGAAGCCTGAATTGTTTGACGATTACTACCGTGATACCTGTCTGATACAAAAGAATGATATGATTGCTTTTCTCAAAGCGAATACATCATATAGGTTAAAGGAGTCGGTCAAACGGTGTTCGGCAGATGTCCATATTTACTTTGGAGAGAAGGAAAATCAGGGTATCAAAAAATCTGCCCGTGTTATCCGTGAAGCATTTCCTGTTAGTTCGATAACAGGGCTGCCGGAAATGTATCACGGAGATTTTTCTATCAATCATTCCCATGATTACATTAACGCTATCATGGCAATTGCCAATGGAGCATAATGTTGTTTCGTAATTTAATTTCAACTGAATATCTCACTCCAATGCAGAGCAACACCAGCTCTGCATTTTTTATGCCCGTTTCAAAATTCCCCATAACATTTTCACGATAAGAAAAGTTTTATGGCGCACTCAACTTCATGCGCACTGCGAATAGACTTTCACCCCGAAAGTGCGCTATAATTTTAGTATGGGCTGAGTAGTTCGGCTCGACTAAAATTTCAGAATGGTGGTGATGATATCATAGCATACACCATCCTTTCATTTTATTCATAACAACAAAAAAGCACCGTACCAGCGATGAACCGCACCATTAAAAACGTACA
>JAZAUD010000231.1:0-1547 GCA_036373775.1 Oscillospiraceae bacterium | reverse complement strand
GAGAGTGGATACCCTCGACCTCTTCAAAGCCAATCGGGAAGTTATATGTGACATCGTAAGCGTCTTTTGCGTAGTGAGCGAGCTTGTCATGGTGATGCCATTTGAGGTTCTTCTCGGCAATACCGTATTTGAGGTAGAAGTTCCAGCGATCCTGACGCCATCGCTCGAAAGTCTCGTCCTCTGTGCCCGGTTTACAGAAATATTCCATTTCCATCTGCTCGAATTCGCAGGTACGGAAAATGAAGTTCTTAAAGATAATTTCGTTACGGAAAGATTTACCAACCTGAGCAACACCGAAAGGTACCTTCATGCGGTTAGACTGAACAATGTTCTTGAAGTCTGTAAAGATACCCTGACATGTTTCAGGACGGAGATAAATCAAATGGCTGTCGTCTGCGATTGGTCCCTGATATGTTTTGAACATAAGGTTGAACTCGCGAACGGCTGTATACTTGCGGTTTTTAGATCCACAAGTAGGACAGTTGATATTTGCATCGATGAAAGCTTTCATTTCATCATGTGTCATTGTATCAACAGGTTTTCCTGGGTTTACATCAGGATTGGCTGCAACAAAGTCTTCGATTAATTTATCTGCGCGGTGACGTGCATTACATTCAATACAGTCAACCATTGGGTCAGAGAAGTGGTCAACGTGACCAGAAGCCTTCCATGTTGTATGATGCTGGAAGATAGCAGAATCAAGACCAACTACATCGTCGTGCAGCTGAGTCATATAGTGCCACCATTCATTCTGAATATTTCTTTTGAATTCTACACCAAGAGGACCATAGTCCCAGGCACCAGCCTGTCCACCATAAATTTCAGAAGCCTGATATACAAAGCCTCGTCTCTTACACAAGCTGATGATTTTGTCCAGGGTACATGCGTGTGTATCTTTAGTTTCTGTTTTTGCCATTTATATCTCCTTACGACTCTGGCGTGGGCCGTTTTTGATTTTTTCGCTCTGACAGGCCGGGAAAGGCAGCCAAAAGCATTTTTGTTGTAAATGTGAGATTATCACAAAAAATGATTGTTTGCAAACAAAAAAGGTGGCCGGATTTTTTTTGATTTTTCCAGCCACCGTAAAAACTCACAGCCTTCTAAAGGCCTTATACCTTAAATTCATCAATCTGTTTTCCAATCTTAATGATTGAATCCTTCATTCTACCGGCAACCTCTGTAAGGACGGAACCGGTTTCATTAATTTTCTGAGCTCCTGCAGACATTTCATCCATACTGGACTTCATGGAAATTGTAACATTCTGCAGCTGCTGAACCTCAGAAAGAATCAGCTTGTTACCTTCCTGCATTTCATCAGAAGAAGAACGAACTTCCTGAGTAGAGTCATTCATCATTTTTAGGGCTTCAAGAATCTGCTTTGAACCTTCGTTCTGTTCTTCCATAGCAGTTTTAATCTGCATAACAAGCTGGTCTGTATCAGAAAGCTCCTGTGAAACAAGGGAGAAGGTTTTACTTGCATCACCAGAAGCACCAACAACCTCCTGAATAGAAGCCATAATTTGATTAAGCTGATTTGAAATCTGAGT
>JAZAUD010000230.1:0-1552 GCA_036373775.1 Oscillospiraceae bacterium | reverse complement strand
GTAAGCAGTTCAAGCTCCTGCATGGAAAGCCCCAACTGCTTACACCGGAGCAGAAATAACGGAGTTGTCATTTCCCTGTCAATTGGACGAGCTTTTTTTTAGATTCTGCCATCGATTGCGTGTTCAAGCCCCATAATTCGATAAGTTTCGGAAGAACCTCATAAATCGAAAAGACGTTGAAACTTTCCAGCCAGTCATTCGGATCATCGGGGACATTTTCAGGGTCGGCATGATGAGCCATTGTCCATGCGAGATTCTCGAAGACCTCCAGACTTTCAATGTCCAGACCAGATTCACGGGGAGAAGTATTCTCTTCTGTATCTTCTGGAGCATCAGCAGTATCAGCTTTTTTCTGTTCATTGACAGACTTCTGCAAAACAGCAAAATCCTTGTAAATGTCACGCTGGAACTTCATTCTGTAAAGGCGAGGCACAGCCGCACTCGCCTTGAAAGGTACATCAATGCCGTCAATGGTGATAATTTTTTTAATAGCCATGTCAACTTCTCCTTATGCACTTGCTTTTGTGGATTTGGTTGTTGCCACTGCTGTGCCGATATTCGGAATATACACAGACTTGTACCAGTTGTTGTAGGTCGTTTCATCTGTCTTTTCACAGGTTTTGCACTTGACGAGACCATTCGGCAGAGCTGTCGATTTGATGGAGAGCGTTTCCGTCTTGACTTCGGTGGATTCCTCTTTGGTGCTGCTTTCCGTCTTGGGACGGGATGCGGAACAGCAGTACAGCACATGACGGATTTTGTTCTTGTCGCCCTCAAACTCAAAGAGCAGTGCAAACTGTGCCAGTTCTGCGTCATTTTTCTCAACCAGAACGCCCTTATCGTCCAGAAGTTCGCCGAGAATTTCCATTGCAAAATCAGTTGTGACAAGAGCCACTTCGAGGTCACCTTCATATCCGGCATTATTATTGATGACAAAATACACCACGTTGTCAGCGTAGAAATTTGATGCTTCACCGCTTGCATCAACCGAGAGCGAAACCGCACCAGGCAGGCGGACAGGGTCAGCAAATGTCGGAATACCGTCCTCAGACCATGCTGTAATTTTCGCATAATGCACCATATTCAAGCCGTATTTAACCTTATTCTTTTTGAGTGCCATAGTTATACCTCCACTTCGTAAAGTACCTCATAGAGCCGTTCCGACTCTATCCAGATTTCTGATTTTTCATAAAAAATGTGATGCTCCGTGAGAACATCTTCAATAATTTGTTCCGTTTCAGGGGATTTTCTGTCAGTATACAATTCAATGTCAAGCTGTTTGAAACTGTGATACATCAGATTGTCCGCACCGAATGTGTTCTCTCTCGGAGACAAAAAGAGCAGAAAAGGCGGGTCGGGTGACTCGCCCTCTGCAAAGTGATGATAGGCATACGGAAGATTCGTTTCCATTATCATTTCGTTGATTTCTTCGTAGGTCATGAGATTGCCTTTCTGATGAGATTTTCAAGCAGTTCTTCGCCGTTTTTCTCGGCAGGAGCAATATGCGGATGACCTTCCACACGACCGCCCCCACGTTTGGCATGACCTTTTT
>JAZAUD010000229.1:0-1557 GCA_036373775.1 Oscillospiraceae bacterium | reverse complement strand
GCTGAATCACCTGTTCCTCTTTTAATAGCAATTTCAAGTTCTGTTTCTTCATCAAGAACATAGGAATATTTTGCATTAGCAGGAGCATAAGCAAGAATACCGCTCTGCATAGCCTGAACTTCGGAATATGCACCTGTCTTAGTATTATTTAACGCTTCATTAGCAGAATAGCCATCATTATTTGTGCTAAATGAAGACATGGGGTTCTTTGTTTGTGTCTTATCAAGGGTTCTGAAATAATTACCCTGTGCATCCTGATAAGTAAGATTAGCATTCAGCAGATTAACATCTGTAACAGCCGTTGTAGGTGCAGTAAAACTTTCACCCATGGGCTTCATAGTATTATTTGTAGAACTATTAGCACTGCTCTTCGATTGCTGTAATAATCTCATAGAACCATCGAGATACATTCTGACAAATGCATCAACATTTCCTGTATTAACAGCACCAGCGTCCTTGTTGATTTCCTGTCCGGGAACCCAGTTTTCCGGCGGCTGGAATGATTCGGCGATTGCTACGCCATATTCCGCACTTGCAGAAAGACGGTTCGTTACCTCATCTTCACTTGTGAACCATGCAAATGTGTTGCAAGCAAATAAGATGATATTCCCAATTCTGCCGAAAAATAGCCGTAAACAAGCCTTGAAAATTAGATTTTTTCAAAGTGAAAATGAACTATGATTTCATCGATGAGAGCTATGAAAGGGGATGGAAATGGGTGGTAGTGTCCCTTTTCCCTTGCTTACCTGAATGGGAAACTTTTCTGCGGAGCTGGTCAAATGGCTCACTGGAAATAGAAACAAAAATGCACCCACCATAATGGCGAGTGCATCTCAAAAAGGAGAGTTACTTGGAAATTTTTTCAATCTTGCAGGTATGTTTTCCAGTATTTTCACTGTAATTGATACCAACAAGAATAATTTCTCCCACATAGTCTTGCAGGACAGCAGGATAATTTCTTGCTTTTATCTGTTTGATGGCAGAATTGGCAGATTCATTCCATTTCAGTTCCACAACCAGTGCAGGGAGTGCAGTTGTTGGTTTGGGAATATAGACTACATCAGCCAGACCCTTTCCGCTCGCCAGTTCTTCCACTTTCATGTAGCGGTCAACACAAATAATATAAGCAAATTTGACAGCATAGCGGAGTGACTGCTCATTATTGTAATGTGCAGGAGCATAGTTTGTAGCACGAACTTTCTCAATAGCTTCTGCAACCGCATCACCGTTTCCGGCAAATGTGTCAGCAAGGAGCTGTTCAGAACGATTGATGAGCTCCGCAAGTTTTGTGTACTTATCTTTTTTCAGCAATTTGTTGAATTCTGTGCGTATTTCTTCATTTGGAATGCGGACACGTTTTGTATTTTTATCATAAGAAAGATAGCCGAGATGAACCAGTAATGTCAGAACATCATCATCAGAATTGAAATTTTCACAGTCATTATTGAAATTGCTGACATATACTTCCAGATTTTCACCGGCAACCAGCTTTAGAATTTTAGCCTGCAATTCACTTTTTTCTTTCTGAATTTCAACTTCCATGTAGGTCATGAGGTT
>JAZAUD010000228.1:0-1568 GCA_036373775.1 Oscillospiraceae bacterium | reverse complement strand
CAGCATCACACGCTTACTGGAATCAAGCAGTACTCCAAATCTGCCGGAAACTGGCTTGTCACACAAAGAGCAAAATATAACTCTGGTGAACTGAAAGCAGAAAGAATTGAAAAACTGAATCAAATCGGCATGATATGGGATTTGGATACCGTTTCAGAACAGTATTTTCAGGCTGCTGAAAAGTTCTGTCAGGAAAATGGGCATCTTGATATTCCTGCAAAATATGTCACTCCTGACGGCTTGAATCTCGGAAACTGGTATCGCAAAATCAGGGGAGATTACCGAAAACGGATACTTTCCGAAGAAAAAATCCAGAAACTGGAGAAAATCGGCATTCAGTGGGAATCCATTCTCAAAAGAAAATGGATGGAGTATTATCGGCTGGCAGAACAATATTTTCAGGAACGTGGAAATTTGAATGTCCGCAATAATTATATTGCAGAAAATGGCTTAAAATTGGGTACATGGATTTCAAGTCAGCGTGAACGGTATCAGGAAGGAGCATTGAAAGACTGGCAGACGGCACTTCTTGAAAAAATCGGAATGTCTTGGAATCGTGATGAAAGCCGATGGGAAACAGGCTATCAGTATGCTTTGCAGTATTATCAGGAAAACGGCGATATTAACAGTATGCCTGAAAAATACACTGTGAACGGATTCAAGCTGAAATCATGGGTTGTGAATCAGCGGAACAGGTTCAGACAGGGAAAGCTGTCTGAAGAACGCATCGCACGCATGGAAAAAATCGGATTGCGCTGGACAATTCTGGAGGAAGTATGGGAAAACAATTATCAGAGAGCAGTCGAATATTACCAGAAATTCGGAAATTTGCTTGTTCCTGTCTCCTATACCTGTGATGACGGCTTTAATCTCGGAGTCTGGATTAACAATCTCCGGACGAAATACCGCACTAAAAAATTGAGTGATGTTCAGATAGAACGGCTTGAAAAAATTGGTATGGTCTGGATTGTAAACGATGTCAGATGGGAGAATATGATTGCTCATATGTCAGCATATATCAAGGAGCATGGAAATCTGAATTTTTCTCAGCACTATGTCTGTGAAGATGGCTATCGGCTCGGAATGTGCCTGACCACTTTGCGTAAAAATTACCGAAACGGAAAATTAGAAGAAGATAAGATACGACAGTTGGAAGAACTTGGTTTTGACTGGAATCCCATGCAAACGCTTTGGATGAATGGTTTCCGTCATGCTCAAAATTATTTTGAAGAACATGGAAATTCTGACTATTCTGCCCGTTATGTCTGTGAGGACGGTTTTGGACTTGGTGAATGGAAACGGAATCAAATCAAGAAAATTCAGGCGAATAAAATTTCTGATGAACAAAGAGAAATGTTGATGCAAATAGGCATTACTTCCTGACTTCTGCCCCATTGGGGCAGAAGTTAATCCTCATCATAATTAGACCTGAATCCGCAAAACTCAATCTGCTGTTATGACCGATATTTGCCTAATTATAGCAAAAAATAAGCTGGTTTTGGATTAGAATTTTCTTCACCCATCGGGTGAAAAAACTCAGGCTTCAAAAATGTTTAATTCTTAGCTAT
>JAZAUD010000227.1:0-1572 GCA_036373775.1 Oscillospiraceae bacterium | reverse complement strand
GTAAAGAGTCAAAATAGAACACACTTTTTACAAAATCACTGGAAATATTCTTCAGAACCTTCGCTGCGCCATTTACCCCAGTGATTAGGGCAATTATGTAAAAACATGTAAAATGACGTAAAGTTGTGAACTTTGGCGTAAATTTTCCCCAACCTTGAACCACGCGTGGTTCAAATGCGGTTCAAAAAGCACCAAACTGTTCCGTAAAACGCTTAGTATTCCGTAATTTTCCGAACTTAAATAACAGCCTAACTATTTGACTAATAATCGGTTAAACCAATTTTCCTATTTCCGATGCTGTCAGTAAGACTATTTGATAATCAATTAGTTACAAATCTATGGTTCATATACGGTTCAAAATTTTCCAAATTTTTCCGAACTCTGGAAATTGAATGAAATACTTCAAAAAAGTCCTCAGAAATGTTTCAGAGGCCGTTTTTGAGCGATTTTTTGTAATTCCGAATTACGGCGATGTTCGGGAGGAAATGCGCCTCCTGAAGCAATTTTTGCACGATTTTGAAATAATCTATAATAGATTTCTTGTAAACATCTTTATATCAGCGATTTAAGAATTACGGAGTGAGTGTAATTATTCATTATATCGTTTTTCTTGTGTCTGAGATATGTTTTTCTTATACCCGAAAACCGCATCACTTGGCCAAACGAATCTGAAATCCTCCTATATTTGTATTCGATAAATCGGAATTTGTCAAAATCATGGAATACATCAAGGTAACGAAAGAGAATCTGGAAAAGGAGCATATCTGCTGCGCCATTTCCAATAACAATGATGTGCAGGTCGCTTCCAAGAAGGCCTGGCTTGCCGGTCGATTTGACGATGACCTCGTGTTCCTCAAGAGCGTGGAACGCGGTAAGTGCTTCATTGAGTACATCCCTGCCGAGAATGCTTGGAATCCCATCCTGGCCGACGGATATATGTACATCGACTGCCTCTGGGTGTCTGGTTCTTTCAAGGGACACGGGTATTCCAGTGATTTGCTGGGCGCCTGCATTCAGGACAGCAAGGCTAAAGGAAAGAAAGGGCTGTGCGTCCTGTCATCCGCTAAGAAGAAACCTTTCCTGTCTGACCCTCAGTTCCTGAAACATAAAGGATTTTCCGTCTGTGACGAGGCTGATAACGGTATTCAACTGTGGTATCTGCCCTTTACCAAAGAAGCTCAGGTGCCCAAGTTCAAGGAATGCGCCAGACATCCGCATACCGATGAGCCGGGATACGTACTATATTACACCAGCCAGTGCCCGTTCAACGGAAAGTATGTCCCCATTATCGAAGCAGTTGCCAAAGACAATGGCGTCCCTTTCAAAGCCATACATCTGCAGAGCAAGGAAGAGGCCCAGAATGCACCCACGCCAATCACCACTTATGCAGTCTTCCATGATGGCGAGTACATCACCAATGAGCAAATGAACGACAAGCGCTTCCTGAAGCTGATTGGCAAGTAAATTCCCGTTTATTCGCCTGAATATTGATGATTGTTTCCCTTCATACCTGGTCTGATAATGACCGTGAATCACTGATCGTGCTGTGCAACGCCGTTGATAGAACCTTCC
>JAZAUD010000226.1:0-1616 GCA_036373775.1 Oscillospiraceae bacterium | reverse complement strand
CATGAAAATACGAATGAAAAGCTTCTTTGATGAAGAAAACAGAATGGCAAAAATTAGTAAGATTGGTGATCCACTGGAGTTCTTAAACACCGTAATCAATTGGGAAATGTTCCGTGAAATCCTCAGTAAACATATTGTGCGCAAGGAGAGCAATAAAGGAGGAAGACCACCCTATGATCTGGTGATGATGTTTAAGATTCTGGTTCTGGAACGTCTGTATAATTTATCCGACGATCAGGCTGAATTTCAGATCAATGATCGCCGCAGCTTTATGCACTTTTTAGGGCTTGAAAGTTATGATACTGTTCCCGATGCAAAGACAATCTGGAAATTCAGAGATGATTTATCCAAGACAGATGCGATTGAGGAATGCTTCCATCTTTTTAACGAACTGCTTGAAAAAGAGGGGTTGATCACGCATACCGGCACCATCATCGATGCTACATTTGTCGATGCACCTCGTCAACGTAATAGCCGAGAAGAAAACAAAAAAATCAAGAATGGCGAAGTTCCGGAGGATTGGGAGAAGCCGGAAAACGCAGCAAAACTGGCACAAAAGGATACAGATGCACGCTGGGCAAAGAAAAATGGTGAGCTACATTATGGCTACAAAGATCATGTCAAATGCGATGCTGACAGCAAGCTGATCACCGGCTATGGTGCAAGTGCCGCCTCGCTTCACGACAGCCAGCTGTGTACTGATTTATTAGATGATGATGACGAAGTGTTCTATGCTGACAGTGCTTATTCAAGTGATGAAATTGCCGAAAATCTCCCCGAAAACTGTAAGAATGAAATCTGTGAAAAAGGATATAGAGGTCATCCGCTGACCGAAGAGCAGAAGAAGGAAAACAATCGTAAATCAAAGATCCGCTGCCGAATCGAACACATTTTCGGCTTTATGACAAATTCCATGAAAGGGATCACAGTGCGCTGCATCGGGTTCAAACGTGCGTGGACACAGATTGGACTTTTGAACCTGGTCTACAATATGTGTCGGTATACATTTTTGAAACGAGCCCGTGCCTGAGACGGGATAACTGTGCCCATTTGCAGAAAAATGGGCGGTATAACCATTGAAATATGCAGTTTTTAAGCGGTATTTGCTTCACTTTGAAGCGAATATCGCTTTTTTATGCCCGCCAAACATTTTGAGGGCGTTTTATAGGGTTTTTAGAGGTGCCCATAATTTTTAGTAATATTTGCAATCCCACCAAAGCCAATGTCCTGAGCCGCACAGCACACCAATTTGCTTGAAATTGGCTGATTATTTTTATCATAACAGCAAATATCCGCGGCATTCCCAATGATGTGCTGACCTTTTCCAGAATTGCCGATTTTTCGGTCATATTCTGCACATCTGTGACCGCTTGTCACGATAATTTTAGAGCAATCAAGTCTTTTGTACAGAATTTCCAGTTTATTAATCAGGTCATCTGCAATTAAAATGTCATGCGGTTTTCCGCCTTTACAGCGAAATTCCTGTACATTGAAATGTGGGGAAAGTTGTGTCATATCGTCAAATTTATAACTTTTAAGCATCTTTCTTTTCCTCCGTTTCTTCTTTTTCTTCGATTTCATCAAGATTTTGCAGTGCGTTTTCGTCAGTTCTTCCT
>JAZAUD010000225.1:0-1624 GCA_036373775.1 Oscillospiraceae bacterium | reverse complement strand
TTATGTGAATCAGCAAAGTCCTGAATCATCTCACATAATGTGATTGCTGAGCCAAAATAAACATTATTTGTAACTATTCAGTCACCCAAGAATTCCACAATGTTGAAAGTAAAAAAGAAGATAAAAAGAAATCGTCAAATTGCCGATAGACAAAAAAGAACGGATGTGTTAAACTAAAGAAAAACGGAATGGCGGTGGAACTATGGCAGCTTATGAAGAATTGCTTGAAATCATAAAAACCCAGCAGACAATCATTGAAAAGTTAACAGCAGAATTAGAAGCAGCTAATGCAAGAATTGCCGAACTGGAAGAAAAGCTGCATAAGAACAGCCATAACAGCAGCAAGCCGCCATCCACAGACGGCTATGAAAAACCGATGCCAAAAAGTCAGCGCAAAAAGAGCGGAAAAAAAGCAGGAGGGCAGACCGGACATAAAGGACATCACATTGAACTTGGTCATCCAGACCGTGTAGAGAAAGTTTATCCCCCACATTGTATGAATTGTCCTCACCGGGAAGATTGTGCCAATTTAAAGGTACAGGATACCTGCTATACGATTGATGTGATTGTCAAAAGAGAAACAGTCAAATACGAGATGCTGAAGTGTAACTGTGGCGGTGTTCAGGAGACTGCAAAGCGTCCGGCTGGTATCAGAGGCACTGTCACCTATGGAAATCATCTGAAGGCATTGATCTGCATTCTAAGTACCAAAGGAATGGTAGCCATGAAGAATCTTTGTGAAATTATCAAAGGCTTAACTGGTATCCAACCGAGTACGGGAACAGTTTCCAATATGCTGTGCAGTGCAGCAGCAGCGGCAAAACCGATTGTGGACGGTTTTCCACAGAAATTACATCAAAATCCTGTTGTGCATTGTGACGAAACCGGAATGCGTGTGAAGGCATCCCTGCACTGGGTTCATGTCATCTGTACACCAGCACTGACTTACTATGCACTTTCTGAAAAACGTGGGCAGGAAGCCATGAAGAAGATTGGATTTCTTACAGAGTATACTGGTATCATTGTACATGATTTCTGGAGGCCGTATTTTAAGGTAACCAAAGCGAAACACGCCATGTGCTGTGCACATCTTTTGCGTGAACTGACAGGTATCTTTGAGAATCACCCGGAACAGGAATGGGCACGGGAAATGTATGATGAACTGCTTTCCATGTATCGTGCAGCAAATTTTTATCATCAGAATCCAGAAATTAATTCACGTCAGCATTATATGGAATGCCTGAAACACAACTATGATGTGATTCTCAAAAAGGGGGCAGAGCAGAATCCTATTCCCCAAAAAGAACAGGGAAAACGTGGAAGAGTCAAACGTGGAAAGATTCGGACACTGATTGACCGCCTTCAGAAATACAAGGCGGAAGTCTGCCGTTTTACAGAAAACCCACTTGTGCCATTTACCAATAATCAAGCGGAACGTGCTCTCCGTATGGTGAAGATGAAAAGCAAGGTGACTGGTACATTCCGCTCGGAGCAGGGAGCTAAAGATTTTCTGACCATAAAGTCATTCCTCTCTACCGCTGCTAAAGCTGGCTCAACTGCTTTTCAGGCTTTACTTTCATTATTTCAAGGTCAGTTTATTTTAGGGGACTGAATAGTTACGAAT
>JAZAUD010000224.1:0-1625 GCA_036373775.1 Oscillospiraceae bacterium | reverse complement strand
TGGATAATTGACAATTTTTCCAGAGTCCGTTTCTTCTACTTCTCTGATTCCGGAAGATGCGGTAAGCCACTTGCCGATTTCACCAGTTTCAGGATTTCTTTCTGTGCTGTAAACACTAAGGTTCATCGCCTTTGTTCCCGCTGTTCTGAATTTTACAATTTCATCATAGAAATCTTTCTGAAAATCAGATGCTTTCAAAGCAAGCTGTTCATGTACAATACCGGAAGTTCTGGTATTACTGATAACCTCGCCAGTCTGTGCATTCAGTGTCAGTACACCATCGTCAAATTCCAGAACCAAAGTGCAGTCGGATGTAACCTGCGTATTGACTCCCTCTACAATTTCATCCCAAGTGTATTCATTAAGCAGAACACCGTTCCGGTAGAGAGTGCCTTTCTGAGCAGGAGTTACCAAGCCAAGCCGTCTTGCACTGATTTCAACCGCAGTTGCATCAGTATTAGCTGCCGAAGCCACCAAGGTGGTATTGCTGTTCACAAGTGTGCCGCTGATTGTTCCGCCGAATCCGGCAAATGCAATCAGCATTGCAGCCGTAAAAGCAGCAATCTGTCTTGTTTTGGTTTTCACCATTGTTATCACAATCCTTTCAATAAAATATATATCAAACAATCTGCTTTGCTCGTGATGCAAAGACTGCTGTTTAATCACAAAAATAAAATGCAAATGCACCGATACCGTAACACTTGCACTGCGTGATAGTATTACGGATTTGCCGGAAGGTATTACCGCTTTTCAAGTATTTTTCTAATATTGCAGTTATCATTTTTGTTAAACGTTATTTTGGGTTCAAAAATAAGAGTGTCAATCCACACCTTCTTATATTATATCATATTTATTAGTTATTGTCAAGTATATTTATTATTTCTTAGAAAAAATTTGTGCTTTTGCAAGCATTCCAGCTATCAAAATAACAGCCGACATTATCCAAGTGAAAATGATGCTTTCTTTGCTTCCGCTCCGAATTTTTCCCAGATGCAAATGCTTGATGCCGAACAGAAACGGAATTCCGGAAGGATTGAATAAGTCCAGAAACAAGTGTGACAGACACCCTGTGAAAAATCCGCACAGTGCAGGATAATAGCAATAAGATAAATACAACCCTATCAGGTACACGATTGGGTCATGCAGAATTCCTCTGTGAAATTTTCCGGTTTTTCCCGTCAGTTCGCCTATTTTGCCAATCCATACAGATACCGGAGCTGTCAGCTTTCCCATATAGCTTTCAGGATTGTCAATATCCGGAAAGATACCGCCCAACAGTCCGCCAATGACAAACAGAACTGCCATTTCCTGTGCATTATTCAAATCAGGCAGTACATTTCCAATTTTATCGAGATTCAAGGCAAGCATACTACCACATACAGCTCCAAATCCAAAATGACAGTTTCCGTTCATAACAGCACCTCAATCATCATATTCATATTTCACAAATTTTACAGTATTGTTATCTTTTTCGTGGTTTACTTTATCTTTCACTGATTCCAGTGTATTTTCTGGTTCATGTACAGGCTTTCTGGATTCATGCGTAATTCCAAGCCTTATATCGTCTGCCATTTCTGTTGCCTGAATTCGTTTCAACATGGCTTTCAGTTCCTCTTTGTCTTTCA
>JAZAUD010000223.1:0-1632 GCA_036373775.1 Oscillospiraceae bacterium | reverse complement strand
ATGGGAATGCATTTGTTTGAACATAACCGGACGGCTTATAAAAATTGTGTCGCAATGCTTGATGCAGTCGGCAAAGCTGCCGTCATTCATCCGACCGGAACAGGGAAAAGTTTTATCGGGTTCAAACTCTGTGAGGACAATCCGGAAAAAACAATCTGCTGGCTGTCACCGTCTGAATACATTTTCAGGACACAGCTTGAAAATTTAGCGGAAACTTCTGACGGCTATCAGCCGGAAAATATCAAATTCTTTACATACGCAAAATTAACGCTCATGACTGACGATGAAATCAGCGAAATCAAGCCGGATTATATTATTTTAGATGAATTTCACCGCTGTGGGGCGGAATTATGGGGAATGAGTGTTCAAAAATTATTATTGTCTTATAAAAATGCTCCTGTTCTGGGAATGTCGGCAACTGCAATCCGCTATCTTGACAATCAGCGGAATATGGCAGATGAACTCTTTGACGGCAATATTGCAAGCGAAATGACACTTGGAGAAGCAATTGTCCGTGGAATCCTGAACGCTCCGAAATATGTACTTTCCCTGTTTTCTTATAAAGAAACGCTTGAAAAATATGAAATCAGAGTGCAGAAAACTCAAAGCAAGCCCGTTCGGGATAAAGCGGAAAAATATCTTGAAAAACTCCGCAGAGCATTGGAGAAGTCAGAGGGGCTTGATAAAATTTTCGACAAGCACATGACAGACAGAACCGGAAAATATATCGTATTTACGGCGAATTTTGAATCCATGCAGGAGACAATTGCTAAAGTGCTGGAATGGTTTCATCTGGTAGATGAAAAGCCCCATATTTATTCTGTTTACTCGGACGATTCATCAGCGAATCAGTCGTTTATTGATTTCAAGGCTGATAATGATAAACAGCATTTGAAATTATTATTCTGTATTGATGCATTAAATGAAGGGATTCATGTGGAAAATATCTCCGGTGTAATTTTGCTCCGTCCGACGGTTTCGCCCATCATCTATAAACAGCAGATTGGCAGAGCCTTATCAGCTTCAAAATCCGGCGTTCCGGTGATTTTTGATATTGTCAACAACATTCAGAACTTGTACAGCATTGATTCTGTCCGTGAGGAAATGCGTGATGCACTTCATTATTTTCATGAATTTGAGCGTGATGATGAGATTGTCAATGAAACTTTTGAAATTATCGACGAAGTGCAGGATTGTCTGAAATTGTTCCACAAACTGGAGGAAACTTTAACCGCTTCATGGGATATCATGTTCATGGAGGCTGAAAAATACTACAGAGAGCATGGAAATCTCAATCTTTCCGGCACTTACATCACGGAAAACGGCTATCATCTGGGCTTGTGGGTAACTGTTCAGAGAAGAAACTATCATGCTCATCAATATATGAGTGATGCCAGAATCAGGCGTTTGGAATCCATCGGCATGGACTGGACTCCTGTGGAAGAAAGAATATGGAATGAAACTTATGAAATCTGCCGGAAATATTACGAGCAGCATCACACGCTTACTGGAATCAAGCAGTACTCCAAATCTGCCGGAAACTGGCTTGTCACACAAAGAGCAAAATATAACTCTGGTGAACTGAAAGCAGAAAGAATTGAAAAACTGAATCAAATCGGCATGATATGGGAT
>JAZAUD010000222.1:0-1638 GCA_036373775.1 Oscillospiraceae bacterium | reverse complement strand
TTCAACTATTTTAGATTCTATTTTTTGTATGTTTCTGCCATACCTTTTCACTGTCGCCGGCTGATGCTTTATTGTCAGCCATCACACCAACAAGATCATGGGGCATATAAGGCTCTTCCAAGTAGGCGATCTCATCATTAGTCAATTTCAAATCAACTGAATTGACCGCGCCTTCTACATGATGCATTTTTGTCGCGCCAACAATAGGGGAGGTCACCTTCTCTAAAAGCCATGCAAGTGAAACCTCAGTCATTGAAACATCATGATTTCCAGCCAGCTCATGAACCCTTTTGATAATCTCCTCATCCTGGGATTCTGTGGATTTATATTTCAATTCGGCATAGAAATCCTCTCTTGACCTTTTGGATTCGCCCCCTGGAAGCCTTGATAATCTGCCTGATGCAAGGGCGCTGTAAGGTGTTGTTGCTATATTATCTGTTTTACATAGAGGAATCATTTCACGTTCCTCCTCCCTGAAAATCAGATTGTAATGGCCTTGAATAGATACGAATTTGGCAAAGCCCTCGCTTTCAGCTAAAGCATTGGCTTTTGCAAGTTGCCATGCAAAACAATTTGATATGCCTATGTATCTGACCTTGCCCTCTTCAACAATTTCATTCAATCCTTCTAAGATGTCATAAAGTGGAGTGTTATAATCCCACATATGGTATATATACAAGTCGATATAATCCAGACCCAAATTGTCCAGACTTTTTTCAACCATGCTATGAATATGCTCCTGGCCGGAAACATTGTTTTTAATATCTTCTTCTGATCTTGGAAGGAACTTGGTTGCAACTACAACATCACTTCTTGAAGCATTTTCCCTGATTGCACGGCCAAGATACTGCTCGGAAGTTCCATTCTGATAACCGATGGCAGTATCAAAGAAGTTGATTCCATTATCAAGGCCGTTGCAGATTACTTCGATTGATTCCTTTTCTGGCAAGGTCCATGTATGCATTCCATTATTCGGATCTCCAAATCCCATGCATCCCATGCATATTCGACTGACATTTAAATCTGAATTTCCAAATTTTGTGTATTTCATAATATCCACTAATCATTTGCATGGACGTCAAAGGCACCCATCAACATTTCACCAACACCTGGAGCATCAGGGTCATGTGAGCCTTTTCCAGTATCCAATGCACGCATCTTATCCATTTCACTTTCACTTAGCTTGAAGTCAAATATTTCCATATTGGATTTGATTCTCTCAGGATTCAATGACTTTGGAAATACTATTATTCCTTCCTGATTTTCAAATCTTAAAATTACCTGGCCTGCATTCTTGCCATATTTCTCAGCGATTTCCAAAATGACTGGATCATTTAATAAATCCTGATTTCCACTGCCTAATGGGCCCCAGGCCTGGATTTTAACATTCAAAGGATTTAAAATTTCCTTCAAATCATTCTGCTGGAAATATGGGTTGAATTCAACCTGGTTGACTGATGGAAGTGAATCAAAATCCGGAACCCATTTGTTCCATAAGTTTGGTGTCATGTTGCTTACACCGATTGAGTGGATTTTTCCTTCATCCTTTGCTTCTTCCAATGCTTTCCATGCTTCATCGACTTTGCCGTATGGCTGATGAAGCAGATACATGTCCATATAATCAGTGCCTAACTTTTC
>JAZAUD010000221.1:0-1651 GCA_036373775.1 Oscillospiraceae bacterium | reverse complement strand
CTTTCGGCTTTCTGAATGCGGCAGGCTTCATTTCCTGCACTTTTTCAAAATCCTCTCTGCCGACAAGTGCAGGATAGCGACCCTCACCAGTATATTTGGGATTGTACAGAATACCGCTGACCTTCTTGATGGACTTCTCACGGCTGTCGGAAAAATAGGGAGTTCCGGCTTCGTACAGTCCTTTTCCGATAGCATAGACACCAATTCCGGAAAGTTTGTCCGCATAGATTTTCTTCACGATTTCGGCTTCTGCTTCATTGGGGATAAATTCTCCTTTTTCCATTCTGTAGCCGTAGAGAACAGCTCTGCTCCTCATTCCAGCACCTCCTTTAATTTCAATCCGCCCAGCAGTTCAAATTCTACCGTTTTTCCATCGGAAACGGCATTCACAAGAATCAGGCTTGCAAGCCGTTCAGGGGTAGTTTTGATGATGAATTTGTACAATGCTTCAAGCTGTCCGACCGTTTCATCATACTGAGCATTCAGGGCATTGAGCTGTCTGTTGATGACGGATAATTCTGCATCGATGTCATTTTCAAGGGTCATCAGCTTTTCTCTGGTGATACATCCCTCTGCACAAAGCGAACACAGAACATACCGCCTTTGTGTTAATTCTTCGTACTGCTCTTCCAGCTCAGAAATTTCATTGTTCAGAAAATTATCTTCCAGCAGTTCACATTGTGCAATGCACGGAGCAATAATTTCATCAGCGTGTTTCCGCAGTTTGATGCACATTTTCTGCCATGCCGCATGATAGGCACAATCCTGAAATGTTGGATTTACACATGGTCTGGAAAGGTCATGCTTTCCGGTGCATTCCCAAATTGCTTTTTTGCCTTTGACAACAAGATAATACGACCGTCCGCAGGTGCATTTTGTTTTCCCTCTGAATGGTGATTCAGTGATTTGATGCGGTTCTCTGGCATTTTTTTCACGGAGTTCCTGTGCTTTCATAAAATCATCACGGCTGATAATTGCCGGAAGTGCGTCACGGATATAATAACTTTCCTGTTCGCCGTGGTTGATGAGCCATTTTTTACCCATGAAAACGGAATATGTTTTCTGCCAGCGAATGTCACCGATGTACTTTTCCTGTTTCAAAATTTTGAAAATGGTGATATTATTCCATTTTATCCCTGTTGGTGACGGAATATTTTCTTCATTTAATAAAACAGCGATTCTCATTGCACCGTTTCCGCTGAGATACAGCGAAAAGATGCGTCTGACAACCGCCGCTTTTTCTTCTTCAATTTCGAGTTTTCCATCAACTTTGATGTAGCCGTATGGCACACGGGCAATGCCGAATGTACCGTTCTGCATTCTCCGCTTGATGCTCCAGCGGACATTTCTTGAAATGGAAGCGGACTCTTCCTGTGCAAGCCCCTCCATAATGGTTATCATAATTTCATCAGTTACCCTTGCTGTGTCGATGCCTTCTTTTTCAAAAAGGACTGAAACTCCGAGTTTTTTCAGGTCACGGAGAGTGGTGATACAGTCCTTTGTGTTTCTGGCAAAGCGACTCAGCGATTTTGTCACGATGCGGTCAATTTTTCCCCGACGACAGTCATCGAGCATCCGGAGAAATTCAGGTCTGTTGCTCGTGCTTGTGCCACTTCCTATGTCCGCATATACTTCTGTAAGCTCCTCCGTT
>JAZAUD010000220.1:0-1664 GCA_036373775.1 Oscillospiraceae bacterium | reverse complement strand
GGCTTTATTACGCCAATTCTGGAAGGTATCAAAAATACATTTGAAACTATCTGGAACGGCATTGCTGATGCCATTTCTGCTGTCCTTGATGCAATTCATAATGTTATCACAACTGTATGGACTGCCGTTTCCGGCTTCATTTCGGATATTTTGAATACTATCTGGAATTTCATTGTGACGGCTTGGAACAGCTATGTAGATACCATTACGAATGTGTTAATGGCGATTTATAGCGTAATTTCATCTGTATGGAACACGATTTCCGGCTTTATTTCGCAGATTTTGAATGCTGTCTTTACGGTTGTTTCAAATGTATGGAACAGCATCAGCACGGCTATTTCTAACGTGCTGAATGCGATTTTTACAGTTGTTTCCACGATTTGGAACAATATCAAGACCACGATTGAAAACGTGATGAATGTCATTAAAACGACCGTTTCGGCTATCTGGGAAAGCATCAAATCAGCGATTTCTGCTACGATTACAGGCATCAAAGACACCATTGTGAACGGCTTTAATGTCGCTGTGGATTTCGTCAAGAATCTTGCTGGTCAGGCTTGGCAGTGGGGTGCCGATATTATTGATAACATTGTCAATGGTATCCGGAACTGCATCGGAAATGTCGCTGATGCGGTGACGGGTGTTGCCGATACTATCAGAGAGTTTCTGCATTTCTCCGTGCCGGACAAAGGACCTCTGACAGACTTTGAATCATGGATGCCTGACTTCATGCAGGGCTTTGCTGACGGTATCACGAGCAGTCAGGGCATTGTGGAAGAAACGCTGATTGCATTCACCAACTCCGTTATGGAGAAAATTAAATCCGCACTCGAACAGGCATGGGAGGTAATTTCTGAAAGTGTTAAAAACTTTATGGAAACTATCTTCACCACAATTACAGATGTCTGGAATCAGGCGGGCGCAACAGTCAGAACGGCTCTCGAAAATATCAGGAACATTGTTGCTGAAAGCTGGACTGGCATTTCCGAAATTATCAGCTCGGCTCTGTCCGGAGTGCAGGCTTGTGTAGCTTCTGTCTGGAATGCCGTTGGCAACATTATCACCTCTGCACAGAATAATATTTCTTCGCAGACAAGTGCTGTATGGAATAAAATTTCTGCTGATATTTCGCAGAGTCTGAACAATATCCAGAAAACTGTCAATGCTGTCTGGACTGCTGTAAATTCATTAACAGATAAAACTTGGAAATCTGTCACTGATACGATTTCTAAGAATCTGTCCTCCATTCAGAAAAACTTGAATTCTGTGCTGAACGCTGTCAAAAGCCTGACGGATAAAACACTGAAAGCTATTTATGCGGCTGTCAATTCCAGCATGAGCGATATTTCAAATATCACCTCAAAATCACTGAAATCCGTGCAGTCCAATGTTACAGAAGTCCTGAAAGCTGTACAGTCATTTATCACAGCAGCTTATAATTCCATCAAAAATGAAAACAAAAACACATGGGACAGCATCAGCAGGACGATTTCTGAAATTCTGAATGCAATTAAAAACAACATTTCATCATCATGGAATGATTCTAAAAGCACTATTGTAAATATCAATCATTCCATTAAAAATTCTGTTCTTGAAATCTGGGAGAACATGAAGAACGGCATTAACGATAAAGTGTGGACGGTGCATGATACTGTCCGCAATGC
>JAZAUD010000219.1:0-1666 GCA_036373775.1 Oscillospiraceae bacterium | reverse complement strand
TTATTGACACCTTCAAGGGCTTTGCTGAGTTTCGTGGTATCGCCGCCGATCTCAACGGTAATACCCTTGATTCTGTTTGCCATGCGGATCACCTGCCTTTCGCATGGGTATAAAAAAAGCACCTGCTTTTCAGCAAGTGCTCAACTCAAAAATCTATATCATTCTCGGTGAAGCTTCTCTCGGATTGATTCTCCGTATTTCTTTAATGCTTCTGTGAAAGGCATTTCTGTTCTCATGGAAAACAAAAATCGAGGCTTTCTTTGCTGCAGGTTGTAGTTGATCTCCTCGCGCAGATGTTCAAGACGAATGGTGATCTGATTATCCGCAGCAAACTTTCGTATTCTGTTTATCATCTGAGCTGAATTTACGAGATCCAGTACAAGTATGCCGTAATAAAAGCCGATGCCAAATGAAAACGCAAGATTTTGTGAGAGCCATTCCAAAGCATCTAATATATGCGGATGCACAAGGAAATAGTATAATGCACTGAGTATCATCCAGTAAAATGAATACTGCGGGCAAATAATACCCTGAATGTTTCCCCAGCATTTCGTATAGTCCCATAGTCTGATGTGTTCAACAGAGATCATGACTCGACCAACAACATATTCAAGTGCAGTGATGGCAATAGCCATTAGTATAAACAGAAGCAGTTTTTGTTTCCAGACCTCATTTGCAGATAAATATGACTCCATACGAGCCATTGAGTACAAAATGCATAGGCTGAATCCATACAGCGGCAGGCACGGACCTGTAAGAAATCCGGGGTTAACCCAATGTTTCTGTGAAACAAAGCGCCGATATATTACTTCGATTCCCCAGCCTACTGTACCTCCGACTGCGAATAAGAACGTCAGTATAATGAAGCGATTCATATTTTCTCCGATCAATACAGTGATCAAGCTGTTTGAAGCTTTTTGTGTGTGGTCTTACTGTACAAGGAATTATACAGTTTTATGATATTGCCGATCAAAACCGCTGCAATGATACTTCCTTCCCGCACGCCTTCCAGTTTTCCAACGAAAATAAAGCAAATTGCAGCAGCAATTACAATATACAGAACATCAAAAAAGATCTTGATGTTCTCATATTTAATGCCTTTCACTTCACTGATCGCACGGTTCATTGCTTCTCCGGGTAGCATTGCGACACCGCCTTTGAACTGAATCCAGATGCCGAACCCAAGAACAAAACAGCTCAGGATCATCAACGCAAACTGCATGATGTAGTTGTTCGCTTGCAGTCCGCTGATGAGCTTACAGGAAAAGTCGGTCAGATAGCCGTACACAAATGCGAGTACCGTTTGAATGATGATTTCTACCGGCTTGCATTTCTTGCGCAACAGTGCAATCTGCACAGCGATCTGCAGCACGCTCCACATATTCAGCCACCAGCCAAATGTCAGTGCGTGGTTGACAAGCGATACCGAATACGGAACGGATGCTACAGGAGATGTTCCCAGACCGGCTTTTGCCGATAGAGCTACGCCCATTGATGCAATGAAAAGCCCAATGAGGAACAATGCGTAGTTTTTGATCACTTGTTTCAATAGATGCGCCTTCTTTCAATATTACATGAATATTATAGCACATCAAACTGAAAAAGTAAAGGTATCAGACCTTTTTGAATAGCTGCGCCAGTGATTCTGTCAGGCTTTTATGCTCCA
>JAZAUD010000218.1:0-1672 GCA_036373775.1 Oscillospiraceae bacterium | reverse complement strand
GCAAGCTCGCTGTTATGTGTTGGTAAAAATGAACGCCCCACCAGATACTGATGAGACGGACTGTCAACCTGAATGCACTGCATTCCACGGTTTTCTATTGGTTCAATTTTATCAATATATCGGAAATGGCTTCTTGTTTTGATATTCCTCTTTACAGCATTTTTTTGCTTTCGTTTCAGATTTGCAATTTTCATATCGCTGAAAGCTGTAAATTTTACAAGATATAAAGTTTCTCCTGTTTCAATTCTTCCACAGTCACGGCTGGATTTTGTCCAGTCTTTTCTTTGCGTTGAAATATCAGTAGTAACGGAATTTTTTATGCCCAGACTCCAAAGGAGTTCACTGACACTTTCTGCAAGCCCTTTTTCTGTGGATGTATAAATTGCCTGTCCCTTTATATTTGAGATACAGCCATCAGAATCCATGAGTCCCTGTAAAAGTTCAATCCGCTGAAAATAGGAAGAACGCAGATATTCGGCTGGTATTACTTTGTCATGAAAACTGTGCAGAAGTACCGGTTTTAGGTCTGGAATTCCAAAGCATATACTGTCGCCTATATTTTTCCATGAACTTTTAATCAAATGAAATGGCTTAATCTTTGCCAGAACTTCTGGAATATCACAGGTTTGAACCGTGATTTCTGCTCTGACAGCATTTCCGTTTCCAAGCCAGTAGCCCATCAAATATGGAATAACCGGCAATTCTTTTTCTTTTGTACAAATGGCATCAGCAACAGCAATTCTAAATCTGAGACAGCCGTTATCAAGCGGCATCCGGAATAGTTCCTCAGTGGTCATGATTTGTTTTTTTCTTTTGCCGCGAGTGCATTCTCCGAACCACTGATGATGTTCACCAGCTTCGATAACTTCGCCGTCTTTGAATGTAATGCGGTATGCCTGTTCTTCAAAGTCAATATTGCTTTTTGCAACCACATGACAAGTGTTTCCATTTTCATCAAAAACCGCATCACCTACTTGAACTTCTCCCATTGTAGTGAATCCATCCGGAGTGGGAATCAGCGTATCCAGTGACAATTGCTTCCCATTTTTTTTCGGGATTTCGATATATGCCGTGTTAAACTGCCGGTAACCGTTGGATTTGACAATGCCGAAAATGTCTCTGATGATTTTTTCCTGCCAATCCAAAAGTTTGAACGGCTTTCCAGCCCATGTGCCTTTCGTGTGACTGAGACATTCGATGAAATTCACGGCATAGTCAGCCGCCTGCTTATCATAATGCGAACCCTCTGCCATGAATTCAGTCGGCTGATAATTTTTCAGTTTCGTCAAATCTCTCACCCCCACGAAAAACAGCCCTCCAAAGAGAGCTGTTTTATATGATAAACAGAAGAGGGCTTTGTATCGCCCTCTTTGTGATTTTTTTAGTTGTATTCCTTCATCAGGATTGCAAGTGCCATTTCAGCTTCTTCGGTCTGGGGCGGAACATCCAGCCCTCTGTCAAAATTGTACACAATTTCGCCGTTCTGCTTGAGCATCAGCTTGCTGATTCTGCCGTTTTCGATGCCGTATTCGCTCGGCTCACCGTAGGCTTTCACCCAGTAGTGAATTACCGTGTAGCCGCCTTCCTTTTTGGGTACTCCAACCGTACCTTCATGCCATAAATTGTTGCTCATGCTTGTTTTCCTCCATATTTCTTGATTTCCGGCTCGGTT
>JAZAUD010000217.1:0-1679 GCA_036373775.1 Oscillospiraceae bacterium | reverse complement strand
CAGTTATCTCGATTATGACTGTAGTACCTTCCCGGAAATAAAATTTCCCTCAAAAAAAGAGTCACCTTCAGGAACTTCGGATTCCTAAGATGACTCAAAAAATCAGCATTGGATTTTCAGCAGAAAAAGTGATGCACCTCGCGCGCGCCCGCACACATGACGTATACGCGGCAGCAGCTTGATGACGGGAAGAAACTTTTCAGCTTCAGAATCTTCAATCTTTCAACATCTCTGCATCTCTAAATATTCACTTCATGACAAGCATAAGACCGTTCTCATATACGGATTTTCTCAATTCAAATTCGCTAGACTTACTATATCCGCATGTCTTCATTTCCGGACAATGACCACGATACACACATTCTGGAACACAAGCTGCTGCAAGCTCCGGTTCTACCTCTCTGACGGCCTCGATCACAGCTTTCCATAACATCCTCGTTTCGGGGCTTGCCTGACTACAAAGACGTTTCCTGCTAATGTTGATAAGAGCCTGGGCATCGACTCTGATTGTATGGTCAACCAATGCATTCTGCGGAAGCTCATTTCTATCTATTCCGGTTCGATCTGTCCTCTGAGTGGATACCCAATGCTCAACCCCAATCTTATGCCTGACAAGATGGACGCTGACAAAATACGGGATATCTTTCATCCGGATAGTCAACTCAATCAGCCTGATCGGCGAATGTTCCGCTTTCAGGATTTTCCATTTCCATGCAGAAGATGGATATTTCCCATTCTCAATTCCAACCGTTTCCATGGCGCGGTTTTTGACGGCTTGCCAGTTGTCCTGATAATCAATCACATTCACTTCCATGTTTTTGTTACACCTCCAAATAGCAAATCTATGTTTAGTTGCGTTCTTGCTCTTGTTCTTCAAATATCCAATCACGTTTGCAGACTAACAATTTTCATTCACAAAAACCAGACTCGATAAGTCTGAAAAATCTCAAATGGAGAATCAGATAGTTTTCGCAAAATCTCAAATCGAATTTCTGTCTGTACTTTTTCCTGGAAAACTCAATTCGAGATGCGTGTATTGAAAATAACCGCAAATCTCAAATCGAGATTCACACATTGATCTTTATCTGCAAATCTCAACTCGAAAATATACTATCATGTAATCATAATGTCAGTTGAAATCAAATGGATTTTCGTTATCTACTGAAAACTGTATATACCCAATTTTCATCAACTGGTTCTTCTTTTCCATACTTAAGTCCACAAAAATACCAATTCCCATGTGACTTTATTTCCTTAAAACGCTTGTTCCTCAATGCCTTAAAAAAGCCATTCTTTTGGTGGCTCTGCCGTTCCCACTCTTCACACCAGCTACAATAATCGCCATATAAATCTTTCCGGTCAACTCGATCTGAATCTTGATGTGTGATTGTGTAACATTCATCAAGAAAAGCTTCAACTGTATCAGAGTCATTTCTAAGCTGCTTTGCCTTTTCCTCTGATTTTTTCGATACAATGATTCTGCCACGAGCATACATTCTATTCAATGCTTCCATTGCCATATGCAGGAGATATGGCAGTTCCTTCTCTAACCGCTTTGGCAAATCAGGATCTCTATATTCCGGCACTTCATCCATTGACAGTATTAAAAGGCGGCGGTAAAATCCATCTGTTTTCTCGCTTCGGACTAACGGCAGCTCATTGGTGGAAAAAAGCAACTT
>JAZAUD010000216.1:0-1680 GCA_036373775.1 Oscillospiraceae bacterium | reverse complement strand
CAAAACCGTATCACGGCATTATTTTCTGCGGATACTGCGGTGCAACGATGTTTATCAAGCGTTATCCGCAAAGGAATTATTATGTTTGCACGACACACAAGAAAACCAAAACTTGTGACTGCAAAAGACAGCGTGGCGATATTCTTGACGAAATCGTGATGTCAGCACTGGAAATTCAGGAGTTTGACCCGTTTGCAGTGAGTGAACGGATTCAGAAAATTCAGATATTCAATGACAAGATTATCATTCAGATGAAAGACGGGAGGACAGGCGAATGGCAAAAACAGTGACTTCAATTCCTGCAAAGGTGAATCCGCACACACATACCGCACCTGAAAAGAAAAGGCGTGTTGCAGGCTATGCGAGAGTTTCCACTGAACTGGAAGAACAGCAGACAAGTTATCAGGCACAGGTGAACTATTACACAAACTACATCAAAAGCCGTGAGGACTGGATTTTCGTGGAAGTATACACAGATGAGGGAATTTCAGCTCTGAACACAAGGCACAGGGAGGGCTTCAACCGCATGATTTCCGATGCTCTGGCTGGAAAGCTGGACTTAATCATCACAAAAAGTGTGAGCAGGTTCGCCAGAAATACGGTGGATAGCCTTACAGCTATCCGAAAGCTGAAGGAAAAAGGCGTGGAAGTTTATTTCGAGAAAGAAAATATCTGGACATTTGATGGCAAGGGAGAATTGTTAATCAGCATCATGTCGAGCCTTGCACAGGAAGAAAGCCGTTCCATTTCTGAAAACTGCACATGGGGACACAGAAAACGAATGGCTGACGGAAAATTTTCTGTTGCATACACGCATTTTCTCGGCTATGACAAAGGTGAAAATGGGGAACTGGTCATCAATCCTGAACAGGCGGAAATTGTAAGATACATTTTCAGGCTGTTTCTTGAAGGCAAAACAACTTATCAGATTTCAAAGATTCTGACTGAAAGCGAATACAGAACCGTGACAGGAAATGACAACTGGCAGAAATCCACTGTTATCAACATCCTGAAAAATGAAAAGTACAAGGGCGATGCACTTCTGCAGAAAACTTACACAGTTGATTTTCTTACCAAGCGTCATAAAAAGAACAGAGGAGAAATCCAGCAGTACTATGTTTCGGAAAACCATGAAGCGATTATTCCGCCTGAAATCTGGGATTTGGTACAGGAAGAATTTGTGAGGAGAGGCAGTCACAAAAAAGGATGCGGATGTTTTTCCAATATGCTCAGATGCGGAGTCTGCGGAGAATTTTACTGCAGAAAGATATGGCACAGCAATGACAAGTATAAAAAAGCTGTCTGGCAGTGCAGGACAAAATCAAAATGCAAAACCCCGCATATCACCGAGGAAGAAATAAAAGAAAAATTCATCAGTGCCTTCAATGAACTTCTTTCAGGACGTTCTGAAATGCTGGCGGCTTATGATGAAATCCGCAGTACACTTTTTAATGAGGAAGAATGGTCGGAGAAAATGCAGAAAGCCTATGAAGCTGTAAAGCAGAAGGAACAGAAACTTCACGACTTTTGTGAGAATCCTCTGTGTGATGATTTTGACAGAATTTATGATTCACTCAATTCTGATGTAACTAAGGCACAGGAAAATTATAAGCATACCGCTGAGGAATATTCTTCTGCAAGATACCGTTTTCACCAGACAAACCGCTTCTACAGCAAGCT
>JAZAUD010000215.1:0-1706 GCA_036373775.1 Oscillospiraceae bacterium | reverse complement strand
GTTCGGAACACTGACTCCCTTAATATGGCTGTATGCTGCTGATGATGTTGTATAGTTATCTGCAATTTCTGTCCAATAGGGATTTGAAATAACATTATTGTTTTTGTCCTTTGTTGTTGAGGAAACAGCAGGTGCAAGCTTATATGCTTTTGCAACAGCATCGTCTCCGGTTTTTGCAATATCATCCTGAATTTCCTTGAATCTGGAAGCACTGAACACAAGCCCTTGTACACCATCACCAGTTAAATATTGCTCACTTTGTGCATTTTTACCGCTGATGACCCATTCAGGACTTGAAGTCACAAAGGGGTAGTTTTCTTTTTCAGTGGTTGAGCCTTCTTTGAAACGCATGGTATCAACGTTTGTGCCACTTGTCACTACATTTGAAAAATTCTCTACAGGTTCACTGCTTGCTGTGTCGTCATAGTCGGCAAAGATGACATAACCATGTGTAGTGAAATCAGTTCCATAATTGCAAGAGCCTACTAAAGCAGCAGTCATTGTGCTTAAATCATCAGCTTGTCGGCTGAAACCTACGAGTTTAAGATAGGGTATAGTATTTTTTCTACCTTTAGTATCATTTGTATATGTTAAATTTTCACTCGTTGTAGTAATTCTGCCACAGATATAGCCTTTATTTGTGATAGAACCATTATTGGTATATGATTCAAATTCAATATCTTTTGTGAGAATATTGTAACCAATAACTGGCTGATTCATTTCTCCAATCAATCCTCCAGCAGAACCATCACTTTTGATAGTACAATCTGATATTTTGGTATTATTTACTGAAAGATAATATGTTTCATCTACAGCACCTCTAAAGCCAATTACACCGCCTGCTCCTTTTTTACCAGATATAGTATATCCCTCAACCGAACAATTTGTAAATTCAAATTTCTGACTTCCGTTTCCTGTACCACTTCTTGGGTCAGAGCTTCCTATTAAACCTCCAGCGAAATCAGTGGTACTTTCAATGGTTGAGCTTAATGGACTATAAAGATGTGTATTTGTAACTTTTGCAGGTGTCCATGTCGTAGGAAAAGCTACAAGACCAGCTGCGCCAAATTTTGCCTTGACTGAAAGATTATAGAAAGTACAGTTTTCAATAGTAATGCCTTTTGATTTATTCATGATTCCACAAACACCCGCTGTGAAAATATCGGCATTTTCGCATTTCACAGTTTGCGCTTTGTCTTCTGTTCCAATGACAATATTTTTGAAATAATTGGCTTCTAAATCAGCGGATGTTTGACCAGCTCTAATCATACCAATAAAACCACCAACACCAAAATCATAGTAGTTTCCACCTCTATTGGTGCATTCACATACCACTTCAGTCAGGTTAAAAGTATGATTATTCATGTCAACTTTAACATAACCAATATTGGACTTTCCCATCAAACCGCCTGTACTTGCTCTGCCATGAACCTTAATGCTGTGAGAATTATATGCATCCATTGAAACACTTTTCTCAATTAAATAAGTTAATGTTGAAGTCCCTGTTAAAAAACCTATCATTCCACCTGTGTTTCGTATGCCAAAAACATCTATATTCTGTAAAGCAAAGGAAATGCCTGTCAGCGGATTATTGGTTTCACCCCATTCTCGGATGAATGCCGTCAGCTCATGAACGCTGCCGAATTCATTCTGACTGATTTCATCAATCAGTGTTTTGTCAGCTGTGAAGTTTCCGCCGGTCGCTT
>JAZAUD010000214.1:0-1711 GCA_036373775.1 Oscillospiraceae bacterium | reverse complement strand
ACACAACCGGACAAACTATTCCACAATCTGATTTCAATGCACTTCCCATCAAACCATCCAAAATGATTAGCAAACTTAACTATACTGTTGGCTAATGCCATCTGTTGAATTGTTCATTTTATTTTTATGCAATTCCTTATTACTTTATCAAGTATCATTCTTTCATTTAATGTTGGTGAAAGTCTGAAATTTTCTTTTGGTTCACTTTTAGTACTTGGTGCAACTGCTTGCTGGGGACTTGAAAATAATTGTACTCGCAGTATTTCTGAAAAAAGCACATATGAAATAGTAACAATAAAAGGATTTTTCTCAGGAACAGGCTCTTTATTGGTAGCACTTATCACTGGTGAGAGTTTTCCTGAGATAAAATATATACTATTTGCATTGTTGCTTGGCTTTGTTGCATACGGCTTAAGTATTTTTACCTATATCAGAGCTCAAAAAACGCTTGGTGCGGCAAAAACAAGTGCGTATTATGCTACTGCACCTTTCATTGGGGCATTTTTATCATTCATTCTTCTGCATGAATCGCTGACTCCTGCTTACATGACAGCTCTGTTCATCATGACAATCGGAACAACATTTGTGGTTGGTGATACACTTTCACATAGTCACATTCATGAACATACACATACGTTCACCCACACTCATGATGGTTCAACACATACACATACAATAGTGCATAGCCATGAACACACTCATTACATCAGTGATGAAAAACATGGACATAAACACAGTATGCAAGAACTTGAAGACTTTTTAGTAAATCACTAATCCAAATTCTGATTTACCATAGTATGTAAAGGGCGGGAATACTCCTGCCCTTTTATACATTTAAAGCATTTCTCGTCAGGCGGTAAATTGTAAGCGAGCAATAAAAAACGGCTTTGAAAAGGAATGAAAAAGTAGTATAATAACCTCAAAGGACGAAAAGTCCAGAGGAGATGTATCAGGAAATGAAACGGATCAGTGAAGTGAAGAAAGAAGTACGCCGTCAGGAATGGCTGGAAATGGTGGAAGCATGTCAGAACAGCGGCAAGCCGGTAAAAACGTGGTGCAGAGAAAATGCTTGTTCTGCTGAGAGGGCTGCTGGAATGCTGAAAGGAATCAGAAAGGAGCATATCTACATTGTGTGCGGACATACGGATATGCGGAAATCGATAGACGGACTGGCAGCCATCATACAGTGTCAGTTTTCGCTGGATTTGTATACGGACAGTCTGTTTCTGTTCTGCGGAAAGCGGAGAGACCGGATGAAAGCACTGCTGTGGGACGGAGACGGATTTCTGCTGCTGTACAAGAGGCTGGACGGAGGAAAGTTCAGCTGGCAGAGAAATGAAGCCGAGGTCAGAGAACTGACACAGGAGCAGTTTGTCTGGCTGATGCAGGGACTCTCGGTTGACCAGCCGAAAGCCATCCGGAAGAGTACAGAAAAGAAAAATCTGTACTGAATTTTCCACCGGAACAGGAAGAAAATCTACATGAAAAATCGCTCTAAAAGGTTGAAATCAAGCCGTTTCTATGATATAATAGAGATAGCAGAGATTTCAGGAAAGGAGCGATTTTTTCAGGTCTTTCGCTGTTTAGTGTGGGTAATACGCTTTAAAGTGTAAAAGAAATGCTTTCAAAATTTAATTTGCTGCACACCAGATAGATGATAGTCCCAAAATAGTCTGGATTTTTAAATCCTCTGGCTCTGAGTTTCAGATTT
>JAZAUD010000213.1:0-1728 GCA_036373775.1 Oscillospiraceae bacterium | reverse complement strand
TTCTGAATCAATTGCATCCTGAGCGGAACGGATTGCATTGTCAGCCGTTCTTTCTGCATTGGTGTAAGCATCATACGCAGACTGCACAGCATCATCATATGTTGTCAACTGACTTCCCAAAGAATTAAGTTCCGAATCCAGAGTCTGAACCTGTTGAGCATATTCCTGATACTGCTGATTTAAACGCTGATATTTTTCTTCATCACCGTCATTCTGTGCGGTAATCATTTCCTGATAGGCACTGTCTTTTTTGGCAGCATAGTCATTGTATTTCACCACTTTCCAAGTTTTTTGAAAAATAAAATAGTGAACTGCTCCTGAAAAAGTGGTATAATGGTAAGTGCTAACAAAACCAAGCCACAAAGGAGCAGTTCACATGAAAGCATTATACCACAGAACTAATATCATAAACAAGCTGAAAGAAGCATTTTCGGAAATATTCACAAATGAAACGATGCCAACGCAGAAACATCTGATAGATTTGATGATATCAGTGATTGCTTTGAATGGGTTCCAGTCAGTGAAATATAACTACGAACATTTCATTCAGGATGTTTCTGAGTTCAAGCTGAAATCTTATTATTACGCCTTGAATGAAAGCATTCTGGACATAGATGACTGGATGTCAGCAATGGTGCATACAGCAGTATCGCTGATTCCTGACTGCCTGAAAGAGCAGCCGGTGATTCTTTCAGCAGATGATACCATGACTGAAAAAACAGGAGAACATTTTGAATGCTGTTCTGTCCTGTTTGACCATGCTGCACATAACGGCTCTTCGTATCTGAACGGACATTGTTTTGTCAGTCTGATGATTTCTGTCCCTGTGATGGAAGAAGATAAAATCAGATATCTTTCTGTTCCGGTGGGATACCGCATGTGGACAAAAGAAGAAACAAAGCTGAAAATGGCAGCAGACCTTGTCAGACTCGCAGTGAAAGCAATCGGAACAGAAAGAAAAGTGATACTTTGCTGTGACAGCTGGTATCCGAAAGCAGAAATCACAGAACTGCCGGAAGAGTTTGAAAATCTGGATATCATCTGCAATGTGAGAAGCGATACCGCATTGTATGAACTGCCTCCGGAACGCACCGGAAAGAAAGGCAGACCCCGTATCAGAGGAGAAAGACTTTCTCTGAATGATTTTGCTTTACAGGAAGTCAAAGAGACAGGAATGTGTGCCGGAGCAAAAACAGTGATGACCAATCTTTTCAAAAAGCGTCCTGTGACTGCAATTGTGACAGAATCCAAAAGCGGCAGCAGAAGATTGTTTCTTTGCACTTCCTCTCCAGAACAGCTTCATTTTGATACAAATTGTTCAGACATGGGCAAAGCAGTTCATTATGCTGAAACAGATATTTCTTTTCTGCCGCTGACCATTTATGCTCTTCGCTGGCATATTGAAACTGCTTACTATGAACAGAAAAAATTCTGGTCTCTTGGCAGTTATCTGCTCCGCAGCAGAGACGGCATTGAATGCCTGCTGAATCTTCTGACAATTCTGTATTCCCTGATGACTCTGCTGCCTTTTCTGGATTCTTATTTTTCTTTTCTGACAGATGTCAGACCTCAGCAGGCTCGCTTTCTTCTCTGCTATCAAATACATCAGGATTTATTTTTTGATACTTTCGTACGACAGCTCAAGCATATCAAAAATACTTTTTCACATCGTACTGCTTCTGTTCCTTGTTTTATTTCAACTTAATTTTTTGGAAAGTGGTGTTGGAT
>JAZAUD010000212.1:0-1760 GCA_036373775.1 Oscillospiraceae bacterium | reverse complement strand
TCTGCCGGAATCGGAGTTTCCACAGGTGCAGAAATTGCCTTTGTATAGCCGTTCAAGCCAGCAGATTTAATCTGTGCAGGATAATCGATATAGCAATAATCCGTATCCACACGACCGCTGATGCCGTCCACTGCTCCGCCTGAACTGTTCTGCCACATACCATAAGAGCCGGAATAATTCAGTTTGCTGTTGTATTCCGCAAGCCACAGTGCATAACGGGAACGAATGCTTTCATCAATATAACTTGTAAACGGCGAACGGCTCATATACAGTCCAGCCCAGTATCCAGCCGCTTCAAGGGCATTGCAGAAATTTTTCACCATTGCTGTGCAGGCGGATTTTCCCTGACTGAACTGAGATTTCTCTTCGAGGTCAAAGAAAATCGGGTATTCAAATTGTTTCCCCTTGATGACTTCAATACAAGCCGCCGCTTCACGCTTTGCATCTTCGGGGTCGGAAGCATAGGAATACCAATAAGCCCCCACAGGGATTCCAGCCGCCTTTGCGCCCCTGTAATATTCCTCGAACTTCACATCTTTCTGTGAAATATCACGCCCATAACCGGCACGGAGAATCGCAAATTTTACACCTGCCGCCTTCACCCTGTTCCAGTCAATTGTACCGTTGTGCTTGCTGACATCAATTCCGAATACTGCGTTCATAATATCGCCCTCCCTGTGATTTTCCGCAGAATTTTCATCTGTGGAAATGCCGTAATATTTGTAAAAATCATCGGTGACGGTATGATAATTCACCACCTCATTGCCAAGCCAGCGGTATCCTGTTCTCACGTCAACATGAGTAGAAGTGTACGCTGTCGTAATATTGGCAATACCGCCGAAACCAATGTCCTGTGCTTTGCAGCAGACCAGCTTTGAACTGATGGGCTGTCCGTCCTGACTGTAGCAGACAATATCTGCCGCATTGCCCTTTGTATGCTGTCCGGAACTTGTACCGCCGACCGCCTTGTCATGAGCAGGACAGCGGTATCCGGAAGTCACGATAATTTTGGAGCAGTCTAAAGCATCATACAACTTTTCCAGCTTTTCAATCAGTTCATCTGCAATCAGAATTTCATGCTCCTTGCCACATTTGCATTTGAATTCCTGCACATTGAAATGTTCTGACAGCTGTGTCCTGTCAGAACATAAATACGATTTAATTGCCATCTGTTTCTTCCTCCTTGTCGTCAATTTCTTCTAACATATCCTGTGCCGCATCATCCGCACGCCCTGCCTTTTTCTGAAGGACATCGATTGCCTTTTTAATTGCATCCGGAAAAGGAATGCCCATCAAGCTTGCATTTTCGACAATAGACAGCAGTTCATTGACACAGAAGCCGATACAGGTCGCATCACGGATATATGTCGTTCCGAGCAGAATATCAATGCGCACAGCAACGACTACCATCAGCACCACACTGAATTTTTTTGCAAGCCCGACCCATCCGGCTTTGCTGTTAAGCCTGCCGGTATCGCTGTGCTTTGATTTTCCCATCGCTGCCGTGATAAATCCCGTCACAAAATCAACTGCCATAAAAATAATCAGCGTGGTGAGAGCTGAATCCCACCCGCCGACCAGTGCAGCAAAAAAGCCGCCTACGACACCAATAATTGTGCAAATATTCTCCTTCATATTCATCCCCCCAGAACCTTGATGGATTTCACAACCGGATGTGTATTATCTGAAACACCCTTGATGACAAGATAATATCCTCTCGGATTGATGCCGTCACAGTCACACAGAACAGAAATGAAATC
>JAZAUD010000211.1:0-1765 GCA_036373775.1 Oscillospiraceae bacterium | reverse complement strand
TATGATTTGTGAAATATTGGGTTTCGCAAATTGTCATATTTTGCGAAAGAACACCTCCTGTACACACTGGTACAGGAGGATTTTATTTTCTAAAATTTGATGTAAAGCACTCCTGTATCCCTGCATATCTATATTATAACATATATTTTTAGATTTTTCAAGTAAAAAAACATATTTTATTTGAATATTTTTTGTCAAGAATATTGTATGATAATATAGAGGTGATTTATCATGTACGAAGAATTTGTCAAAGACAGAATTACACAGCTCCGATTGAGAAAGGGAGTATCAGAATATCAGATGAGTTATGACTTAGGTCACAGCAGAGGATATATCTATAACATCTCTTCGGGCAAATCGCTCCCACCATTGTCGGAGCTGTTTGCAATCTGTGACTATTTTGAAATTACACCATCTGAATTTTTTAACACTAAGACTGAACATCCCGAACTGATTCAAAAGGCTCTGGATGGCTTAACTCAACTGGATGATACCGATTTATTGATGATTTTAGGATTCATCAACAGACTGACAAAATCATAATCAAACGGTTTCTCAGCCGACATGATGCCACAGCTGAGAAAACCATTTTTTTCTGTAATGTATCAGCATTGATTCCGTGTCAAAGAATACTTGTTTTGATTTTTATGTCATTACAGCAATAAAACTGCTTTCATAACAAAAAAAGAACCATCCAGAAGCCTAAGCCTTCCAGACAGTTCTTTATAGTCAATTATCAGATTTCACCGCAAAAATCGCAGGGGTCATCATTGTCACCATACAAATGATGTTCAAACAGATATTCCTCAATCTCGTCATAAGTATAGCCCATGTCACGCAAATAATGAACAGCTTCTTCATTGATGCCATAGTAACCACACATATCAATCAAGGTTGCATAGCTGTCGTCATCGAAATCGTCGTCCATCTCAACATACTCATCATAATCATAGTCCCATCCAGTAGTATCAACCAATGACCATCCAAAACGGCGATTTGAGAAATTGGAATTGAAGAAAGTCGGAACATGGAATCTGTCACGGCTGATTTTGCCATCAGGTGCAATTTTGATAATATCGCCTTCGGTTGTTTCGATAATTTCATGATGCATCCAGCGGAGAGGCGTATGTTTCAATGCAGTTTTCATGATACTACCAGTGGAAGAGTACACATACAACTTCAATTCAGGAAAATAGATGAGATATAACGGAGAACTACCCTTGACAAACCACAGAGAATTAGTCTCATCCAGAATGGTAAATGTGAAACTTCCACGCACATCCTCAGCCATATTGCGGAGAGTATCGAAATTCAGGGCTTTCTGTGCTTCAATCAGCTGAACTGCAACATAGCTATCCGTCTCAATATTGGTGATGGGGAGCTGTTTTTCTCTGCGAAGTTCTCTGTCGTTATGCAATACACCATTATGTGCAAAAGCAAAATCTACATCGGCATGACCCTTGAACGGATGGTTATTTTGATTAAATTCTTGGCTTCCCTGCGTGGTATAACGAACATGACCCATCACCGCTCTGGTATGGTTAGGGAACTTGAACTTCATTTTGTGGGCGGGTTTCGGGCGTTTGTAAATCGTCATCTGATTGCCCTTCATATAGGAGATACCGCTTGCGTGTTCGCCTCTAACCTCTGATGCGTTGGCAAGAACCTGAATGAGTTTCTGCAAGGCTTTGAGCGGAATCTTTCTGCCACAGTCCAAAAATCCAAATAATGCACACATATTAATAATCCTCCTCGTCATTTGTTT
>JAZAUD010000210.1:0-1775 GCA_036373775.1 Oscillospiraceae bacterium | reverse complement strand
GTTTCATTTTGCATTGGATTTTTCCTCCATGAAATTGTACAGCGTTGCACCGTCCGTGATGGTTGCGAGTGCCTGAAACTGGTTCAAATCGTTCAGAATCATCAGCGTGACATGAGCCGAGGAATCCAGAGCGTTGGCGGCTTTTTTCAGGTCAGTGCAGTAATCTTCAAATAATTTTATCATTTGATTCCATTTTTTGATGCCATGAATGACCGCACCCGCCGAAACGCCGTCCTTCCAAATCTGGATTCTGTAATTATTGGAAGCCGAATTATGGGAAACAAGGACATTTTCCGTTATCTGCTCCTTCACGGTAATTTCGAGAGCTTTGCCGATAATTTCCGGACTGAATTTATTTTTGCTCATAAAAATACACCTCACCCATGCTTGACACGGTCACCGACTTCAGCAAACTTGGCATCATTGAAACGGTCAAGTGTGCCGACCAGATAGCCCGTGATTCTGCGGATTCTCTGAAACGGAACAATATCATATCTGTATCTTAAGCCCACAAAATCACCATCAATCGTAATTTGCAGTTCCGTAATAATTCTGTCAGGATGTGCTTTTTTCAGATGGTCAATATATGTTCTCTGTTCTTCCACGGACATTGAGCCACCTGTCACTGTAATTTTCATTTCACAGCACCTCCGTCAAAATTCTGAAACCCCTGAAAGAATTATCTTCTATGGTGACTTCGACAGGCTTTCCGACAAGCTGGGAAACATAGTTAACTTTGGCATCATTCAGCAGTTGGTACAAATTTTCAATGTTTTCAGTTACCGCCTGACTCCGCTGATTTTCTTCCCAGACTTTGCACTCCTTATCGATATTCAGCGTGTATTTTCCGCCGTCCGAAACGCCTGAACCGTTCATGGAAAAACTTAATTGCAGACCAATCAGAAACGAATATTCTTTCACTGTGCCGTATTCCGCACGGGTGATTTTGCCTAATAATTTCTCTGTCATAATCATCAAAACTCCTTACAGCAGAATTAAATCTCTGGTATCATATACACTTTCATCGGACTGCGAACCGCACCGGATTGCACGGTCAAGAGCCATAATGGTGGCAACAGCACCGTCAATTTTCTCCGTGGATTTTTCCTTGTCGGGCTTGATGTTTCCGGCAGGGTCAGTCCGCACAAAAATATTGTCCATGTTCCAGCGAAGAACCGGATGACCGTTGTGGGCGAGTTTCTGTTCGAGCGTGAGCTTCATCAGCTCCTTGCTCGGCGGACTGAGGTCTTTATAACCCTGTCCGAACTGCACCATTGTAAAGCCGAGGTCGGTCAGGTTCTGCGACATCTGGACAGCACCCCAGCGGTCAAATGCAATTTCTTTGATATTGAATTTATGCCCAAGATTGTCAATGAAATTTTCAATAAAAGCGTAATGAACCACATTCCCCTCCGTGATATTCAGGAAGCCCTGCCTCCGCCAAAGTTCATACGGCACATGATCCCTTCTGACACGCAGGTCAAGTGTTTCCTCCGGCAGCCAGAAATACGGCAGAAGATAATATCTGTCATCTTCCGGAATTGGCGGAAAGACCAGAACAAATGAGGTAATATCGGTCGTGCTTGAGAGGTCAAGACCACCGTAGCAGATTCTCCCCTCAAGAAAAGATTCATCAAACTCGACTTTGCAAGCATCCCATTTGTGCATCGGCATCCAGCGGACATCCTGCTTCACCCACTGGTCGAGCCTGAGCTGACGGAATACATTTTCTTCAGCAGGATTCTGCTTTGCTGATTCGCAGGCAGTTTCCACTT
>JAZAUD010000209.1:0-1783 GCA_036373775.1 Oscillospiraceae bacterium | reverse complement strand
TGTGCCGGTTCAGGCTCAACGCTCCGAGCTGCAAGGGAAATGAACCGAAATTCCTATGGATTTGAAGTCAGTAAAGAATTCTACGAGAAAGCACTTTCCATGATGCTCAACCAGTCATAAATTCACCAGATAAAAAGCTGATATTCCTCTATATTTCGGCACATTATTGGTTGACTTTATCACAGATAAGAGTTAAAATGTGACACAACAAAACCGAAAGGAGGAATCAGAATGCGGAAAGTCAAAATTGTTGAACCCACCTCACCAATGGGAACAACTAAGAAAAAAATCGCTGCATACTGCCGTGTCTCGACTGAATCCACCACTCAGGCGAACTCCTATGAAATGCAGAAGCAGTACTTCACTCACCACTTTGCGAACTCCACAACGGAGGAGCTTACAGAAGTATATGCGGACATAGGAAGCGGCACAGGCACAAGCGGCAGACCTGAATTTCTCCGGATGCTGGACGACTGCCGCAGGGGAAAAATTGACCGCATTGTCACCAAGTCGCTGAGTCGCTTCGCCAGAAACACAAAGGATTGTATCACCACTCTCCGTGACCTGAAAAAACTCGGAGTTTCAGTTCTTTTTGAAAAAGAAGGCATCGACACAGCAAGGGTAACTGATGAAATTATGATAACCATTATGGAGGGGCTTGCACAGGAAGAGTCCGCTTCCATTTCAAGAAATGTCCGCTGGAGTATCAAGCGGAGAATGCAGAACGGGACATTGGGCATTGCCCGTGTGCCATACGGTTACATCAAAGTTGATGGAAAGCTCGAAATTGAAGAAGAAAAAGCGGCGGTTGTCAGACGTATCTTTTCGCTGTATCTCAGCGGAAACGGTGCGAAGAGAATCGCCGTTTTATTGAATGAAGAAAACATCCCGTCACCGACAGGAATAAAATGGAATAATATCACCATTTTCAAAATTCTGAAACAGGAAAAGTACATTGGTGACATTCGCTGGCAGAAAACATATTCTGTTTTCATGGGTAAAAAATGGCTCATCAACCACGGCGAACAGGAGAGTTATTACATCCGTGATGCCCTGCCTGCAATTATCAGCCGTGACGATTTTATGAAAGCACAGGAACTCCGTGAAAAAAATGCCAGAGAACCGCACGAAACAACAGAATCACCGTTCAGAGGGAAAACAAAATGCACCTGCGGACGGTCATATTATTTCGTCACCAAAAGCAAAAAAGCAATTTGGGAATGCACCGGCAAATATGACCTTGCAAGACCATGCGGAAATCCGACATTTCAGGATTGTGCCTATCATGCGGCATGGCAGAGAATGTGCATCAAACTGCGGAAACACGCTGATGAAATTATTGCTCCGTGCATTGCACAATGTGAACTGCTGGAAGATAATTTTCTGAACAATGAAATTTCTGAGCTGGAAGAGCAGTATGAAGAATTAACACAAAGGCGGTATGTTCTGTGTTCGCTTTGTGCAGAGGGCTGTATCACCAGAGAAAAGCTGATGAACCTTGAAAATGACATTGATGCGGAGTTATCCATCATCAACAGACAGCTCAATGCCCTGAACGCTCAGTATGATGAAACGGTCGGACAGCTTGAAGCACTGTATAAATTCATCATCAAAACAACTCCTGAACGGCTTGCAAGCCTGATTCTTGTGAATGCCGTTTCTGACGGAAAAACAGTAGAATTTGAACTGCTGGGCGGATTGAAATTAAAGGAGGTGCTGGAATGAAAACAAGAGCTGTTCTCTATGGCTACAGAATGGAAAAAGGCGAATTTATCCCTAATGA
>JAZAUD010000208.1:0-1784 GCA_036373775.1 Oscillospiraceae bacterium | reverse complement strand
GGAACAAACCGCTTTTATCTCCGTGCGGCTGACGGACTGAAAAATCTGAAAGTCCGTATCGAGCATACCAATGCTTATCTGGGGGTGTAGTTTTGCAGATTGAAGTATATAAAATGACTGCTGATGCCGATTCCGTATCAATCACACTGGAGGCTGTCTGTGACAGTTTTTCTTCTCTCTTGTGGGACATTGAATGTTACCAGTGCGGAGCATTTGAGGTGTACATTGCGGCAAATCCGCAGAACATTGAAATTTTCCGGACTGGCAGAATTATCGGCAGAGATGATGACAAGGAGCATTTCGGAATTATCGAATCTGTCAAGATTGATACAGATGCTGAGAACGGCGATTATCTGACTGTTTCAGGCAGATTTCTGATATGTCTGCTTGAACGTAGAATTATCTATCCGACATATTCAGCCACAGCAAATACAGCATACGGTGATATTGTCCGTGCTGTTGTTGCGCAGAACTGTATGAGTGATGATAACCGCAGAATACCGGGGCTTTCTCTTGGAGAGGTCAGTGGTGAGTGCTGGGAACAGACCACGAAATTGCAGGTCAGCTATACCAATCTCATGGAATGGATTTATACCGTCTGCGAAAAAATCGGCGGTACTGCGAATATTCGGCTTTCCAAAATCGAAAATGAGCATTATCAGATGCTGTTTGAACTCTCGCAGGGAACGGACAGGAGCATCATGCAGGAAGAAAATCCGCATATTGTTTTTTCGGACGGATACAGCAACCTGCTGTCATTCAGCTATGCGGAGGACATTTCTGTTCAGCAGAATTTCGCTTATGTTCTGGGACACGGTGAAGGTGCAGACCGAAAACGCACAACCTATTTTGACGGAGATGAACCAGCATATTTAGAGCGTTATGAGGTGTATGTTGACGCTGATGACATTTTAGAGGAAGAACAGCTTGACGGTGAAACCCGTTAGATTCCGGAGGAGGAATACATCGAACTGCTCAAAAATCGTGGCTCTGAAAAAATAGTGTCCCCGAAAACTGCATCAGAGTCAACAATTGCTGCAAACAATACGCAGTACCAATATCAGAAAGATTATGCTGTTGGTGATTATGTCACTGTTCAGCACAGGCGTTTCGGCATGATTCAGCCGAAAATACAGCTTATCGGCATGGTGGAAGGCTTTGACCAGAACGGCAGAAGCCTGACACCAACATTTAAGGAGGGTTAATTTATGGCTTTTTCAAGTGGATTTTTCAACTCAAAAGGTCTTGACAGGACGTACACAGCGGAGAATTTCACCGATTATCTGTCAAGCCTGATTTGTAACGGCATTCTGGACACATACGGAGAACAGTTTGAACTGACAGCACCGACAAAGGGCTTAAAAGTCATTCTCGGCACAGGAAAAGCGTGGATAAGCGGGCATTATTTCATTAACGATGCCAGATACAGCATTGACCTGTCGGAATATCAGGACGAGTCCCTGCCGAGATATGTCACAATCGGCATTGTCTGTGATGCCTCCGAAGGCGTGCGTGATGTCAGAATTGAAGTGGTCGCTGGAACTCCGGCAGAAAATCCCTCTGTTCCGTTTATTCCGGTTGACACAAACCGTGCAAAGCTGACTTTGTATTCTGTCCGTCTGAATGTCGGAGCAGTGTCACTTTCCAAATTTGACTGGTTCGATTACAGAACAGATGAAAATCTGTGCGGCTACTGCCGCTGTATTCTCGGAAAATGCAGGGTAACGGATATGCTGGCACAGCTCACAGTTTTGAATGCACAGATTGATAAATACAATGAAACT
>JAZAUD010000207.1:0-1804 GCA_036373775.1 Oscillospiraceae bacterium | reverse complement strand
TGGTAACAATGGCAGGATGGTCGTTTTCTACAATCTCGTCTTTTCCTGTGCCGGAATATGCCGCAGGATAGATTCTTGTTCCGATATAAAACGGATTGCTCAGAAGATAAAGCACCATTCTCCTTGAAAATCCTGTACGCTTTCCATGATAGCCCAGCTTCTCCATTTTTCTTGATATATCTGAAATTGTCATCTCATTCAGATAATCTTCATAGACCATTCTGACCGCTTCTGCTTCTTCTTCACAGATGATATAAGTATCTTCAATTCTTGTATAACCGTAAATTCTGCTGTGCGGGTCTTTGTATTTTCTGTCCTCCGAATTGTAGAACCAGACATGGCTTTCTGCCTTTGTGCCGTCATAGAATGTGAATTCCAGTCTGCCGTCCAGAAACACCAGAATATTGTGAATATTTTTAGCAAAGATGTTTTCATCAAATTCTGATAAGTGCAATACTTCACAGCAGGCGGTTTCCAGTTTCTTTTCGGTAATGTCTCTGGCACTGCATTGCTTTCTGATTTTGCCATAGCAAGCCCAGTTTGCGGTCAGCTTTCCACTCATAGAAATCGAATTGGATACATAATTTCCCTGACAGCAGGCGCATGTAATTTTGGAAGAAAAACACTTTACACCCGCCACTCTGTGGGCTTCCGGATTGAAATCAAGCGATGCCTGCATTTTCTGCTGAACCTGTTCAAAAGTTTCACGGCTGATAATTGCAGGGTGATGCTCCGAAACATAATATTTCGGCATTTCACCATTGTTTTTCTGCATATGGCGAACTTGCGGAGAGAAATGCTTCTGCAATAAAAGGTCGCCTGCATAAATTGGATTCCGGAGAGCATCTTTTACAAACTGTGCTGTTTTACAGCGGCAGTTGATGCTTTTCAGCCACTTTGCGATACTTCCCATAGGCACATCAGCGAGAAAATCAGCATAGATTTTTCGGATAATTTCCGCTTCTTCCTCATTGATAATAAAATCATTTTTAATTCTGGTGTAGCCAAAAACAGGACTTCCCCAAGGTTCGCCACGTTCAAATTTCCTGCTGATTGCCCATTTCAGATTCTCGCTTTGCGTGACACTTTCCTGTTCTGCGAAACTCGCAAGCAGGGTAAGCAGCATTTCTCCGTCATTGCTCATGGAACTGATGTTTTCTTTTTCAAACCGGACTTCCACACCAAGTTCTTTCAGATGCCTGACCGTTTTCAGTAAATCAACGGTATTTCTTGCAAATCTGGAAATGCTCTTGCAAAGTACAATATTGATTTTTCCGGCTTCGCAGTCAGCAATCAAACGCTGGAATTCCATTCTTTTTTCGATGCTCGTGCCTGTTACGAATCTGTCAGCATATACTCCGGCATATTCCCATTCCGGATTTTTCTGAATCACTTCACTGAAATAACTGATTTGTGCGGAAAGCGAGTGCATCAGCCGTTCCGATTTCATTGAAACACGAACATATGCCGCCACTTTTTTCAGTTTTGGCAGTGCCGGAATTTCAGGCTGTAATCTGATAATTTTTCTCATGGAATGACCTCCTTTCGGATACAATATTAAACTATTTTCCGCAGAATATCAAGTTTTTTCGGAAAATAATATGCCGAAATCAGGCTTGTATTTTTCCTGCATCTTTGTATCAATTACCGAGTATTCTTCCTTGGTGAGCAAGCCGTTTCTGAGCATCTGACGGAACAGGCTCATTGTCACCTGATACATGATTTCATTCTGCTTCATGCTCGTTTTCCCCCTTGTAACGATTGGAAATATAACAACTGTGGGAACAGTATTTTCTGTGTCGGT
>JAZAUD010000206.1:0-1818 GCA_036373775.1 Oscillospiraceae bacterium | reverse complement strand
TTCCTGAAAAATATCTTGCTTCCGCTTCTTGATATGGCTGTAAACAGACTTGCCAAAGTGTATTTTTGTGATGGTGTACACCTGATTTATGGTTATGAAAGCGGGAAGTGCTGGTGCAAGGAAAGAGTATGTGTAAAGTCTGCATATGGGAGAAAACGTGTCAATTGTCTCGGATTTTTGGATGCGGTTTCGCATGAAGTCGAAACCATTATGAACGACACCTATCTTAACGCAGACAGCGTATGTGACGGTTTAAGGCAACTGCGTCAGAAATCACCGAATGAATGGATCTATGTGGTACTTGATTATGCTGCCTATCAGCGCTGCAAGAAGGTAAAATCGTGCGCTGCCGAGTTAAATATCAACCTCATTTTTCTGCCGCCTTATTCTCCTAATCTCAATTTGATCGAGCGCCTTTGGAAATTCCTTAGACGTAAAGTGATGGCGAACAAATACTACACTTCCTTCCAGTGTTTTTTTGACAGCATCAAGACTTTTCTTGATAACGCTTATTCCACATTTGCTTCTTCCCTTGATACTTTACTCGCCTTCAATTTTGAATGCCTTGATGCATCGAAATGTATAAATTGAAATGGGGGGCAGTATACATTCCGCAGACTGTTTGAAAGGCTGAATCCGGAAGAACTTTCAGAATGTCTGTACAATTGGCTGGCAGTGGAATTTCCAGAACGCTGTGTGATTGCAGTAGATGGGAAAACAATCAGAGGCAGTAAAAGCAATGAGCATAAAGCATATCATGTTGTGAGTGCATTTGTTACAGAAAGTCAGATTACCCTTGGTGAAATCACTGTGAATGAAAAATCAAATGAAATCAAAGCTGTGCCTGAATTACTGGATTTATTTTACCTGGAAGATACCATCATCACAGCAGATGCCATGAGCTGCCAGACAGAAATTGTAAAGAAAATCGTTTCAGAAGAAGCGGATTATGTCATCAGTGTCAAAAAGAATCAGCCCAAATTGTATGAATTTACAGAAGCAAAATTTAGTAACACAAAATGTAGAGCGAAGGTAACAGAAACAGAGGAACATCAGCATGGAAGGACAGAAATCCGGACTTATTTTCTCAAAACCAATGTGAAAGATTTTGTAAATCTCGATAAATGGGAAAAAATGAATGCTGTCGGAATGGTAAAAACAAAAAGAATCAAGGATGGTGAAGAAACAGAATCCGTCCGTTATTTTATCACTTCTTTAACAGATGTGAAAGAATTTGCGGATGCTGTCAGAAAACATTGGGCAATTGAAAATCAGCTTCACTGGAATCTGGACATTATTTTCAGGGAAGATTCTGCACACATGAAAAAAGATAACTCTCCTCTTAACATGAATGTACTTCGTAAAATTGCTCTTGCAGTTCTGACAAAAGCAAAATATGGTCGTCTAAGCAAACGGAAAATGATGTTCAAGGCTTCTTTAAATCCTGATGTTCTTCTCAAAATTTTATTGGCATTTTCTGGTTAGTAAATGCTGTGGCTCTGCCACATCACCAAGGTTTTCCAGTTTTTTCATGCCCGCAGGGGCATGACACATGGTATCTGCGAATTGGAGCAACACAGGGTAACAGTGGTGTCTTTCCCTTTCATTACCATAGCTTGCTTTTTGATGGCATTCAGGAAAAATACGGTAAGATTTCATGGTAATCGTACCGCCTTGCACATCGGCACATCTTCTCATATGATATTCATAATCGCAAAAACCTGAAATGTCAATTCTTCCGAAATGCCCCACTATGGTAACGGGAATAAAATAGACATTAGAAACATCCACCAGCCGATGCGTACAAGACCAATCCTT
>JAZAUD010000205.1:0-1828 GCA_036373775.1 Oscillospiraceae bacterium | reverse complement strand
AGTAAAGCCAGTGATTCAGCCGTTAAGGAATCCAGCAGTTCTTTATTTTTATGAGTATGAGAATTTTCTCTGATTGGTGTGATAGCTTCATGCACCATCAGGATTTCATCATTCAATTTTCTGATGGTGACATAATCCGAAAGATTGAGTTCAGCAAGTTTTTTCTGTTCTTCAAGTGTGTAGCTTGCTGTTGTGTTATCAAGAATGTCTTTATTTTTGTGCGAATGAGCATCCATTCTGATTGGTGTGATAGCCTCACGAATCATCAGAATTTCGTCATTCAGCCTCTGAATTGTTACATAATCAGACGGAATAACCGTTTCTGAATTTGTAAGAGCCTGTTCAATCATTTTCTGGATTTCATCTTTCTTCGGATATTCTGACATATCCGGAACAGTACCGCCTTTTCCGGTGATTTCTTCAATCTTCTGAAGAATCTGCGTGTATAAATCGGGAGTAGGCGGAATCGGAGAATCATCATCACCCACAAATCCGGACTGTCTGATATTCAGAGTGACGGGAACAGTTGTCGCTCTCAGTCCTGATGTATTGTCCGCATCGTAGCCGAAAACTGACATTTTGACCGCACCTGCATGGAGTTCCGCAGGAAGCAGACAGGATAAACCGTCAAAACCAAGCACACGATTGAATGTTTCATCACACTGCGTGAACTGCACAACTTTATAAAATTTTTTCCAGTCACCGTCAAATGTAAATTTGAGGGTCACAAAAGAAATCTGGTCGGAAGCAATCACCTCACGCTCCAGAATTTCAATTTTTTGATTTTTTACCAGAAATTTAAGCATTTTCTTTCACCTCCACCCATTCTTTATCATCGCTGTTCCATTTCAGGTAACCGTCAAGGCACTGAATTTTTGTCAATTTTTCTGAACTATTATGCGAATCCCAGTTCTGCTGTTTTTCGACTGCCGCCCAGTCTTTCAGGCTGCCCTCATAAGTTAAAGTTTTCAGCTTATTGCAGGAATAAAATGCATAGGTCTGAATTTCCTTTACGGATTTCGCAATCGTGAAATTGGTAAGTGCTGTACATCCTGAAAACATATATGAGCCGATAACAGCACCTTCATAACGAACCGTGGCAAGGTCGGCACAACCTCGGCACGCATAATATCCAACGACAGCCACTGAACGTGGAACTGTCAGGCTTGTAATTTGTGTATGTGCAAATGCGTACTGACCGATTTCTGTCACTTTACTCGGAATGGAAATCTTTGTGAGACCATAAACATCAGTTGCAAGAGCAGCAAACGCATTTCTTCCTATTTTTGTAAGCGTGTTTGGAAGTGATGCAGATGCTAAGTTATTGCAATAATTGAAAGCAAATGTTCCAAGCGAAGTGATGCCGTCTGAAACAACCAGAGACTTGATATTCTGGTCATCAAAAAAGGGAGAAAGATTGTCGCCTGCACGCTGGTCATTGAGAAATTCTGTCCATCCCTCCAGATTGTCGCTGTATTTTCCGACACCAAGGTCAGCAGCAAAAGATAACACAAGGGAAGCATCAACAGCGTTAATCGAGCCGTCACGATTGACATCAGCAAGCAGCTCCTGTTCAGGGGTCAGACCAGATTCAAGCCCGACACCAATATTGGAGGCAGCCGACAGAATTAAAGAAGCATCCGAGGCAGTTACCCGTCCGTCACCCGTAATATCAGGATAACGGCAGTCAGAAAGAGGGATTGCTGTCCCATAATCGTACATTTCACCAGTGCCACGGAGCAGAAGTTTTCCGTCCGAATACAGCACATAATAAATATCATCACCGCACTGACCGACTTTCACAATATCGCCTGTCATGTCATCAATT
>JAZAUD010000204.1:0-1868 GCA_036373775.1 Oscillospiraceae bacterium | reverse complement strand
TGGTTTACTGGCTTTGCTTGATTTTTTGGCATGGGGACTCCTCCTTATGGTCAAATCTGTTTTTATTATAGCATATCCACACCGAAAAAACAAGGAGGAATTTCATGTTTTTCAAATTGATACTTGAAAATGAAAACGGTGACAGAATCGACATGACGACAACTGCCAATCAGTACATGACTTCCAAGATTGAGGGACTGAATCCGCCTGCCGGAACTGTCAGCACTTCTTCCTATGCAGGCATGAACGGCAGTTATTTGAACAATGCCTTTATCGAGAAAAGAAACATCGTCATTCACTTTGAAATGCGTGGTGTCAATGTGGAAAGGCGGAGACACCTGCTCTATAAAGTTGTGAAACCGTCACGGTACATTAAGATTTACTATTCTACAGCGAACATTGATGTGTACGCAGAGGGTTATGTAGAAACCTGTGAAGTCAACAACTTTGAGGAACTGACAAATGGTCAGATTTCGATTCTATGCCCTGATATTTACTGGTATTCCGTCAAGTCAGAAATGGTTCTGTATTCGCAGATTATGGGGGCTTTTCACTTTCCGTTTCCAGAGAATGACAATCCGTTCCCACTTGGAAAGTATAATACACAAAACACGATGATTATCGAGAATGATGGTGATGAAATCGGATTCACGATTGTTCTTGAGGCAAGCTCTTCTTCCGAAATTGCGGCTGTTTCTCCGACAATCTACAATGCCGATACAGACGAATATCTGCAAATTATCGGTGAAATTCTGAACGGCGATATTATCACAGTCACGACTAAAACAGGAAACAAGACCGTCATGCTGGAGCGTGGAGGTGTGAAAACGAACATCATCAACCGCCTTGTTTCCGGCTCAACGTGGCTTCCATTGAGAGAAGGAACAAACCGTTTTTATCTCCGTGCAGCGGACGGGCTGAAAAACTTGAAAGTCCGTATTGAACACACCAACGCTTATTTAGGAGTATAATTATGCAGATTGAAGTTTATAAAATGACGACTGATGCCGATTCTGTGTCGATAACACTGGAGGCTGTCTGCGACAGTTTTTCTGCTCCGTGGTACTGGTGAAATGTATGATTATGGGACAGCAATCCCTCTTTCTGATGTTCATTATCCTGATGTTGACGGGGACGGACGTGTCACTGCATCAGACGCTTCTTTGATTTTGGCTGCCGCCTCCAATCTTGGTGTCGGGCTTGAATCGGGTCTGACTCCTGAACAGGAGCTGCTTGCCGATGTCAATCGTGACGGCTCGATTAACGCTGTTGATGCTTCACTTGTATTATCTTTTGCTGCTGACCTTGGTGTCGGAAAATACAGCGGCAATCTGGAAGGATGGACAGAATTTCTCAATGACCAGCGTGCAGGTGACAATCTTTCACCATTTTTTGACGACCAGAACATCAAATCTCTGGTTGTTTCAGACGGCATCACTTCGCTTGGAACATTCGCCTTCAACTACTGTAATCAGTTAGCTTCTGCCTCTCTTCCCAACACACTTACAAAAATAGGAAGAAATGCGTTTGCTGCTCTTGCTACGGATATTTATGGTCTCACAAAAATTTCCATTCCCAGCAAAGTGACAGAAATCGGTCAGTATGCGTTTGCCAACACACGGATTACAAGTCTGACAATTCCCCGTTCGGTGACTGCCGTTGGATATTATGCGTGCCGAGGTTGTGCCGACCTTGCCACGGTTCGTTATGAAGGTGCTGTCATTGGCTCGTATATGTTTACAGGATGTACGGCACTTACCAATTTCACGATTGCAAAATCAGTAAAGGAAATTCAGACCTATGCGTTCAATTCCTGCGGTAAGCTGAAAACCTTGACTTATGAGGGCAGTCTGAAAGACTGGGCGGCA
>JAZAUD010000203.1:0-1874 GCA_036373775.1 Oscillospiraceae bacterium | reverse complement strand
GTGTATTGCATAACGACAGAGAACTTCGCAGAGAAAAACAGCTCCCCATCACCAATATTGAGACGGATAGCTATGTTGCAGTTCAGCTGATTGAAACACAGAAAGCCCTGAATTTCGATACTCTCCGCAATATGGCAGAGGATGTTCGTGGTAGTTTCACCTTCACGATTCTGGACGAGACTAATTCCCTGTGGTTCGTGAAGGGAAGTTCTCCATTGTATCTCATTTACTTCCCCGAATTGAAATTGTATGTATATTCTTCAACCGGAAGTATCATGAAGGCAGCTCTGAAACATACTCCCTTGCGCTGGATGCACTACGAAATGATTGAGACTAATGAAGGCGACATTATCAAAATCGCACCTGATGGCAAAATTACTCGTGACAGATTCCATGTTCCGACTTTCTTCAATTCCACGTTTTCCAGTCGCCGTTTTGGATGGTCGTTGAATAATACTACTGGATGGGACTATGATTATGATGAGTACGTTGAACTTGAGGATGATTTTGATGATGACAGCTATGCTACCTTGATTGATATGTGTGGCTATTACGGCATCAATGAAGAAGCCGTTGATTATCTGCGTGATATGGGCTATACTTATGACGAGATTGAGGAATATCTGTTTGAACATCATTTGTATGGTGACGCTGATGACCCTTGCGATTTGTGTGGTGAAATTTAATTTCATTGACCTGTCAGCTCCTTCTGCTGGCAGGTCATATTTTTTCAAAGAGGTGATTTTATGGCTAAAAAAGGAAACAATGAAGGCAGCATCTACAAGGACAAAACTGGAAAATGGCGTGGTGCTGTCACTCTTTACACGGCTGATGGAAAGCCGAAACGTAAATACTTCTACGGCAAAACCAAACGTGAAGTAACCGAAAAGGTCAACAAGGTTCTCAACGAACTCCGCACGAATACTTACATTGAACCCAGTAAAGTAACGCTGTATCAGTGGCTTTGTACGTGGCTGGAAACTTACTGTTATGACCTGCGCCCGACAACTTCCATCAATTACGAGACCTACATTCACAAGCATATTCAACCAACTATTGGCAACGTCAAACTCTGTGATTTGAATGTCCTGATTCTTCAACAATTCTACAATGACAGACTGAGAAACGGCAATCTCAAAAGCAAGGGCAAAAATTTAAGTGCCAAAACTCTCCGTAATATGCACAATATGTTGCACAAGGCATTAGAACAGGCTGTGGCATTGGAGATGATTGCAAAGAATCCTGCCGATTATGTGACCGTTCCAAAGCTTGTCAAGAAAGAACGGAAATTCTTTACTGTAGAGGAACAGCAACAATTGCAGGAACGCATGAAGGGTGAAAAACTGGAAATGGCGATTCTGCTTGACTTGTACACTGGGATGCGTATGGGGGAGCTGCTCGGTTTGCCTTGGAAGAACGTGTATATTGATTTGAATGGTTCGAGCTATGTCAAAGTCACACAAACGCTCAACCGTATCAAAAAAGCAGCTCCTGTTGATGGTGAATCCAAAACTTATCTTGCAATCGGAAAGCCTAAGACAGCCAATTCTATCCGAAAAATTCCCCTGCTTCCTGAAATTGCACAGGCTCTTTATGATTATGGAATTCGTCAGGAGCATTATTTGAAGGAGAAAGGACTCCCCAAAAGCGATTATGTTTTCATCAATCAAAGCGGTGGATGGATTGAACCGAGATATTTTCAGCGTGACTTTAAAAAGCTCCTGAAACGACACAATATCCGTGAAATCAATGTGCATGGTCTCCGTCACACATTCGCAACCAGAGCATTGGAATCTGGTATGTCTATCAAAACACTTTCCAAGATTCTCGGTCATGCAAATTCTGGTTTCACAATGGACATCTATGCTCATGTG
>JAZAUD010000202.1:0-1875 GCA_036373775.1 Oscillospiraceae bacterium | reverse complement strand
CATAATCATTGCACCACTTTCATAACGGACATTAATCAGTTGAAACAATGCATGAGTTTGTTCAGCTGTCAAGGGTTCATAACCAACCTCATCTACCAGAAGAAGATTTGGTTTTGCAAACCATTTAAGCTTTCTTGCAAGTCTGTTTTGCTCTTTCGCCTTAATCAGAACTTCCACAAGATCATGACAGGAAATGTAATAAGACGAGAAACCTGAAAGACAGGCCTTGCAGCCGAGAGCCGTCATAAGGTGAGTTTTTCCAACTCCGGAAGGTCCGAGGAAAAATACATTTTCTTTTCTTTCAACAAATGCCAGAGAGGAAAGCTCGTTGAACTTTTCCTGTGGAAGTCCTCCTTTCAGCCAGCTGAGGTCAAAGGCTTCCAATGTCTTGAACTGGGGAATGCCTGAAATTTTAAGTCTTGTTTTTCCAGCCCGTTCATTCCGTGGAATCAGTTCTGTTTCAATAAGGTCGTAGATTCTTTCGAGAAGGGTGTTGTCATTATGAGCCTGTTCTTCAAGAAAAGAGTCAAAGCCTGCTGCCATAAAGTTCAGTCCCAGTTCTTCCATACGGTTTTTCAAAGTCAAAAGCTTTATGTTTTCCATCAGAGTCCCCCTGCAAGAAACTGCTCATAGAAAACAGGATTTCTTATTGCAACATAATCAGGATTGCTGAACTTCAGGGCTTTCTTTGACTGACGTTTGAAAGCATCGCGTTTGAGCCCTTTTTCCCAGGCTTTAAGGATTGCCTCCTGATCTTCCACAGAAATAAATGATTTTCGGCTTCCAGCAGGCGCACAGTCAATAATTCTGATTGAAACTCCGTCCGCATCAAAAAGTTCAAGTTTTTCAACATCAAGAAACGGCCTGCCTGTTATGGTCTTTCCGATGAAAACCGGAGGAACGCTGTATTTGTTTGTCCTGTATGTGATGCATGACTCCCTGTTGACAATGAGGGGAATGGAATCACGGACATCAAAGTCGGAGGTCGGAAGCTTCTTGAGATATTGTTTTTCCAGATGGAAACGTTCATCTCTTGACTGATTGAACTGGGAGAGCTTGTTTTCTGCAATCGTCTTAATCCATGCAAGGGCATCTTCATTCAGCTGTGGCAGATTCAGGTTCCTGTTGTCATAATCAACAAAAAAACTATTTTCGAAATACTTGTTGAATCGTTCAACCTTGCCCTTGGTTTCCGGCCTGTGTATTTTACATCGCTTGGGAATGAAACCGTAGTGGTATGCAAAACGGGCCAGCTGCCGGTTCGTCTGCCAGTGTTCTCCATCGTAGACCCAGGCAGTCTTCATGTTGTCATAAAGGATTTCTTCAGGGATTCCTCCAAAGAATCTGAAGGCTTTTATATGGCAGTTCAAAAGGGTGGCACTGTTCATGCTCGTTGTAAAACTGACAAAGGGCATTCTGGAAAATCCCATGACCATGACGAAGGCATAAAGCTTCTGAATTCTTCCGTTCACATACTGTCGTCCGAATTCTATCCAGTCGACCTGAGCCTGGCGGGCAGGTTCTGTTTCAAAACGGATTGTTGCTTTCTGAGCTTCTTCTTTTCTGATTTTTGTTATGAATTCACGGACAATTGAAGACTGTCCTTTAAAACCCATTTTTTTAAGTTTTTTAAAAATATTTGCACCATTAATTTCCGGGTTTTCTCTGACAAGTGCTTCGACGAAAGGTTTGTATTCGTCCAGCAGGCTTTTTCTGACAGGTGTTTTTCTTTTTCGTGGCATTTGCTTTAACCACGTTCTGATTGTTCTGTCTGTTTTTACTAATTGCTCAGCAATCTGCTTCTGAGTAAATCCCTGGGCTTGCAATTCATGCGCCTTTAGCATAAATTTCTCCATGAGGCTCGATACTCCTTTT
>JAZAUD010000201.1:0-1884 GCA_036373775.1 Oscillospiraceae bacterium | reverse complement strand
TGTTGTGGGGGTGTTGCTGGCTGTGCTGTATCTGTGCGGAATCCGGCTGTATCACGTCAAATCCGGCTCTATGGGGGAGTTGTTGCCTGTGGGGTGTGTCTGCTTTGTCAGCACTTACAGCGATTTCGACAGCATTTCGGTTGGCGATGTGATTTCCTTTCAGGTCAGTGAGGATATGCTCGTCACTCACAGGGCGATAAACATCACAGAAGAGGGAATCTTCACACAGGGCGATATGAACCAGAATCCAGACCCGAACCCCGTCACCAGAGAAAATTATATTGGGAAAACGGTCTTTGCAGTTCCCTATATCGGCTTTCTGCTGGCATGGGTGCATACAAAAAAAGGACTGATAATTCTCGGCGTGAGCGTGACAATCCTGTTTATCATGGGATTTTTTTATCAAAGTGAACCTCAGCGGAAGGAGGAAGAATATGCAGATAAAAGATAAGATAAAAAATGCTTTCGGCAAAAACAGACGACAGAAACTGACATTCACGGCATCTCTGATAATCGTCAATGTTCTTGTAGCCGCAGGCGTTTTTGCATATTTTCATAGTTCTGATTTTGTAACAAACAGAATCACTGCGGAACAGACTCACCCTGAACAACCGCTTCCCGATGAGCGGACTTCTGTTATTCTGAAAGAACCGCAATGGTATGAAAAAGGAATGGAAAAAGCATCTGCCTTTGAACCGGGCATGACAATTGAAAAAAATCCATATGCATATAATGACGGTGAAAGCGATATTTATGTTCGTATTAAAATGACAATTTCAGTAGAAGCATCTCAGAATGTAAATTTAAGTGATGAAAATGTAAACAATCCTGAAATCAAAAAACTTTCTCAAACTGAGGTAAGAGATAAAATCCTGAAATCACTAATGCTCAGTGATGGTAAAACACCACTTGTTGCATCTGTTGATGCTGGTGGAAATATTGAAATCAATCATTCTCTTTTCAGCAGTAAAACAGCAGTTCCGTGTGATTATGCTGTTGAGAAGGACAGTAATGATAATTTTACATATTATTTTTATTTTGTAAAACAAGCACAGCCTGCTATTGATACAAATGAAATGATTGTACTGCATCCAAATGAATCATCTGCTGAATTGTTTAACTATGTAGACATTCCGATTTATAAAAAAGATTATCTTGGTGTATTTGACCAAGAATATCAGATAACACTTATTGCGGAGGCAGTTCCCGTAAAATCTTGTAATGAAAATACTATTGCTGAATATAAGCGGGTATTTACAAATTGAACGGAGGTAAATGTGATGCTAAGAAAAAATAAAACTATTGGCAGTAGGATTGCTTCTGTAGGTTTTGCACTGTCATTGTTATTGTCCATGTTTGGCGATATGGATAATTTATTTGTTCGTGCTGGAGAAACAGCAGAAATACAAGAAACAACTGAGGAGATGACAGAAGATATAACTGCCATGATAGATAGTGCAGATGAAACCTCTGAACTTCCGGAATTGTTGAATCTTCCTGTGGTATCCGGCAAAGAAAATCAGGAAAATTCTGTACTGCCAGAACAGGAAATTTTTATTGATGAAGATGAATTGCCGAAAGATGATGCATCCGAATTGACGCATGTTTCATTGCCGATGTCTTCTGTAAAAAGTATGGCAGCTGATACAGATTCGGTTATCATCACATCTGAAACCAGTTATGCGGAAGGCACATCGGAATATTATTATCAGCAATATGCAGAAGATGGATTTTTGAGTGCATTCACTCTGCAATATCTTGATATTGACCAATCAAAGGGCGAAACACTTTATTATGTAGAAAAAGATGAAGATTTTACACTACAATATCAGATGTATTTTCATATGGGTACACTTCCCATTCAGAAAGGCAATCTGAAAATTA
>JAZAUD010000200.1:0-1895 GCA_036373775.1 Oscillospiraceae bacterium | reverse complement strand
TTTGCTTGACAGCGGTGCAAAGGTTAGCCTGTTTACTCGTCCGAGACGTTTCGGCAAAACACTGAACATGAGTATGCTCAGATACTTCTTTGAGAAAATGGATGAGGACAACAGCTATTTGTTTGACGGATTGAACATCAGTAAAGCTGGGGAGAAATATATGTCCCATTGTGGACAGTATCCAGTAATTTCTGTTTCGCTGAAAGGTATGGAAAAAGAAACTTTTCAGAAAAACATGGAGCTGTTTAGAACGTTGATTGCTGATGAATTTGAGAGACATCGTGATATTCTTGAATCAGACAGAATTACAGCAAGAAGAAAAAGACATTTTGAAAACATTTGTAATGAAGATGCCTCAGATACCATTTATGAATCTTCACTGAAAATACTCACTGACTGTCTTTATGCAGTACATCAGAAAAAGGTCATCATTCTGATTGATGAGTATGATGTTCCATTGCAGAATGCGTGGCTGAATGGCTTCTATGATAAGATGGTAAAATTCATCCGTTCACTGTTTGATGCCGCCTTAAAGACCAACGATTCTCTCGAATTTGGTGTGCTGACAGGCTGTCTGCGGATTTCCAAAGAGAGCATTTTTACGGGGATGAATAACCTGAATGTGAACTCCATTTCAGAGGTACAGTTTTCAGAATATTTCGGTTTTACAGACGAAGAAGTGAAAGAAATGCTGAATTTCTATGGTCTGGAACAATATCACTCCATTGCGAAACAGTGGTATGACGGCTATCATTTCGGCAGGACAGAAATGTACTGTCCCTGGGACATTGTTAAATATTGTAATGACCTGCTCCATAATCCCGATGCACAGCCAAAGGCATACTGGCTGAATACCAGCGGAAACGATATTGTAAGGCAGTTTATCTCATCAGCCACAGCCACTATGAAAGATGACATTGAGCATCTGATGGCAGGTCAATCTGTTAGAAAAGTAATTAGTCAGGAACTAACCTACCGAGAATTGAATGATAACATCGATAATCTGTGGAGTATGCTATATATGACGGGCTATTTGACACATTCTGCTGTTCTGGAAGATGATGAGCTGGAGCTGACAATTCCTAATCTGGAAATCAGGAAGATATTCAGAGCACAGATTTATAAATGGTTCAGTGCCTATGCTGCCCAGAACAAGGTAAATCTTACCGACTTCTGTATGACATTCCGGAATGGAGATGAAGAAAAGGCACAGGAGCTGTTCAATCAATATCTGAACGCTGTCATCAGTATTCGTGACACCAACGTAGAAATTGCCAAAAAGGAGAATTTCTATCATGGCATTCTGCTTGGTCTGTTAAGCCGTATGGATGACTGGATTGTGAAATCAAATTTAGAATCCGGTGACGGATACAGCGATATTCTGATTCGCATTCCTGCTGATGAAATCGGCATTGTGATTGAAGTGAAATACGGCGAAGATGAGAAAACGGAGCAAGGATGCAATGAAGCACTGAAACAGATTGAAGACAGAAATTATCAGCAGTATCTTCTTGATAAGGGCATGACAACAATTCTGAAATATGGTGTTGCTTGCTATAAAAAGAAGTGCAGAATCAAAAAAGCAGAAAACTAAAGTTTGTATGCTACTGTGACTTACTGTGTGCTACTGCATATAGTTTTTCATAATCATTGTAAACTACTGTAAAAAACACACCAGAGAACTTTAAAAGCTCTCTGGTGATTTTTTATTATGCTGTCGCTTTAGCGATTTAACGTGATAAAAGCACTTTCCTGTTTAATCGTCACAAATTTCATTCATTATATTTGTCGGTTATGGTAATGGCTATTTTCTGTTATTTATGGTATGATAGTACATCAGAAAGGAGGTGTGCTGTTATGCTAAAAGAGCTATACCACGGAGACCTCGCTCCGTC
>JAZAUD010000199.1:0-1903 GCA_036373775.1 Oscillospiraceae bacterium | reverse complement strand
AATTGATGACATGACAGGCGATATTGTGAAAGTCGGTCAGTGCGGTGATGATATTTATTATGTGCTGTATTCGGACGGAAAACTTCTGCTCCGTGGCACTGGTGAAATGTACGATTATGGGACAGCAATCCCTCTTTCTGATGTTCATTATCCTGATGTTGATGGTGATGGACGTGTCACTGCTTCGGATGCATCTTTGATTTTGGCTGCCGCCTCCAATCTTGGTGTCGGGCTTGAATCGGGTCTGACCCCTGACCAGGAGCTGCTTGCTGATGTCAATCGTGACGGCTCGATTAACGCTGTTGATGCTTCACTCGTATTATCTTTTGCTGCTGACCTTGGTGTCGGAAAATACAGCGGCAATCTGGAAGGATGGATAGAATTTCTTAATGACCAGCGTGCAGGTGACAATCTTTCACCATTTTTTGACGACCAGAACATCAAATCTCTGGTTGTTTCAGACGGCATTACTTCACTTGGGACATTTGCTTTCAACTATTGTAACCAGTTAGGTTCTGCCTCTCTTCCCAGCACTCTTACGAAAATAGGAAGAAATGCATTTGCTGCTCTTGCAACTGACGTTTATGGTCTCACAAAAATTTCCATTCCCGGCAAAATGACAGAAATCGGTCAGTATGCGTTTGCCAATACACGAATTACAAGTCTGACGGTTCCACGTTCGGTGACTGCCGTTGGCTATTATGCTTGCCGTGAGTGTACCAGTCTTTCCACGGTTCGATATGAAGGTGCAGTCATTGGCGCATATATGTTTTCAGGATGTACGGCACTTACCAATTTCACGATTGCAAAATCAGTAAAGGAAATTCAGACCTATGCGTTCAATTCCTGCGGTAAGCTGAAAACCTTGACTTATGAGGGCAGTCTGAAAGACTGGGCGGCAATCGAAAAGCAGAAAAAGTGGGACTCACACAGCAGTTCAGCTAATCTGACAAAAATTCAGTGCCTTGACGGGTATCTGAAATGGGATACAGAGGACAAAGAATGGGTGGAGGTGAAGAAATAATGCTTAAATTTCTGGTAAAAAATCAAAAAATTGAAATTCTGGAGCGTGAGGTAATTGCCTCTGACCAGATTTCTTTTGTTACCCTCAAATTCACATTTGACGGTGACTGGAAGAAATTCTATAAAGTCGTGCAGTTCACACAGGGCGATGAAACTTATAACCGTGTACTTGGTTTTGACGGTTTATCCTGTCTGCTTCCTGCGGAACTCCATGCAGGTGCAGTTAAAATGTCTGTTTTTGGTTACGATGCAGACAATACATCGGGGCTGAGAGCAACAACTGTTCCGGTCACGCTGAATATCAGACAGTCCGGATTTGTGGGGGATGATGATTCTCCTATTCCGCCTACTCCCGATTTATACACGCAGATTTTGCAAAAAATTGAAGAGGTCACTGTTCCGGATATGTCCAAATATCCAACGAAAGATGAAATTCAGAAAATGATTGAACAGGCTCTTGAAAATTCAGAAACAGTTATTCCATCCGATTATGTAACGATTCAGAGATTGAATGACGAAATTCTGATGATTCATGAAGCCATCACACCAATCAGAATGGATGCTCATTCGCATAAAAACAAGGAAATCCTTGATGCAACGACTGCAAGCTACACACTTGAAGAACAGAAAAAACTTGCTGAACTCAATCTTTCGGATTATGTCACAGTCAGAAAATTGAATGATGAAATCCTGATGGTGCATGAAGCTATCACACCAATCAGAGAAAATTCTCATACTCATAAAAATAAAGAATTGCTGGATTCCTTAACGGCTGATTCACTGGCTTTACTGCCTGATTTACAGCAGTTTGAAGATGTCACAAAATACGACATTCAGACAATTAAAGAAAGTATTGCACCTGTTGTCCGGCAGGCACATT
>JAZAUD010000198.1:0-1929 GCA_036373775.1 Oscillospiraceae bacterium | reverse complement strand
TGGTAAATGGTATCAAGACAACAGTAACAACTGTGTGGAATGCTATCAAGACGGCAGTCACCACAACAGTAAATGGAATTAAGACCACCATAACCACCGTGTGGAACGGCATCAAGACCACCATAACAACGGTCATGAGTGGGATTAAAACCGGCATCAGTACAGCTTGGAACAACGTGAAGACCACGGTCAGCACGGCAGTGAATAACGTGAAGACGAACGTCAGCACGGGGTTCAACAACGTGAAAAGCACTGTGACAAGCAAAATGTCAAGCATCAAGTCATCTATTTCAACGGCTTGGTCTGGCATCAAATCAAGTATATCAACGTCACTGAGTAACATTAAGACCAACGTCAGCACAGCATTTTCAAATGTTGTCAGTACGGCACAGAGTAAATTTAATTCTGTGAAATCTTCAATCAGTACGGCAATGAGCAGCGCAAAGACCCTTGTCAGCAATGCAATCAGCAGCATCAAGGGGTTCTTTTCCGGTGCACATTTCAGTTTTCCGTCAATCAAGCTGCCACACTTCAGTGTAACGTGGTCTGATTTTGGCCCTATATCCCTGCCACACGTCAGTGTGTCTTGGTATAAAAAAGCTATGCAGAACCCGTACATGCTGAGTGATGCAACCATCTTTGGAATGAACCCGAAAACCGGTCAGGCACTTGGTGGTGGTGAAGCAGGGGATGAAATGATTTACGGCAAGCGCAACCTGATGAATGATATCAGGGAAAGCGTAAGACTTGAACAGACTGAACTTGCTGAAAAGGTTGACGCACTCACAGAAATGATTGAAAAACTGCTGAATGCTATTCTGGCAGCGGTGGTTGCAGGTCATTCTATTGTGCTTGACAGCGGTGCACTTGTGGGTGAACTGACACCTGCTATTGATGGTGAACTTGGTAGAATTTGGGAAAGGAAGGATAGAGGGTGAATTTACCGGGTGTAACATTTGGAACAAAGCACAGTTATGATGACTTTGGGCTGATCCTGTCCAGTAAAGACCTGACACCGCCTGAACCAAAGACTGAAACGGTTGATGTGATCGGGAGAAACGGCAGCATTGACCTGACTGAAGCATTGGGTGATGATGTGAAGTTCAACAATAGGAAACTGACGTTGAACTTCACTGTTCCCAACGTCCTGACATATTGGTCAGATGCGTTTTCTGCACTGGCTAATTATCTGCACGGTCAAAAAATGCAGATCATTCTTGACGCTGACAAAACCTTTTATTATTACGGGCGGTGTAAAATCAATCAGTTTGCTTCAAACAAACGGATTGGTTCAATCGTGGTTGAATGTGATGTTGAGCCATACAAGATTGAAGTCAATTCTGCAAGCGAACCTTGGATTTGGGACACCTTTAGTTTTGTAAACGGTATCATACACAAAACAGATGTGACGGTATCGGGAACATTAACCACCAACCTGATAAACCGGCGTAAAGTGGTATCACCTACATTCATTTGTTCTGCTGCAATGACGGTGACACACAACGGTAACACCTACAACCTGAAGGTTGGTGAAAACAAAATGTATGATATCCGCTTGCAGGAAGGTGACAATTATGTGACCTTCAAAGGAAATGGAACAGTAAAAATCAATTATAAAGGGGGGTCACTGTAAATGTATCGTGTTTTATGTGATGACATACCTATCTTTGACCCCCGTGATGAAGAACTTGTGCTGATCAATCCGGTTGTGAAACCGGAACTGAATGCATCAGGTTCTTTTGAATTCAAGATACCACCGGCACACCCACAATACGGTGTGCCGGTTAGAATGCTGTCAACAGTTCAAGTATTTCAAGATGATGTTGAACTGTTCAATGGTCGCATAGTAGAAGACAGCACTGACTTTTACAACCGGCGAACGTGCTATTGTGAAGGACAGCTTGCATATCTGAATGACAGCATTCAAAG
>JAZAUD010000197.1:0-1932 GCA_036373775.1 Oscillospiraceae bacterium | reverse complement strand
GATATGAAACTGGAAACAGATGTCCCTCTCTGGACTTGCTGATTCAGATGGCAGACTGCTTTGATGTGACGGTGGATTATCTTCTTGGCAGACAGCAGATTTCGGCACAGGGACTCACTTCATATGAAACTGCACTTGTGGATGCCGCAAGAAAAGCGGACGACAGAGCAAGGGAAGATGCATTGCAATTGCTACAAGCACACTCAGCAGAAATAACGTAAAATGACCGTCAGGAAATTTCTTGACAAAAGCCCTGTTCTATGGTATACTAAAGATAAAGAAATTGACTTATAAATTGCTTATTGAATGAGGAGGTATGAACAATGGCTACTTCAAGCATTACAGAGAATATTCGCATTAATAACCCTAAAGCTATTGAGGTTTTTTTGCAGGCTATGGAAGCATCTGAAAAGGTATATCCGACAGAAACAGAGATACCTGAATCAAATGTTGTGACTGATCCGGAAATTATGAAAGATTTCATGGAAAAGGCTCTTAAAAGGAGAAAAAGCAATCATGGCCAAACTCGTTTGGAATATTCTGGATTTACTAAAAAAGTATGGTGATGAAGCTGTCAGTGACTTTGTTTCCGATTTTTCCTGCGAAAAAATGATTGATGGAGAATTGAGAAATCTGAACCCTGATATTGAACATTTTATCAAGGTAAATGCGATTCAGTTTGCACGTCAGAAGAAATCAGTAACATATATTGTCGGTGATTCTGATGATGGTGCGATACTGGGCTATTTTACAATTGCTCATAAATCAGTTAACATTTCGGCGGCAGGTCTCAGCAGGACAACATTGAAAAAAATGAGTCGCTATGCTGAATTTAATGAGCAGACCAATTCTTATCCAGTATCTGGTTTTCTGATTGCTCAGTTTGGCAAGAATTATGCTGTTGAAGGCGGCAAAAGAATCACAGGAAAAGAATTGATGGAATTAACGCAAACAGAACTTCTTGAATTACAGCACAGGGCAGGCGGAGGCATTGAATATCTTGACTGTCTCTGCGATGCCCAGCTGATTCATTTCTATGAAAGCGAAGGTTTTCAGTTATTCGGCGAACGTACCAGCAGAGATGGGAAAAATTATCTCCAGTATATGAAATTTTTCTGATGTACTGATAGAAAACACATTTTCCGTCTGCACAAATATTGCCTGTTGTCTTTGTTGGTTATGGTAATGGCTATTTTTCTTGATTTATGGTAAAATGGTACACCAGAAGGAGGTGTACCAATATGCTCAAAGAGTTATATCATGGAAAAATAAACCGTTCAGAACGCTGTGTGCAGGCAAATCCAAATCAGGAATGGCTGAAACTCTCAGCAGAGTTCGAGAAAACGCTCTCATCAGAACAGCTTGAAATGTACAGAGATTTAAGCGATATGCAGAGCGAGAAAACTTCGGCTGATGAAGAAATGCTCTACATACAGGGATTTAAAGACGGTGCATTGATGATGCTTGAAATCCTCAGCGAATAAAAGAAAGCTGGTGTGGAATGATACCACACCAGCTTTCTTTTGTTGGATTATACTTTAATGATTTAATGTGATAAACTTTACAATCAGTCAGGTCAATTATCAGAAATCAGCCTGTCATTCTTCTTACAATTGCAGTGCCGTTTTCTTTCAGCCATTGATTCCACTTGTCATATTCAGGATAAACACGATAAATTTCTTCATAAAAATCCTGTGAGTGATTCATATATTTCAGATGACACAGTTCGTGAACTACGACAGAATCAATCACTTCCACTGGTGCAAGCATCAGCAGACAATTAAAATTCAGATTTCCCTTATCAGAACAGCTCCCCCATCTTGTTTTCTGATTGCGGATTGTAATGTTTGAGGGAATCACACCAATCAAGGGCGCATAGTGTTGTACACGCTGTGGAATGTATTCTTCTGCTTTTTTGAAAAGAGAAAGAAG
>JAZAUD010000196.1:0-1932 GCA_036373775.1 Oscillospiraceae bacterium | reverse complement strand
CTTGCTCTTTTGAGCGTTGCAAGTTTATCACTTGTGGAGGTGACAGCATCAGCAAGAAGCCTCTGTTTCTGAGAAAGCAGTTCTGTATTTGTCGGGTCAAGTTTGAGCAGACGCTCCACATCCTTCAACTGGGACTGTGTGCCTTTGATGTCCTTGTTGACTCCTTCCAGAGCCTTGCTTAATTTAGTCGTATCACCGCCGATTTCAACGGTAATTCCACGAATTCTTGTTGCCATGCATTTCCACCTCCTGATTATGGCATGAAAAAAGCAGTCCTGAAAGACTGCTTTGTTTTATATTCAATTATTTTAATAAATCAGAATTTGTCAATAGAAGCTATTATTATCATGATGACAGCCCAGATTGGAATGCTCAAATTTTGATATCTGTCACGACCCAGTCATTTTCCTCGGTCGGATAGTTGTTGCCGCAGAATGGGCAGGCTTTGACTTTTGCCGCATCGAAACTTCCACCGCAGGCTGGACAATTGACAGCCATGATAGAAAATCCCAGATCTGTAGGATTTTTGATGACTTTCCGCAGACTCATGCGGATCTTGTCGGACTTTTTACAGATTTTGCCGTCACAGTAGTGCAGGGAATCCATATAAAACGTAAGTGATACATCACAGACACCGTCCTTGATGCTGTATTTGTTCACGCCGGAATTGTAGTAAGTCGTATCCACGATTTCAAGGAGTTTTTCCGGAATAGGCTTATCACACTGGCAGACAGTTAATTCCTGCGGATTCTGGCTATAAAGCATGAGTTTGAGGAGTGACAGGGACTTGTCACGGAAATACTCTGTCGAAAAGTTGGGGTCGAGCTTTTGCATCTTCCGGCAGAACTGCAGGGACGATGCAGTTTTTCCTGCACCACGGAGAGCTTTGCCCATCTCAAAGAATGTGCTGATGAACCTGAAAAAGAGCCATGGCACGAAACCGAAGACCGCACCGCCGAAAAGCACACCAACAATATCCAGTATCCCGACACTTTTCCCGTTCATGATCTGACTGGCAATGCCAATCACCAAACAAAACAGTGCTGTTCCGATCATACATTTCACGAGCTGATTCATTTCCGTGCCGCTCTTGTGTGCCTCCTCAATGGAGTAATACATGACTTTCGGATAAAGTTCATCCATCAGGAACTTCGTATTGCAGAATTCGCAGCCGGATTCGAGTTTGCCAAGCGTGGACGGTGCACCGCAGTTCTGGCAGCAAAGCGGCGTATCAGGTGGCGGAACAGTACCTTCCTTTGGGTATTGCATGATGGTACAGATGACACTATCAGCGGTTTTGTTGTAAATTTCCCTTTGTGTATTGCGGATGGTCGTGGTGATGCGTTTGTTTCCGGCAATACTGGAGTTCACAAAGACATTGTCACTGTAAGACATGGAAGAAGGTGCAGAATCATGCTCGGCAGGTTTTCCGACCTGTACCTTGACATCCAAACCGAGCGACTGGAATTTCTGTTTTTGCAGTTCCAGCGTGAAGCGTGTGTCTTGACTGGCAAGCTTCGGTGTTTTTCCGAGGTCGTACCAGACCGAGAGCTGTTGTGCGAAACTGTGAAATTGCTGGTTCAGTTTCTTATTATCCGAGAAGTCAATGTTTACTCCCAAAATTTCCATAATGCACATTCTCCGCTTTCTTTTATACATTAAAAACACAATCTATATTAAAATCATTATAAAAGCCATTGTCTCATATCTCTTAATAGATTGCTACTAATTACAATTTATAGGTTCATTATAACATAAAAATAAAGGTAAGTCAAGTTAAAATAAATCAAAATCATTCTGAGTCGCTTTCTGTGGGTAGTCGAAATCATCGTTTTCTTTTTCGATGAACATATCATCAATAAGTCCGATTGTAAGCAGTTCAAGCTCCTGCATGGAAAGCCCTAACTGCTTACATCGGAGAAGAAATAACGG
>JAZAUD010000195.1:0-1963 GCA_036373775.1 Oscillospiraceae bacterium | reverse complement strand
TCAATATCTCCAGCGGATCTCCTAATTTGCTCAGTAATTCCATTCTTGCTTCTTCATCAAAGAAACTTCTTTGTCTTGTTTTCATATTTCTATTATATCATATTTTCCTCATTTTGTACAGGGGTTTTTAGAGATGCCCATCAATTGAATCTTCATTCTCAACAATCCACGCATCCGTTACGATTTTCAACGGGTCTTTGAACTGCATCAAATAATCCATCTCAATATCTGTTGTCACATCTGACAGAATTTCAGCAATCTGTTTTGTGATAGCAATTCGAGATGCATTGTCAATCAATTTTTTCGGGTCTGACTGCATCCATTCTTTTACCTGCTTGGCATAACAAATTTTTATTTTTCTCCGAAATTTTTCTTTTAAAGTTTCCATCTTAAACACCTCAACAAAGAAACAGCCTGCTATTGCAAGCTGTTATGTAAGTATCAAAATTTATTTCTTATCGATTTCCACACTGGCTTCAAAACCGCCCTTGAAAATCACCTGAATATGTGTTTTGTCAATCACTCTGACACATTCTAAAACGTGTCGTACCGTCACATCATCAAATTCTGTCATCTTGAAATTTTCCGCTGATATTTCTGAAATGGCTGAATCAAGCTGTTTCTGAGCCGTATTATCTGTGACATTCTGTGTTTTTAATGCTGTTAATGCTTGATTCAAATTTTCTTCTTCATCATGCAGTTTTTTGAACTCTTCATCCAGAAAATCACTTCCAACTGCTCCACTCACAATCAAGTCTATCATGCTCTGTCGGGCTTCATCAATTTCAGCAAGTCGTTTTTGAATCGCCAAAATTTCGCCATTTGTTTGTTGGGTTAAAACCGTTTCCGTTCCAGTTTTCAGGATTTCAGCAATGTCTCCAGCACAACCATGATATTCATTTATCGCCTGAATGATGCCTTTATGGAGTGGTTCTTCGTGAATTGTGGGTGAATTTTTGCAGTATCGCTTTCCATGGTCAAGTCGGCTGATGCACCGCCACACAATCTCTTTCTTTCCGTGAATATTCCATGTCACACGGCGGTAAGGAGTACCACACTCTCCACAAATGAGCAGTTCCGTCAGGGCATATTTGCTGGAATATTTGCCTTGTTCGGTGATACATCTGTCGCTAACCTTTCGTTTGGCGATTCTACGTTTCATTTCCTGCTGAACCAGATTGAACGTGTCTCTATCAATAATCGCTGGATGACAATCCGACACATAGTACATCGTCCGTTCTCCGTGGTTTTTCATGACTTTATGCGACAGGCAGTCAGCAGTATAAGTTTTCTGGAGCAGGGCATCTCCGACATATTTTTCATTCTTCAGCATACGGAGAATAATGTCATGTCGCCATTCGATTTTTCCTTGTTTATTGGGGATATTGTTTTCGATAAGATAGTTTGAAATGCTCTGTGTGGACATTCCGTCAAGGTACAGCCGAAATATCAGGCGGACGATTTCGGCTTCTTCTGGGATGATTTCAGGCTTGCCGTCTGCACCCTTCCGATAGCCTAGCCACACTCTGTAATTGTATCGAACTTTGCCCTCTTTGAATGACATCTGCACACCAAGCGTTATATTTTTACTGATGGATTCCGATTCTGCTTGTGCGAAACTGCTGTGAAGGGCTAGTAAAAATTCGCTATATTCCGTCAATGTATTGATATTTTCTTTTTCGAATATCACACCAATTCCGAGTGCTTTCAGTTCTCTGATGTGTTCCAGACAGTCAACCGTGTTTCTGGCGAACCTGCTCGCAGATTTACATAAAATCAGGTCGATTTTCTTCTGTTTGCACAGGCGAATCATTCTGTTAAATTCTTTTCTTTTTCTCGTACTTGTTCCACTCAAGCCCTCATCTGCAAATATTCCAACGAGTTTCCAATCTTTGTTGCTGTTGATGTAGTCAGTATAATATTCAATCTGCACTTGATAGGAGTTTAATTGTTCCAAAGTGTC
>JAZAUD010000194.1:0-1982 GCA_036373775.1 Oscillospiraceae bacterium | reverse complement strand
GCTGATTGAGAATTTGGCGCAAATCCGCCAAAAACAGTCAATTGCGTGTTGTCGGTGATGATTTCCTGCCCCTCTTTTCCGTAGGTCTGCTCCAATTGTGCGAACGACTGAATAATCGCTACAATGCTGATTTTTCGGGAACGTCCAGCCGAAAACATGGATTCTAGCCCTTCGATTTTTGGAAACGTGCCGAGTTCGTCCGTGTAGAACATCACACGATTGGGGAGCGAACCGCTGTGTTCGTCAGCAATCACAAGAATTTCTCTGTACAACTGCTGAATCAATAATGATACCATAAAATATTTGGATTGGTCTTCTTCTGGTAAAACCAGAAAAACAGCGGATTTTTCATGGCAGAATTTTTCGGCATCAATCGCCGTACCAAAGCACAGAATTTGTTCAAGTTCGCTGTCAAGGAAACTGTTCAGTCTGGAAAGTGCTGTACTCAAAACCGACATCATGGCTTGGTCGGAAGTATTCAAAGCCGCACCTGCAAGCCATTTTGCCTTGTGGTCGCTCGGCAATTTTTCCATCAGAGTAGTGAAATACATGGGCGGTTTGTCTTTCGGAGATTTCGGCTGTGGTTTTGCTGTCAAGTCCTGAATTAGCTTGAAAACACTCACGATATGCCGTTCATTTTTTTCACCAAATTCAGCCAATAACAAAATTACGCTTGCCAACAATCCCTCTGCGGAATCATAGAAAAACGCATTTTGTCCATAATTCGAGGAATCCCCACCACCAATATTGATGATGGTTTTGGCTGTAATTTTTGCATATTTTTCCGCTTTCGCTTTTGCACTTAAATTATTTTTATCGTTCAAGTAAATATCCATATACTTGTTGACGAGGTGGAGAATGTTATTTTCGTCTGAACGAGTTGGATTTCTCAGGTCAATAATCGACACATTATAGCCATAGTATTTTTGAGCGATTTCGCCGTAATTTCGGGCAACATCGCCCTTGGTGTCGGTTGACAGAAACGACATTCCAGAAGCACAGGCGAACTCAATGTTTGGGTACAGAAAATAGGCAGTTTTGCCCACACCAGCCGCCCCAATCATCAGCGTGTGAACATCGCCCTCATCCACCAAAGCAACCGTGTGCTTTTTTCCTCTGCATCCAATGATTGTACCTTGAATTTTGGGCAGATTCTCGCCTTTTCGCCATTTTTCAGGCTCGTATGGCAGAGAAACAAATGTGTGGTTGATTTCCTTTTTTGTTGCCCAGCGAGCTGTTCCGTGCTGACCATCTCCGACTTTTCGTGCCTTGATACTGCTCAAACTGTGGTCATCCAGTGTATGAACAATTATCATGAAAACAATAAAAATAATTAATACAATAACAATTATCAGTATTTGCTTTTCGTCCAAATTACGCTCCTTTCTACCCATAGGCTTTGGAATAGGTTTCTTCTGATTCTTGACTTTGTTCTGATGAAATGGTATCTTCCACGGACAATTTCACGGCACAGTCTGCCAACTCAAACAAAGATTTCGCTGTTTGAACTGGGTCAGCCCGATTTCGGATATTCTGCAAACACGCTGATGAAATTATCGCTCCGTGCATTGCACAATGTGAACTGCTGGAAGATAATTTTTTGAACAATGAAATCTCTGAACTGGAAGAACAATACGAGGAACTCACTCAAAGAAAGTATGTTCTGTGTTCGCTTTGTGCGGAGGGCTGTATCACCAGAGAAAAGCTGATGACCCTTGAAAATGACATTGATGCGGAATTATCCGTCATCAACAGACAGCTCAATGCCCTGAACGCTCAATATGATGAAACAGTCGGACGGCTTGAAGCACTGTACAAATTCATCATCAAAACTACTCCTGAACGGCTTGCAAGCCTGATTCTTGTGAATGCCGTTTCCGATGGAAAAACAGTAGAATTTGAACTGCTGGGCGGATTGAAATTAAAGGAGGTGCTGGAATGAAAACAAGAGCTGTTCTCTATGGCTACAGAATGGAAAAAGG
>JAZAUD010000193.1:0-2077 GCA_036373775.1 Oscillospiraceae bacterium | reverse complement strand
GTCCAATGCAAACACCAATGTATCTCTGTTAGGCGAATCTTTCAAGTATTGTGCGCCTGTTGCTGGCTCAATGGGTGCAAGTGCTGAAGATTTGGCAATTGCTCTCGGCTTGATGGCAAATGCCGGAATCAAAGGTTCTTCTGCCGGTAACTCACTGAAAAATGCTCTCGTCAATTTGGTAAAGCCGACCAAACAGCAGGCGGCGGCAATGGAGGCTCTCGGCTTAATCACAACTGAAACTGTCAATGTCATCGACCAAGCCGAAATTGACAAAGCACAGGCAAAAGTGGAAAGCAAGACGCTTGATTTGGAGAAAGCTCAGATTGCCTACAACAAAGCACTTGAAAAATACAGCACCGATTCCACGCAGGTGCAGACTGCCACAGCAAACGTGGAAAAGGCTCAAATCAAACTGAATGATGCCATTGCAAAATACGGTGCGGATTCTTCACAGGCTCAGACAGCGACCATCAACCTCGAACAGGCACAAAATAAGTTAAACCTTGTCATGTCGCAGACTGGCGAAAATTCTCCGGAAATCCAGACGGCTCTCATCAACCTGCAAAAGGCAGAAAATAATCTGACCGATGCTCAAAATTCTCTCACAAAGGCACAGCAGGGCACAATTGAAACTGTCGGCACTGGGCAGTCCGTATTCGTTGACGAAGCCGGAAACATGAAAGAGCTTGGAGAAATCATGAATATCCTCCGTGAAAATCTTGGTGCTGTCAATGTTGACCTCGTTGATGCGGAAGGAAATGCAAGAGATTATGACGACATTATTGCAGAGCTGGAACAGTCGGAAGAAGGCTTAACGCAGGCTGAACAGCTTAAAAATGCGGCTATCATTTTCGGCAAGCAGAATCTTTCCGGTATGCTGGCAATCATCAACGCTTCTGAAAATGACTACAACGACCTGACAGAAGCAATTTATGGCTGTGAAGGAACTGCACAGAATATGGCAGAAACCATGCAGGATAACTTGCAGGGACAATTGACAATACTGAAATCTCAGCTTGAAGAGTTAGCGATTTCGTTCAGTGATATTCTGATGCCGACTATTCGTGCGATTGTCTCGAAAATTCAGGCTTTTGCGGATAAATTAAATTCGCTGTCGCCTGAAATGAAGGAAACTATCGTCAAAATCGGCTTGATTGTGGCAGCGGTAGGACCTGCACTGCTTGTCATCGGCAAGGTTATCAGCACAGTCGGAACAATCCTGACGATTATCCCCAAAATTGTAAACGCTATCAATCTTGTAAAAACGGCAATGTCAGCCATGAATCTTACTTTCCTGACAAATCCCGTTTTTCTTGTGATTGCGGCTGTTACGGCTCTTGTAGCAGCATTTGTGTATTTTTGGAACACAAGCGAAGGATTCCGGAATTTCTGGATTGGCTTGTGGGAAGAAATCCAAAACACACTTTATAGCTTTTTTGAAGCGTGGGAAAATGGCTGGAATGCGATTGTTGAGTTTTTCAGAAATCTGTGGAGCAGTTTTCAGGAGAATTTCCAGACTGGAATGGATATTCTACACGATACTTTCACAACTATCTGGACGGCAATTTCCACCACTTTCACGACAATTGTCACAGCTATTCATGACACGGCAGTTTCCATTTTTACAGCAGTCAGGGATTTCATCACCAATATTTTCACAGCGGTGTATGATTTCTTTGCGACTATCTTCAATGCGATTTATGCGACAATCTCGACAATTATTAACAGAATTTATATCACTATTGTTAATGTATGGACTGCTGTCTACGAAACTATCAAACCTTTGCTGGATGCATTTGCTTATCTTTTTGATACGATTTTTCAGGCAATTCAGATTCTCACAGCAAGGGCTATGGACTGGATTTCAGAGAAAATTTCGGCAGTCTGGAATGCGATTGTCGGCTTTATTACGCCAATTCTGGAAGGTATCAAAAATACATTTGAAACTATCTGGAACGGCATTGCTGATGCTGTTTCGGCTGTCTTGGATGCAATTCATAATGTGATTACGACCGTGTGGACTGCCGTTTCCGGCTTCATTTCGGAAGTTTTGAATACCATCTGGAACTTCATTGTG
>JAZAUD010000192.1:0-2158 GCA_036373775.1 Oscillospiraceae bacterium | reverse complement strand
CACATGAGCATAGATGTCCATTGTGAAACCAGAATTTGCATGACCGAGAATCTTGGAAAGTGTTTTGATAGACATACCAGATTCCAATGCTCTGGTTGCGAATGTGTGACGGAGACCATGCACATTGATTTCACGGATATTATGTCGCTTCAGAAGCTTTTTGAAGTCACGCTGAAAATCTCTCGGTTCAATCCATCCACCGCTTTGATTGATAAAGACATAATCGCTTTTTGGGAGTCCTTTTCCCTTCAAATAATGCTCCTGACGAATTCTGTAATCATAAAGAGCCTGTGCAATTTCAGGGAGCAGGGGAATTTTTCGGATAGAATTTGCTGTTTTAGGTTTTCCAATTGCAAGGTAAGTTTTGGATTCACCATCAACAGGAGTAGCCTTTTTAATGCGGTTAAGCGTTTGTGTTACCTTGATATAGCTTGAACCGTTTAAATCAAGATGTACATTCTTCCAGGGCAGTCCCAGCAGTTCCCCCATACGCATCCCCGTGTATAAATCAAGCAAAATCGCCATTTCCAGTTTTTCACCTTTTATACGTTCCTGTAACTGCTGCTGTTCTTCTACTGTAAAGAATTTCCGTTCTTTCTTAACTAATTTCGGAACAGTCACATAGTCAGCAGGATTCTTTGCAATCATCTCTAATGCGACAGCTTGTTCTAATGCCTTGTGTAACATATTGTGCATATTACGAAGAGTTTTGGCACTCAGATTCTTGCCATTGCTTTTGAGATTGCCATTTCTCAGCCTGTCATTGTAAAATTGCTGGAGAATCAGGACATTCAAATCACAAAGCTTGACATTGCCAATAGTTGGTTGGATATGCTTGTGAATGTAGGTCTCGTAATTGATGGAAGTTGTCGGGCGCAGGTCATAGCAATAAGTCTCTAACCATGTACAGAGCCACTGATACAATGTTACCTTGCTGGGTTCAATGTAAGTATTCGTGCGGAGTTCGTTGAGAACCTTGTTGACCTTTTCGGTTACTTCACGTTTGGTTTTGCCATAGAAATATTTGCGTTTTGGCTTTCCATCAGCCGTGTAGAGAGTGACAGCACCACGCCATTTTCCAGTTTTATCCTTGTAGATGCTGCCTTCATTGTTTCCTTTTTTAGCCATAAAATCACCTCGTTTTAAAAATAATGACCTGCCAGCAAAAGGAGCTGACAGGTCAATTGAATTAAATTTCGCCGCAAAAATCGCAGGGGTCATCATTGTCACCATACAAATGATGTTCAAACAGATATTCCTCAATTTCGTCGTAAGTATAGCTCATATCACGCAAATAATGAACGGCTTCCTCATTGATGCCATAGTAACCACACATATCAATCAGGGTAGCATAGCTGTCATCATCGAAATCGTCATCAAGTTCAACGTATTCATCATAATCATAGTCCCAGCCAGTAGTATCACTCAGCGACCATCCCAAACGGCGACTGGGGAACGTGGAATTGAAGAAAGTCGGAACATGGAATCTGTCACGAGTAATTTTGCTATCAAGTGCAATTTTGATAATGTCGCCTTCGGTTGTTTCGATAATTTCATGATGCATCCAGCGCAATGGCGTATGTTTGAGAGCAGTCTTCATAATGCTACCAGTGGAAGAGTACACATACAACTTCAGTTCGGGGAAATAGATGAGGTACAGCGGTGAACTCCCCTTGACAAACCACAGAGAATTAGTCTCGTCCAAAATCGTAAATGTGAAACTTCCACGCACATCCTCCGCCATGTTTCTCAAAGTATCGAAATTCAGGGCTTTCTGTGCTTCAATCAGCTGAACTGCAACATAAGAATCAGTTTCGATGTTCGTTTTGGGGAGCTGTTTGTTTCTTCGAAGTTCTCTGTCGTTATGCAATACGCCATTGTGAGCAAACGCAAAATCCACACCAGCATGACCTTTGAACGGATGGTTATTCTGGTTAAATTCTTGGCTTCCCTGCGTGGTATAGCGTACGTGACCCATGACAGCTCTTGTATGATTGGGGAACTTGAACTTCATTTTGTGGGCGGGTTTCGGGCGTTTGTAGATTGTCAGATTATCGCCTTTCATGTAAGAAATACCGCTAGCGTGTTCGCCTCTAACCTCGGAAGCATTAGCAAGAGCCTGAATGAGCTTTTGCAAAGCCTTCAGCGGAATCTTTCT
>JAZAUD010000191.1:0-2163 GCA_036373775.1 Oscillospiraceae bacterium | reverse complement strand
GTTTTGCTACTGTCGGAACAGTCAGACAGGAAAATTGTCACCCATTCAGCGGAACAGATGATTCAGGCAGAGAATGGACAATGTGTCATAACGGCACAATTTTTCAAGGTTCTTATCACCATTATTATGCTGTGAAACAACAGGGAGATACAGATTCTGAACGTTTTTTTCTTGCTTTGTTGGAAGAAATCAATCATCAGCTTGCAAGCGGAATACCGACAATGCGTGAACGATTTGAAATGGTCAGCCGTTTTATTGTAAATCATGCCCCACGCAATAAGCTGAATCTGCTTCTCTATGATGGGGAACTGTTGTATGTTCATAAAAACCTGAAGAACACACTTTACTTTAAGCAACTTGAAACAGGTCTTGTTTTTGCTACAAAGCCGTTGGACAAAGGCAATTGGTTGTCGTTTCCGATGGCTCAGGTGATTGCCTACCAGAATGGACGGGAAATATTCCGGGGCAACAGGCATAAAGGAATTTTTATACCGTCTTTGGATTACATTACAGTCAATGATGCAATGTATATATGAGAAGTTTTAAATCTCCTTGGAGCAGTTTCTAAGGAACTGTGCATAAATAAAGTGTACGTTTTGTATTGACAAAACGGGTAAAATATGCTATCATTTTTATGGAAAGGAAGATGGTAGCAAATGGACGATAAAATGATTGAGAAAATCAACGCAATGATGCCTTTATTGAACGAGAAACAACAGAGGCTATACCTTGCAAGTGAAGCGCTGGCAATTGGTCGTGGAGGTATAGCTGAAGTCAGTCGTGCATCTGGCGTATCAAGAAGTGTAATCAGCAAAGGAATCAAAGAACTGCAAGCTGGTGATGCTGAAGTATTATCAGTAGATGCACCGATTCGAAGAAAAGGTGCAGGACGAAAGCCAATTACTGAAACACACCCCGGTATTAAAGAAGCCCTCGAAAATCTTGTAAGTGATTCAACATATGGCAACCCTGAAAATCCATTGCGCTGGACAACAAAAAGTCTTAGAAACCTTGCAGAAGAGCTTCAGGAAAAAGGATTCAATATCAGATATCGAAAAGTTGGTTATTTGCTGGCAGAAATGGGTTACAGCCTTCAGATGAACCAAAAAATGAATCAGGTCGGTGAAGAGCATCCGGATCGGGATGAACAATTTCAGCATATCAACAGCAAAGTCAAAGCTTTTCATGAAGCCGGATTCCCCGTAATCTCGATAGATTGTAAGAAAAAAGAATTGGTGGGACGCTTTAAAAACGTAGGGGCAGAATATGCTCTGAGAGGAAACCCGATTGAAGTTCTTGACCATGATTTTCCCCTGCCTGAGCTTGGGAAAGCAGCACCATATGGTGTTTATGATATTGCGGCGAATGAAGGATTTGTGAATGTTGGAGTCAGTTCTGATACTGCACAATTTGCAGTTGCGTCCATACGTAATTGGTGGCTGTCAATGGGAATTGAACGTTATCCTTCTGCAAAAAAACTGCTGATTACCGCCGATGGCGGTGGAAGCAATGGAAGCCGTAATCGATTATGGAAAGCCGAACTGCAAAAGTTTGCAGATGAAACTGGTTTAGAAATCAGTGTTTGTCATTTTCCGCCCGGAACGTCAAAATGGAATAAAATCGAGCATAGAATGTTCAGCCAGATTTCCAAGAACTGGAGAGGTCGTCCGTTAGAATCTTTGCAAATTATTATCAATCTGATTGCTTCAACTACCACAGCAACGGGCCTGACAATTCAATGCCAACTTGATCTGAATCATTACCCGAAAGGAATTAAAATTAATGCATCAGAATTGGAGACATTAAATCTGATTGGTGATGTTTTTCATCCAAATTGGAACTACGCAATTCTGCCTTCTAAATAAAGTAGTAATTTATGCACAGTTCCTTACTGCCAGAGAACTGTTCTGTAACGTGATGCTGCTTAATGAATTTGATGAAAAGATGATTCCGAAACTGGTGGAGCGAATTGATGTGAAAAGCAAGACTGAAATTCTGGTAGTTTTTCGTGGCGGTGTGGAAGTTGCCAACACTGTCGAGAAATAATTTTTTGCTTGAAATCCAGTAAATTGGTATAAAGGGGTATTGCGGTCATTAGCTATGAGAAAAGTCAATCTGTGGATAAACAGGAGAGATGAAAAATCTGCATTTCTCTTGTTTTTC
>JAZAUD010000190.1:0-2178 GCA_036373775.1 Oscillospiraceae bacterium | reverse complement strand
TCAGCTTTTTATCTGGTGAATTTATGACTGGTTGAGCATCATGGAAAGTGCTTTCTCGTAGAATTCTTTACTGACTTCAAATCCATAGGAATTTCGGTTCATTTCCCTTGCAGCTCGGAGCGTTGAGCCTGAACCGGCACAAGGGTCAATGATGACATCACCCTCATCTGTGAAAATTTCTATCAGCCGTCTGAGCAGAGGAATGGGTTTCTGTGCCGGATGGATTCTGACTTTTTCGTTCATGTCACGCTTCCACTCAAACCAGTTGAGAATCATGTGATGTTTTTCATTTTCATCAATGTTGCGGAATTTCGGCAGTTTCTTACGGTACAGCACAAGTGCATATTCCACTGCACCAACAATCCGCAGATTTGCCTTTAAAACCTGCGGACTGTAATTTTTGCAGAAAACAAGCGGAATGTACTTCTTGAAGCCGTACTTTTCTGCCTGTTGGATAACTTCCGGAATCTGCTGGAATGCACAGAACACTATCATGCACGGAGCATCCTTTTCCCCTCTGTCAGGCTCTTTTTTCAGCATCCGTGTACAGAAATGCATAAACTCCGCAATATTGAAATTGAAATCTGTATTGAATGCCGCCTTGTGTGCAATCTCACTTTCATCGCCTTGTGTGTCCCTATCAATATACCATTCTGGACGGCTTGCATAGAAGTCATTACCGCAGTTGTATGGAATATCAGCAATGACAAGCTGTGCCTTTGGTACATCATACCGCTTGTAATTCTGAAAATTGTCGTGATATAATTCACATTTTACGCTTTCGCTCATAAAAGACCTCCTGAGTTTAATTTGTGTTACATTTTACCTCTGAATTTCCTTGAAGTCAACGAATAATGTGCCGAAATATAGAGGACTGTAACCGTTTACGTCTGTGAAATTTATCACTTTTTATTCAGCTTTCCGCTGTAGGTTTCACCGTTGATGCTGACTTCCACTGTTGCATCATTTCTTGATTTTGGAAGTGCAGGGACAACAGGTGCAATTGGAGGTGCATCAACGATTTGACAGTCACTGAAACCGTTCAGACCTGCTGACTTGATTTTTTCAGCATAATCAATGTAACATTCGTTCATGTCAACATTTCCGCTGATTCCAGAAACTCTGCCTGTTGAGGACTTCTGCCACATTCCAACAGCACCGCTGTAGTTGAGCTGACTGCCGTATTCCGCAAGCCAGAGAGCATATCTGGTTTTGATATCGTCCTCCATGTAGCTGTTGAACGGAGAACGGCTCATGTATAATCCTGCAAAATATCCGGCATTTTCAAGTTCTCCGCAGAAAGCCCGAACCATAGCAGAACAATTGTATTTTCCTGTTGCAAATGCTTTCTGTTCTTCCAAATCGAAATAAATCGGATATTCAAACTGCTTTCCCTGCAAAATAGAAATGCATACCTGTGCTTCGATTTTTGCTTCTTCAACACTTGTCGCATAGGAATACCAGTAGCTCCCCACAGGCATACCGACAGCTTTTGCATTTCTGTAATATTCTTCAAAACGCTGGTCTTTCTGATATGCTTCTCTGCCGTATCCTGCACGGAGAATCGCAAACTGGACACCGTCCGCCTTTACCTGATTCCAGTTGACAGCACCGTTGTGAACACTCACATCAATGCCCTTCAAAACCGTGGATTTTTCCGCAGATTTCTGTGCTGTACTGCCTCTTGCAATACCATAATATTTATAAAAGTCATCCGTTACCGTGTGGTAATTGATGACTTCATTTCCGTACCAGATATTAGAAGTTCTGACATCCAGATGTGTCGCTGTATAGGATGTATCAATGTTTGCGATACCTCCGAAGCCTAAATCTTGCGCAGTACAGCAAACCAGTTTACTGCTGATTCTGTCACCATTCTGATTGTAGCAAACCACATCAGCCGCCTTGCCAAGCGGATGCTGTCCGCCTCCGTTACCGCCGATAGAAATATCATAGGACGGACATCTCATACCGCTTGTGATGATAATTTTGGAGCAGTCCAGTTTTGCATAGAGCTTTTCGAGCTTGTCCACAAGCTCCTCTGCAATCAGAATATCGTGATGCTGACTGCATTTACAGCGGAATTCCTGCACATTGAAGTGCGGAGAAAGCTGTGTAGTATCATCAAATTTATAAGTCTTCACTGCCATTTTTATTTTCCTCCTCTTCTTCTTTTTC
>JAZAUD010000189.1:0-2186 GCA_036373775.1 Oscillospiraceae bacterium | reverse complement strand
CAAATGCTGTAAATTGCTGATTCGCTCACATGCAGTATCCGACTGATTTCACTTACTGGAACTCCATCTTCACGATTCTTAATAATCAATTTTCTGATTTCTAATGCGATCATTTTTACCTCCTCCCTCTATCCTAATTATACCACATTTTTCTCTTCTTGTCTATAGTGGAATTGCTGTAAGGTTGGAATGGGTACTGCTGATTTGCGGTATCGTGGAGAGTTTAAGAACTGGAAGGCTACGTTTACAGTAATTTATAACGCTTCCAATGCAGATTACAGCGTAGAGACTATCATTAACGTACTGAATGCAGGCGGATTTACCTGTGGTATCGGTGAGTGGCGACCGGAACGTGACGGCGATTTTGGAACGTTCCATGTACAGCAGGACTAATCAAATTTTCCTTTTACAAAAATAGTTGATTTCCCTGTCTTTCGCAGACAGGGGATTCACTATTGTCGTGGCAGTTGAGGTTCGTTTTGGCTTGGTTTGGTGCGTTTGGTTGTGGTGCGGTTTGGCTTGGAGTGGTAAGGCAGTCATGGCAGTCAAGGTGAGGTGAGTTACGGAGAGGAAGGGCATGGCAGTTTAGGCGAGGTAAGTTGAGGAAAGTCTTGGCACGGTTTGGTATGGCAGTCAAGGTGCGTTCAGGTGCGTTTAGATGCGGTGAAGCAAGGCAAGGCAGTTTTGGTATGGTGCGGTAAGGTTAGGCGAAGAGAGTTGTGGTATGGCAGTTCTGGAAAGGTGCAGTAAGGTCAGTCACGGAAACAGAAAGCAGAAAGGCAGGTGAATCTTGTGACGAAGTACGATTATATTGTTCTTGCAAGAAAAGGCATTGAAACATCCCTGAAAGAACAGTGCAATAGTATTGCAGAAACAAGCGTAAACCAGAACAATGTTGATAAGCTGAAAAAACTTATCATCCAGTATGATGAAGTGATTGCTGAGTATGACAAGGCAAAATCAGAACGCAAATCTAACTGGGACGAATAATTTTGGGAAAGTCAAAAAGTCAGCTTGCTTCTTGTGGGCTGACTTTTCGGCAAGTATGTAAAAGGAGATTGGAGCATGAGAATACTTGTTAATTATTTCAGAAGGCTGTTTTGCAAGCACGATTTTTCGCTGATTGCCAATATTTCGCAGGTAGACGAATACGGCGATACCATTGGCAGGCGCAAGGTATATTTCTGCAAAAAATGCGGATATTGTCGCAGAATCAAGCTGTAATGAGAAAGGAAACGGATTATGATTTATGTCACAGGTGATATACACGGAGAGATTGACATTCACAAGCTTTCAAATAAAAATTGGAATGAAGCAAAAAATCTTACAAAAGATGATTACCTGATTATCATGGGTGATTTCGGACTTCCCTTCTTCAATCATGACATACAGGAAAATGGAAGTCCTGCACCTACAGCATATAGCTTCTGGATTCGTTGGCTCTCTGAAAAACCATATACCATTCTCTGGGTTGACGGAAATCATGAAAATTTCAACTTCTGGGACAAACAGAAAGTCACGGAATGGCACGGCGGTAAAGTGCAGATACATCCTCATGCGAAAAATGTCATTCATTTGATGCGTGGCGAAATCTACGAAATTGAGGGTAAAACATTCTTTGCTTTTGGCGGTGCAATGTCTCATGACAAGCATCTGCGCAAAGTAAATGAAACTTGGTGGCAAAGAGAAGAAGCTGATGCTTCTGAAATGCAGAATGCTTTGGATAATCTTGGACGATATGGAAACAAGGTGGATTACATTCTGACACATACTATCCCCAAAAGTATCGTTGAGAATTCCTTCCATTTCAGAAATACCAGCTATACAGAAAAATTCCCGAATCTGATAATGGACAGTGTAGAATATCAGCTGTGGTTTGCAGGGCATTTTCATGTCAGTACTTATTTTCCAGATAATCAGCTGATGGTTCTGTACCGAAAAATTTTAAGTCTGGATGAATGCAATCGAATTCTAAATGATGAATTGACTTTGAATGAGGGGTGAACGGCAATGATGGAAGAGCAAGTGAGAATCAGAGCATACAAAGGGTATCGCATTTTCTATAATCCGGAGCAGGAACAATATTTTCTCGTGATTCGCCAGACCAATTCCTGTGATATGTATTTTCGCATTTCAGAGCAGGAATATCAGATGATGGATTCTGATGTACAACATCTTGACAGAAT
>JAZAUD010000188.1:0-2208 GCA_036373775.1 Oscillospiraceae bacterium | reverse complement strand
CATCCAGCCTAAATGATGGAACAGCACAATAAACGCTTGCACCCATGCGAGGTCAAAAATATCAGCGGTTGTGCCGTTGATATATTCAAAAATGTCAGAAATACCGCCATAAATTAACCCATAAGTCCATTCAAAAAATGATTTGAACACAGTTTCTGTGATGTCGTTCACGGTCGTTGTAAACGACTTTTCCCACGCCGATGACACAGCATTTCCAATCCATCCGAGCGTATCGCCCACCCAATCAAACATTTTTATCATCTCCAATCCTATACAAATTTGACTTTTGACCGCCTTGACAGCGGTTTTCTCTGGTTAGTAATCCAGCCGTTTCCAATTCCTTGATTGCCCTGAATACGGTGCTTTTGCTGAGGTGCAAGGCTTTTGCAATTTGCTGAATTTTCGGAGTCCGTCTGCCCTGCAAATAATAATAGACAGCAGTCGCATTTCTTGAAAGTTTCGTCATTCTGTGTCATCCTCCTGACTGTTTTCATGTGCAGTTTTGAGCAAAATCTTGTTACCGAAGTTGGGCGGTTCATCGAAATCAGGGAAAAATTCGGGCAATTCTGAGTGAAATTCAGTCTGTTTTTTCTGCGGATATTTTTCATTCACCGCCTGAAAAAGTGCATCACGCTCCATATATGACACTTTTCTCGCTCCTCTGTCTGGCAGAACAAACGGCTTTTCAAAACTGATTCCCCACTTGAAATATAATTTCAGGGGCGAAATCATGGGATGTGTTCCTGTTTTCATGACGATAAACTGACCTTTTGGCATGGATTTGAGTTCGTCAACTGTCATCAACGGTCTGCCAATCATCTGCAATGATGAGGAAGAATCTTTCCCATGCGACACCGAACCACTTTGAACGGTCTGCTCACCAAGTGCTTTTGATAAGACTTCCGCTGATTGAGAATTTGGCGCAAATCCGCCAAAAACAGTTAATTGCGTGTTGTCGGTGATGATTTCCTGACCTTCTTTTCCGTAGGTCTGCTCCAACTGAGCGAATGACTGAATAATTGCTACAATGCTGATTTTTCGGGAACGTCCAGCCGAAAACATGGATTCCAGCCCTTCGATTTTTGGAAATGTTCCTAACTCATCCGTGTAGAACATGACACGATTGGGGAGCGAACCGCCGTGTTCGTCAGCAATCACAAGAATTTCTCTGTACAACTGCTGAATAAATAATGATACCATAAAATATTTAGATTGGTCTTCTTCTGGTAAAACTAGAAAAACAGCAGATTTTTCATGGCAGAATTTTTCGGCATCAATCGCCGTACCAAAGCACAGAATTTGTTCAAGTTCGCTGTCAAGAAAGCTGTTCAACCTCGAAAGTGCCGTACTCAAAACCGACATCATGGCTTGGTCGGAGGTGTTCAAAGCCGCCCCTGCAAGCCATTTCGCCTTGTGGTCGCTCGGCAATTTTTCCATTAGAGTGGTGAAATACATGGGCGGTTTGTCCTTGGGAGATTTCGGCTGTGGCTTGGCTGTCAAGTCCTGAATCAGTTTGAATACACTCACAATGTGCCGTTCATTTTTTTCACCAAATTCAGCCAATAACAAAATCACGCTTGCCAATAAGCCCTCTGCGGAATCATAAAAGAACGCATTTTGTCCATAATTCGAGGAATCTCCACCCCCAATATTGATAATGGTTTTGGCTGTAATTTTTGCATACTTTTCGGCTTTCGCCTTTGCACTTAAATTATTTTTATCGTTCAAGTAAATATCCATATACTTGTTGACGAGGTGGAGAATGTTATTTTCATCTGAACGAGTTGGATTTCTCAAGTCGATAATTGACACATTATAGCCATAGTATTTTTGAGCGATTTCGCCATAATTTCGGGCAACATCGCCTTTGGTATCGGTTGATAAAAACGACATTCCCGATGCACAGGCGAACTCAATATTGGGATACAGAAAATAGGCGGTTTTACCCACACCAGCCGCCCCAATCATCAGCGTGTGAACATCGCCCTCATCCACCAAAGCAACCGTGTGCTTTTTCCCACGACATCCAATGATTGTACCTTGAATTTGTGGCAGATTCTCGCCTTTTCGCCATTTTTCAGGCTCGTATGGCAGAGAAACAAATGTGTGATTGATTTCCTTTTTGGTTGCCCAGCGAGCTGTTCCGTGCTGACCATCTCCAACTTTTCGAGCCTTGATACTGCTCAGACTGTGGTCATCCAGTGTATG
>JAZAUD010000187.1:0-2209 GCA_036373775.1 Oscillospiraceae bacterium | reverse complement strand
CTGTTTCTACTTTTACATAACCAGTTTTACGGTTTGATAACGTCAATGTATATTCGATATAATCATTATCAGTACGCAAAGCTCTTGTGTCATATCGTGAATAAGTATCAACATAGGAAAGGGCTTTTTTCGTGTCTGCTGATTCCAATTCCACAGCATTTTTGCCAAGATAGCTGTATGCACCTGTTATTGCTTCCGGTGTCTGTACCACATTGTATTCCAATTCAGCTGCTGAATCATCTTTTGTGTAATAACGATAACCGTCTGTTATGATTGTAGATGTTGCACTGAATGCCGCATTTTCTTTAGACGATGCAATATTGGAATATCCGATTACACTTGCCCCTATAGAATTATCTTCATTGTCATTCTTTGGAAATTGATAAATTAACAATTTAGGCTGATACACTGCATCAAATTTCACTTGCAAGGATACAGCGTTTCCATACAAATTATCTTTGTCTGCCAAATATGTCAACAAATTCTGATTATTTGCAAATTCAATATAATTTTCTGTAATCTCAGGTTTAGAAGCATATGTTTTCCCCTCAACAGGTGTTTCAGGCTCAATAATTGATGTTGCTGTATCTTTTGAAAATGTGTTGCCACCTTGAATGTAATAAGTCATGTTGCTGCCAATGCTGACATCTGCCGCAATCTGAACCCCCACTTGCGACTGACCACCATCTGCTACTCGTTTGTCCAGTTTATCATAACTCATTAAAAATGTCTGATAAATTGTAGAATCTGGGTTGTTCTGCATATTACTTTGAATTCCTTTTGTTATTGCACTTCCTGTCAATCCAATATTTGCTGTCATGGTTACGGTCAGCCAGTTGTTGTTATTATCCATAAATTGTGTTCCTGATTTACGAGGCACAACATTCAAAGTAAGTTCGTTCTGATACAGGTTTCCAAGCAACAAATGCGCATTTTGTTTACGGTCTATGCTGTTCGGTTCCCATTTTTCTACAGTCCATTTCGGACTGTCGGAATTATCCGATTTTTTTTCAAAATTACCTCGTGAGGAGATTTCGTAATGATAAATTACAGTATCATTTTCATTTTTCGGTGTTAAAACTGTTAAATAGTACCGTTCAACAGGGTAAGTGGCTGTTGTATCTTTCAAAGTCACATCAGTTACTGCATACTTCTTATCATTTGTCAATGCACTGTCTTTACTTTCATCATATGGGCGGTAATAAACGTTATTTTTATCCCGAACAGTTGCACCGGCTTCAATTGCTTCTGCCTCATCTGTTTCATCTAATTTTACTAAATTTCGGATAATTTCTTCATCATCTGGCTGTCCAACCGTTACAGTTAACAGATTGTTGAAAGGAGGTGGACTATAATGTACACCATTTGAATTTCCAGTATCTGTAAAATCATACAAGTCAATCGCCAAATCAGCAGGTGGAGTATTCAAATAATAAGTTTTTCCTCCAGCAGCTGCATCAACCAGCACAAACTTTGTACCCGCAGGCCATGCTTTATTATCTGTCTGATTGTTCAATGTCAGTGTCTTATAATAATTGGTTAAAACACTCGTTCCAGCATTGATTTCATCCTTCCATTCATCCGCCTTGCGCTGATATTCGTATTCAAAACCAACTGTAATCGGGTTTCCAGTATTTTCAAACAGTGTCTTACGGTCATCGCCATAACTTCCTTTATTCAAGTAATCTGTACCCGATTCAGGAGCAATACGGAAATTATACCGAAGGAGTTTTTTCACATACACCGGAACATACAAATGATAGGCAATTTTATCGGAAGCTGACGGGTCTTTAAACTGCACATCAATCAGCGTAAAAATCGGGGTCGTGCTATCAGTATCTACATTATTTGCATTCATGTAGAATGTATATTTTGTTGTGTTGTTGTTTGTGCTACTGGTCATTTTTAAATTAGAATGCGTGGTATCTGTATCAACATCAAAATTTTGGTTACCATTGTTCCATGTGCATTTGTATAATTTGGTTTCATAGATAGCAGAATTGCTTGTATCAGCAAAATTATAGGTTGTGTTTGTCAGTGTTCCCAAATAATTATTGATTTGTCTGGTCAAATCGTCGTTGTTTGCACTGCTGACAATCATGAGAGGAAAGTTCGGAACACTGACTCCCTTAATATGGCTGTATGCTGCTGATGATGTTGTATAGTTATCTGCAATTTCTGTCCAATAGGGATTTGAAATAACATTATT
>JAZAUD010000186.1:0-2270 GCA_036373775.1 Oscillospiraceae bacterium | reverse complement strand
CTTCATAAAAGAAACTTCTTTGTCTTCTTTTCTTATTTCTATTATATCATATTTTCCTCATTTTGTACAGGGGTTTTTAGAGATGCCCATAATATTGGAATTCGTATCACCATGACAGATGAAGATGTAGCTTGTGTCAAAGGCATTATCATTGACTATCAAGTAGAAACAGATTATGAGACTATCTATGCGGAGATAATTGACAAACTGGATGCTATTTCTGAACAGGTACATGATGATTGGTCGCCTGTCGAAAAAGCATTGTTCCTGCATGATTATCTTGCAGTTCACTACAATTACACGCCTAATCATATCAGTGACAGTGACGATTATCTGGAATACAGTGCTTATGGAATACTGACCCGTGGGTATGCTGTCTGTGAGGGATATGCTTGGCTGTACAATATCCTGATGAACCGTGAAGAAATTGAAACACATGTAGTTTGCAGTGTTGCACTGGGACACGCATGGAATATGGTGCATATCGGAGAGGAATGGTTTCATGTAGATGTTACATGGGATGATAACAGGCAGGGACACGCTGGGCTGGTATCTCATGCAAGCTGTCTGAAAGGGCATGATGCAATGCTGGAAAGCGGTCACAACATGGATGACTGGAAACTTGCAACAGGAAAACCAGAATGTGAATTGAATGTATCAGAACGATATGATAATGCGTTCTGGGCTGACAGCACTTCCGCAGTACAGTTTTATCAGGGAAAGTGGCTTGTTGTAACGCCAGCGGATTCTTTAAGCTGTTTCAATCTGTATGACTATAATGCAGAAACCGGAGAAGCTGAATGCGAAACGCTTCTGACATCCAGAGTCATCTGGACTTCTCAGCAAATCGGCTATTACTATCGTGGGGCTTGGTTCGTTCCGGTGGTTTATGAGGATGTTATTTTTTACACATTTCCCAATTATATTATGGCTTGGTATGATAATCAGACACATTCGGTTTATAAGCTGTCCGATGAACAGAAAGCATTTGGCAAGCTGTATGGCTTGTATGTGGACGGCGAAAATCTGATTTATGATGTTTCTCCTTCGCCTTCCGGTGAAGTACAGGAATACAGTATTGCTATTTCTGAATGTCTCCCTGAACGGGCAGATGCAACTGAATCAATCAGTGAAACTACTGTGGAAAGCATGATGACAGAAGTTGAAACAACAGAAACGAATATTATTGATGATACTGAAACTGTGATAAACATTGATAATGAAACTGAGACTACGGAAACAGAATCTATTGCGGAAATCGAAACTGTTTCAGAAGAAATGACACCCGCCACCGTTGAAGAAATAGAAACTGCAACATCTGAACCAATAACAGAAACAACAATGACTGAAACTACAACTTCTACCAGTATGGTAAATGAAGAAACAACTACCACAACGAAATTTCAAACTGAGGAAACTGTTGCAACAACTGAAGAAACTACCACTATAGAAACCAATGTAACAGAAGAAAACTCCTTTGTTCTTTACGGCGATATTGACGAAGATGATAAAATTTCTGCAAGAGATGTTGTGATGCTCAATGATTACCTTCTTTGTAAGAGAGAATTTACGGATGAGGAAGTATCTGCCGCCGATTTGAATGGTGATGGTGAAATTGATGTGTTTGATTTGGCACTTGCCAAAAGAGCCGTTCTCAATAGTATGAAATAAGCTTATGAAACTTCCTGTGTTTCTTCTTGAAATGCAGAAAGTTTTCATGTAAGCTATTGATTTGACTGAAAAAGTATGTTATAATAAAAATAGAAAAGGATGTGATGGCAATGAACATTAAAGATTATCGTGACCTTGTGTGGAGTTTTAGCAATAACAGCTCCGGCGGTCAATATCTGAAATCCGAAAAAGTAATCAGTGGGAAAAAATACTATTTCAAAATCACTATCAACAACTTAAGCAGAAATTGAGTAAACCTGTTTTTCCACTCAAATATTTTCCATTGTAATTTAGCCATAACACTGATGGGTAAAATTTGAGTTCTCACAGAATCTATTCTTAAGTTGTAGATAGTGATTTCAAAATCACTATCAACAACTTAAGAAAATGAGAGTTGCACAGGAAGAAAAAGAATGATAAAATAAAAGCATCAATCAACAGGGGTGTGAAAAGATGCTGAGATTATTGAAAGCAACAGAAATTACAAGTGGAACATTAAAAGAAAGAACAACATTGACAGAAAGCAGGTTCAAACCAGGCTATTTTACAAGAAATCGAAAAATGCCGTTTGCTTCTCTGCTGAAGTTCTTGTTGTCAAT
>JAZAUD010000185.1:0-2278 GCA_036373775.1 Oscillospiraceae bacterium | reverse complement strand
CATTTGTATTCTTTGGATTAACAGGAGAAAAGCCTGTAAGTCAGAGAGGATTCAATAAGTTCCTTCAAAGAGCTTTAGGGGAATCTGGTTATAGCGATCCTAAGAGAATCGGTTTTCATTGCTGGAGACATGGATTCTGTACCCAGGCACAGACTGTTGTTCATGATGACCGTATGATTCGTGAAGTTTCCGGCCACAAATCTGCAGAAGTATTTAATCACTATGCAGACCATCTTGAAATGATGGATACCATCAATACGATGGGAAATGTTGCTCAGCAACTTTTTGGAGATATTGTAGCAAAGACATTAAGCCGTCCGGTAATGGAGTTTTAATGTGTAGATAACAATTTTGTTCAGTAGTGCATATTTGACTGGATTTTACTTGAATATATTCTGGTACATTGTTATATTAAAAGTGTACTAAATATATACCCCTCGCCTGCCCGGGTTAAGGAGGTATAACGCATATATAATTTTTTTGAATGCCTGCCCTAAATGGTTTCAAAAAATTTAATGCGAAAAATTTTTTGATTTCCTTATTTTTGCACCGGTCATTAATTTGGCCAATGTTTTACTTGAAGTGCTTTTCGCAGAGCACGAGGAAATTAAATGAAAAATAATAACGTGTTGGAAATCGTAGAATTTCCAAACGAAACCCTTTTGACCAGAACTCAGGTCAAGGAAATCCTTAAAATCTCTTATGCACAGCTGGACTCTCATATTCCAGAAAGCGAGTTACCAAGAACACGCATGAATGGTCATACCTTCGTGTATCGTGATGATCTTGCAGCGTACATTCAGGCCCACAGAAGTGACGGCCGAATGCACAAGGCTTCAAAAGTCGGAGGTGCTGCATGATCCGTACGTACAGTTTTCTTGATGGCATCCTGGCAATGAAAAACAATTGCCCTGTAAATGGAAATGTGAGCGCATCCTTTGTAATTCACAACGGAAGCATTAGTTCGGTAAAACTCTCAAAGACAGAAGACCTTTTTACCGAAGAAGATCTTTCAGAAGAGGTTTTCACAGACGAAGTAGGAAAACGAATTCTTACGGACCTGGAAAACATCAGAATGCAGTTTGGAACGATTATCGTTTCAGTCGATGTAGCACACGGAGCATTGAAATCATATTCTTTGACTCCATGCACTACCTTGAATGCAAACCTTTTGAAAGCCCAGATTAAAAGCCAGACGAATAAACAGCTGGCAAAACAGCATCAGGTCGCATAGCCTGAAAATAGGAGATTTTAATATGACATTTTTTAATAACATTTTGAATAAGGCTGCAAAAGCTGTAAGCACAGAAGACAAGATTTTCACAGTATCAATCGACAAGCTTCATTTTGATGAAGACTACAAGGCCGTTTTCAAACAGGAAGAAGACAAGGTTCAGCGTATTGCTGAAGACATGAAGGAAAACGGATTTGATAAATCCCAGCCTATCATCATTGATGAGAATTACGCAATTCTTGATGGAAACAGCCGTTACATGGCCTGTCAGATTGCAGGAATCACAAAGGTTCCGGTTATCATCAAGAAGTTTGAATCTAAGAAAGACGCCCTTCTTTATGAACTTGGACTTCAGATGAACCGCCGCAATATCGCTGATGATTCTGTCTTGATTGATACCTATCACACACTTGCAGAAAAGAAGGATGAGGAAGGCAATAAGCTTTTTACAGATGTTGAAATTGCAGAAAGACTTGGAGTTTCTCCACGTCAGATTTCAAAGGCAAAGGAAGTTGACCTTAAGGCTAATGACGAATTGAAGGATGCACTTAAGAACGGCGAAATCAGTTTGAACAAAGCCTACAATTCCATGAAGGAAGAAATGAAGGCTAAGGAAGAAGTTCAGTCAGAACCTGAAGAAAAGGCTGAAGAAGTTTCCACAGTTCCAGTTGCAATTGAAACAGAATCACCCGTAGAAGTTGAAACAGAACTTCCAGAAACACCTGCAGAATCAACAGTAGAAGAAACTGCAACGCCCGTTGCAGAATCTCTTCCAAAGACTAAGAAGCCTTCGCCAGAAAAGCCTTCCGTTGAAAAACTGAATCTTAAGTTCAAACCGGAAGACTTTACCCTTATTCAAAACGCAGCCAATGCTGCAAATCTTTCTGTAGCAGAATACGCCATGAACATCCTGATGGAAGCAGTTCAGGCATCTTCTGCAGAAATCGTTTCCGAAAAGGAAACAGCTTAATCATGAAATAAGGCCTGAAAACCGCGGGCCTTAACCACCGGGGAAGGTTCAGTTCGTTGAGCCGGACCTTCCCT
>JAZAUD010000184.1:0-2289 GCA_036373775.1 Oscillospiraceae bacterium | reverse complement strand
CGGTTAGCATCTCATTCACACCAGAATAAGGAGCTTCTGGATTCGTTTGATGCTGATTCACTGGCTTTACTGCCTGATTTACAGCAGTTTGAAGATGTCACAAAATACGACATTCAGACAATTAAAGAAAGTATTGCACCTGTTGTCAGGCAGGCACATTTTCATGAAAATCTTGCTGTTCTCAACGGAATTACAGCAGACAGAGTTGCTTCTTGGGACAGCATGAAAACAAGCATCAATAATTTTATGAACAGCATGACAGTTTACAGCGAAAAAGTCAGCAATACAGTAGCTCGTGTTGGTTCGGCAGAATCAGAAATCAAGGCTCTGCAAAAAACGATAGAAGCATTACAGAAACAAATTGATACTGTCAGCGAAAATTCAGTGGTGATTCTTTTCCAGAACGGCACAGATGCTCTTGAAAAATACGGCGAAACAACTTATACTTTTTATAATAACGGCTACCGTTCGCTGTCCGGCTTTGTGCAGACATATCCGAATTTCTGCTCTGCTGAAAATGATTATGCACTTTATTACAATCAGTCCGATTTTAGCTGGGCAGGTACAGTGTATACTATGATTCTCCAGCCGTTCAGCATTTCAAAAAATTCAGGAATTGTGCTGACTTATCAGTCTGGTGCATCTGCTGTTGGTGAACTGTATCTGATGCGGAAAATCTCCGGCAGGACTTATGCCGAGCTTGCACAGGTTGTGTATGAACAGATTCAAAGCGGCAATACTGTCAAGCTGGAATTCCAATGGTTGCAAAGTACGGATTTTATCTCGATTTTGGTGGATTGTTCCGATGTAGCAATTGGCGATTATTATCTCGTTTGGAAGGGAATTTCTGACAACACACATCCGAAAATCAAGGCGATTAAAGTGTTGGGAGGGTAACAGCATGAAAGAGAACATCTGTACAGCAATCGGCATCATTGGTGCATTTTTTGCGGCTCTTGTCGGTGGCTGGGATTCGGCTCTGATTACACTCATCACCTTCATGGCGGTGGATTTCATCACGGGTTTTGTCACGGCGGCGATGGGAAAATCCAAGCACAGCGTGACCGGAAAACTCAACAGCAAGGCAGGCTGGGTGGGACTTGCTAAAAAGTTCTGTATTCTGCTGATGGTAGTTGTGGCTATGCGAGTGGATATTCTGCTCGGTACGACCTACATCAGAGATGCGACCTGCATTGGCTTCTGTGTGAACGAACTGCTTTCTATCGTAGAAAATACGTCATTGATGGGAATCAGCTATCCGCCTGCGATGCTGAAAGCTCTTGAAGTATTGCAGAAAAAAGCCGGACGCACTGATGAAGACGCACAGGAACATTTGGAAGAACTCGAAGAAAAAGAAGAAGAGGAGGAAAATAAAAATGGCAGTGAAGACTTATAAATTTGATGATGCCACACAGCTTTCTCCGCACTTCAATGTGCAGGAGTTCCGCTGTAAATGCAGTCAGCATCACGATATTCTGATTGCAGAGGAGCTTGTGGATAAACTTGAAAGGCTCTATGCAAAACTGGACTGCTCCAAAATTATCATCACAAGCGGAATGAGATGTCCGTCTTATGATATTTCTATCGGTGGTAACGGAGGCGGACAGCATCCGCTCGGCAAGGCTGCTGATGTGGTCTGCTACAATCAGGCTGGTGAAAGAATCAGCAGTAAGCTGGTTTGCTGTACTGCACAAGACCTTGGCTTTGGCGGTATCGCAAACATCGATACTTCTTATACGGCTACTCATCTCGATGTGAGAACATCAAATATTTGGTATGGAAATGAAGTGGTAAATTACCACACAGTCACAAATGATTTTTACCAATATTACGGTATTTCAAGGCAAAATACAGCCGTTAATTCAGTGATAAATGGCATTGACGTGAGTGTCCACAACGGCTCAATCAACTGGAATCAGGTAAAGGCGGACGGTGTACAGTTTGCGATTCTCCGTGCAGGATACGGCAGAGAAGCATATCAAAAAGACCAGCGTTTTGAGGAATATTACAAAAATGCCAAAGCCGTGGATATGCCTGTGGGAAGCTACTGGTATTCCTATGCGACAAGTGTTGAGGAAGCAAAAATCGAAGCACAGGTCTGCATTTCCATTTTGCAGGGAAAGCAGTTTGAATATCCGGTGTATTTTGATTTGGAAGAACAGTCTGCTTTTGCAACAGGCAAGGCGAACTGTTCTGCTATGGTTCATGCATTTTGCGGAGAACTCGAAAGAGCCGGATATTTTGCAGGATTATACATGAGCCGTTCTCCGTTCAACAGCTACATGGAGG
>JAZAUD010000183.1:0-2300 GCA_036373775.1 Oscillospiraceae bacterium | reverse complement strand
GAAATTTTCTCTGCAATCCAGTCCATAGCTCTTGCTGTGAGAATCTGAATTGCCTGAAAAATAGTATCAAAAAGGTATGCAAAAGCATCAAGCAGAGGTTTGATAGTTTCGTAAACGGCAGTCCAGACATTGATAATTGTTGTATAAATCGTATTGATGATGGTATAAATTGTCGTATAAATTGCATTGAAAATCGTTGCAAAAAAATCATGCACAGCCGTGAAAATTGTAGTGATAAAGTCCCTGACTGCTGTAAAAATCGAAACTGCCGTGTCATGAATAGCCGTGACAATTGTCGTAAACGTGGTGGAAATTGCTGTCCAGATTGCCGTGAATGTATCGTGCAGAATGGTCATTCCAGTCTGGAAATTCTCCTGAAAACTGCTCCACAGATTCTTGAAAAATGTAACAATCGCATTCCAGCCAGTTTCCCATGCCTCAAAAAAGCTGTACAGCGTGACTTGAATCTGTTCCCATAAGCCAATCCAGAAATTCCGGAATCCCTCACTGGTATTCCAGAAGTACACAAATGCCGCCACAAGTGCAGTAACAGCCGCAATCACGAGGAATACAGGATTTGTCAGGAAAGTCAGATTCATGGCGGACATCGCCGTTTTCACCATGTTGATGGCATTCACGACTTTGGGAATGATTGTCAGAATCGTTCCGACCGTGCTGATAACTTTACCAATGGCAATCAATGCAGGTCCAATCGCCGCCGCAATCAGGGCAATTTTGACGATGGTTTCCTTCATTTCAGGCGACAGCGAATTTAATTTATTCGCAAAAGCCTGAATTTTCGAGACAATTTCACGAATCGTCGGCATCAGAATATCGCTGAAACTGATAGCCAATTCTTCCAATTGTGACTTTAAAATTGTCAACTGACCTTGCAGATTATCCTGCATGGTTTCCGCCATATTCTGGGCAGTTCCCTCACAGCCATAAATGGCATCAGTCAAGCTGTTGTAATCTTCCTCACTTGCGTTGATGATGGCTAACATACCCGCCATGTTCTGTTTGCCGAAAATCGCTGCGGCTGCCTGCATTTGTTCCGCCTGTGCAAGTCCCTCTGTTGTCGTAGACAATTCCGCTACAATATCGTCAAAATCACGGGCATTGCCGTCAGCATCTGTCAGTTCAACATTGACAGCACCCATTTTTTCACGGAGTGTCGTCATAATTTCACCAAGTGAACGCATATTCCCCTCGGAATCCGTCATGAGCGTGTTTGCACCGGACATTTCCTCAAACACTCCGGCTTGCTGTTTTTCCAGCTCTTTTTCTGCCTGTGTGAGTTTAATTTGAGCCTTTTCATAATTGTTACTTGCGGTTTGTGCCTGCGAACTTCCCTTACCATATTTTTCGATAGCATCATTTAATTTTATCTGTGCATTATCCAAATCGATAGTGGCTTTTTGCACGTCATTCTCAGCTTTTTCGACTTTTTCAAAATCGATTTTCTGAATTGTTTCCGTCGTAATAAAGCCTAATTTTTGCATGGCTTCTGCCTGCTGTCTGGTCGGTTTAGTGAGGTTGACAAGTGCATTTTTCAGCGAATTTCCGGCTTGACTGCCCTTGATACCGCTGTTCGCCATCAAGCCGAGGGCAATTGCTAAGTCCTCCGCAGATGCCCCCATTGAACCAGCAACAGGAGCGCAATATTTGAAAGATTCACCTAACAGAGACACATTGGTGTTGGCATTGCTTGATGCCGCCGCCAGCACATCAGCAAAATGTCCGGAGTCCTGCGCCGACATTCCGAGAGCCGTAAGAGCATCCGTAACAATGTCGGAAGTGGTAGCGAGTTCCTCACCGGAAGCCGCCGCCAAGTTCATAATGCCCTCGATGCCGTTAATCATGTCATCGGCTTTCCAGCCAGCCATTGCCATGTATTCAAATGCCTGACCTGCTTCACTTGCGGAATATTTCGTCTGACTGCCCATTTCACGGGCTTTCGCACGGATGATGTTCATTGCCGTTTCTGTCGAATCCGCACCTTCTTCAAAGGAAAGTCCCATCGCTTCGGCACTCTCAATGATGGCAGGCAAATCCTCATCAGCGTGTGCTTCAACCCAGTCCGTGAACTCGTTGTCATCGTAGCCTTCGTTCTCAACCTCAAGTTCGTAGAAGTAGTCGGCATCTGCCCAGGTAATAATTGCCTTTGCAATGTACTCTTCATTCCAGTTTGGCTTGGCTGCCTTTGCTCTTGCCAGTGCTTCATTGTAGCTAATCATGTTCGTTTCCTCCATGTTTCGTTGTTTTTCGCTTTTGGGCTTTCCCCCTTGCGTTGTGTCTAT
>JAZAUD010000182.1:0-2302 GCA_036373775.1 Oscillospiraceae bacterium | reverse complement strand
GTCCGCACTGTACAAGCCCCAAAAGGGTACACCCATCGACCAGCTTGAAAAAAGACTGGCACTTCTCAAACGATAAAAGGAGGAATTTATCATGACCATTCAGGAACTTATGGAAAAAAGAGCGAAACTCTGGGATGAGGCAAAAAATTTCCTTGACACCAAACGCAGAGATGACAGCGGTACTCTTTCTGAAGAAGATGAAGATACCTACACCGCAATGGAAAATCGCATTACTGCCCTCGACAGGGAAATTGACCGTCTGACACGTCTCGAAAATCTCAAACAGAAAATGAATGCTGCTACCACACAGCCCGTTGTAACAATGCCCGGCACTCATGTGACTGCTCCCGAAAAAGCATCAACTGCAACTGACGAATACAAGGCGGCTTTTTGGAACAACATCCGCAACCGCAACTGGATTGATGTCAGAAATGATTTGCAGGTCGGTACGGATTCCGAAGGCGGCTATCTTGTGCCGGACGAATTCGAGAAAAAGCTGATTGAAGCACTCGAAGAAGAAAATGTATTCCGTCCGCTTGCAACTCGCATCCAGACTTCCAACGGTGACCGCAAAATTCCTGTGATTACCCAGAAAGGCGAAGCGGCGTGGCTTGAAGAGGAAGAATCTTATTCCCTTTCCGATGATGCTTTCGGTCAGATTTCGCTGTCTGCCTACAAGGTTGGTACGGCTATCAAAATCTCCGAAGAACTGCTCAACGATTCTGTTTTTGACCTTCCGGCATACATCGCTAAGGAGTTTGCCCGCAGAATCGGCACAAAAGAGGAAGAAGCCTTTCTTATCGGTGACGGTAAAGGCAAACCGACCGGTATTTTCAATGCAACTGGCGGTGCGGAAGTCGGTGCTACGGCAGGTGCAGCCATCACTTTTGATGATGTCATCGAACTGTTCTATTCGCTGAAAAGTCCGTACCGCAAAAAAGCAGTCTGGATTATGAACGAACAGACCATCAAGGTTCTCCGCAAGCTCAAGGATTCCACCGGAAATTATCTGTGGCAGCCCAGCGTGACCGTTGGTCAGCCGGATACCATTCTGAACCGTCCGTATGTCACTTCTGTGTACGCACCTGCACTTGCCGCAAATCAGAGACCCATTGCTTTCGGTGATTTCTCATACTATTGGGTGGCTGACAGACAGGGCAGAAGCATGAAGCGACTCAATGAATTATTCGCTATGAATGGACAAATCGGATTCCTTGCATCACAGCGTGTTGACGGAAAACTTATCCTGCCGGAAGCAGTCAAGGTTCTGAGCATCAAGAAATCTTCATGATTACACTGAAAGAGGCTAAGAACTATCTCCGTGTTGACTTTGATGAGGACGACAGGCTGATTTCTGATTTGCTGCTGACTGCCAAAAAACTCTGTATGGACGTTGGCAGAATGACAGAAGAACAATTCGAGGAAAATGAGGACACCACCAGAACGGCAATGCTGTTCACGGTGTCCTATCTCTACGAAAACCGCAATACTGCGGACTTCAAGAAATTGACACTACAGCTCAGAGCGATTTTATTTGAACAGAGAGAGGGTGTTGTCTGATGGAAATCGGAAATATGAACCAGAGAATCACAATTCTTGAAAATCATGCAAAGAAAGACAGCATCGGCAACCACCTGAATGTCTGGGAAGAAATCACATCATGCTGGGCAGAGGTGAAAATCAGAAATCTGCAAAGCTCCTCTGAAAAGACAGATACGGGGGTAACACGGGAAATCAGGACGGTTGTTTTCACGGTTCGCCAGAGTCCTAATCTGTACTACATCAATTCTACTACTCATAAAATTTTATTCCGCAATAAAATTTATAACATCATTTCTGTACAGGTTGACTTTGCAAAAGGCGGATATATGACGATAATCTGTGAAATCCATGAGGCAGGTGTGAAAGATGACATCTATTGATAATCTGGCTGAGGAAGTCATGAAAGGCTTGCAGGAATACTGCGAACTTGCTGATGATGAAATGAAGAAAGCTGTCCGAAAAACGGCGACTTCTGTCAAAAAGGAAATCTCTGCCAATGCTCCAAAACGAACAGGTGCTTATGCAAAAAGCTGGACTTCCTCCAGAGTCAAGGAAACAAGCCACAATCTGCAAATGACGGTTCACAGCCGTAACCGCTACAGGCTGGCACATCTCCTTGAAAAAGGTCATGCCAAACGTGGGGGCGGTCGTGTGGAAGGTCATCCGCATATTGCTCCTGCCGAGAAAAACGGCGAAGAACTGCTTGAAAATCTCATCAGAAAGGCAATCTCATGACCTACGAAGAAATCAACGAAATGAT
>JAZAUD010000181.1:0-2356 GCA_036373775.1 Oscillospiraceae bacterium | reverse complement strand
TACTGGAAATGCTGACTTTGAAAAAGAGATGCAAATTTCTGTGGATGCCGGAAAAATCACGGAAAAGCTCTACAAAGCCTTACTTTCGCAGTATCAGAACCCTGATTCTCCGGACAGTTTGAAAAGCCTGAATATGCTGTGTGTCCGTCTGGTATTCTGCTTTTATGCAGATAAAGCAAACATTTTCAAGCATAATCAGTTCCGGAATTATCTGCATGACATCCCTGTCAGCAAATGGAACAGGGAACTGAAAGACCTGTTCAGAATCTTTGATACAGATGAAGAACATCGTGATAAATATGAGGACGACTTGAACGCTTTCCCCTATGTCAACGGCGGACTGTTCGCTGATGAACATATCGAAATTCCCAGATTTACGCAGGAAATCGCTGATATTATTCTGAATGAAGCAAGTGCCTTTGAATGGCAGAATATCTCTCCGACTATTTTCGGGGCGATTTTTGAAAGCACACTGAATCCTGAAACAAGGCGTTCCGGTGGGATGCATTATACCAGCTTATCCAACATTCACAAAGTCATTGACCCTCTGTTTCTGGACGATTTAAAGGCGGAACTCGAAACTATCAAGGCAATCAAAACCGAAAAAATCAGAGTGCAGAAATTACAGGAATACCGCCAAAAACTCAGTAAGCTGACATTTTTAGACCCTGCCTGCGGTTCAGGAAATTTCCTGACAGAAACATACATCAGCCTGCGGAGACTGGAAAATCAGGCATTGTTTGCGGAGTCGGGCGGTCAGGGAATGTTCCATATAGACGGCATGATTCAGGTGTCAATCGGTCAATTTTACGGCATTGAAATCAATGACTTTGCTGTCACGGTTGCAAAAACTGCCCTCTGGATTGCGGAAAGTCAGATGATGCATGAAACGGAGGAAATCATGAATGTCAATCTGGAATTTCTGCCCCTGAAATCTTATGCCAACATTATCGAGGGTAATTCTCTGCGGATTGACTGGAATGAGGTTATTCCGAAAGAAAAGCTGAATTATATCATGGGAAATCCACCGTTTGTTGGCACAAAATTGATGAACAAGCAACAAAAATCAGATACTAAAAACATTCTCAGTGGATGGAAAAGTTATGGCATATTAGATTATGTAGCTTGTTGGTATAAAAAAGCTGCGGATTTTATGATGGAAACGGAAATCAGGGCAGCTCTTGTTTCAACAAACAGCATTACACAAGGTGAACAAGTTGCTGTTCTTTGGAAAAATCTCTTTGAAAATGGTGTACATATTGATTTTGCACATAAAACATTTATCTGGGATAGTGAAGCAAATCAAAAGGCACAGGTGCATTGTGTTATTGTTGGCTTTAGTGTTGCCGATAATTCAAAAGAAAAAAGGCTGTTTGAAAATGGACAGGTAAAATTTGTGAAAAACATTAACGGCTACCTTGTAGATGCTGATAACATTTTCATTGAATCGTTAAGAAGCCCTGTTTGTGATGTACAGCAGATGTTCTTAGGCTGTGATTTTAAAGATGATAACAACTATATATTAACTGAAAGTGAAAAAGATGAGCTGCTTAGACAAGAACCCAATGCAGAGCGTTACATTAAGAAGTATATAAATGCTAAAGAGTTAATAAACAGAAAACACAGATATTGTTTATGGTTGAATGAGGCTACTCCGAAAGAAATAAAAGCAATGCCTCTTATAATGGAGCGTGTAAAAAAAGTAAAAGAGTTCAGACAAAATAGTGACAGTGAAGATACACGCAGATATTCAGAATTTCCTCTGCGTCCTGCAAGATTGAGATATTATTCTGAAGAAAGAAAAACATCTGCTCTTGGACTGCCGAGAATTTCGTCACAGTCCAGAAGATATCTGCCAATGGAAATGTTTGATAAAGATACCATAGGTGGTGCATCAATTTTAATGATTCCGGATGCAACATTATACACATTTGCTATTTTAAGTTCTAATGTTCATATGGCATGGATGCGAGCTGTTTGTGGAAGAATGAAAAGTGATTACAGGTATGCCAACGGTATCGTTTATAACACATTTCCTTGGTGCAATCCCACTGACAAGCAGAAACAGCAGATTGAAAAAACTGCCCAGATGATTCTTGAGGCAAGAGCGAAATATCCCGACAGCTCCCTTGCCGATTTGTATGATGAAGCACTAATGCCCTCTGAACTTCGCAAGGCTCATCAAGCAAATGATAAAGCTGTTATGCTTGCTTACGGCTTCGATTACAAGACCATGACCGAAAGCGAATGCGTGGCGGAGCTGATGAAAATGTATCAGAAACTGACGGAGGGGGTCTAATGTATGCCGGAACAAAAAGTAATTGACCGAGAAACCTATCGAAAAGTCAAGAAAATG
>JAZAUD010000180.1:0-2385 GCA_036373775.1 Oscillospiraceae bacterium | reverse complement strand
TGGCGAATAACCTTGTCGGAGTTATCTCTCAGACATTGTTACCGACACTCGACGGCAAGGGGCGTGTTGCCTGCATGGAAATCCTCAACGTTACAGATGCCTGCGCCGCTATGATTCGTGATGATAAAGTGCATTTGTTGCTTTCTGCGATTCAGTCCGGTAAACAGTACGGCATGATGTGCCTTGACCAAGAGTTAGCACGTTATGTCAAGCGTGGCATGGTTTCTGAAAATGCCGCTTTGGAAAAGTGCCAGAGTAAGTCCGAATTCTACCGTTATCTCAATGGTGGGGGCTAATATCAAAAATACAAGCAGGGGAGAGGTTTTCTCCTCTGCTTTTTTATGGGGGTATTATGAAAAACGAACTTGAAAAATTTGTGCAGGAACATGACCTGATTCAGCGGACATTTGCTTCTTTTTGGAATTGCTATGAGAATTATTTGCAGGAGTATCCGGAAGAAGCCGAAGAATATCAGCTGATTGACCGTGATTCTGTTCAGCCGGAATTATATGGGTATTCGTTTGTGATTTCGAAAAAGTTTCACCGTGATTTTGTGAAAGTGTTGATTGACATTTATCAAAAAAATGAAACACCTGAAATTGGTGAATATTGGTGCATTTATGATGAAAATGGTGAAATTTTGGATGATACTTTCGTATTGGATTAAAAAAATCCCCCTGACATTCCGTCAAGGGGATTTGCTTTATTTGGTGATTACATTACAGTGCTGTGACGTAGCGAACGCAAATATAAATGGTGCTTACCAGCATAACGATAATTGTCGCAGGTGCCATTTTCTTGCAATATTCGCCCCATCCGATAGGATGTCCGGCTTTCGCTGCTGCGGATGTTCCGACAACGTTCGCAGATGCACCAATTGGAGTTGCTGAACCGCCCACATCTGTACCCATTGCCAAAGACCATGCCAATGTTGCAAGCAGGGGGTCACTTGTTCCGGCTAATTCCTTGATAACAGGAACCATGGTTGCCGCAAATGGGATATTGTCAATGAATGCGCTTGCAATACCAGACACCCAGATGATAATTGTTGCCATCATATAATAATTGTCTCCGCAAACCTTGCTGATGAATCCGGCAATGATTTCCAGAACTCCGGTTTCTTCCAGTCCGCCAACTACAATAAACAAACCTGTGAAAAATAACAATGTTTTATAGTCAACGCCTTTCAGAATCTCCGGAATGTGCTTTCCAGATGTAATTAAAGTGATGATGGCAATGACCACCCCAATGAAGGCAACAGTTAAACCTGTTGTGCTGTGGGTAATCAGAAGGGCAACCGCACAGAAGAAAATGATGGTACTGACAATAAATCCGTTCTTGTCAGTGATGAAAGTTTCCGGTGCAGGCATTTTTGCAATGTCCTCTTCACTTGGTGCAGTGCCTTCCAGTTCCTTTTTCATGACCAGATAGAAATATGCTACAATGAAAATAAAGGAAATAAATGCAGCCAATCCGGTATTTTCCACAAAGTCCATGAAGGAATAATGCAGGTTAGAACCAATGATAATATTGGGCGGGTCTCCGCACATGGTTGCTGAACCGCCGAGATTTGCACAGAAAATTTCTGACATAATCATGGGAACTGGATTGAATTTTAACAGCCTTGACAATTCAATGGTGACGGAGGCAAGGAACAAAATGACCGTGATGGAATCAATGAACATTGCTAAAACGAATGACATTGCCATAAATGCGAGGAAAATCGGAATGGTCTTATAGTGTACAAAGTTTGCAATTTTCCGGCATAACCAGTTGAAAAATCCAACTCTTGCCATGCCCTCCACCATAATCATCATACCGCCAAGAAATAGAATCGTTGCCCAGTCAATACCGCCGGACTCTGTTTCTGCTCCGCTGGTGTGCCAAAATTCTAGTGTAAAGATGGAACTGATGTTGATAGTGCGCCACATTGCCTTGAAATCACGCATACAGACTTCAAATACCGCTATGAGCGTGAGCGCACCACATCCTAGTGTAACATAGTGCTTTTCGATTTTGTCCATGATAATCATAATGAACATTGCCACGAATATGACAATTGCGACAATACTTGCTGCTGTCATGGTAAAACTCCTTTCTTGTGTGTCCAGAATGGACGGGGCGAATGATGGAATAGTTCATTTTTGTAATATATTTAACCTACATTTAACATTTGAACCACTTTTATTATAACACGCTTTTTTTATAAGTCAAGACAAATTCGAAATTTTCCGGAAATTTGTCGAATTGCCTATTTTCCGGTGTGAATTGTGGAAGTTTCCGCTTTCATTTTTACAGTTTTTTGAAAAAATAAAAAATTTTGAAAAAATTTGAAAAAAAGGGTTGACAAATCAGAAATGTTGTGCTATAATATAATAGTCGTCT
>JAZAUD010000179.1:0-2403 GCA_036373775.1 Oscillospiraceae bacterium | reverse complement strand
TTAATATTAATTCTTTCGGAGATCAAAACGGTTTTAAGTCAGGTGTACTTGAGTCATATCAATCTGCTCCGCCGCCTCCGCAGCTGCTGCAACTGCTACAGCTGCACGTTATGGTCAACAGTGTGCTAAACACTTTTCAAGGCGTTTTCAGCTCTTATATTGTCCCCATGAAAAAGATACAAAATGTGGTTCATTACACACTCATATCATCATAAATGCTGTCAGCTATGTAAATGGTCAGATGATACAAACCGGATAGCCGGAGGTGCTGATTGTGCCGGAGGAGGCGATAATCCCTCTATCTGAGAGGCCATATATTGGTTTGCTGTAGCCGTCATGTCGATTTGGTCACCGGCTGCATTTTCTAAAATAAGGCTGAAAAACATAGCTGCACCCCCTTGACTATTTTACATTTGTATGTTATACTAATCTCATTGAATGATATTAGTGGAGGAATTATGAAGAACTTGATAAAGATTCTGACTGATCCGATATCAAACAGAATCATTCAGCAGATTCGTAAAAATCAGAAAATGACCGTTTCAGAGATACTTGCAGTAACTCCGGATATTCCAAGAGCTACTGTGTATCGACGGATCGAACGAATGACATCTGCGGGTGTAATAGAAATCGTGGAAACACACAAGGTCAGAGGACAAGCCGAGCATACCTATTCCGTGAAAAATATCTATATTACTGCTAAAGATAGCGGTGAGAATGGAATGGAGATCATGACTGCCTCTTTTGTGCAGATGTTCCATCTTTGCAGTGAATACTTCAAAAGCGAAAATGCCGATGTTGAACGTGATAAACTCTTTATTCTGAACTATGCGATACGTTTGTCGGATCATGATTTTTCGGAAATGCTAAAAGAAATTTTAGCAGTTGTTGACAGGTATCAAGGCAAAAATATACCGAAAGACGCTAATACACGCAATCTATATCTGATGTCATTACCTGCGGGAGGAGATACAAATGAGCCGTAAACAAGAAATTCTGCAATGCTATACCGAAAAGGGCATATGTCTGTATGAGACACCGGAGATCAATGGTATCCGGCAATACATTCAGATCAGAGGTGCTGATAAAAAAGCTCCGCTGATGCTGTTTCTTCATGGTGGTCCCGGTGGTTCTATGGCTGGACTGTGCCATGTCATGCAGCCAGAATGGGAACATCATTTTACAGTGGTCAATTGGGATCAACGAAATGCTTGCAAGACCTATCTTGCAAACAAAAGCAATGCTGCTGCAATTTCTCAGTCCGGCACACTTGAGGACTATATGGCTGATATTGATGCTGTTATCGCATATCTGCACACTGTATATGATTTTGAGAAAATCATCCTCATGGGATTTTCATGGGGAAGTCTGATCGGTGCGGAATATGCCAAGAGACATGGTGAAACGGTCTCACACTATATTGGTGTCGGTCAGTTTATCCATTATATTGATGGTCTGCATTATTCCTGCGAGTGGCTCAGAAAAGTGGTAAAAGACGCTCCTGCGGATGTCGAAAAGATAAACGCCTTTGAAAATTCGATTCCTGATCCGCCGCAAATGACTCCTGCGTTTATGAACTCCTTGCAGGGATTTTCCATGCTTGGTGCAAAGTATATCGCAAAAGACGGCAGAGCTTTCCCAATCAAATCACTGCTGACCTCGCCGTTTTTGAAATTCGGTGAAAAAATGGCAATGGTGCATGGAAATCCGAAGCTGTTCTCAGGTACATATCAAACAATGTTGTCACATGATTTCCGGAACAATTTGCATTTTGATATGCCGGTACTGTTTGTCAGCGGCGATGAGGACTTTGTGTGTCCGAATGAACTTCTGGCACAGCATTTCGGACAGATCACTGCACCGCAGAAGAAAAATGTTGTAATTTCCAAAGCAACCCATACCTGTTTTTACGATCAGCCCACTGCGTTTCTGGATACGATCATTGATTTTACGAAATAACAGGGCAGGCAAAAGCCCACCCCATCACAGCTTCAAGGCATTCCGTGTCTGCCTGTAAATTTCCAGCCGAGACAGCGACTTCGGTGAATTGTTCGTCTGGTTGATCGTCCTGCTGTTATCGTTGTTTCGTTGGATGGGTGTATCATTAGTCATCGCAAAGGTTGCTTTCGGCTATAAGCAAGAATATAAGGCGAAACTTGAGAAGGCAATGGCGAGATACATAGAAGAACTTAGCGAAATGGAAGAAGATGAGACGTGGTAAGACTTGTTGTGTAGCACCCGTACAGCACCCACAATTTAATAAAAACGCCTATTTACGCAGTTTAGCGTTATGCAAGCGTTAAGCACGAGATAACATTTCCCCATCCGGGAGATCACGTTATATCGCCCCGCAGGGCTTCCCTGCGGGGTTTTTGCGTATCTGTTGATTTGGTGGGAAAGGAT
>JAZAUD010000178.1:0-2415 GCA_036373775.1 Oscillospiraceae bacterium | reverse complement strand
CCAAAGTATCAAGCATAGATGAGACTATATTTTACCCTTCACATTACAAAAACTTCAATGTTACATCCTAAAAGCATTGCTTAGTATTAAAAGCGTTTTACGCTTTAAAGCATATTACCCACACTAAACAGCGAAAGACCGGTAAAGGAGTGATACAATGGAAATTTCCAAAAGCAATCTGAAATTTAGGACCATTAGCGATGCATTTTCTGATGTGATTGATTCGTTTTATTATGATGCGGAAACATTTGTGAAGAGTAAACGCTTTCAGCGGTTTGTGCAGATTTTTGAAACGGATGCTCAGAAAATGTTTCAGGACATGAAAATTCACAGTGACAAAGGAAATCAACATCCTAAAGTATCGGATATTCTCAAAGATGCTATTGTTGATTACACCAAAATCCGCTATCTTCAAAAAAACAATGACGAAGAAAAGGAAAATTCTGAAAGTGATACTTATGAAACAAAAGAATATCTGAACGGATATTACTCCATTAAAATGACATCATATGACCTTGTAAAAGCAGTCCTGAACCGGATACAGTCAAATCTATGGATACTGGATATGCTGGATGATGGAATAGTAGAATGGAAGGAAAAGAAAGAAGAAGAATCTTTTGCTTTGAACAGTATTTACAGGGTTCTTTGTTCTGAAATTTTTCTCGAACTATATACCAATGCTCTTCAAAAAGCCTGCTATGATTATATTCAACAGCAAGCTGTCGTGAATGAGCTGACGGATGAAACGTGGTTCAGAGCTGTCAAGAATCTATCATATCGGAGTATCTTTCATATTATGACTAAAACATTTGAATATACACTCAATGCTGTAGAAGACCGTGCAGCACTGCGCATGATGTGTCTTGATGTGAAGGACTCTGTACCGGAAACGCTTCGTCAGCTTGCCATACAAGAGGACAGAATCGAAATTCTGGAAGAGAAATACCAGCAGGAAATTGAAAATCTCAAAGTGGCGATTGATGCCAAAGAAAAGAAAATGCAGGAATTGACGGCGGAATGTAATTCCCTGAAAGCATCCAACGAAAACAGAGAATGTTCTGACAAAGAGAAAAAACAACTCCAACGGGAATTGAGGGAAGAAAAAGAAAAGTATGAAAAACTATATCAGAAATATCAGTCTGCATTGGAATATGCACGGCAACTTTCTGAAATTGAAAAGGAAGAATCTGCTGAACCGGAAAACATTTCTGTATTGACAGATAATACTGAACTGCAAACCAAACGTATCGTATTTGTAAGGGATAAGCGAAATGAAAATTATGTCATGATGAAACGCCTTGCAGAGTATTTTCCGAACGCAAAATTTACCAACTGCATTGCATCAGACATTAACACCCAGACTACAGATATGATAGTTGTATTGACAGCCTATGTGTGTCACGGCACATACTGGAATGCTGACAGTATTGCAAGAAGAAATGGTATCCCGATACTTCCGGTTGCCAATTCCAATGTTGGCATGATTATCAATCGTATCAATGATGCAATAAAACCCAGAAAGGAGTCTCAATTATGACACGGATTGAAACTGCTGATGAAGGCAAAAAGTTTGTATACGCTTCAGAATCCACATGGATTATCGTGATGAAGAAGGAAATCCTGAACCTTCCAAGCTAATTTCAGAACATGACGGAGAACTGACCGTTTCGGAGTATGACAAGACTACTCTTGTTTCAGAAAAGCCCATCACGGCAGAAGAAGCAGGTCAGATGATTCAGAATTTCCTGAAAGAAGAAAACAACCCTTTTGAAAAGGTCGTTGTAGAATCCAATTATGAGTATGAGGATGATTCCGGCTATGGTGACAAATTTGTTTATTATCCGGAAGGCGATTTGTCCGAAATGGAACAGCTTCATGAAGTACTGACGAATGTGCTTGAAAATGAAGGCGATATGTTCGGTGCGCAGTGCGGAGCATGGCGGTTTGAAAGCGGTGTGCTGGAACAGGATGACAAAATTCTGGGGAGCATTACCAAAAGTCCGGAAGGTCATCTGAATGTTGCTACCGAAATAGACTGCCCTGAAAATGTGCTGGCAATGATGGAACAGTGTGTGGCTGAGTATGAAGTGAACCATGCTGATGAAAAGCACCACGACAGCGTAGAAAGATGAAATCAGGAAAAATGTTTTTTAGGATATTTGATGTTCTGCCGGAAAGGATGTGTAAAATTTGACAAAAGTAGCAAAATGCGGAGTCTTTATCTCGCAAAAGGATGGGCTGTGATATCCATTGATGCAAAAAAGAAAGAAATGAGAGGAAATTTTAAATCAAATGGTTCAGAATATCGTGCATCAAAGTCTCCCCGTGCAGTCAATGACCATGATTTTTGTCAGCAGCGTGTCACACCTTATGGAATTTATGACTATGGAAAAAACAGGGGATTTGTAAATCTTG
>JAZAUD010000177.1:0-2423 GCA_036373775.1 Oscillospiraceae bacterium | reverse complement strand
GCTTTCAGGGTACAGCTTGGTATTTTCCGCCTTGCCTGCACCAATGGCATGATTGTTCCGGTGAGAGAATGCATTCTCTGCAAGCAAGTTCACAGAGGACAGAAAGATATTGCGACTGAATTCAATGAGAGCATTGCATTTTTGACGGAAAAGCAGGATTCTATTGTTGAACTGCTCCGGAATACGGCAGGCGAAAAAGCAAGCATTGAGGAGCTTCGTGAGGAATTCCACAAGGACTATCTGGCTAAGAAACTGAATCTGAATCAGAAGGAATCCGAAAAGGTTATTACCCTGTATCAGACTACTTATGGTGGCGGTACAAAGTGGGCGATGGCACAGGCTATCACAGAGTTTGCCCGTGATGTGAAGGACATCAACAGACGGACATATCTGGAACGCAGTGCATTTAAGGTAGCGTAACAAGTGTTTGAGTACGGCAGGTGTTCTGCCTGCTGTACTCTTGCATACTTTTGGAGAAAGCAAACGATACATCAGGAAAGGGGCATATTATGGCAATGTCGGAAATCAGAAAGAAATTATTGGCTAAACTTCGTAGAAAATTTGGCTACAGGACAGCTTCTGACAGAGGTCAGTATCTTTTGAAAGAAAATGCTACAGACAGCCTTGCTGATAAAGACGGCGGTCTTTGCCTTTACATTGACAAGCAGAGAAGGGAATACTCACTGGTGCATAATCTGTCATTTTGGATTGAAAGATTTAATCCCAAACCTGTTTGCATTAGAATTGATACTTATAAAGATTATGGCATTGTTCCCTGCAAGCCGGAAGAACGATTTCAGAAGAACGGCACAGGTTATGCGTATGTCAGCATAGAGGAATTGGAAATGATTTGCAACATTGCAAGGCAGATGCAAAAAGAAGGTGTACTATGAAAGAACATTCAGCTCCGATAGAAAAGATTGCACAGCAGATGCACCAGACGGCAAAACTTTACAGGGAAGCTAATATTTTGTTTGATGAAATCCGTGTTACTTTGTCAGAATATCATGCACCGGAAGAAATTCTGGTGTATGGTATGCGAAGACTGAAAAAAGGACAGGATGTAACAGATATGCTCATTGACCGCTGGAAAGAAGAAATTGAAAAGCATGAAGAACAATATACGCAGTTTTCAAAGGATAAGCCAATTTCACATATGAATTTATCCGTCCGCACAAAAAACACGCTGATAAGGCATTTTTGGTGCGAATGTCAGTTTGACAGAGAACCATGTGTGAATGATTTGATTCTTCTGGGTAGCGAAGGTATCAAGGCGATTCAGAGCGTTGGGATTACGACTTTCAGTGAAATTGCAGACGAACTTGTCAGACATTATGGCGAAAAAGAAGAAGACTGGAATTTCCGCAAACGTTGAATGGAGCGAAAAATGAAAAAAATCAATGTAAATCTATATGGTGGAAAACCGCTTTTTGGTGGCGGAAGGGAAAAGCCCTTGGAAGCAGATATTATTTATTGTGATAATTGCGATAACTGTTCACTCTATGCAGACGGGAAATGTTTGCGAGTCAGACAGGCATTCGGCTTTGAACGTTGTAAATATGGACGTTGTGAAACAATTCAAGGCTATACTTCCAGAGCAAGAAAATACAATGAATTCTATTCAACCTACTCCAAAGATGAGGTATATGCAAAATTGAAAAATGCATATGGTGTTTGTCTTGCCAGAATGGGCGACTATGTGTATCTGAATACAACATATGCAAACATTGAATTTCTGAATGATGATGTGACTGTTTCCAAAGTGACAACATCCGTATTCACTTCCAGAGGAATTTTGCTTTCCAAAGAGCAATTTACTGCTGAGAATATGCTGAAAATTCTGACTGCAAGATTGAGCCGACTGATGGATTATTCTATCATTGGCGAATACAATGACAGGATTGTTCCGGAAATCATGCACGAAATGGAACGGCTTTTTCCTGAAATGTATGCTGAACTTATTCGCAGAGAGCCGGAACTGGGAAAGCCCATGAGTTATATTGGAAAAACCGTTTACACCAGTACACTTGTTGACGGATGCACTGTCAGAGACAAATATGGAGAATTTGTCTTTGACAAGAAAGCCATGACTTTGACCTGTGAAGATTATCGGGATGTTCCCTTTACATTCAGAGGAAAGACCTGCAAGATGGTAATTCCAGTAACGGAAGAGATGACTTACAAAGTGGATGATGACAGTCAGTGCAATATGGATACTGTCATCGCATAAACAGAAAGGAGTAGCTTAATGACTGCTTATGAAAGCATGGTGATGCGGAGAATTGTTAGGAATGTTAAATAAATAATTTGATATTTTATTGATGTTTAAAACCACGGATGATATAATTCCAATCAGTAAGTGGCTCAATGCGCTCAATATCAATTCGGGCATAATCACTCTCAGAAACTTTGATTCCAGTTCG
>JAZAUD010000176.1:0-2455 GCA_036373775.1 Oscillospiraceae bacterium | reverse complement strand
GACTGCATTCGGGCAGATCATTTGCGGCATGGGACGGTTCTGCAAAGAATTTTCCGTCAGCACCGAAATTGGAGATATGGTCAGGCAGCATGGTACTGCGGTCAAGTAATTGTGTTCGGATCAGATTGTCAATATCCGTCAGGCTGCGCGGATAGTGCGCTGTATTGAAAAATGCCTGTAAATAGTGGGCGAATGCCGGTGACAGTGTTTTGTCAAGATGTAGTGTGCCTTCGTATTCAATAAATTGGCTCATCTTATTTCGGCAAGGATACCCCGACTTCTTAAGTCGGGGATGAATTGCCTATTCTCCTTTCTTCTATGAGATAGTGTTTGGCTGTTTCTAATAATTTCAGTTTTTTGTAAGAAATGCTGCCTTTGTTAACTTTGTTGCCTTGTAAATCTCTGATATCAAAGAAACCACTTGCTCTTCGTCCGAAGATAAAATATGCTTTCTTTTCATATTCTACTTTATCGAATAGTCTGAAATTTTTCACAAGATAAGCAGCTTGATTTCTTTTGCGAATTCCCTTTTTTAAGGGATTTGCTTTGTGAATTTGTCTGTTATGGCAGCGGACTTTCTTTTGGTAGAAAATGTAGGATAATGGTTTTGCTAACGGGTGTCCGCTAATGCAGCGAGCATCAATATAATGTTCTTTTGGCAATTGATGATGAATTCGAATATACTTTGTGATGTAACCATATGTCATGTGTACATTTGGATATTCTTCTTTCAATTGATTGTAAAAAGACCATCTCATGATACCCATGAACGCCGCATCACGAAATGACATTCCACGTTTGATATGACTAGGTAGTGTCACCGTTCCTTTATGATAGCCATTATGACAGGTTTCGCATAATGTAATTAAATTGTTTGGCGCGTTGCCGCCTGTTTTTCTGCTCTCAATGTGATGTACATTCAGGATAGGATCTTTTCGTTTGCCTTTGCAGCATTGACAGAGATAATTATCTCTGAAGAAAACATATTCTCTGACATTCCAGAAATCAAGCTGATCTCCTTTTTGATAATCAGTTCCTGAAATATTTGGGTTTTTGATTTTCTGAATATCAAAGATTGCTGTTTCTACAATGATTTTTGTAATAGGCAATAATTTGCAGACGTTTTTTACAACTGTCATATGCGTTTCAATTTTCTGTCGGATGGATGGGGCAAGCCATTTGTCTGTACGTTTTCTGTTTAAAAATCTTGCTTTTCGGTATCTTCTTTTTCGGGATCGACGTGAACGTCGAAGTTCTCTTCTTGTTGCTAATAAGTTTACAATATCATTTCTGAGTTCTACAATCGCTTCATATAATACATGGTTTTCTGTTGTAGCAGACAGTCCGATTTGTTTACTGCCTGCATCAACGCCTAATGAAATAGGCTGTGTATTGTTTGTTGTTGTATATTGCAATTGTATTGTGAAGGGACAGCGTTTGATGATTTTTGCGCGTCCTGTTTTTAATAAGCGGCGGACGTGCCCATGCCGACAGGTTGGCATAAGGGGCTGTCCGTCTGTATTGATTACATATACCATTGCCGGCTCCTTTCTGTGTTTTTTTGTATGTTTTATGCTGTAAGCCAGTACATACGGACTGTGAAACACCTTCCTCAATGTTATGGTAAGGTTTTGTATATCAGCAACACTGTTTCTACTCCATGAAACTGTTTAATCACTGATCGTAGAGCCTGAAATTAGGTGTGACGTTTCAGGGTACCTATATTTTCTTACCTAACGTAGTTCTGAAGAACTGAGAGTAGTTAACATGAGCGGTAAGCTCCGGCGTCTATACTCCGTGAGTTGTTAACAAAATGTTTCCTTTCTTTGCGAATGCAAGTACGCTGTTTGTTCTGTACAAAACAAACAGCGTGTAATATATTGGATATTTTCCGTCAGATACTTGAGAATACGTTCAGTTCTTCGGCTTCTGTATCAGACATGCCGATACCATTCATGATTTCTTCGTTGGTCAGGCCTACATATTCTGTATCCAGCAACAAAGCTACTGCATTGTACAACAATGTTTCCATTCTGTTGTCATCTGCCGGATTGTCGGACAGGCTGTTTTCCAGAAAATACTGGTTTTCATCTGCTGACATGCCCGTTTCTGATACAACATCGTCATCGGACATGCAGGCAATGCTGGTATCCAGAAGCATACTGAATGCATTCTGCAACAGGGTTTCTCTTCTTTCAGAGGTCATACGCAATTTTCCTTTCTGTGTGGATCATTCGTTGTTGACGGGATGCGGCATTTCTTCATAACCGAACAGAACACCGCCGTCGCCTAAATAGGACAATACAACAGGACCTGTTTTATATTTGTCAATTTCTGTATCATCTGTCAGATACATGCCGTAGCCGTTTTCATCAGGGTTTTTGTTGGTGACAATATCGTAGCGGGCAAGCCAGAGTGCATATTTGATATGATAGCCGCTGTTTTTCCGTACTTC
>JAZAUD010000175.1:0-2500 GCA_036373775.1 Oscillospiraceae bacterium | reverse complement strand
TCTGCCCATTCCCGCAGTTTCATCTGGTGTTTCACTGTTGTGATTGCTGTTGTTGTACTCGGTTTCATTACTTTTCCTCCCGTGTCTAATTTACTCCAGCTTACTCCATAGACTAAATTGCATTTTCTCATCTGCTCTATAGAGTTGCTTAGCCTTTATTATACACGAGATTTTTACTCTTGCAAAGTCGCTATTTTATTTTACGCTTACAAAAATATGTCTTTTTTCGTCAATCTCAAATGTAACAAGCGAAGAAATTTCGTATTTGTTAAAAATCTTCCCCATTTCTTTCAGTAGCTCTCCTAAACGTTCCGCATCTGCCGGACTGATTTTTTCATGCTATCACCTTCTTTCTTCGTGTTCGGCAAGTGTCCTATAAATTATGTTGCCTTTGTTGTCAATGCCTTGATAAAATTCAAAAAAAGCACCGCCGTCACAGAATTCCTCATCTAAATATACTTCTGGTGGGATTGTTCCCAGCAAGTCAAATAAACGTATTTTCTTTGGCTTCATGTTATCACCTTCTTTCAAATTTTTCTGCGTATTTGACCTAAGAACGAACCGGAACTTGGTTGATGATTCTCCATCTTAAATTTCTTGAGAGTAGTTTTGATTTCTATTTTGAAAGCGTTGAAAGCCTCAACAAGGGAATGAAAATCCGCTTTGAGCTGTTCCCTTTCCTTCTGATACTGTTCCAGTTCCTCTCTTTGTCTTTCAACTTTCAGACGGAGTAACTCATTTTCTTCTTCCAGAAGTTTGACACGCTCTTGCATCCGGATAAGTTCTTCATCACGGAACTTGTCTTTCTGCCTTTTTCTCTTCCGGAGTTCTTCCATCCGAAGTCTTGATTGTTCACGCTCTACTTCCTTCCGACAGGTATCACAATACATAATCTTGATGTGAGAAAAGTAATCGGAATCAGACGTTGAGATGAGTTTTCCGCAAACTTCACAATACTTATTTTCTTCGCTCATCATACGGCTTTCACTCCCCTTCTGGTATGCTTCGGAGCTGATTCCGTAACTGATTCCGTAACAACGGTACTATGCATTTCGTCAATCTGATGGGAAAGGGAAGTGCGGAGTTGTTCACGTTCTTCATAGACTGTTTCGAGCATGAGTTGTGTTGACTTCCTGCCGTCCATCCAGAAACGGAAGGAATTTTGCTTTCCGGTGACGGCATCAGACCAACTCATTTCGAGGGGCTTTTCTCTCACTTCCGGAGCAGTCAACTCCAGTTCTGTGATAAGGTTCTCAATGCTTTCCAGCTCGTTGATGGTCTTCCCCATTGCTTGATGTAATTCCCTGACCTGTTCAAAATCATAAGTAGTGTCTGTTTCCTCAGAGGGAAGGGAATGCGGAAAGTACAGCTCCCTCACCTTTTTGAGAATCCATATCACCAAGCCGATACAGATTCCAGAAAAAATAGCTTCCATAGAAATCCTTTGTAAGTGTAAAATTTTCGTTGGCAAAAGGAAAGAAAAAATAAAAAAGAGAGTGCAGAAGACTTGCACTCTCAGCCACAATATGCTTTAATAGAAGTGTGAAATTCTCAAAGAAAGCACGGTGGCTGATATGATGATAACATTTTCAGAAGAAGAAATCAATAGACAATTTGTAAATTTTTCAGAACTGGAAAAAGAAATCCAGGAAACGGTAATGAAAATTGGCAGGGAAATGCTGTGTAAAATTCTGGAATATCAGGACGAAATGATACTGAAAAGCCGTGACCAGGTTCGTTATCGTTCCAAGGGTCTGAGAAGTACATCTGTTGTTACACGAATTGGCACGGTAGAATACAGCCGAAGAGTTTATGTAGACAGACAGGCAGAACAGGGAGAAAAACATTGTGTGTTTCTGCTGGATGAAGCATTGGCAATGGATAAAATAGGACGTATATCAGAAGAAGTATGCACAGAAATTGCAGAAAGAGTATGTGAAAACAGTTTCCGAAGCAGTGCAGAAATTGTTTCAGAAAAAATGGCAGACTCCATTTCTCATGAAACAGTGTGGAATGTGACGCAGGAAATGGGAAAAAGGAAACTGAAAGAAATTGAAGCAAAGGCAGCACTGGCAGAGCAGAAAAAAGGAGCTGGAACAACAGAAACAGAAATTCTGTATGAAGAAGCAGACGGCATCTGGCTGAAATTACAGGGAAAAGACCGTCAGGAAAATGGCACTGACAAAGAAATGAAGGCAGGAATTGCCTATGATGGTGTTCTGCAGGAGAAATGCAAAGACGGTTTCAGAAGAACGCTGGACAATAAAACTGCATTTGCTTCCTTTGAAAATGCAGCAGAATTTGAATCTCATAAAGAAGGTGTCATTGCTTCTGTTTACGATATGAGCAAAGTGAAATTAAGAATCCGAAACGGAGACGGAGCAAACTGGATTCAGAAAGTCAGAGGCTATGAATGTGTGTGTACTCTGGATGCTTATCACAGAAATCATAAAATCAGCAGATGTGTAAAAAATCCCGAAACAGCAAAACATATCCGTGA
>JAZAUD010000174.1:0-2511 GCA_036373775.1 Oscillospiraceae bacterium | reverse complement strand
CAGAACATGGCGGAAACTATGCAGGATAACCTGCAAGGTCAGCTCACAATCCTAAAATCTCAGCTTGAAGAATTAGCTATTTCATTCAGCGATATTCTGATGCCGACAATCCGTGCGATTGTGTCTAAAATTCAGGCTTTTGCGGATAAATTAAACTCCCTGTCGCCTGAAATGAAAGAAACTATCATCAAAATCGGCTTGATTGTGGCAGCAATCGGACCTGCTTTAATAGTAATCGGAAAAGTTATCAGCACAGTCGGAACGATCCTGACGATTATCCCGAAAGTGGTAAATGCTATCAACATGGTGAAAACAGCAATGTCCGCCATGAATCTGACTTTCCTGACGAATCCTGTATTTCTCGTGATTGCGGCTGTTACGGCTCTTGTAGCAGCATTTGTGTATTTTTGGAACACAAGCGAAGGATTCCGAAACTTCTGGATTGGCTTGTGGGAAGAAATTCAAAACACGCTGTACAGCTTTTTTGAAGCGTGGGAAACTGGCTGGAATGCAATTGTTGCATTTTTCAAAAATCTGTGGAGCAGTTTTCAGGAAAATTTCCAGACCGGAATGACCATTCTGCACGATACCTTTACAGCTATCTGGACAGCAATTTCCACGACTTTCACGACAATTGTCACGGCTATCCATGATACAGCAGTTTCCATTTTTACAGCAATCAGGGACTTTATCACCAATATTTTCACAGCGGTGCATGATTTCTTTGCGACCATTTTTAATGCGATTTATACGACAATTTATACCATCATCAATACGATTTATACTACAATTGTCAATGTATTCACTTCTATTTATGAGACTATCAAGCCACTGCTGGATGCATTTGCCTATCTTTTTGATACCATTTTTCAGGCTATTCAGATTCTCACAGCAAGGGCTATGGACTGGATTGCAGAGAAAATTTCTGCCGTCTGGAATGCGATTGTTGGCTTTATTACGCCAATTCTGGAAGGTATCAAAAATACATTTGAAACTATCTGGAACGGCATTGCTGATGCCATTTCTGCTGTCCTTAATGCAATTCATAATGTTATCACAACTGTATGGACTGCCGTTTCCGGCTTCATTTCGGATATTTTGAATACTATCTGGAATTTCATTGTTACTGTTTGGAACAGCTATGTTGACACAATTACGACAGTTTTAAACGCTATCTGGAATGTAGTTTCTGCGGTCTGTAACACGATTTCCGGCTTTATTTCGCAGATTTTGAACGCTGTCTTTACAGTTGTTTCAGATGTATGGAACAGTATCAGCACAGCAATTTCCAATGTGCTAAATGCGATTTTTACCGTAATATCAACGATTTGGAACAATATCAAGATCACAATCGAGAACGTGATGAACGTCATCAAAACGACCGTTTCAAACATCTGGGAAAGCATTAAAACGGCGATTTCAGGCACGATTGCAGGCATTAAAGACACCATTGTGAACGGCTTCAATGTCGCTGTGGATTTCGTTAAAAATCTCGCTGGTCAGGCTTGGCAGTGGGGTGCTGACATCATTAATAATATCGTGAATGGCATCAGAAACTGTATCGGAAATGTCGCTGATGCGGTAACGGGTGTTGCTGATACTATCCGAGAATTTCTGCATTTCTCTGTGCCGGACAAAGGGCCTTTGACAGACTTTGAATCATGGATGCCGGACTTCATGCAGGGTTTGGCTGACGGAATTACAAGCAGTCAGGGCATCGTGGAAGAAACGCTGATTCAGTTCACAACCTCCGTCATGGAGAAAATTAAAACCGCACTTGAACAGGCATGGGAGGTAATTTCCGAAAGTGTTAAAAACTTTATGGAAACTATCTTCACGACAATTACTGATGTTTGGAATCAGGCAGGTGCAACGGTCAGAACGGCTCTTGAAAATATCAGGAACATTGTCGCTGAAAGCTGGACTGGCATTTCTGATATTATCAGTTCTTCCATTTCAGGAGTGCAGGCTTGTATATCAACGGTCTGGAGTGCTGTCAGCAACATTATCACACTGGCTCAGAATAATATTTCTTCGCAGACTTCAACTGTGTGGAATGGTATTTTTACAGCAATTTCGCAGAATTTAAATGCTGTTCAAACCAGTGTAAACTCTGTCTGGACAACGGTCAATTCTTTGACAAACAACACTTGGAACTCTGTCACGGATACGATTTCTAAGAATCTGTCGTCAATTCAGAAAAATTTGAATACCGTCCTGAATACTGTGAAAACATTGACAGACAAAACGATGAAATCAGTCCATTCTGCTGTTAATTCTGGCATGAATGATATTTCAAATATCACATCAAAATCGCTGAAATCTGTGCAGTCCAGTGTTACGGAAGCACTGAAAGCAGTGCAGTCAATCATCATGACAACTTATAATTCCATCAAAAGCGAAAATAAAAATACATGGGACAGCATCAGTAGAACGATTTCTGAAATTTTGAATACAATAAAAAATAACACCTCATCAACTTGGAATGAAACAAAAAATGCGATTATTACT
>JAZAUD010000173.1:0-2525 GCA_036373775.1 Oscillospiraceae bacterium | reverse complement strand
TTGAAATTTGAATGGAGAATGAAAAAATAATACAGACTTGAAAGAAATTTATTGTTGCAAGTTACTTTATTGAGCCATGACCTGAACAAAAAACAACGAAAAATAGGGCTGTTGCACCGAAATAAGTGGTGCAACAGCCCCTCCATTAATGCTTTCAACGCTTGCAGTAATTTATACAATTTTTATCGAAGGACGGATTGCAAGCATAGAAATTTCTGGCATCCAGCCTATCTTGAACCATTCTCATGGCTTCTCCAAAACGTTGGAAATGAACAACCTCACGCTGTCTGAGATAGCGAATAGGGTCAATCACATCAGGGTCATCAGCAAGCCGAAGAATGTTGTCATACGTTGCACGGGCTTTTTGTTCTGCAGCCATATCCTCTGTCAAGTCAGCAAAAGCATCCCCTTTTGATTGGAAATAAGCTGCTGTAAATGGAACTCCTGAAGGTGACGCTGGAAAAATTCCGGTAGTATGTTCCACAAAGTATTTGTCAAAACCATATTTTTTGATGTCATTTTCAGAAAGATTTCTTGTCAACTGATAAACCATAGCGGAAACCATTTCCAAATGTGCGAGTTCTTGCAAACATCTATGTTATCGATTAAACTAAAAATCCGTCAAGCCCTAAAACTTGCCGGATTTTTTCAACTTTTCAACAATCAATTTCCACTGTATCAGATTTTACGATTTCTCCATCCAGCTTGATGACGATTTCAATCGCTCTTTTGCGTTTCATTTCGGGAACGTCTTCCGGCTCAACCTCCACCACGATAGGTGTAATTGCTTCAGCTTTTTCGAATCCATTGAATCCCCTGCCCTGAATAATTTCAGGGTAGTCAATGTAGCACTCATCAAGGTCAACATCTCCGGAAATGCCGTCAATTCTGCCTGTGTCCGATTTCTGCCACATCCCGAACTGACCGGAATAGGAAGTCTGCCCTACTCCATAATGAGCTACCCAGACAGCGAACCGTTCCCGAACTTCCGCAGTCAGATAATCTTCCAAATGGGACTTACTTGCATAAATTCCGACATAATACCCAGCCTTTTCGAGGGCTTCACAGAAAGTTCGAGCCACATAAGAACAATTTGCAATTCCTGTTGAGAACTGATTACTTTCCTCAATATCAAAGAAAAGCGGATATTCAAACTGCTTTCCCTTGACGGCATCCAAAAAACAAGTTGCTTCCTGAATTGCCTTTGCCCCCGTGGTTGCATAAGAATACCAATAAGCTCCCACTGGAATGCCCAGCTTCTTGCAATTTGCATAATATTCCTCAAAGCGAACATCCTTCTTTAAACCAATTCCAGCCCTCAGGATAACAAAATCAGCCTTACCGGAATTTTTGACTTTGTTCCAATCAATTTCACCTTGATGATAGCTCACATCAATACCATATTTCACCATAAAATCACCTCAAAATTAGGGAGCAACCCCAGTATAAACAGCCACATCATACATACCATTCGTATTCAAAAACACGTCAATAATTTTTGCCATGAGAATCTTTTCGTTCCTGATTAGGTTCATTGTCATCATCCTCCTTTTCTTTGAGTTGTTGCAATACTGCCTTCAGCTTCTTTGGCAGTGGAATTCCCAGCTTTGTTACATTTTCTAGGATGGAAAGTCCTTCATTGGCAAGAAAAAAGCCGATAACTCCACTTCTCATCATGCTGGAGCTACCTCCCAAAACCAACCAATCCAGCACATGAGCCACAATCACCACTACCAACATGAGACCTTTTCGCAGGATTCCCCAAAATCCTGTTCGGCTGTTAGGAGTTTTGTCTTTGAATGCATTGGCTACTCCTGTCAGATAGTCCAAAATCATGAACACCAATAATGCTTGTAAAAGTCCGTCCATGCCACCCAAAAGCAGACCTAATACCGCAAAGATTTCAGCAGACAGCCATTTCAGGAATGTTTCCAATTTCATCGGTATCACCCTTTCTTGAATACAATTTCATCCCCCAAATAGAGATGTTTGCAAGGATTTGCACCGAGGTAGAATTTTTTCACCTTGTCTGCACCCAGATACATTTTAGAAATTCCGCTCACACCAGCCCTTTGGATGTGTGGAAATCCCCAAAAATCTCTATCCATTGTCCAGACGGAATTTTTACCATTGAATGGGCTTGCAATTCCAGATTCGGTGAGGAAGGGCAACCCGAAAAATTGTTCATCATCCTGTGAAAATTGAACATCGCCATAATCGGCGAAAATGTGGAAGCCGGTCACTTCTGAAACGTCAATCCAAGATGTACCCGAAGAAGAGGAATCTTTAGAGAAAATGACCTTAATTTTTCGGGATTGTGTCAGACAAAAAGTATAAATTCCCTTTTTATAGCCGGAAGATGATACATAAGTTCCATCCGGATTGTATTGGAAGACGTTACAATACAACTCCTGATTGCTGAATACAATTTGACACTCAGAAATATAAATGTTAGAAAATTCCGCTGTCCTTACTCTTGCATGGTTATCCTGCGGAATGCCGGAGCTATCAAGCGTTCCGGATTC
>JAZAUD010000172.1:0-2563 GCA_036373775.1 Oscillospiraceae bacterium | reverse complement strand
GTGGTATCAAGCATCTGGAATGAAATCAAAAATACAGTCACTTCTGTGATGGACAGCATCAAAACGACTGTTTCAGCTATCTGGGAGAGCATTAAAACGGCAATTTCAGGTACAATTACGGGCATTAAAGACACCATTGTGAACGGCTTCAATATTGCGGTGGATTTCATCAAAAATCTTGCATCACAGGCATTTTCATGGGGTGCAGACATCATCAATGGAATTGTAAACGGTATCAGAAGCTGTATTCAGAATGTTGCAGATGCGGTCACAGGTATTGCAGATACAATCCGTTCTTTTCTGCATTTCTCCGTGCCGGATGAAGGACCTCTTGCCGATTTTGAATCTTGGATGCCTGACTTCATGCAGGGACTGGCTGACGGTATCACAAATAATCAAAGTATTGTAGAAGAACAACTTGTTCAGTTTACAGTTTCCATCATGGAAAAAATCCGTGAAACACTGGCTCAGGTCTGGGAGGTAATTTCCGAAAGTATCAGAAACTTCACAGAAATTATCTCTGCAACAATTACAGATGTCTGGAATCAGACAGGTACAGCAGTCAGAACGGCTCTTGAAAACATCAAATCAATAATTGCTGAAAGCTGGACGGGAATTTCTGAAATCATCCGTTCATCTTTGTCAAGTGTACAGACTTGTGTTTCAGCAGTCTGGAATGAAGTAGGCAGTATCATTTCCACGACATCAAACAGGATTTCTGCGGATATTTCGCAGAATCTGAAAAATATCCAGAGCAACACAAATTCTGTGCTGACTGCTCTGCAAAATTTCACGGATAAAACGCTGAAAGCAGTCCTTTCTTCTGTGAATTCAAGTATCAGCAATATTGAAAATATCACTTCCAAATCGCTGAAATCCGTGCAGTCCAATGTTTCAGCCGCTTTAAAAGCTGTTCAGTCACTTATTATATCAATTTATACTGCAATCAAAAATGAAACTAAAAATGCATGGGATGGTATCAGCAGAACCATTTCTGATATTCTGAATACGGTGAGAAATAATATTTCTTCTGTCTGGAACGAATCCAAAAATAATATTACAAATATCAATACTGCAATTAAAAATTCTGTTTTTGAGATTTGGGAGAGTATGAAAAATGGTATTGGCGATAGAGTATGGGCGGTGCATGATACCGTCCGTGATGCCATGAATGCTGTGCAGGACAGAGTGATTGAAAAAGTCAATTCTTCGTGGAGTTGGGGACATGACCTCATGCAGAATCTTGTCAACGGCATTGATAATTTGTACTGGTCTGCGAACAACAAAGTTTATGATGCGATGAATGAAGTGCAAAATCGTGTTATGGATAAAGTTAATTCTTCATGGTGGTGGGGCAAAGACCTGATGCAGAATCTTGTGAACGGCATTAACTGGATGTACTGGGATGTTGTCAACGCTGTCGCTGATGTGGCAAATGCTATCTGGGAGTATCTGCACTTTTCAGTTCCGGAAAAAGGACCTCTTGCGAGTTTTGAAGAGTGGATGCCGGACTTCATGGAAGGACTGGCTGACGGAATCAACCAAAGCAAAAAGTATGTAGAAAAGGCGGTATCCGGTGTAGCGGATGCAATGACACTGACCATGAATTCTGATTTCAATATGGATATGTCCGGTGTGACAGGTGCAATGATGGAAGGCATGGGAACGACAGTCATCAACAATTACAACAATGACAACAGCAGAACAATTCATCAGACAAACAATTCACCAAAAGCACAGTCGAGACTGGAACTTTACAGGCTGACACGAAATGCACTGAATGTGTAGAAGGGCAGGAGCATTCCCGCCCTTTACATACTACGATAAATCAGAATTTGTAAAATTAATTATATAATTATACGTTATAGCTTACTTTTTGTGGAATAGAATTTTCTGTCTCATAAGTTATAAATATCTTATATAGAACATAAAGTGTCATCATGTCAATTTTTAAATCATCATTTGTTATCCACCAACAATTACTACAATTTTTAACTTTAATCAAACCTTCGACACACATTCTATATGTTTCGCCTACAGTCCATTTATCAAAACATTCTCTTTTGATAATAATTAGACCATCTTTGATTTGTTCTTTATTTCTTAATTCAACTTTATTTAAATTATACCCACCATATGCATAAGTAATTATTTCATTATCCTGATAGGCAATATAAGCATTTGCACCTATACCTCTACTCAAAGTTTACACCTCATCCATTATCAAATTCCGATTTGTAAGTTTATTTACATATTTTCATTATACACCAATCTCAGCCAAATTGCAAGGGGGGATTCTTATGTTTTTTAATTTAATTCTCGAAAATGAAAACGGCGACCAGATTGACATGACAGCCACAGCAAACAATTTCATGACCTCAAAAATAGAGGGCTTAAATCCACCTGCCGGAACAGTCAGCACCTCTTCCTATGCCGGAATGGACGGCAGTTATCTGAACAATGCATTTATTGAAAAAAGAAATATTGTCATACACTTTGAAATGCGTGGTGTCAACATTGAACAAAAGCGACATTTGCTCTATAAAGTGGTGAAGCCATCAAG
>JAZAUD010000171.1:0-2580 GCA_036373775.1 Oscillospiraceae bacterium | reverse complement strand
GGTGGGGAACCAATGACAATCCTAAGTCATTAACTGGATACGGCACATACGAGGACGATTACTATGACGAAGTCGACTGTGCTGAAGTGGACTGCTCCAACTGGATTGTCATGAATGTGGCTGCTGAAACTTCTGATATAAAAATAGGTGCTGAAGTTCCAATCACTGTAGACTTCAACCACTATCTTGACAGCACTACAAGTGAAATCAAAGAGCTCGACACCAAACTTGCACAGGAATTAATCGTGGATTTCAATTCCCTTACAGGCAGTCTGGATAAAACAACTGTTGAGACAAGCGGCTTAGTCGCCCAATCCAGTTACACTGCAGTTGAAGGACAGAACAAGATTGATGTGGGATCTTCCAATGCGGAAGTCGGCATAGAATTCAATGTTGTCAAATCAATCAGCACTAACATTGCTGTGGATGAGGAAATCACAGTTACTGCAGGTTCCGGAAGCTTGAATGTTGTCTTGACTGCTGAGGGCAGTCCTTTAGAAGGCAAGCTGATTAGTGTGAAAGTGAATGATGAAATTACATTGACAGCCACTACAAATGCGGAAGGTATTGCGGAAATTGATTTAAGTTCAGTTCCTGTAGGAACTTACAATGCGGAAATCATCTTTGAAAAGGACGGCCAATATGAAGCTTCCAATGCAGCAACCAAGATAATTGTGAAAGAAGCTCCAAAAACAGCTGAAGATCTTCAAAAACTCATTGATGAAACTCCTGAAGGAGGAGTATTGAACTTAAGCAATATGGAATTTGCAAATGTCGCAGGCATTAACATCACAAAGGACATTGCAATTGTTGGAGACAATGTGACCATTGCAACTGCTGGAAATGGAACTCCTGTATTCAACATTCCATCCAATGTAAGCAATGTAAGCATCAGTGGAGTTGAATTCATAGCAAACAACGGTGATGTGCTGGTCAAGGCTACTGCTGCCAACGGCACTGATGATCTGTCCATTGTAAACCCTGCTATTGAACTTGTAAACAACACTGTAAGTCCTGCAAATGAAAATGTTGTACCATCTTCAATTACCTTGTTCGAACTTGAATCTGAAAGAGGAGTTCTTGCTCCTTCCAACCCAATAAGCATCAAGGACAATAATTTGCCTGAAGGCGCTAAAGCATTCGACTTTGAAATTGCAGGATTGGATGATGGCAATGGAATCAACATTCCACAAGGCGGAAACATCAATACCAATGGTTCAAGCGACGGATCAACTGCCAAGCTTGCTACTACAATCGTAGCTAAAGGCATGAAAACCACTACTGTCAATACCAAGATCAATGGTAAGAAGGCGGGTAAGAACTACTCTATAACCTTGAAAGACAGTAAAGGAAATGTCCTGGCAGGAAAACAAGTATTGATTTCCTTCAACGGCAAGATCTACAAATGCACAACAAATGACAAAGGCGTTGCAACTATTAAAGTCGCACTTGCCAAGAAAGGAACTTATCCAGTTGTAGTTTCATTCCTTGGAGATGAAAAATACAATGGAAGCTTTGTTGTGGCAAAGATCAAGGTCAATCCACAGAAAGTCAAGCTGACTGTAGCCAAGAAGAAGTACAAAGTCAAATCCAAGAAGAAATACCTCGTTGCAACCCTCAAGTCTTCCAACAAGAAGGCCATCAAGGGCAAAAAACTGGTATTCATTGTGAACAAGAAGAAATATACTGCAAAGACCAATAAGAAAGGTGTTGCAAAGGTAAAAGTCAAGTTATCCAAGAAGAAAACTTACAAGTTCAAAGTAAAGTTCCTTGGAGACAGTACTTTCAAGAAAATCAGCAAAAAGGGAAAAGTGAAAATAAAATAGAAAATTTTTAAATGGAATGGTTAATAGTTTTTAACTATTTTCCATCCTGTTTTTTTATTTTGAGATTGAATTTTAAAATTTCAGCAATCACATTCTTCAATCGGATTAAATTTCAAGATGTCCTGAATTTAAAATTATTTGTAGGATTTGTTGAATTAAATTGGCTAGTATTATGTTGCTAGAATTTTAAAATTTAATTTGAAAATTAAATATATTTAAAGAGGTGTAAGATTGAAATTAAATAAAAGATTTTTAATATTATTATTGCTTTTATTCATATTGATTTTGGGATTCAATTCAGTAGGTGCCGCTGATTTGAGTGAATCAGGTGATGATGGCACTGCTGATTTGAGTCTTGATGATGATTTGATTATGGAGACTACGGATTCACTTCCAGCATCAAATATGGATGCTCTTGATGAGGGTCAGGATTCAATTCAAGTATTAAATAATGATGCTTTTAATGAGGGTCAGGATTCACTTCACGCATCAAATGAGGATGTCCTCAAGGATAATCCAGAATGCATTTATGTGTCTAAAAATGGAAATGATGCCAATGACGGGTCAATGGAAAGTCCTGTCGGAACTGTCTCAAAAGCTATAGAACTGGCTATCAATAATGAAACAGGATGTTATAGGATTTTTGTTTTGGAAGGAAGATATGAAGTCTACAATGTAGATTTGGATTCTACTTATTTGACCATAGAAGGCTCAGGCATTGGAAAAACCATATTTGATGGTATGGGATATACAG
>JAZAUD010000170.1:0-2583 GCA_036373775.1 Oscillospiraceae bacterium | reverse complement strand
GGCTTCGATTACAAGACCATGACCGAAAGCGAATGCGTGGCGGAGCTGATGAAAATGTATCAGAAACTGACGGAGGGGGTCTAATGTATGCCGGAACAAAAAGTAATTGACCGAGAAACCTATCGAAAAGTCAAGAAAATGAGCAGGGAAGAATTGCAGGCATTCTTAATGAGATATGCCGAAAATTTGATAGAGGAGCTTGACGCTGAGAGTGATGTGCCAATTATTGACCTGAAAGCAATGGAAGCTGATATCCGTCAGATTAACGGCATCGGAGAAAAACGCTGTGAACAGATTATGAACGTAATTGAGAAACATTTAGGAGTGTCATCATGAAATATCTTTTGTATCGTTCTCTTGGAGAATTGGAAGAAAATGAAGAACTGCATCAGCTTGTTGGTGTGGAAGTTGGAAAAGATATTTACAGTGTTGCAGATACATTTGTAAAGATTGTCAACTACGACATGAACTGTGAATTTCCAAGATGTCAGGGAACAGTCTGCTATGCTCCAGAGTTTGAACAGTTTGCACAGCGGTATGATTATCATATGTTTGCCTATGCTCATTTCTCTGATGATACCATTGCCATTGATTATGGCATCATTGAACTGCAAGAAGATGAAAGAGACTTCTTCTGGACACACTGGAATGGTCTCAAATGGATATAAAAATAGCTGATGTGGAGTAATTCCTACATCAGCTATCACCCTTACTTGCTGAGTATTTCAATCATCAGCAAAGCCCCGTCTTTAAAGCCCTGAATGTACAAAGATTCATTATCCTTTGCTGCACTTTCACCCTGCATATCACTGAGTCTGTGGTATGTTTCAACCTGTTCTGGTGTCAGCGATTTTTCAAATTCTGCCGAAAGTTTCCGCCATTCCTGCAATGCTTTGTTGTTGGGGTCTGCTCTGCGGTCTGACGGAGCGAGGTCTCCGTGGTATAGCTCTTTTAGCATAACAGCACACCTCCTTTCTGATGTACTATCATACCATAAATAACAGAAAATAGCCATTACCATAACCGACAAATATAATGAGTGAAATTTGTGACGATTAAACAGGGGAGCGCATTTATCACATTAAATTGCTAAAGCGGCGGCGTAATAAAAAAACACCAGAGAGCTTTTAAAGTTCTCTGGTGTTTTGCTTACAGTAATTTACAATGGTTGTGAAAATTTATATGCAGTAGCACACAGTAAGACACAGTAGCATACAAACTTGATGTTACTGTATCTTTTATGCCGTTTTAGGAGTCATAAGTTCTTTGACATATTCAACTGTCACATTAAATTTTTTAGCCAAACGTTCAGCAATTTCTTTTTCAGGCATATCTAAGTCACGATATCCTTCAATTGCACCTTCAATCTTGCTTTTCAGCGTATAAGCCTCCATACCTTTACACATATCAACCTCTCCTTTCTCGTCAACAGACTTTTCAAACTTGATATTAGCAACCTCTGCAATCATATCCGCTGATGCTTCATCGATTTTCGGAGCATTGCTCAAAATTTCAGCAACTCCGATTTCGTTCTGATGTTTGATAACCTGCATCAGTGTGCCAAATCCTGTGTGGAATTTGCCTGCAACATCTCTTGTGGAAAAGTCACTGTCCGGAATATTTGCCGGTGCAATCAGATTGATGCGGTAATCCGGAATAAACGGCAGCAATTCTTCACGCACGTTGAGCATTTCATGAATGCTCATAGGAGCATCCCATTTTTCTGTACCGAAATAAATCACTGCTGTGATGACAGGTATCAGTTTGTCGCCTTTGCGGAATCCTGATAAAAATTCCGAACGTGTCAGTGAAATTTTCACACCATCTTCATCAAACTTAAAGTTTTTATAAGACTGTCTTGCAGCATCTACCTGAGCAGCGTAGTTGATACTGTCATAGAGCATATCTTTCACAGGCATTGCATAATGGATATTACTCTGATTTTCACTTCCAAGAAGCACATATACCGCATCATCATCCTGCATTGCCGCCCAGATTTTCATATTATCACGATATTTCTGAACCGGTACTTCTGCATTATTTCCGTATGGAATAATCACTTCTGTGGTATCCACAGGTTTCAGAGCATCAGGCTTTATCACCTGTCTGCCTTTATAAAGCAGATAATTAAACGCATCTGCGAATATCTGGGGACGAGCGATATACTGTTTGGTGTAGGTGTCACGTTTTCCCATTGGGTTCACGTCCTTTCGTTTTCTTTAGTATACCATAGAATCGATATTTTGTCAAGTCTATTATCACATTAAATCACTAAAGCGATACCCGCAAAAAAATCCCCAGAGAGCTTTTAAAGTTCTCTGGGGATTTGCTTACAGTAGGATACAGTAGCATACAATAATTGTGAAAAACTATATGCAGTAGCACACAGTAGCATACAAACTTCTTATCGTATCTTCCTGCTAAGTGGATGATTGACGATGAAACGGCTTGTTCAGTACAGTTCCTTTTGGTATAGGGGGAAATGGCAATAAGCGGGGGGAGGTACTGGAATTTCACAATTAGTCTGATTTTCAGTTAAAATTTCTGTTATCAACAGCATCTCCATATTTTTCAATTGCATCT
>JAZAUD010000169.1:0-2598 GCA_036373775.1 Oscillospiraceae bacterium | reverse complement strand
CTTTTGCCTACCTTTTTGATACGATTTTTCAGGCTATTCAGATTCTCACAGCAAGGGCTATGGACTGGATTGCAGAGAAGATTTCGACAGTCTGGAATGCGATTGTTGGCTTTATTACGCCAATTCTAAAAGGCATCAAAAACACATTTGAAACTGTCTGGAACGGTATCGCTGATGCCGTTTCTACTGTCCTTGATGCGATTCATAATGTGATTATGACGGTTTGGAATGCCGTTTCCGGCTTTATTTCGGAAGTTTTGAATACTATCTGGAATTTCATTGTAACGGCTTGGAACAGCTATGTAGATACCATTACAAATGTGTTAATGGCGATTTATAGCGTAATTTCATCTGTATGGAACACGATTTCCGGTTTTATTTCGCAGATTTTGAATGCTGTCTTTACGGTTGTTTCAAATGTATGGAACAGCATCAGCACGGCTATTTCCAACGTGCTGAATGCAATTTTTACAGTTGTTTCCACGATTTGGAACAATATCAAGACCACGGTTGAAAATGTGATGAACGTTATCAAAACGACAGTTACAAACATCTGGGAAAGCGTAAAAGCGGCGATTTCAAGCATTATCACGGGCATTAAGGACACTATCGTAAATGGTTTCAATGTCGCTGTGGATTTCGTTAAAAATCTCGCTGGTCAGGCTTGGCAGTGGGGTGCTGACATCATTGATAATATCGTGAACGGCATCAGAAACTGTATCGGAAATGTCGCTGATGCGGTTACTGGTGTAGCTGATACTATCAGAGAATTTCTGCATTTCTCCGTACCGGACAAAGGTCCTCTGACCGACTTTGAATCATGGATGCCGGATTTCATGCAGGGCTTGGCTGATGGTATCACAAGCAGTCAGGGCATTGTGGAAGAAACGCTGGTTCAGTTCACAACTTCTGTCATGGAGAAAATCAAAGAAGCTCTGGCACAGGCATGGGAAGTTATCAGCGAGAGTGTGAAGAATTTCATGGAAATTATTTTCACCACAATTACTGATGTCTGGAATCAGGCAGGTGCGAATGTCAGAACGGCTCTTGAAAATATCAGGAACATTGTTGCTGAAAGCTGGACTGGTATTTCTGACATTATCAGTTCTTCCATTTCAGGAGTGCAGGCTTGTATATCAACGGTCTGGGAGGCTGTCAGCAACATTATCACACTGTCTCAGAATAATATTTCTTCGCAGACTTCAACTGTGTGGAATGGTATTTTTACAGCAATTTCGCAGAGTTTAAATGCTGTTCAAAACAGTGTAAATTCTGTCTGGACAGCGGTCAATTCACTGACAGATAACACATGGAGCTCTGTCACGGATACGATTTCTAAAAATCTGTCATCAGTTCAGAAAAATTTGAATTCTGTGCTGAATACTTTGCAAAATTTAACAGACAAAACACTGAAAGCTATTTATTCCGCTGTCAATTCCAGCATGAATGATATTTCAAATATCACCTTAAAATCGCTGAAATCCGTGCAGTCCAATGTTACAGAAGTCCTGAAAGCTGTACAGTCATTCATCACAGCAACTTACAACTCCATCAAAAATGAGAACAAAAACACATGGGACAGCATCAGCAGGACAATTTCTGAAATTCTGAACGCAATCAGGAATAACATTTCATCATCGTGGAATGAATCCAGCAATACTATTTCTAATATCAATCATTCCATTAAAAATTCTGTTCTTGAAATCTGGGAAAACATGAAAAACGGCATCAATGATAAAGTGTGGGCGGTGCATGATACTGTCCGCAATGCCATGAACGAAGTACAGAACAGAGTTATGGAGAAAGTCAATTCTTCTTGGAACTGGGGACATGACCTGATGCAGAATCTCGCCAATGGTATCAATTATCTGTACTGGTCTGCGAACGACAAAGTCCGTGATGCAATGAACGAAGTGCAGAACAGAATCATGGACAAAGTCAACTCTTCATGGGGTTGGGGGCGTGACCTGATGCAGAACCTCGTCAATGGCATCAACTGGATGTACTGGGACGTTGTGAACGCTGCCGCTGATGTTGCAAATGCTATCAGCGAATATCTGCACTTTTCTGTTCCAGACAAAGGACCTCTTGCAAGTTTTGAAGAGTGGATGCCGGACTTCATGGAAGGTCTGGCAAAGGGTATCAAACAGAATCAGAAAGTCGTGGAAAAGGCAATCAGCGGAGTGGCTGATGCAATGACTCTCACACTGGACAGCGACTTGAATTATACATTAAATAACAGTGCTGCTCTGCTCCGTGGTGAAACACAGCCTGCAGCGGTTGTCAACAATTACTATTCTACCGATAACAGCAAGACCATTCACCAGACGAACAATTCTCCGAAAGCACAATCAAGGCTTGAAATTTACCGCCTGACAAGAAATGCACTGAATGTATAACCAGTATATCACATTTTCACCGATTTTTCAAGGGGGTGTTGGCTATGTTTTTCAAATTGATACTTGAAAATGAAAACGGCGACAGAATCGACATGACGACAACTGCCAATCAGTACATGACTTCCAAGATTGAGGGGCTGAATCCGCCTGCTGGAACTGTCAGCACTTCTTCCTATGCAGGCATGAACGGCAGTTACCT
>JAZAUD010000168.1:0-2614 GCA_036373775.1 Oscillospiraceae bacterium | reverse complement strand
TCGGAGCTGTCCATTGTGCTGAATGGAGTGTGAAGTTTGTGCAATCTTTCTTTGATTCTCTCCAAATCATGCTTGAACCAGTAAGCAACAAGAACGGATTTTCCGTTTGCGGCTTCGATGATGTCTTCCAGTGCATCCAGTTTTCTTTCATGAATGGGAATAATAGCTTTATCATCTGTGTAAATTGCACCGTTTGCCATTTGTGAGAGCTTATTACTTAGACTTGCGGCATTGGCGGCTGTGATTTCCCCGTCCGGGAGTTCAAGAATCAGTTCTTTGCGGAAATCAATGTATTTCTGTTTTTCATCATCGGAAAGAGTAACAGCATATTCACTCACCACCAATTCAGGCATTTTGAGGTAATCAGTCGCTTTCATCGAAATGGTAATATCGGAGATTTTCTGATAGATTTCATTTTCGGCATTTGGTAACGGCTTGTAGGAATACACTATCATGCCATTCCGCTTGTCGGGTTTGAAGTAAGTATTTCTGTACTGTCCGATAAATCTGCCGAGCCGTTTTCCCATATCCAGCAGACGGAATTCAGCGTACAAGTCCATCAAGCCGTTACTGGACGGAGTGCCTGTCAGCCCTACAATCCGTTTTACCTTTGGTCTGACTTTCATCAATGCTTTGAACCGTCTTGTCTGGTGGTTCTTAAAACTGGAAAGTTCGTCAATAATTATCATGTCATAATTAAATTTGATACCGCTTTCTTCAATCAGCCACTGTACGTTTTCACGGTTGATAATATAAATATCAGCTTGATTTCGGAGTGCTGTTATCCGTTCTTCGGCTGTGCCGACTGCCACGCTGTAGGTCAGCAGTTTCAGATGCTCCCATTTTTCGATTTCAGCCGACCATGTATCACGGGCGACTCTCAGCGGAGCGATTACAAGTACTTTGCTGATTTCAAAGCTGTCAAATAACAGGTCGTTGATTGCTGTAAGGGTTGTGACAGTTTTTCCAAGACCGCAGTCAAGGAATATCGCAGAAATTGGATGTGACTTGATAAATTCAACTGCAAATTTCTGATATTCATGAGGATTGTATTTCATCAATGATTCCTCCAATCTGGCTGACATCGTCCAGAACATAAACCTTGAAGCCTAACTGCCTTAAAAGCCTGTGTCTTGAAAGCTGTAAGGGACGTGGCTTTTCGCCTTTTGTCTTGACTTCCACAAAGGCAATTTTCCCATTTTGCAGAAGCACCAGTCTGTCTGGCATTCCGTCAAATCCGGGGGAAGTGAATTTCAAGGCAAGCCCGCCATGAATCTTGACGGCTTCACGGAATTTCTGTTCAATTACTTTTTCTCTCAAATGGCATTCCTCTTTCTGTGTCATCATTGTGAAGGTGGGTTCTCATCATAAATGTGTAAAAAGTCACGGTATATCCTCCTTTTTTCATCATGTGTGTATGTCGTGCAAGTCCCTGCACAAACTCTTCTATATAATATTTTTTTGTATAAATTTCTGCCCTAAAGGGGGGGTTATACAAGACCTGCACGAGTTACACACTTTAGCTGTTTTTGCCTATATTGTGTCGTTTTCTGCAAAGTCGTCATTACACTTCATTTTTAAGCCTCTGATATAATTGCCGTCACGCTTTCTGACTCTGATAAAACCACGTTTTTCCAATTCAGCGTAAAAGTCAGTAGTACTTCTGGTATACTCACCCGTTCTAAGACAAAACGCACGGTACTCCTGATACAGCTCTCCCGATTTGGTATCCTGTCCGCTGACAGCCTCGCAGCACTCGTCCATAAAATGTGCAAACCAGTCATTCGCAGTACGGTAAGCACCGATTGCATCCTGCACACACTGCGGAGTGTCAATGCGGAAATCGGCATTAATAATTTTCTCAGCACCCTCAATCAGCCATTTGATGATATACTCTCCGGCATTCTCGACTAAATAATCAGCATAGTTCTTGATGTCCTTTTTCGGCTTGATTTTAGCATTGAACGGAATCACAATCAGCCTTCTCCAGATTCCGTCATCAGTCGCACCGATTTTCGGCAGGTGATTGGTGTACAAAAGCAGGGTATGAGTGGGAGTAAAATTGAACGGGTCTTTATATTTCTTTTCAGCTTCGATTTCATCAGTGGAACAGAGCTGTTTCACAATACTGGTATTCAGGCGCATACCCTCTTCCAATTCGGCAGCAATCAGGATTCTTTTTCCCTTTGCTTCGGCTAATTCCGGCTTGACATTCCGTTTACAGCCTACGGTCAGGGCATCAGCGGAAATCACGCCGCCATATCTGCCGAGCGACTTTAATACCGCATTGCCGAACGTGGACTTTCCGTTTCCGCCTTCGCCATACAAAATCAAAAGTGCCTCAATAAAGACTTTTCCAAGAATGCTCAGTCCCATCATTCTTTGGACATATTCAATGAGTTCAGCATCCTTGCAGAAAAATTCATCAAGGGCATCAAGCCACAGGTCTTTTCCTTTATCAGATGGGTCAAAAGCCGTTACTTTTGTGATTTTATTGGCAGGGTCATGATTGAGTTCTCCGAGCAGTCCAAGTCTGACATCAAAAGTCGCAGAGGGCGTATTCAGCAGATAGGGGTCGCTGTCGAGTTCCGTCACGGGGCAGTCAATCATCGGA
>JAZAUD010000167.1:0-2727 GCA_036373775.1 Oscillospiraceae bacterium | reverse complement strand
TTGTCGTGATATAATTCACATTTTACGCTTTCGCTCATAAAAGACCTCCTGAGTTCAATTTGTGTTACATTTTACCTCTGAATTTCCTTGAAGTCAACGAATAATGTGCCGAAATATAGGGGCTTGTAACCGTTTACGTCTGTGAAACTTATCACTTTTTATTCAGTTTTCCGCTGTAAGTTTCGCCGTTGATGTTGACTTCCACTGTCGCCTGATTTTCTGACTTTGATTTTGGAAGTGCAGGGGCAACAGGTGCAATTGGTGGAGCATCAACAATTTGACAGTCACTGAAACCATTCAATCCGGCAGACTTGATTTTTTCAGCATAATCAATGTAGCATTCGTTCATGTCAACATTTCCGCTGATTCCGGAAACTCTGTCTGTTGAGGACTTCTGCCACATTCCGACTGAGCCGCTGTAATTGAGCTGACTGCCGTATTCGGCAAGCCAGAGAGCATATCTGGTTTTGATGTCCTCCTCCATGTAGCTGTTGAACGGAGAACGGCTCATGTACAGTCCTGCAAAATATCCGGCTCTTTCGAGTTCTCCGCAGAATGCACACACCATAGCAGAACAGTTCGCCTTGCCTGTTGCAAAAGCAGACTGTTCTTCCAAATCAAAATAAATCGGATATTCAAACTGTTTTCCCTGCAAAATGGAAATGCAGACCTGTGCTTCGATTTTTGCTTCTTCAACACTTGTCGCATAGGAATACCAGTAGCTTCCCACAGGCATACCGACAGCTTTTGCGTTTCTGTAATATTCCTCAAAACGCTGGTCTTTTTGATATGCTTCTCTGCCGTATCCCGCACGAAGAATCGCAAACTGTATACCGTCCGCCTTTACCTGATTCCAGTTAACAGAACCATTGTGGACACTCACATCAATGCCCTTCAAAGCCGTGGATTTCTTCACATTTTTCTGTGTTTGTGCTGTACTGCTTCTTGCAATGCCGTAATATTTATAGAAGTCATCCGTTACTGTGTGGTAATTGATGACCTCATTTCCGTACCAAATGTTAGAAGTTCTCACATCCAGATGTGTCGCTGTATAGGATGTATCAATGTTTGCGATACCTCCGAAGCCTAAATCTTGAGCAGTACAGCAAACCAGTTTACTGCTGATTCTTTCACCAGCCTGATTGTAGCACACCACATCAGCCGCTTTTCCAAGCGGATGCTGTCCTCCGCCGTTTCCACCAATAGAAATATCATAAGACGGGCATCTCATTCCGCTTGTGATGATAATTTTGGAGCAGTCCAGTTTTGCATAGAGCTTTTCGAGCTTGTCAACCAGTTCTTCAGCAATCAGAATATCATGATGCTGACTGCATTTACAGCGGAACTCCTGCACATTGAAGTGCGGAGAAAGCTGTGTGCTGTCGTCAAATTTATAAGTCTTCACTGCCATTTTTATTTTCCTCCTCTTCCTCTTTTTCTTCGAGTTCTTCCAGATGTTCCTGTGCGTCTTCATCAGTGCGTCCGGCTTTTTTCTGCAATACTTCAAGGGCTTTCAGCATGGCTGGCGGGTAAGAAATGCCCATCAAAGAAGTGTTTTCTATAATGGATAAGAGTTCATTCACGCAGAAACCGATACAGGTCGCATCTCTGATGTAAGTTGTGCCGAGCAAAATATCCACTCTCATCGCAACAACCACCATCAGCAGAATACAGAATTTCTTAGCCAGTCCCACCCATCCGGCTTTGCTGTTGAGCTTTCCGGTCACGCTGTGCTTGGATTTTCCCATTGCCGCCGTGACAAAGCCCGTGATAAAATCCACCGCCATGAAGGTGATGAGTGTAATCAGAGCCGAATCCCAGCCGCCAACAAGAGCCGCAAAAAATGCACCAATGATGCCGATTGCTGTGCAGATGTTTTCTTTCATGCTGTTACCCTCCCAACACTTTAATCGCCTTAATTTTTGGATGTGTGTTGTCAGACACGCCCTTCCAGACAAGATAATACTGACCAACAGCGACATCTGTGCAGTCCACCAAAACTGAAACAAAATCATTGCTTTGCAGCCATTGAAATTCCAGCCTGACAGCATTGCCACTCTGAATCTGCTCATACACAACCTGTGCAAGTTCCGCATAAGTCCTGCCTGAAATTTTCCGCATCAGATACAGTTCTCCCACAGCAGATGCCCCAGACTGATAGGTCAGCACGATGCCTGAATTTTTTGAAATACTGAACGGTTTCAGAATCATGGTATAGACCGTGCCTGCCCAGCTAAAATCAGACTGATTGTAATAGAGTGCGTAGTCATTTTCGGCAGAGCAGAAATTCGGATAAGCCTGTGCAAAACCAGACAGCGAACGGTAGCCGTTATTGTAAAAGGTGTAAGTTGTTTCTCCGTATTTTTCAAGTGCATCTGCACCGCCTTGAAAAATGGTCTGGATATTGCTTCCACTGCTGTCAATTTCTGCCTGCATTGCTTTCAGTGTTTCCTGAATGATATCAAAATTCGGGAGGTTCTTGATTTTTTCCTGAATTTCATCCAGCTCCGAAATGATGTTATCAATCGTTGCTTCATTCGCATGAAGCCTGTCAGAATTACTGCTGCACTTATTTTTCCATACAGTCAGTTCAGTAGACAATCCATTCAGTTGTGTCTGTAATGTGCTGATGCTGTCCCACTTCTTGGTTCTGTCTGCCGTAATTCCGTCAAGAACAGCAAGATTTTCATGAAAATGTGCCTGCCTGACAACAGGTGCAATACTTTC
>JAZAUD010000166.1:0-2746 GCA_036373775.1 Oscillospiraceae bacterium | reverse complement strand
TACACAACCGGACAAACTATTCCACAATCTGATTTCAATGCACTTCCCATCAAACCATCCAAAATGATTAGCAAACTTAACTATACTGTTGGCTAATGCCATCTGTTGAATTGTTCATTTTATTTTTATGCAATTCCTAATTATCAAGGTTTTGAATATGGCTTGTCAGTTCAGGGAGAATGTTGTTACCTTGTTCATTTTTGGCATAATCGGCAAGTTCGTTATATTCCAGCGGATAATTGACAGCCGTCTGAATCGAAAACATATCTGCGTCAGTATGATTATGAATCATGTTTGCAAGAACTTCAGCAGCTCCCATATCTTCACCATTCCAGTTTGCCACAGTAGCAGAGGAAATCGCATCTGTACCGCTGTTTTCAGCCGGAGTGAAATAGGCAATCAGAATATTATTTTTCTGTTCTGAAAGATTCAGACTGCTGACCCAATTTTGTACCTCTTCCTGTGTGGAACGGCTTGTAAACCGCATACCGTCAAACCAGTTTCCTGTACCAGCCATTTCAGCCAATTTTATGCCACTTTCTCCAAGAGGTGAGGACATGGAAGTACAGAATGGAATCACATTCTTTCCAGTAAAATCATTTTTTTGACAAAATCATCCGCTACCCATGAAGCTTCCTGCCACCAGATGGGATAACCAATGAATACATTTTCATAGCTGTTCCAGTCCGGCACATCTACCGAAACTAATTCCGTATGACGACTTTCGTCATTATGTTCCATAACAACACGGCTGTTTTGGTTTGTCCAATCCAAATCTTCATCTGTGTAGGCATCCACCGGAGTGATGACAAAAGTATCTGCATTCATTTCTGCTGTGATGTAATCTGCTATTTTTTCGGTTGTACCGCTTGCGGAATAATAGACAACAAGCGTTTTCCCTGTATCTTCTGTATTCTGCGAGTTCAGGATTTCACGCTTCATCAGTGCCAAATCACAAACATTCCAGATACCATCATCATTCAGGTCATAATCTGCACCAGATAAATCAGCTGTTTCACGTCGATGCAAAAAATCCTGTAAATTCTTCACATCTGTGACAGTGTGCATTTTATCAGCATTGACTGCTGAAATGCCAACTTCTGAAAATGCTGTCACGCCTACAAGAACTGCTGTGATAATTTTACGATATTTTATGAAAATTCCTCCCATCTGATTTTCTTTCTATATTGATTATAACACATTTTTCGAAATTTGTACAATACCAATTTTGCATAGTGTTATGACTGTTGATTATACTATTTCTGGATAATCTTTGCACCGCCGAATACTTTGGACATTTCCATAGTTTCAAGAGCCTTATCAATTGCTGTGACTTCTTCTGCTGTCAGTTCAACATCTGCACTGCCGAGATTTTCTGTCAGACGATTTAATTTTCTTGTTCCGGGAATTGGAACGAGATACGGCTTTTTGCAGAGTATCCATGCAAGTGAAATCTGTGCAGGCGTGGCGTTTTTCTGTTCGGCATAAGTCTGAATCAAATTGAATAGTTTTTGATTTTTCTCGTATGCATCCGTCTGAAACTGAGGCATTTCCTGACGATAATCACCTCTTGTCCGGAAACTGCTTTCAGCGTTGTAAGCTCTGGAAAGCAGACCATTTGCAAGTGGAGAAAATGCAACAAAGCCGATTTTCAGTTCTTCCAGCACCAGAAACAGAACTTCATAATTTCTGTACATCATATGATAACGATTCTGAATTGCTGTGACTGGACAAATGGCATGAGCTTTTCTGATAGTTTCTTCATTGACTTCAGAAAGCCCCCAATGTGTGATTTTCCCCTCTTGGATGAGTTCCGAAATCACTCCGGCGACTTCCTCAACAGGAATTTCAGGGTCTTGTCTGTGCTGATAATATAAATCAATATGGTCAGTTTGCAAACGTTTCAGACTGCCCTCTACAGATTTTCTGATTTGTGCGGGACGAGAATCTGGAATGACAGGTTTGTTGACAGTCGGAGCGGACAAATCAAATTTCACGCCGAATTTCGTTGCAATTGTGATTTGATTCCTGTAAGGCTTGAGAATTTCGCCGAGCATTTCTTCATTGTGATGCGGATTATCCGGCTCTCCGTAGACTTCCGCTGTATCGAAGAAAGTACAGCCGTTTTCGATTGCTGTTTCAATCAATTTCTGTGCTTCTTCTTTTGTGGACTGTTCACCATAAGCATGGCTCATTCCCATACAGCCCAATCCAACAGCAGAAACCTGTAAATTTGTTCCAAGTATACGCATTTTCATGATAAAAAGTCTCCTTCCAGATAATATATCTTAACTCTATTATAACATAATCGGAGCTTTTTGGGAAGTTCCGATTAGTTAATAGCTATTAACTTAAAGGTTATTACTGATTTTGCATTACCTGCTGAACCGCTTTCAGGAATCGTTTCACTTCCGGCGAGGGCTTCGGCGCATGGAGCAAACCAAATTTCATGGTATAATTCCATTCGACAGGCAGAACTTTCAGCAACGGATGCGTATTTGACCAATTGTCAATGCACATCAGCAGACTGTTGGAATTTTCACATTGATTAAATATCGAAAGACTGAAAAAATCAAAATCCTCAATCCAGATTTCCGGATGATTCTGAGGGAACCTCTAAAAACTATGCGAAAATCAGCAGTATATGAAAAATTTGCAAAAAGAGAACGTCAAAATCCATATAAAAGTGGAAATTGACGTTCTAAAGTAGGATATATCAATGATTTTTCTGCAAAAGGGTATAGTT
>JAZAUD010000165.1:0-2776 GCA_036373775.1 Oscillospiraceae bacterium | reverse complement strand
GACTGCTTGAATAAAAATATCCTGAATCTGTTCAGCCGTAAAATGGGGTGTGGAACAGCGTTTCTGTTTTCTGTACTTGTGTCCGCACTGGTAAATAATCCGTCTGTACTTGTCAGTAGAGTGCCAGACTTTCGGACTGTAGAAACATCCGCATTCTCCGCATATCAGCTTTGCTGACAGAATGTCCACTCCGCTGTAGCGGCTGCCGCTTTTCTTCCGCCGTTCCATTTCATGCTGGACTGCATCAAAAATTTCAGGTGAAATAATCGCTTCGTGATTATCCTGCACATAATACATGGGAACTTCACCATGATTGACTTTTTTCTTCTTGGTCAGATAATCCGCAGTATAGCTTTTTTGCAGAAGTGCATCACCCTTGTATTTTTCATTGGTCAGAATGGATTTCACGGTGCTGTCTGTCCATTTTGTTTTTCCGGCTGGTGTGGGAATGCCTTTTTCTGTCAGGTGTCTGGCTATAGAATAAGGTGTCAGACCTTCAAGGAACAATCTGTAAATTAAACGGACAATTTCGGCTTCTTTTTCATTGATGACAAGATTTCCGTCCTCTCCTCTGTCGTATCCGAGAAAACGGCTGAACGGCACGCTGACTTTTCCGTCTGCCATGCGTTTCCGGTGTCCCCATGTGACATTCTCGGAAATGGAGCGTGATTCTTCCTGCGAAATTGATGCAATGATAGATAATAATAATTCACATTTTGGGTCAAAACTCCAGATATTTTCCTTCTCGAAATAACACTCCACATTATGTTCTTTCAGCTTGCGGATAGTAGATAAAGAATCCACGGTATTTCGTGCAAACCGGCTCACTGACTTTGTTATGATAAGATTGATTTTTCCGGCAAGGGCATCTTCCACCATTTTCAGAAATCCGATTCTGCCTTTGGTGGAACAGCCTGAAATTCCTTCATCAGCGTAAACCTTGATAAATTCCCAGTTATCGTGTTTTTTGATGTATTCCGTATAGTAGCTGACCTGTGCTTCATAGCTTGTGAGCTGTTCTTCGGAATCAGTAGAGACACGGGCGTACGCACAGACTTTCCGCTTGACAGGGGTGTCAATCGGCTGTGCTGTGTACCTGCTTATGGTTGCGGGAATCTTCGTGACGTTTGGCATAATATTCTCTCCTTTCACGGGCTTTTTCAAACTGTTCTCTGGTAACGATGGCAGGATGGTCGTTTTCTACAATCTCGTCTTTTCCTGTACCGGAATATGCCGCAGGATAGATTCTCGTTCCGATATAAAATGGATTGCTCAGAAGATAAAGCACCATTTTCCTTGAAAAGCCTGTACGCTTTCCATGATAGCCCAGCTTCTCCATTTTTCTTGATATATCTGAAATTGTCATCTCATTCAGATAATCTTCATAGACCATTCTGACCGCCTCGGCTTCTTCTTCACAGATGATATAAGTATCTTCAATTCTTGTATAGCCATAAATTCTGCTGTGCGGGTCTTTGTATTTTCTGTCCTCAGAATTGTAGAACCAGACATGACTTTCTGCCTTTGTGCCGTCATAGAATGTGAATTCCAGTCTGCCGTCTGAAAATACCAGAATATTGTGGATATTTTTAGCAAAGACATTTTCATCAAATTCCGTCAGATGCAGTACTTCACAGCAGGCAGTTTTCAGTTTCTTTTCAGTAATGTCTCTGGCACTGCATTGCTTTCTGATTTTGGCATAGCAAGCCCAGTTTGCAGTCTGCTTTCCGCCCATAGAAACCGAATTGGATACATAATTTCCCTGACAGCAGGCACATGTAATTTTAGAAGAAAAACATTTTACGCCTGCTACTCTGTGTGCTTCCGGATTGAAATCAAGCGATGCCTGCATTTTCTGCTGAACCTGTTCAAAAGTTTCACGGCTGATAATTGCAGGGTGATGCTCCGAAACATAATATTTTGGCATTTCACCGTTATTTTTCTGCATATGGCGGACTTGCGGAGAAAAATGCTTCTGCAATAAAAGGTCGCCCACATAAACCGGATTTTGAAGAACATCTTTCACAAACTGTGCTGTCTTACAGCGGCAATCAATGCTTTTCAGCCACTTTGCAATACTTCCCATAGGCACATCAGCGAGAAAATCAGCATAGATTTTCCGGACAATTTCGGCTTCTTCCTCATTGATGATATAGTCGTTTTTGATTCTGGTATAGCCAAAAACAGGACTTCCCCAAGGCTCACCACGTTCAAATTTCCTGCTGATTGCCCATTTCAGATTCTCACTTTGCGTGACACTTTCCTGTTCTGCGAAACTCGCAAGAAGGGTAAGCAGCATTTCTCCGTCATTGCTCATGGAGCTGATATTTTCCTTTTCAAACCGGACTTCCACGCCGATTTCTTTCAGATGCCTGACCGTTTTCAGCAAATCAACGGTATTTCTTGCAAATCTGGAAATGCTCTTGCAAAGCACAATATTGATTTTTCCGGCTTCGCAGTCAGCAATCAGACGCTGGAATTCCAGTCTTTTCTGAATGCTCGTGCCTGTCACAAATTTGTCAGCGTACACTCCGGCATATTCCCATTCCGGATTTTTCTGAATCAGTTCACTGAAATAGCTGATTTGTGCAGACAATGAATGCATCAGTCGCTCTGATTTCATCGAAACACGGACGTAAGCCGCCACTTTTTTCAGTTTCGGCAATGTCGGAATCTCAGGCTGTAATCTGATAATTTTTCTCATGGAATGACCTCCTTTCGGATACAATATTAAACTATTTTCCGCAGAATATCAAGTTTTTTCGGAAAATAATAT
>JAZAUD010000164.1:0-2789 GCA_036373775.1 Oscillospiraceae bacterium | reverse complement strand
TGTTCAATTTCGAGATAGGATTCTCTTTCGAGTTTCCGGTACATTTTCATTGCATCCAATTCAAGTTCCACCATGCGGATTTCTTCCGTGATTTCCGGCAAATCCAGACATTCCTGCTTCGTCACCCTGAATGCAACAGAATGCATTTTTGCAAGAAAATCCGGTATTTTCGATTCTTTGAATTTTGGCGTGTAGTTTCCATATCCCACCATATCAAAATAATGATTTCGGAAGATATAGAACGAATCACCGAAAATTCGCCGATTTAAAAACTGATACTGCGAAAATACATCGATTTCCTTGTTGGTGATGACTGTACCTGTCAGCAGGAGTTTGTATTCTGCCCTGTCTCCGAGATGCTGGACAGCCTTTGACTGTTTGGAGCGATTCTCCTTGATTTTATGCCCTTCATCAGCAATGATAAGATTGGCATGAAATGCTGTCAGCTCCTGCTCCATTCTCCAGACAGTTTCATAATTGACAACAATAATTTTCAGCTTGCCCGTCTGTCTGAATATCGTCTGCTGTTTTTTCTGTGCCATTGTTCCGGTCAGAACGTGCATCTCATAAGGAAAATCAGCGAATTTTTCAAACTCCTTTTCCCAGACCGGAAGAATGCTCAGAGGAGCGATAATCAGGACAGTTTCAATCTTGTCCATCTGATACAGGATTCCGGCAACAGCAATTGTTGTGATAGTTTTCCCCGTTCCCATATCCATAAGAAACGCTATGCCGTCACTTTGCTTCTGGTTATCAAACAAGCCGAATTTCTGACAGGCAAAGTCAAAGGCTTTCTGCTGATGTTCATAAGGCTCTGCACGGATTGGCATACAGAACGATTCTGCGTTTTTGTTCATATTCTTTTCCCCCTTCAAATTTTCAGCTTTTTCAGATTGCTGCGGATGGCACAGAAGAATGTCATTTCTTTGAGCATTTTCGCCCCTGTGCGGAGCAGTTCAGCCGTTTCTGCATCCACTGCTCCGCTGTCTGCCCTGGCTTTCATTTCTCTGGCAATCGTGAGCTTGTCTTCATTGGGCTGTATCATTTTCTTCATTGAAATTTACCTCCGTTAAGTTGTTTCAGTATCGTATTCATGGCATAAATCAGCACAATATTCCGCCATATTTCTAAGCATTTCTGCTCCCTCCATGATAGTTCCGCTGTAGCCTTCTGGAATATCATCTGCCATAGATATGATTCTCTGGCTGACTTCGAGACAGCTATGCTCTGAAAACTTGTGTTTCAATTGTCTTGTTCTGTCGCTGAGAGGTTCTTCCGTTTCGGCAGATAAGCCATTACAGAGCCACGCTATTTTTCTGAGCAGTTCAGCTCCTTTGCGGATGGTTTTGCCACACTCATCAGGCATATTCTCAGCACCAGACATGACTGCCATCAGCAGACTGACTTCCATACATCTTTGCTTCGTGACTTCATGTTTCATTCTGTTCACCTGCTTTCTGTTTAAATTTATTTTTAATTGCATCAATTAAAATTGCTTTGATTTCTTCTTTCCTGTCTTCTCCACCAAGAAGAGAATTAGACATTATTGCACATCTATCGATATAGTCGTCGTAGTATTGCAAAATTTTAAGTATTGCTTTTGGATTGCCATCAATGGCAAGTGAAATTGTTTTTACATCAATTTTTTCCATAATATCCCCCATGATAGTTTTCTCTGATAACTTTAAACGCCTGCGTTCTTCTTAAACGTACAGCACGTCCTGAAATATGTAATTTCTTTGCGATATTTTTCTGACACATTCCATACCAAAATTCCATAGCTAGAACTTCAAGCTGCTTTTCGGTCAAAAGAAGCATTGCTTCATATAAATATTCATCTGTCAGAATGCAAACATGCCCAAGCTTGTCAACAATAATATTTTCAGAAAAACGAATATCATCTTGACCATATGCATCAATCATGTCAGAATCACTCAGAACGATATTCTGTTCTTTTCTTGCTTTACGTGTAAGATTGATGCCTGCATTTCTGACTACTTTTTTGACAAAGCTATCAAAAAGAGCAACTTCTATATTTTCATCCAGAGAGAGAGTCGGCATAATTTTCCCTCCCCTCTGTATGTAGCTTAAAAATGAGCATGATTTGCCCCTCTGATTATATTAAAACAAAAAAGGGGTATAAAAGCGGAAGGTCAATTTTGTAAACTTTTTGTGAATAAAATTAAATGATAATTTCAAATTTGATAAATTGCTGATTATAGGCAAAATTCACACACTCATCCCGAAAAAAATATTATAGCATATCAAGCTAAATATTTCAACAAATGCCATTTTCAAGCAAATTATGATATTTCATATTTGCAAGAACGCAAGAGCGCAAAAGCAAGAGCGCAATCTGTCAAAATCAAAAACAGACGAAATCAAGCCGAAAAGATGCCAAGAGCGCAAGAGCGCAAGGGCGCAATGGGGGTACGAGAGAAAAATTTCCTTGATTTTCCCCTGACTCTGTGGTATAATAGGAGTAACATTTACATACGGAGCGTGAACTCATGAACGGAAAGGAACAAAAAAAGGCTGCTAAAGAATTTGCAGCCAGATGGAAAGATAAGGGCTATGAAAAAGGCGAGTCACAGAAATTCTGGATTGACCTGCTTGTGAATGTCTACAGAGTGGAGGACATTGCCGGATTCATCAGCTTTGAAGACCAAGTGAAACTTGACCATACATCATTTATTGATGGCTATATTCCGTCAACTCATGTGATGATTGAGCAGAAAAGCATTGACAAGGATTTGCGGAAAGCTATCAGGCAATCAGACGGTACTTTA
>JAZAUD010000163.1:0-2796 GCA_036373775.1 Oscillospiraceae bacterium | reverse complement strand
TTTTATATGGATTTTGACGTTCTCTTTTTGCAAATTTTTCATATACTGCTGATTTTCGCATAGTTTTTAGAGGTTCCCTTTTATCAAAATCGTGTGTCTAAAAGTCCATTTTTGAGTTTAGAAACGTTCCAGAAGTACATGGACTTTTTGAGACAAAAAGGAGCTATTTATGGATAACAGAATTTATGGGTATGCAAGAGTTTCTACTCGTGAACAAAATGAGGACAGACAGATTGAAGCATTGACAAAATTTGGAGTACCGCTCGAAAATATCATTGTGGACAAATGTTCTGGCAAAGATACAGAACGTGAGGGGTATCAATATCTCAAACGGCAGATTCTCAGAAACGGTGATACTCTTGTCATCAAGGAGCTTGACCGCCTGAGCCGAAACAAAAACGACATTAAGAATGAACTGGAATATTTCAAGTCTATTGGTGTGAGAATCAAGATTTTGGATATTCCCACCACTTTGACCGATTTTCCGTCCGAACAGATGTGGGTCATGGACATGATTAATGCTATCCTAATTGAGGTGCTGGGGAGTATTGCAGAAAATGAGAGAAATAAAATTCGTTCTCGTCAGCGTGAAGGAATCGAAGCCGCTAAAAAGAAAAATATTCCGCTTGGTCGTCCTGCACTTGTAAAGCCTGATAATTTTGATATGATTTCTGCCAAAGTTCAAGCCAAAGAATTGACCGTAGCTCAGGCAATTAAAATTTTAAATATTTCCCGTTCTTCTTATTATCGTCTGCAACACAAAACAGTATAATTTAACACGATACGAACTATTTGATAAAATAATTTCAGGAGGTACCCTTATGAAAAGAAAATCAAACAATGAGGGCAGTATCAGACAGAGAAAAGACGGCAGATGGGAAGTTAGAGCTACAGGAGCATTAGATTACTCAACAGGAAAGCATAAACGTATTTCACGTTATGCAAAAACGAAATCAGAAGCAATTAAAATCCTGCATGAACTGGAATATCAGATTCACCATATGGAACAGATTGACCCGACATCTACAACATTGACTGAATGGCTTCGCTACTGGCTCGAAACTTACAAAATGCATAATCTGAAACAGTCAACTTATGTCAGTTATCGTGGCTACATTGAAAAGCATGTTGCAGTAGCGTTCCCTTTCATGAAGCTGAAAGACCTGACAGCAAGGGATTTGCAGGAGTTCTACAACTATAAAATGGCAAACGGACTTTCCCCGAAAACAATTCTGAATATTCACCGCTGTCTGCATGAAGCACTGAAACAAGCTGTACTGGAACATTACCTGACATTCAATCCGAGTGATGCTGTCGCTCTCCCAAAACGTGAAAAGCCTGAAATTGAAATCCTGACCCGTGAAGAACAGACAAGACTGATTCAGGCAAGCTACCAGCACCGCTACGGAATCTTTGTTCGTTTAGCATTGACAACTGGATTAAGACTTGGTGAGGTTCTCGGTCTGGCATGGGAAAACATCGACCTCAGAAGTGGTACACTGTTTGTTCGTCAAACACTGAACAGACTTGAAAAGATTGACTACAACGGAATCGGTACGAAAACAGAAATCGTCTTTCAAGTTCCGAAAACGAAAAATTCTATCCGTTCTATTCCGCTGTTGTCTTTTATTGTCAAGGAGTTGCAAGAGTGGAGAGACGTACAATTAGCGGATAAGGCACAAATCGGGGCGGCATATCAGGACAATGGGTTAGTTGTAACCAACCAATTCGGAGGGTATATTGAGCCAAGAACTTTTAAGGATTACTATAATCAAATTTTATCGTTAAGCGGCATCGGACATTACACATTTCATGCTCTCCGTCATACGTTCTGTACCCGTGCTTTGGAGAATGGCATGGATGCTAAAACGGTTTCTGCTATCATGGGGCATTATTCAGTTGCATTTACACTTGATACTTACGGTCACGTTCTCGACAGTCATAAGCGTGAAGAGATGATGAAGATGGAGAATCTGTTTTCCGCCCCCATTCAACAACAGGCTTACCCCGTTATTGTTACTCCAACCGCTGATGGTTTCATTCTGAATGTGGTAGATTTCGATGACTTCAGTCTTGAAGCTAATAATATCCAAAATGGTATTGCTTGTATTCAAAGTGAATTATCGGGCAGATTGATTGGAGCTGTTGCACCTATGCCAACACCATGTCAAGATTTGGTTTTGAGTTCTAATGAGTTTGTTGTAATGGTAACTTTTTGAGAATATGGCAGGAGGGCAATGACTCTCCTGCTATTTTATTTCCAATAACTGGGGTCAAATTGGGGTCAAATCACTTGCAAGCCAAAAGAGAACCCACGCAATCGACCGTATTGCGTGGGTTTCAGCATCTGCATTTTATGTTTTTTTCGTATTTCATCGGGTTATGAGCTTTATTCAACCCATGCCACCTAATATCATTGAGTATCAAATAGTACGGATTTAAGCCATTTTTGCGGTGAAGGCAAGCCTTTTCCAAAAATGTTTTTTTCTCTGGTTGCTGTACGGTTGATGTATAGTGCAGCAATACTATTCAGTTTAATCCTGCCTTAGATTCAAATTCAGATACACTCATATTGGCTCTTTTAGCAGCATCAGCAATTGTAAGAATACCATCTTTTACAAGACCTATGAGTGTAAGAATAACTCCTTCTTCTCTTCCATCAGCTTTTCCTTCTTCATAACTTTCCTCCCTTGTTTCGGCAAGGGTTCTTTCATCATCATATTCTGTGATACACATAGCCTTCACCTCCGACTGATTCTTCAAAAGGAACGGTCTAATAAGAGCATCCTTGTCCAG
>JAZAUD010000162.1:0-2809 GCA_036373775.1 Oscillospiraceae bacterium | reverse complement strand
ATAATGCCGAACCTGAACTTCCCAAAAAGGAACACGCAATTTCATTGGATGCCGGATAAAAAATTTCATATGCGTATCGAATCTATGTGAAAATAGTAAATTTCTGAAAACAGTTGATTTTTTGCGGAATTTATGGTATACTGAAAATAGCAAAAACGAAAGTGAGGGATTGCTATGGAAGATTTCAGACCTATTCCGATTGGTGTGGAGAATTTCAAAGATATTATCACATCTAATTTCTATTACACCGACAAAACGCTATTGATTCGTGATTTGTTGGACAATGGCGCAAAAGTGAGCCTGTTTACCCGTCCGAGACGTTTCGGCAAAACGCTGAATATGAGTATGCTCAGATACTTTTTTGAGAAAACCGAGGAAGATAACAGTTACCTCTTCAATGGGCTGAAAATCGCCAATGCAGGCGAAAAGTACATGGCTCATATGGGGCAGTATCCAGTGATTTCGATTTCATTGAAAGGAGTGCATCAGTCAACTTTTGAAGAGTCGATGGAAGAATATAAGAATCTGATTGCAGATGAATATGAAAGACATCATGGCATACTTGAATCCGATAAGATAACAAAAAGAAAGAAAAAACTGTTTGAAAGCATCTGTAATGGTGAGGCTTCAAGGACAGCGTACAATAATTCTTTAAAACTGCTGACAGACTGTCTCTATGCAATACACCAGAAAAAAGTCATCATTCTGATTGATGAATACGATGTTCCGTTACAAAATGCTTGGCTGAATGGCTTCTATGACAAAATGGTAGATTTTATTCGTTCATTGTTTGATGCCGCTTTAAAGACCAATGATTCTCTTGAATTTGGTGTGCTGACAGGCTGTCTGCGGATTTCCAAAGAGAGTATTTTCACAGGAATGAATAACCTGAATGTGAACTCTATTTCAGAAGTACAATTTTCAGAATATTTCGGCTTTACAGACGAGGAAGTGCAGGCAATGCTGAACTTCTATGGTCTGGAACAATATCATGCCATTGCGAAACAGTGGTATGACGGTTATCATTTCGGCAGAACAGAAATGTATTGCCCTTGGGATATTACCAAATATTGTAACAGTTTAATTTATAATCCGGATGCTGAACCGCAGGCTTACTGGCTGAATACCAGCGGAAATGATATTATAAGACAATTTGTTTCATCGGCAACAGCCACTATGAAATTTGAAATCGGACAGCTGATTGCAGGAGAAGTCATCGCAAAGAAAATCAATCAGGAATTAACCTACAGAGATTTTCATGAAGGCAGAAATATTCCTAAAAAGCTGACTGCAAATACATGGAGTATGCTGTACATGACAGGCTATCTTACAATCAGTGAAATGCCAAAGAACGGTGTTTTTAAACTCCGCATCCCTAATCAGGAAATTCTTCAGATTTTCAAGGAACAGGTATATGACTGGTTTGATGTCTATTCTTTGCAGAATAAACAAGTAGACCTGAGTGAATTCTGTATGGCGTTCCGGAATAGTGATGCAGAAAAGGCGGAGAAACTTTTCACAGATTATCTTTATGCTGTCATCAGTATCCGTGATAACAACGTAGAAACTGCCAAAAAAGAAAATTTCTATCACGGCATTCTTCTCGGACTGTTCAGCAATATGACGGACTGGGTGGTAAAATCCAACTTTGAATCAGGTGACGGCTACAGCGACATTCTGGTGATGATTCCTGCTGACGGAATCGGCATTGTGATTGAAGTGAAATTCAAGGAAGAGGAGAATCTGGAAAAAGGCTGCAATGAAGCGTTGGAGCAGATTGAGAAAATGGATTATGTGCGTTACCTTCTTGATAATGGCATGACAACAATTCTGAAATACGGTGTTGCCTGCTACAAGAAAAAATGCAGAATCAAAAAAGCGGAAAATTAAAGTTTGTATGATAATTTATCTTACTGCATATAAATTTTCACAACCATTGTAAGTTACCATATCCTACTGTAAAAAAAACGTCAGAGAGCTTCAAAATCCTCTGACGCTTTTTATTATGCCATTGTTTAGTGATTTAATGTAGTAAACGCATTTTCCTGTTTAATCGTCACAAATTTCACTCACGATATTTGTCGGTTATAGTAATGGCTATTTCCCTTGATTTATGGTATGATAGTACATCGAAGGGAGGTGTGCTGTCATGCTAAACGAACTATACCACGGGGACATCACTCCGTCAGACCGCAAAGCAGACCCTAATGACAAATCATTGCAGGAATGGCGGAAACTTTCGGCAGAATTTGAAAAAACACTGACACAAGAACAAGTCAACACATACCACAAATTCAGCGATATGCAGGGTGAAAGTGCATCACGGGATAATGAAGCATTGTACATCCAAGGCTTTAAAGACGGAGCATTGATGATGCTGGAAATTCTCAGCAAGTAAAAGTAGAGCTGCTCAGATTATCTGGGCAGCCTTTTTTTGTTTTACCGCTTTAACAATTTAATTTGCAGAAGTTAGCTTTTGATACATCTTCATCAGCTCCGCCACGCATTCGCTCTCCGTCATTGTTTTATAGTCGAAGCCATAAGCAATCATGACGGCTTTGTCGTTGGCTTGGTGAGCCGTTACTAAATCTCCAAACAAATACATTTTATCGCCATACATATTCGCAAAGGAACAATCTGGATATTTTGCACGAACATCAAGAATATGCTGTGCGGTCTGTTCAATCTGTTGTTTCTGTTCAGGAGTAGGACTGCACCACGGAAAAGTATTATACAGATTATCTTTTGTGATTCTATAATCACTTTTTAATCTTCCACAAACTGCTCTCATCCATGCCATGAATACATT
>JAZAUD010000161.1:0-2829 GCA_036373775.1 Oscillospiraceae bacterium | reverse complement strand
TCTTCTGAAAATGTTATCATCATATCAGCCACCATGCTTTCTTTGAGAATTTCACACTTCTATTAAAGCATATTGTGGCTGGGAGTGCAAGCCCTTTGCGCTCTCTTTTTTATTTTTTCTTATCCTTTGCCAACGAAAATTCTACACTTACTAAAATTTTTATTCAGCAGCTCCTATATGCACTAAGATAGATTTACTGGCAAAGTTTACAATTTCAATTACATACTATTATGGTGAATCTATGTCAGGTGCTGATAATACGATTATGGTATAACCGCATGGGTTCACCGCCGGAAGGCGGAACATAAGGAGCATAAATTTTAATCAGAAAGGAGGAATTGAAGATGGACATACTGGATGAACTCACACACAAGTTTTCAGAATTGCTGGATGCAGAGCTGACAGGAAATTTGCAAAACTACGAAGTTTCTGCAAAGTTCAATGAATTCTGTGAACAGCTCCCACCTAAACAGTCCGAGGAGCTGGACGAAATCGTTGGAAAGATGTTGTCTGCAAATTTCAATTCGGCTGTCAAAGCTGGGATGAAACTCGGTGCAAAAATCGCCATTGGACTGCTGATTGACGATTCCTGACAAGCTGAAAAATTTCAAAGAAAGGAGGGAAAAGCCATGTTTGAGAATCCACGTTATCTGACGAGGGGCATCGATGCGGAAATCCCGTTACAGTTGCAATTATTCTTGTGGGACTGCATTGACAGAATGCCCGAACCAAAGGACTATTTTCAGTGCTTTGAGCTGGAAGACCTTGGCGGAATGCAACACATTGTTCATTTCAGCGAACAGCCTGAATACAAGATGAACTACTTCATTCCAACCATGAAGGCTGTCACTGCAAAAATCTATGTGATTGACAGTGAAGAGTACTCGACAATGCTTTTAGCGGAAGAGTATTAAAAAGACCGAATATCTGACCAAAACGAAGCCCCTGCCGTCAATTGGCAGGGGCTTTTTTCATGAGGAGGCTAATTATGGACGAAGAACTGAGAATCTGCGATTGTTGCGGAGCTGAAATCCCTGAAAATGAGAATTATTCTTGGCTTGGTGACGAAATTGTATGCGACGATTGCAGGAGAAATGAATGTGGTTGCTGTGAAAATTGTGACGAACTTATCTACCGCAGCGAAGCAATTATGGAAGACGGACATTTTGTTTGTCGTTCTTGTTATGATAACGAATATTTTCATTGTGCTGATTGCGATATGCTGTTACATCAAGATGATATTTACACTTATAATGAAATCGACTTGTGTTATGACTGTTACGAAAAGAAAAATCATACTATCCATGAGTATAGTTATAAGCCTCAGCCTATCTTTTATGGCGAAGGCAAGCGGTATTTTGGCGTAGAACTGGAAGTTGACGAAGGCGGTCATGATGATGATTATGCCCTTGAAATTCTTGAAGAAGCCAATTATCGTGATGAGCATATTTACATCAAAAACGATGGCAGTCTGAACTATGGTTTTGAGATTGTGACCCATCCCATGAGCCTCGATTACCATCTCAATGATTTCTGTTGGGAAGATGTTCTGCACAAAGCTGTACAATTGGGCTATTTATCGCACCAAACAAACACTTGTGGGCTTCATGTCCATGTGAACCGTAGCTCACTTGGCGAAACTGAACGTCAGCAGGACGATGCCATTTCAAGAATCTTGTATTTCGTTGAGGCAAACTGGAATGAGATGTTAAAATTTTCCAGAAGAACTCAGACGAATATCAACCGTTGGGCTGCTCGCATGGGGTATGAGCATCACCCGAAAGACTTACTGAAGAAGGCAAAAGGAGTTTATGGACGATATTACGCCGTTAATCTCCGACCACGTCAGACAATTGAGTTCCGACTTTTCAGAGGTACGCTCAAATATGAGACACTCATTGCCACGCTCCAATTCGTGAATATCCTCTGTGAGCTTGGCACGAATTTGACCGACAAGGAAGTAAAAAATCTGTCGTGGTCGGAATTTGTTGGTTGCATTACCGATGAGGAGTTAATCAACTACCTGAAACGCAGACGGCTTTACATCAATGAGCCTGTTACGGTTCAGGAAGATTTATAAGGAGGATTTATTATGGAAGAAAAAACTTTATGCACCTGTTGTGGAGAAATCATCACGAATAATTATTATGCTACTATTAACGATGAGCCTATCTGTGATGACTGCATTGACGAAGAGTGTGACAGATGTGAAAGCTGTGATGAGCTGTTCTATAACAGCGATTTGTACGGACAGGATTATGACCGCTGCTTGTGTGAGTACTGCATGAATGAGTATTATACTCACTGCGATAATTGCGATGATTTGATTAGCAGGGAAAACGCTTATGAATTGGATGATAATTATTATTGTTCCAGATGTTACCATGAGAAAACGCACGTTATCCACAGTTATTCGCACAAGCCGACAGCTATTTTCTATGGTGAAGGCAAGCGTTTTCTCGGTGTGGAGCTGGAAATCGACAGAGGCGGAAAGGACACTGACAATGCTCAGGAGCTGTTGGACATTGCAAACGATGCCGAAACTCGCCTCTATATCAAATCCGATAGTAGCTTGGATGATGGCATGGAGTTGGTCACACATCCAATGAGTTTGGCGTATCACTTGAATGAATTTAACTGGGCTGACATCCTGAAAACGGCTATCCATCAAGGTTATCGCTCACACCAGACAAATACTTGTGGGCTTCACATCCATGTCAATCGTGATGCTTTCGGCGAAACTGAGGAGGAGCAGGAAGATGTCATTTCCAGAATTTTATATTTCGTCGAACAGCATTGGAATGAAATGGTAAAGTTTTCCAGAAGAAC
>JAZAUD010000160.1:0-2849 GCA_036373775.1 Oscillospiraceae bacterium | reverse complement strand
GCGGGAACAAAGGCGATGAACCTTAGTGTTTACAGCACAGAAAGAAATCCTGAAACTGGTGAAATCGGCAAGTGGCTTACCGCATCTTCCGGAATCAGAGAAGTAGAAGAAACGGACTCTGGAAAAATTGTCAATTATCCAGCAGTCAGCAACGGTGGTGGTGCTGACGGATTTGGCAAGCAGGGGTTTGTCACATTCGATTATACTGGTGACTCCAATATCTTGTATTTTGAAGCTGGAATGGATGGCGTTGGTGGTGGATTCTACTCCTATAATATGTACACTGGCGAAATCTCAAATTTTCAGCCGATTCTGGCACACTATGATGTACCTGTTGCTGAAAAATTTGATGTTTCGGATGGATATGAAAGCGTTACTGTCTATGCACTAAGACCGGAAAGCAATTATAATATCACTGACATTAACGTACCAGAAGACAAAATCACTGCAACGCCTTATGTCAAGTATGAGACAGTGATTGGTGAAACTAATTCTACTGACCCTGACAAGCTGGTTAAGGAAAACGGTTATATCATCGATGTGGATATTGACGGCGAATTGATTAACATCAATGGTATTATCGGCGGTAAATTCCTTGCAAATATTCCCTATGCAACCAATCTTACCAGTTTTAGTGAAACCTATGCGGAAACAATTCCTGAAATCGTTGGGGATGGAAACGGCAGTGACGTATATGCTTATGAAGAAACCATTCTTGGCGATGACGTTTCGATTCAGAACTTTGCAAAGGAAACAGCCATTGACGAGTATCATTCCGATTGGAGAGATACCCCTGTTATCCTTGGGGAAGGTGCTTATGAAGAGAGAGTCAGACCTGTTGCAGTAGACAGTGCAAGCGGAAATTGGATTGAAACATCCAATCATGGTAATGTATATCTTCTGAAAGAAGTGTTCCCGACCAGTGACGTAAATGGCGATGTTAATTCTGACGGCGTTCTCAGCGTTCTGGATTTGGTAGCACAGCAGAGATATTTGCATAATACTGCAACTTATCAGGCTGAAAACTTCATCAACGGCGATTTCAATCATGACGGCAATGTGGATATATTCGACCTTGCACTAATGAAGAGAACTCTGCTTCAGTAAAATAATCAAACGGCTTTATGGGGAATATTGTATAAGGCAATGTTCCCCATAAAAGCAGAAAGAGATGAAGATACCGGACTGAAAGCACCTGTTACCGTCACCACGGATGATGATGGCAATACTGCCAATGAAGAAGGCTACACGATGGGAAATCCGCTGAATCTGAAAAATCCGGATGCAATCAACCATTATGTAATTACATCTCCTGATGGTAAAGCCATTATTGATGAAGGTACACTGGATGGTAAGGTGATTGAAAGTTTGGATGATATTGGCGTTTCCGGCAATCAGCTGACCGCAGACAGCGTATATGTGAAATTTTCCTCTGAGGTTGGTACTACCAATTCCGCAGATGATGACAGCATTACAAAAGAAAACGGCTACTTGATTGTAGAGAATGGTAAGCTTGTCAAGGTGATTCCGACAAGTGACCTGATTGGTGACGTTGACCTGAATGGTGTTGTGGATGTGAGAGATATTATCATGTTGCAGAAGTACCTGCACAATTTGCAGTCTTTCAACATCGAAAATTTCATCAATGCAGATACCACAAGAAATGGTTGGGTTGATGTATTTGACCTTGCTATGCTGAAACGGATTCTCACGAAAAGCAAGTAAAAATCAATGTTTTCTGAAAGGGCAGTCGTGACAGGTTGCCCTTTTGGGAAAAATCTAATACGAAAGGACTGATATGTATGAAGAAAACAATTCCCCATTTCCGGCGTGTTGTTAATTTTGCAAGTGCAATGCTGATTGCATTTGCAGGAATGACAGGGGCTTTTGCAACAGCTGGATTGAGTGAATCACTGGAAGTTTCCGCTTTGAATGAATACGCTTTTACGCTTAGTTCGGAATTCTTCAATCTGAAAACTGAAAATGATAAGGTGACAGTATACAATGTACTCAGCGAAGACGGCACTGTCAAAAACGGAACAAAGACTGTCATCAAAACAATTGACGGCAATTATGACAAAAGTCTGAACGGTGAAGGCGAAATATTTGAAGTGGAACAGATAAACGGCGGAAAAAAACATTCGCTGGGAGCGATTGCTGTCCGTTCCATTAACGGTGGCAGTCAGGATTATTTTTGGTTCACAAAAAACAATACTTGGACATATCTTGGCACAAATCCTTTTATTGTAGACGAATGGACAAAAAACGGAAATCCTGAAATGATTGCACTGGATAGTTTCACTTTGGAAAACTATTCCTATGTTTCTGATAAGGATGAAGAGGGCTGGGAAACTTATCGGGATACATCCGACAGGCTCACCATTTTTTCTACCATGCTCAATAATGATGATATTCCACATGCAACCACAATTGCAACTCTTATTGGTTCAAAATATACCCTGAAAATTCCAAATGACAGCAGATATGGCTATACTGCGGAAAGAATTCAGGGCGGTGCGCCGCTTGATGCGTTCTATGGGATGGAATCTGAATTTAAGTGGGATGCTGAAAACAATGAATGGTCTTGCTATTATTCCGCTCAGAATGAAAAGGCAGGAGCAAGCAGAGTCACAGCATTTACTTTTTATCGATATATCGCTACTTTTCAATCTATATTTCTTCTAAAAGGCGAATTTATGTCACCGTGTAAAGTTACAGTGTTTCCCTGATAAAAAGAAATTTGAATTTAATCGCATAAAATTGGGATTTTTACGAATAACATCCTTTTTATTCTGTGATGAATATTCACTTCAATTATCACTATTTTTAGCTATAAATTTCTTCATTCT
>JAZAUD010000159.1:0-2925 GCA_036373775.1 Oscillospiraceae bacterium | reverse complement strand
TATCAGCTATTATGAGAGATATCAGCAAATTATCACTGATTATAATGAAGAACAAGACAGGTCACAGATTGAAAAGACATTTATGGAACTGATGAACCTTGCCAACAGCATGGAACAGGAAGTTCAGCGTTATGTGCGTGAAGGATTTACCAGTGATGAAGAACTTTCACTTTATGATTTGCTGTTCAAAGATGATTTGTCGGCATCGGACATAAAAAAGCTGAAGACAGTTGCTGTTGACCTGCTGAAAAAAGTCAAATCAAAAATTGCAGAGCTTGACCACTGGACAGATAAGCAGGAAACAAAGGCAGAAGTTGATAATCTAATTAGAGATACACTGTGGGCGGAATTACCCGAAAGCTATGATGAAATCAGCATTTCAAACTACCGACAGAAAATCTATGAGTATCTGTATACACGATATAAGGAAGCAGCTTAAAATACAAGCGTGGAAAAGCAACATAAATTAAATTTCCATGCAAGTATATAATGGTATCACAGCTGTTCAATTAAGGAGGAAATTTGATTATGAACAACACAATTACATTGAATGACGGTATTCAGATTCCAGCAGTTGGATTTGGAACATTCCTGATTCCGCCAGACGGCAGTACTTATACTGCTGTTCTGGAAGCATTAAAAACAGGCTATCGTCATATCGACACTGCGACTGCTTACTATAATGAAGAAGAAGTCGGAAAGGCTGTCCGTGAATGTGGTATTCCCCGTGAAGAAATCTTTATCACATCAAAATTGTGGGTATCGCATTTCGGTTATGAAAGAGCCAAACTCGGCATTGACCGTTCTCTGAAAAAACTTGGTATGGACTATATGGACTTGTATCTGTTGCATCAGCCCTATGGTGATGTAACTGGTGCGTGGAGGGCTTTGGAAGAAGCAAAGCAGGCAGGAAAAATTCGTTCCATCGGTGTGAGCAACATGACACCAAAAATCTGGAATACCTATGTACCGCAGTTTTCGGTAATGCCGAGTATCAATCAGATTGAATGCAATCCGTATGCACAGCAGAAAACAATCCGTGAGATAATGGCGGTACCTGATGTCAAAGTTGAATGCTGGGGGCCTCTTGGACAGGGAAACAGAGAACTTCTCACAAATGCACAGATTACTGCCATCGGTGAAAAATACGGAAAGAATGCAGGTCAGGTAATTCTCCGCTTTGAGGTGCAGGAAAGCATGATTGTGTTGCCAAAATCTACAAATCTGGAGCGTATTAAGAGCAATCTCGACATTTTTGATTTCACGCTGACTGAAGACGAAATGGATGTTATGCGTTCACTTGACACAGGCAAAACAAAACACGACCCTGATGCACCGGGTGTCGGTGAGTATTTAATCGCAAACTATCCGATTGAGGATTGAATGAACAACAGGAGGTTTATATATTATGAAACAAAGTTTTGACAAAGGCTTTATTACTCCGCATCCAGTGCTGATTATCGGCACATATGACGAAAACGGCACACCTGATGCTATGAATGCGGCTTGGGGCGGTCAGATTGGCGGAAACCAGATTGCAGTTAGTCTTTCTTCTCACAAGACAACTGAAAACATCAAGCTTCACAAGCAGTTCACAGTTGCATTTGCGACAGTTTCTCAGATTGCTGCCTGTGACTATGTGGGTATCGTTTCCGGAAACAAAGTAGAGAATAAGTTGGAAAAGTGTGGTTTTACTGTTACAAAGTCCGACAAAGTGAACGCTCCTGTCATTGACCAGCTCCCTGTTACAATTGAGTGCAGAGTTATCGAATTGCAGGAAGAATTCAATGAAACCAGAGTCGTTGCAGAAATTGTCGGCATGAAGGCTGATGAGGAAGTCATCACTGACGGCAAGGTTGACCTCGGCAAAGTGGGACTGGTTGTTTTCGACACAGTTGAAAGATGCTACAGAAGTGTTGGCGAGAATGTCGGTATAGCGTGGAGCGTGGGTAAGAAGTTTGAATAATTTTTTACTATGTTAAACTGATAAAGCACAATCAAACAAAAAATAGCTGGTGTGGTATCATTTCCACACCAGCTTTCTTTTATTCGCTGAGAATTTCCAGCATCATCAATGCTCCGTCTTTAAAGCCTTGTATGTAGAGCATTTCTTCATCATCCGAAGTTTTCTCACTCTGCATATCGCTTAAATCTCTGTACATTTCAAGCTGTTCTAATGAGAGCGTTTTCTCAAATTCTGCTGAGAGTTTCAGCCATTCCTGATTTGGATTCGCCTGCACACTGCGTTCTGAACGATTTATTTTTCCATGATATAGCTCTTTCAGCATGGCGGTACACCTCCTTCCGATGTACCATTTTACCATAATTCAAGAAAAATAGCCATTACCATAACCAACAAAGATACTGTTAATTACTTGTGCAGATTATTTCATTTCCTTTGCGAGAGCTGTCAGCAGACGGAGTTGTTCTCTTTTCAGCGGTTTAAGAGCTTCCAGTGTCTCTTCCAAAGCAGCAGGAGCATTCAACTTTTCATCAAAAAATTCTGCCGGAGTAATATGCAGAAATTCGCAGATATACAGAAACATCTGCATAGACGGCAGAGCTTTCTTATTTTCAATATTATTGATGTAACTTTGGCTCTGTCCGAGACTCAGGCTCATATCTCTTGCTGAAATATTCTGTGCTGTCCTCAGTGCAGCTATTCTTTCAGAAATAAAGTCATTATCTATCATAAAAATCACCACCCACATACAATTATAATATGTGCAGATGAAATTTCGCCTAATCATTGTTTCAATTTCTATTGACATAACAACAATAATCAGGTATAATAGAATAAGATACAGATTTTAAATAGATAGAGGTAACAGTAATGGATATTTATACCGTCAGCCTGTTTGGCCACAGAAGTCTTCTGAATCCGCTTTCAGCCGAAGAACGTCTGGAACGAGAGGTTTACAAACT
>JAZAUD010000158.1:0-3021 GCA_036373775.1 Oscillospiraceae bacterium | reverse complement strand
CTTGTCCAGTGTTGGCAGTCCTTACAGCGTGAAGGACTGCCCCTGATTGTATTGCCGGTCATCAGATCACCTTCAATCTACAAAGGTGTGCTTGATGAAATCATAGATGCCGATTTCAACCCCCGGTGCTTTACCGTTCGGGTACTGTGTGACCAATGCCCTGTCATCATCCAACGGGGTGACGGTAATGCACCCCGTTTTCTTGTAACCAAGGGAAATCATTGCCTGCCTGACTTCCTTCTTCATATCGTTCAGGTTCATCATCACACCACCTTTCAGTCAAACATCATGTCATAGACTTCCTGTGTCTCATAACGTAACCGCCCACCGTCATACATAGGTGACAGATAACCGTCAATCATAGGCTGATCTTCCAAGTCAAGGTTTACTGTCAAGGGGTTGTGCGTTTTCAGGCTTGACCACCGGGGTGTGAACTGTCCGTTCCCCATCTGCATCAATGCATCATGGTCAAACACTTGACCGTGCAGCTTTCCACCCACAAACACCGCTTCAAGGTTATGTGCATGACTGCCGTCTAAACCTGCAAGCATCTGATTGAATTCAGCTTCTTCCTGTTCCCGTCTTTTCATCATTTCTTCAATGCTGTACATATCCGTTCCCCTTTCTCAAGACGCAATGTTCATGTTTCTGACGTGGGTGCTGTTCGCAAAAATGTGTGCCCAAATTTCTGACCCGTCAACAGTGGTTTCACAAGCCACGGTCAGAACACCAAGGGTATTGACCGGAATGTCTTTCAGGTCATTTGCAGTGCAGCAAAACACATCAGCGAACAAGGAACGGTTTTCAATTCCTTCTGCTGCCGTCTGAAACAGGGTCAGCACGATGTTATCCCAATCACGTTTGGTGAAGCGTTCACGCTGCATTTCAAAAACACAGAACACTTCTTTGGTCACATCGTTGTAGAAACGTACTGAATATGTCTTCATGGTCTTCATCCTTTCTTGGTGACCTGCTGCAACAGGTTGATTGAAATCTTTCCTTGCGGTTGATCATTGATCAACCATGTCAAGAATATCATAGCGTTGATTGAATGTCAACTATATTTTTGAAAAAAAGCAAATCAAGTTGATTTTCAAGTCATTTCACATTATAATGAACGTGGGGCAAACTATAATTCAAGGAAGGGGTTGAAGTGATGAACAAAGATGAACTGTTGCTGATCTTGGGGCAGAACATCCAATACTATAGATTACAGCATGGATGGTCACAGGTTGAACTTGCTAAACGGTGCGGTTGGTCTGAAGGTGCTGCTGACAGTGGCAAATCAACGATATCACGCATTGAACACGGCAGATCAGATATTCAAGCATCGAAAATCAAGACCCTTGCAGAAGTGTTTGGAATTAGCCCCTGTGACCTTCTGCAAGTATCAGAACAGGTTCAGAATGAACTGAAAGTCTGTGAACTATTTGAAAAATGTTATGGTGGTGAAGCGTTCAAGGCTGTTCAACAGTTCTTGAAATTAGATGATGCGGACAGAAAGACCGTCACCAGAATGATGACCGTCATGTTGGCAGATGAAAAATATATCAACCAAGCAGCAGGGTCATACGCAGGGTGAACAATGTCATTTATGTAGATTTTTCAGAAAGAAGGTGAAAACATGAAGGGCTTTAGTTGGAAACGTGCACTTGGTGTCACAAGCGCAAAAAGGAAGATTGCCAAGACAACCGGCATACCAACAACCAAGCAGGGCAGGAAACAAAAAGCACAGCGCACCCTTTGGAAAATGCTTTTTGGCAAATAACTACACTTGGTAACAGGTGGTAACACTTGAATACTACACTTAAAAGTCAGTATTTATGCCGGTTACTACACTTACTACACTTAAAATCAAATTCTTTTATAAAATGGGAAATTGAAGAATTGAACCTTGAAAAATAAATATTATATAGAGAATGGTATTTTAAGTGTAGTAAGTGTTACCTGTTACGGGGAAACCGCATAAAATCAACGTTTCTGCCGGTTACACTTGGTAACAGGTGGTAACAGATGACTACACATGAAAAGACCCGGCTGTTGCAGCAACCGGGTCAAGGATGAATAACCATGATCACAGTCAAAGGATGAATGCAAAGATGGTCAGACAAATCAATTATATCATCCTGACTGTGAATTTACAATCAGGAAGGATGGTGTTTCTATGCAAGGATCAGTCAGAAAACGGGGCAATACTTGGTCATACCGGTTTGACCTTGGTGTGGTTGATGGGAAACGGCAGCAGAAGGAAAAAGGCGGTTTCAGGACAAGGAAAGATGCTGAAGCTGCACTTGCAAAGGCCATGTCAGAATACAATCAGGCCGGTCTTGTCTTTGAACCTTCAGAAGTGTCTGTTGCTGATTACCTTGACCAATGGTTTGATATGTACTGCACCAATAATCTGAAGTACAACACACAGGTTGGGTATCTCAGGATCATTGAAGGTCACCTGAAACCGGCCTTTGGTCATTACAGACTAAAGGCATTGAACCCGACCATCTTACAGCAGTACGCCTTTGAACTGAAAAACAGGGGTCTTGCAAAAAGCAGTGTTGACGGTATCCTGACCACGTTTCAGGCAGCACTTGACTATGCGGTTGAACCCCTGCACTACATTTCACAGAACCCCATGCACATGGTCAGATATCCAAAGATTGAGAAACAGCCCCGTGAACGGATCATCTTGACCTTGGGCGAGTGGCAGCAGATCATTGACCGGTTCAGGGGTACACGGTATGAAATACCCCTGATGATAGGGTTCTACACCGGTATGCGGATCAGTGAAGTATTTGCTTTGACGTGGGATGATATTGACCTTGAAAAACGGCAGATCACAACGGACAAGCAGATTGTGAAAAGAAACTTTGGTGCTGACGTTCGCCGGGTGGTTGAAAAGAAGGGCAAGAAAGAACAGCGGTCATCATGGTATTTTGAGACACCCAAAACCCCCAATTCAATTAGAACGGTGACTATTGGTGACACACTTTATCAGGCATTGAAGGAAGAACAGAAACGGCAGCG
>JAZAUD010000157.1:0-3045 GCA_036373775.1 Oscillospiraceae bacterium | reverse complement strand
TACACAACCGGACAAACTATTCCACAATCTGATTTCAATGCACTTCCCATCAAACCATCCAAAATGATTAGCAAACTTAACTATACTGTTGGCTAATGCCATCTGTTGAATTGTTCATTTTATTTTTATGCAATTCCTAACAAACCGTAAGGCTTGTGTCACACAGCTGATAAAAGAAACATTTGGAGAAGATGTTTCAGAAGAAATCCTTGAAAAAATCAACTCCATGATTAAGATTATGACTTATCAGAAATTTGCTCTTTTAAGACACCAGTATCAGGGCAAAAAAATCACCCTTATCTGCGATGAGTGCCATTGCTTTGCAGAAGATGCAACATTCTCATGTTATCCGAAACAAATCGCAATGTTTCTACAAAGCAACCATGAGAATACAAAACGTATTTATATGACTGCAACACCTGATGATGTTCTTACTGTCATTTGGAATATCGAAAAAACTGACGGTCAAAAGTTTCCGTCTCCCACCGAAGATTGCGAAAATTTCATAAAATCTGAATATCATGATGAGAGCATCTGCATTCAACACATTTACATGAAAAAGCCTGATTGGAATTATCTGGAATTCAAGTTCTATGACCCTGATAAAAGAGATGTTCTGATTGATTATATCAACCAAATCTGCTCCAAGGGTCAGAAAGCCCTTGTCTTCATCAATGACAAAGAGAAAGGAGCTGCCATGCAAGAAAAATTGCCCGATTGCCAGCATATCTATTCTGACGAAGACAAAATAGCTGAAATTCATGAAATCGCTGTAAGCAATTACTTTCAATCTGACGTCCTTGTTACAACTAAAGTAGCAGGAAACGGACTTTCCCTGCATGATGATAGCTTGACACTGATTATCGCCGAACATTTTGACCCTGTTGCTATACAGCAAATTATTGGCAGAGCAAGAAATCCGAAACACCTGACTGTTCTTATCCCCGACTATAAAGCAAATCACCTTGGAAGTATCGAGGGCAAACTTCTGATGCAGCTCAAAGAATTCCAGTGGGTTAAGGATAATCCTGATTTTGCAATGGAAAAGTACTGTCATACAGACAATCCTTATGTCTACTATGACGGAAATTTCAAAAAACCTGTTGTAAATGACATCGGTCATTCCCAGATTAAAAGACAGCTTGAATACGTCCAGCAGCTTAAACAGGAAGAGCTTGAAAATCCTCATGCTCACATCCGCAGAATTATGAGCCTTTATGGTAAAACTGCCGAAAATATCGACGAGATGTTCATTGACTACAACTCAAAGAAGGAATGCGTTGACCGTATTCATGAAGCATGGAAGACTTTTAAAGCCTCACAGAGAACAGAGGCCGACCTCAGTATCCTGAAGGAAGCATTAAAATCCGCCTGCAATGAGACGGGGGCATACGGAAAAGAATTGAAGTCCAACATTCAAATTGATACCATCAACAAGGTTTTAGCGTTTGCGGGATTCAAGGACAGGCTGCAATCTGGACGTACGGTCTTTGGCATCAATTCGGCTGATGAAAATAATTGATTTTTAAATAAATCACAGTTATATATTATTGCTATGAGAGGAGTAACTGCTATGAAAAAGATGAATAGTATCAATGAGACGGCTAAACTCTGTAAAGAGAATGACATCGGCATCAGCAGGAGTCACTTGCTTCAACTCGCCAAAAGCGGTGATATTCCATGCGTAAAAGTCGGTCAGAAGATTTTGATTAACTGGGACGGCTTGATGAAATATCTTGATACAAATACTCTTCCCCCTGACGAACCGAGGTCAGGTATTCGCAAAATATCGGCATAAATTACATCAATCGGGGGCGTTGAAAATACGTCCCCGAAATTCAAAACAAAGGAGAATTTACTATGGCAACAGTAAAAAAGCACGTGTCAAAAGCTGGAAAAGTCACTTATTACATCAGGACTTATGACGGCTACGACAGCAAAGGCAAGCAGATTGAACGCTCCATGACATGGAAACCGCCCGAAGGCATGACCCCAAAGCAAATTGAAAAGGAACTTCAGAAACAAGTAGTCAAGTTTGAAGAATCTGTTAGAGGCGGTACTTGTTTTGACAGTGATACCCGTTTTGGCGAATATGCCGAAACATGGCTCGAAAATAACCGTCCCCCCCTGCTCGCACCGAAAACCTATGAGCGTTACAAGGCACTGCTCAAAAATATCAACGCCGCTATCGGAGAAATCAAACTCGTGAAATTACAGTCCCATCACTTGCAGGAGTTCTACAATAATCTCCGTGAAGAGGGCATCAAACAGGTCGGCGCATATGCCACCACGGACAAGCTCAGAGCCATCATGAAAGAAAGACATCTCACCAACAAATCGCTTGCCGAGCTGTCTGGCGTGTCCTCTACAACCATCAGTGCCGCTTGCAAGCCTGACGGACATATCAGCATTGAATCCGCCCAGAAGATTGCTAAAGGACTGAAAATTCCTGTAAAGAGGCTGTTTAAAATCCATCAGGAGACGGGAAAGCTTTCTGCTAAAACTATCCTGCACCACCACAGACTTATCAGCTCCATCCTTGCACAGGCAACCAGAGACAGAATCGTTCCGTTCAACGTTGCAGACAGGAACTACATGAAAGCACCCAAGCAGGAACACAAAGAAGCTGCCTTTCTGGATGATGAACAGACAAGGCACGTGCTGGAACTGGTGAATGATGCCCCTATCAAGTGGAAAACCATCATGTACTTACTCATATTCAGCGGTATGCGCAGAGGGGAGCTGTTAGGCTTAGAATGGAATGACATTGACTTCGACAACAAAGTCATCCATATCCGCAGAACCAGTCAGTATGTCCAGCATATGGGTATTATTACCAAATCTCCGAAAAACGATACCTCATTCCGAACTATCAAACTTTCCGAAATGATGTTCGACCAGCTTCGTGAATATCAGCAGTACTGGCAACAGCTCCGCAAAGATTTAGGCGACAATTGGCAGAATACAATCGAAATCAAACTCGTTGACGGTACTACCAAGAATGTTATCAATGACCGTTTATTCATCAAGGAAGATTCCACCCCC
>JAZAUD010000156.1:0-3055 GCA_036373775.1 Oscillospiraceae bacterium | reverse complement strand
TGTCTCTTTTTTTGAATTGCTTCTGAATTTTTAAAGTTTTCAGATACTTTGGGTGAAATTTTTGAACCTGCTTTCAAAATTGTGATTCGTTTTTCGTCATCATGGATTTCTGCTGTGCCGTCAATGTCACCTTTTCGGCTTCTGTAGTAGTAGAGCTTTGAGTCAGGTGTTACAGATGAAACAGGTGCATCCTGCGATATTGCTGTTATTTCTGGCTGTTTCGGGAATATTGACGGAAACAGAGAAATGAAGTGTATGATATCTTCCACATACTGATTGCAGGCTCTGATACTTCCAACATTCAGATTATAATGGATGCTGCGATAGTCAGCGTTACAGTTTTTCTGAGATGGTGTGGAGGTAGCACAATGAGCGAAATGCTTATGTACATATTCACACATCGCATTTTCAAGGAACAGAAACTCATTTGCACTCATATTGATTCCAGAACAAGGGAATGCAAGAACAGTATGCCAGTCCTTATCAATTGAACCGCTATGTGTATTCATGATTCGCTTACCAATCACATCCAGTCCACTCTGTCCCACATAGACCGTATCAGCTCCAATCAGCAAAAAATAGATTCCTGGATTGTTCAGGTCATTGGCATACATAGAAACAAGACTTTTATCTATACGGATAGCAGAGAATTTAGAAGTGGCACTTGACATTGTGACAGCTCCGTCAAATGTAGCATCTGCTAAGTGAATTTTTACATCAAACATAATGAACTCCTTCTATAGTTAAAATTTAAGCGTTTTCGCCTGTCCCATTACTTGGCTGAAAACTTCCGGACTATACTAAAATGGATATTTATTCAAGTTTCAGCCACTTTTCAATTAAGAGCATAATCTCCTCAGTGCGTTTTTCACCGATACCTTTGACAGAATGTATCTCTTTCTCCAATACACGCAAATCCAAAGTGTGGTGATTATCAGTGCTGTCATCTGTATGATTTTCCTGATTTGGAACGGAGTTATCTGATTTATCCTCTGAATCTGGTGCGGTAGATACCGTCTCCTCTGCTCCTTTCTTCCGACCGCTTTCGTAGATATCGTTTATCAGACTTTCCAGACTTGCCCTGTCCATCTTTTTAATCGTTTTGTACAGGTTGCGGTCGAGGAGAGGACAGTTATTCTCTGGTGTGGCTGTAGTGGATGTGAACGGAGTATCAGTTTCACTGGATGTAACTTCTTTCTCATTCATACTTTTTAATACACTTTTCAATATATTTCGTTCCTCTCTGTGGATAATTTTAATAGTTTTAACGGTACTGTTGAATATTTTGTTGAAAGATGTTGAAGAGTCAAACTACTTCCGTGTTGATGTTTGTATCTCTCAGTGCTGCAAATGGATATCTATATGCTTCTTTAGCACATTGAACTTCCCCATCTCCAACATCTTATCCATGAATCCCGTGGCTTCAAGCCTGCCATTAGGTTTGATATCCATGATTGTCTTGAATTCATAATCCTGTCTGTCAAGCGTGGTAATCAATATAGTCTCTACATAAAATGAGCCACCTTTTCCGCCACTTTTACGCTCAGTATAAACAGCAATGGTGTCGATGTCTATGTAGGGAATGATAATATCCTTTGCAAACTTCCGTGTAAAGGTAACGCTTGCATCATCTGCCGTAAAGCTGCTATCTTTTGCACGGCTATCATAGCTGATGAAAGCGGTCATGGCTGCCAAAAACAGAATGAGCAAGATGAAATGTTTGCCAAAACCACGCATGAAACAGACGTACAGAAATGCAATCACCAGAAGCAGAAAGACAACTATTACAGCGAGTGCCACAAGAACGTGCTTTAGCTGTAAGGGTATTCTGTATTGGTGCGGTATCGAACCGTAACTTTTGTATTTCTCTCTTATTTCCATAGAATTATACAACAACTCCTATGTGTGAAATTATATCATATCGAATGTGATAATACTCCGTTGAGAACCATAAAGATTTTTGTCATGGGATGCTCTTCGTTTTTGTATCAGCACTTCTTCATTTCTCTTTCAACGGTTTTTATCAGCATTCCACGGCGAAGGCTGCCCATCTGGATATCAAATGCATCTCCTGTGGGTTCACCAAGCATCAGTTCATTGGGGTCAGCAGTTTCAAGCCACTCTTTTGCCTGCTGTAATCCAGCCATTGTTTTGATGTCAAATCCTTTTGTGGTGAGAAAATACAGATTTGATTCTTGTCTGTCAATTTCAGAAATGTACTGTTCCGCTGTCATGCCGAGTGCTTCTGCCATAGGTGTGACCTCTTCTTTACGCTTTTCATAGTTTTCCTTGAATTCAAGCATGGATTTGACATATTCTTCTGTCATGCCTGTTTCCTCTGCCATTTCCTTGATTTCCTGTTCATTCACCATAATGTGTCCTCCTGTAAACTAATAGTTTATTTTCCGGTTTGGTGTTGTAAAATAGCGGACTTTTCTTATCATGTCTTTGGTAAGCACCCAGAAAGTTGCCTGAACCCATTCTCCCCGTCTCATCCATTCATTATCTAATGGAGACACATCAAATACTCTTTTCCAGTTTTCATATTTCATTTCAAGTTGCTTTTCAGGCAAAAGGGATTCATAGATTTTTTCAAGTTCAGCATCTTCTGCTTCTGTTTCGGAAATTAAAGCATTAAGCAGAACAAGTCCCCACAAATCGAAATCAGAAAGGAGAACCTGCTCGTCAGGGACTTCTATTTCAAGGCAGACAAACTTTTCTCCGCCATTGCCGTAACACCAGCGTTCAGTACGCAAATCTGGCTTTTTGTGCTGTGACTTCTGTGCGTACCATGCCCACACAGGATAAGTGACACCTTCAGCCCTTTGATAATACTGCTGATAGTGTCACGGAAATTCTGCGAACAGCTCAGAACAAAAGACATATTCAGCAGTTTTGACTTATGCTTTCTTGTGTACGGCTGACGGAGGATTCTTCCGAGAATCTGCTCAACGTCCACCCGTGAGGTTTTATTTGCCAGACTTGCTAATATATAGGCAAAAGGACAGTCCCAACCCTCTTTTAACGCATTGACTGTGATAATGTATCTGATTTC
>JAZAUD010000155.1:0-3057 GCA_036373775.1 Oscillospiraceae bacterium | reverse complement strand
TACACAACCGGACAAACTATTCCACAATCTGATTTCAATGCACTTCCCATCAAACCATCCAAAATGATTAGCAAACTTAACTATACTGTTGGCTAATGCCATCTGTTGAATTGTTCATTTTATTTTTATGCAATTCCTAAATGCTGAAATCAAAGGAACAGATGCAACAGGCATCAGCTATGTGAACGGCGAAAATATTGTAACATTCAAGAAGGCAAAACCTGCTCACAAAGTGAAGCTGTACTTTCCTGTTGGTACGAAAGCTGTGATTGGTCATACTCGTCTTGCTACACAAGGAAGCGAAAAACACAACTATAACAACCATCCGTTCGAGGGGAAGACGGATGGTTATTCTTTTGCCCTTGCTCACAATGGCATACTGCACAATGATAAGAAATTAAAATTGCAGTATGATTTTCCTGAAACAAAGATTGAAACGGATTCCTATGTTGCGGTGCAGTTGTTGGAGATGCAAAATATTGTTAATTTGGAAAGTGTCAAGGCAATGGCTGAAACCGTTGAAGGTAGCTTTATGTTTACTATTTTGCGTGATGACAATACCCTGTTTCTGGTGAAAGGCTCTAACCCGATTGTAATTTACCATTTTCCGGAATATGGGCTGTATGTCTATGCAAGCACAAAAGAAATCCTTGAAATGGCACTTCTCGAAGCAGGCTTTGCAAAGTGTAAATTTGAAAGAATCGTTCTGAATGAGGGCGATATTCTGAAAATTTCCGCAGATGGAAAAATGGAGAAAGCACAGTTTGAAGTACATGAGGATTTCTTCAATTCTTATAGATGGTACGATTATTGTAACTGGAACGAATTTGAAGAGGATGATGCTATTCTGGAAGATGATATTGCATTTCTCTGCTACTGTTTCGAAGTGAGTGAAACGGATATTGAAACATTGCTTGATTATGGCTATACATTGGCAGAAATTGAGGATTTGCTTCTCGATGCTGATTGCTTTGAGGAAGCATTGAAAGAGGCTAAAGCACTCTTTGACGAGTGTTAAGCATAAATATTTCTTATAGGAGGAAAAGAAAATGGAAGAATTTGTAGCAGGTCTGATTTTGACCCTCGTAGTTGGCGGTATTGCAATTGCAATCGAAATCAGCATGGAGGAAAGCGAGGTGAAGTACATTGACACCGATTGAAATGTTTCTTGCAGGTGTGGCTTGTGCCATGGAAATCCTGACTCTCTTTAAGAGAAAGAAGTAAACTAACCGCATGGGATAGGGCTTTATTGCCCTGTCCCCACTTTTTGGAGGTACGAAAATGAAAACCGAAACCGCAAACATCAAGAGCAAGGCTTTGTTTTCTGATGATAGAATGCATCGCTTGCTTTTACGCAAAGAATGGGACAAAAGCAAGAAAACGGCTATGATTATCATGATTAACCCAAATACGGCTGATACGTTGAATATGGATTTAACAACAATAATGTTATTAACTCCATTCCTTATTCTGCTTTATGGTCTTAAAACGGGACAATTCCGATTTTGGCAGTTGACAAATCATGAAAACAATGGTATAATGGAAACAACAAGATTTCAGCCCGATAAAATTTATATGAACGGAGGAATTTGTATGAATGATTTTGTCATCGAAAAAGGTGTCTTGAAAAAATATCAGGGTTCAGGCGGTGCGGTTGTCATTCCCGACAGCGTGACACGCATTGGAGAGAGTGCATTTTATGGATGTTCAAGCCTGACCTCTGTGACGATTCCCGACAGCGTAACAAGCATTGGAGAGCTTGCGTTTGCAAGGTGTGAAAGCCTGACCTCTGTGACAATTTCCGACAGCGTAACAAGCATTGGAGAGCTTGCGTTTGCAAGGTGTGAAAGCCTGACCTCTGTGACAATTTCCGACAGCGTGACAAGCATTGGAATGAATGCGTTTTGGAACTGTTCAAACCTGACCTCTGTGACGATTCCCGACAATGTGACTAGCATTGGAAATGGGGCGTTTCGTGACTGTTCAAGCCTGACCTCTGTGACGATTCCCGACAGCGTGACTAGCATTGGAGCGTATGCGTTTGGTGGGTGTTCAAGCCTGACCTCTGTGACCATCCCCGACAGCGTGACTAGCATTGGAGAGATGGCATTTGAAGATTGTAAAAGACTGATTTCTGTGACGATTGGAAACAGCGTGACTAGCGTTGGAGAGGGTGCGTTTGCAGGTTGTAAAAAACTGAAATCTGTGACGATTCATGGTATGACATTCTCAATGGCGAATACAGGTAATGTTTCTTTAGATGAAATTATTCACATGGTATGCAATCGTGATTTCTCTGTCAAGATGAATCATGATGTCAAATATGCTGTGCTTGCTTCCATTCTCAGAAATCAGCATGAAGATGAAACACTCAATGCCTACATCAAGAAAAACTTTGCGAAAATGTTCAAGTACCTGATTGACCATGATGATGTGGAGACGGTGACAGCAATTATCAATTCCGGAAAATTCCTGACAAAACGCAACGTTGACAAACATATCAATTATGCCATTGACGACGGACATTTTGAAATTCAGGTTCTGCTGATGAATTACAAGGAGGATAAAATCGGCTATTCTGACCCATTCCAGAAACTGAAATTGTAATCTTTGAGATGCTCTCATACTGTTTGAGCGTTACCAGCAAATCCAGAGCAGTATCAACTCCATTATGATGTACCGTGAATTCAGAAACGGTTTCAGAATCGGCGCACAGCTCATGGAAGAAATGAAGAAGCCTTTAGATTACCCGAAGAAATAAACTCGATAAGAAGCCGTATTTTGTGCGGCTTCTTTTTTTCTTTCGGTGCATAGAGATTAGTTTCCGAGGATAAAAACACCAACATCATTTATCAAAAAATTTTAAGAAATACTATTGCATATTTTCTTTTTTTGTGGTATAATGAAAATCAAGAAGATTGGAGGTGCTTTTTATGATGTCGATATCTGTAAATATCCCTGAGGGGGTTCTGTTCGATACTAAAATGACACAAAGTTTGGCGGAAGCTTATGCAAGGAAAGCAGTTGCACTCAGTTACTATACTAAAAACGGAGTTT
>JAZAUD010000154.1:0-3099 GCA_036373775.1 Oscillospiraceae bacterium | reverse complement strand
TTGATATATGGCTGATACAAACACCATTCCTGCAAGCGGTATCACTACAGATACACCGAAAAAGATCATGTTCGGTGCAGGAACTATTCACAAGGGTCTGACCTATGACAAGACAAAAAAGACGTGGAACTTCAGAGAAAGCCTTGCAGGTGCAACGTCTGGTGGTTCTTCCTTCACCATTCAGCCTGAAATTGTGACGGTTGAAGTTGACGGTGCACTTGTCAAGATCAAGCAGCTTGATGTGAAGCAGGGTGAAACCGCAGAAATGAAGGTCAATTTTGTGGAAACCACCCCGGACATTCTGAAAGCTGCCCTGATTGGTCAGGACGGTAATTCTGAAGTTGAAGGATTTACGCTGATCGAAAGTAAAAGCAGCATTGCAGAAGGTGACTATTGGGACAACATTGCCTTTGTTGGCAAGACCCTTGAAGGGAAACCCGTCATTGTCATCATGGACAATGCACTTTGCACGTCCGGTCTTGACCTGTCCGGTGCGAACAAAGAAGGTACGGTTGGTGAATACACCTTTGAATGCTATCAGGCACTTGACGGTGACCACACCATTCTGCCGTATCACATTTATTGTCCGACAATCAGCAGCACGGCAGTATCTGGTTGACGGAAATCCAAAAATGAAAGTGAGGTTGTGACCTATGAGTGAAGTCATTGAAATGACTGCCACAAAGAAAGATGAAATTGTGTTGCGTGATCTGACCGCACAGGATGTGTTTCCTATGGCAAAGATTTTGTCAAAAATCGGTGTCAATCAGTTCATGGAAGTTTTCAAAGGGGAAGACGTGACCGGCCTGATTGGTGAACTGTTCAGTGATGACAATGAACAGAAGGTTGATGATAAAGTCAGCATTGTAGGTCTGACCGTGGCACTGGATATTGCAAACATTATTTTTTCAAGCCTTGACCGGGTGGAACAGGACATTTATATGTTTCTGGCAAGCCTGTCAGGGCTGAAGACCGATGAAATCAGGGCATTACCCATGAACACGTTCTTTGAAATGATCGTTGACGTTATCAAAAAGGATGAATTCAAGGGTTTTATGAAGGTTGTTTCAAGATTGCTCAAATAGGTCAACTGAAATTTGCGGACTTGCTATTCAAAAGATACGCAAGTCCGCTTGTTTTGTTGGATCAGATGATTATGACCGGTCAACTTTATGATTTTGTCATGAAGATGATGCATGAAGTTGACCATGATCAGTTATGGGAATACTACCTGAACCGGGTGTATGACAAGTCATTTGATGATTGGGTGGCATCTTTGGAACAGTCTGCCCGTCCAACAAAGATGACTGAACGGGAAATTGGAACAACCATAACAAATTCTATGAATATGCTTACTGATTTCACACCTGATGTGGGGTGAAAGAATGGATTTATTCAAGCTATTTGGAACTATCGCAATAGACAATTCTGATGCAAATGAGTCCATTGAAGAAACAACAGAAAAAGCAGGTGGTTTTGCTGACGGCCTGAAGAACGGTGTCAAGACCGTTGGAAAGTGGGGTGCTGCAATCGGCAGTGCTACACTGGCAGCAGGCACGGCAGTTGTTGGATTTGCGAAAAAGGCAGCATCAAACACGGACACGGTTGACAAGATGTCACAGAAGATTGGTGTGTCAAGAACGGCATATCAGGAACTTGATTTCATCTGTTCGCAGTCCGGTACATCAGTCAGCACACTGCAAAGCGGTATGAAATCGTTGACCGCTGCAATGGATGGTGCAAAGTCTGGCACAAAAAACAACGTTGAACAGTTTGAAAAATTAGGTGTGGCAGTCACTAATTCTGACGGCACCTTGCGGTCACAAGAAGAAGTTTTCTTTGACACCGTGAATGCCTTGCAGAAGATGGACAATCAGACTGAAAAGGCAAGACTGGCAACAGAACTGTTTGGGCGGTCAGGTTCAGAACTTATGCCGTTGTTAAACGGTGCAGCAGGCAGTGTTGATGAAATGCGTCAACAGGCACATGACCTTGGTTTGGTGCTTGATGATGAAACGATTGATGCAGGTGTGCACCTGACAGATACCATTGATCAGGTTGAACGGTCATTTGGTGCGGTTGTTACACAGATCGGTGCATCAGTCATGCCTATAGTTCAGCAGTTGTTGAACTGGGTGCTTGCACATATGCCTGAAATTCAGGCTGTTCTGTCTGCCGTGTTCAAGGTGTTGAATACGGTGGTAACAACAGCGGTTCAGGTTGTAGGCAAGCTGTATGAAAAATTTGAAAGTGTGTTCCCTGCAATCAAAGATTTTGTGTCAAAAGCATTTACCAAGATCAAAGAGGTATGGGATACACAGTTGAAACCCTGTTTTGATGCAATCAAGAACTTCATCATGACAGTTCTATGGCCTGCATTTCAGACGGTTTTCAACGGGTTCATTCTGCCAATAGTTCAGAACGTGTTCAACGGTATCATAAACCTTTGGAACAACAGCCTGAAACCGATATTTGAAGGAATTATCACATTCCTGACCGGTGTCTTTTCCGGTGATTGGTCAATGGCATGGGAAGGTATCAAAACAATACTTTCCGGGGTTTGGGAAGGTATCAAGGTCATAGTTCAGACTGCTATCAATCATGTGAAAATAGTGCTGTCTGCTGCTTGGAATGTGATCAAGGCGGTTGCTTCAGCAGCATGGAACGGTATAAAAGCACTGATCAGTACAGTTTGGAACGGCATCAAGTCAGTCATCACCAAGGTAGTGAATGCAATCAAAACCTTCCTGTCAACCGCATGGAAAGCAATAAAAACCACCACTTCAACTATATGGAACGGCATCAAAACTGTAATAACCACCGTGTGGAACGGCATCAAGTCAGTCATCACCAAGGTAGTGAATGCAATCAAGACCGTTATTACTACGGTATGGAATGCAATCAAGACGGCAGTAACAACAGCGGTGAACGGGACAAAGACCACGGTCACAACCGTATGGAATGCCATAAAAACAGCGGTGACCACGGTTGTAAACGCTATCAAGACGGTCATTACCACCGTTTGGAATGCGATAAAAACCACGGTCACAACGGTGGTAAATGGTATCAAGACAACAGTAACAACTGTGTGGAATGCTA
>JAZAUD010000153.1:0-3122 GCA_036373775.1 Oscillospiraceae bacterium | reverse complement strand
TAGATAATTTCCATACAGTCCATCAGATTTCTTGATAAGCGGGAAAGATTTTTCACAACAATAATATCAAATTTTCCTGCTTTGGCATCATCCAGCATAGTCAGCAAACCAATTCTTTTTTTGGTGCTTGTCGCCGTAATTCCTTCGTCAGAATACAGACCGACCAGTTTCCATTCCGGCTTTTGGCGTACATATTTGAGATAATGGTTTTTCTGTAACTCAAAAGAAGAAGTCTGTGAAATGCCATCTGTAGAGACTCGACAGTATACCACTACACGTTTTCTGCGTTCTGTATCGAATAAACTAGGAGCTGGCTTTGCCGGAATGACAACTATTTTACTCATATCCCGTTTCTGACCATACTGAGCGATAATTCTTTCTTTTTCTGTCATGCCCTGAAACAAGGTTACACTTTCCGGAGCTGAGGTGTCAACGGCATGAATTCCCTCACTTAATCTGGAGACTTTTGGTCTTTCGTTCATGATGCACCCTCCTGTTCTGGCTGATAAGCAATCACTTCATACTGATTCAGGTCTATCTGAATTGTCTTGCTGTCTTCAAGCAAAATTCCAGAAAAGCAAAGTGATTCTGAATCATAGGCAACCCCCAGCATATCAGCAAAATATTCAATAAACCATTTGCTTCGGATATGGCATTGGTCTACATTATGATTTTGTCCTGAAAATGCGTAGTACACTTTGAATGCATCTCTGTCTTGTTCGCATCCTTGAATAAACATTTTCTTTTCCTGTCGATTTATCAGCAGGTGAATATATTTCGGTTTACCAATTGCATTGATTGCTCCCCTGTGAATATTCATAATATGGTATCTGAAATAGATGGAAATTCCATTCTTCCCTTGTCCTGCCATATTAACCCTCCTTGAAGAAATCAAGCTGACCTTCCACTTCTTCAGAAGCTGGAAGTCTCAGACGGTTGACATGATTTTCAAATGTCTCACCAAATGTTTCAGATGCAAGGATTTCTGAAAATGCCGACTGTTTTTTGCCTGTTTTAGGCTCAATACCTGCTTTCTTTGCTTCTTCACGCTCTTTCTTTTCGGCATCTTTGGCGGCTTCATAGGCATTGAGTTTTTCCAGTTCCTCTCTGCCAACTTCTGAATCTTCCACCCCTGCTTTCTGTCTTGCAGAAGATGACATTGGATAGATTTCGGATTCTTCCAGTTCAAACACGAGCAGAAGTTCATCTTCCTTGTCGTCTCTGACAGCGAAACTTCCGCAGACTTTGAAATAATATCCTCTGTTCCATTCCATCATTCTGTAAATGCGGATTGCAAAGTCTTTTCCTGTAATTTTCCGTGGTTTTCTTCCTTCCTCTTTGACATTGCACCACCGCTGGGCATCTCTGTCCTCTTCATCACACCCACGAATAATCAGCCACTTTCTTTTCCGGTCAATCATAATCTGGATGTAGACAACATTTTCCATGCGTGTGATACAGGCAGTATTGAACTGAATTCCATCCGGACGAATGCTGACAAGATTATCCTTGATATGCGAAAGATACTGTCGCCTAACAACTTCTGTTCCTTTGAGACTGATTCGTGGCAATGTTTCCAGTGGCGGAATTAATGGCTCTGCTTGTTTTTCTGACATATTATGACCTCCTGCTCCAGTACCAGATATTATTTTTCTTGTATGCCTTGATGTGAGCATCTTTTTTCGCCTTTTGAACAGTTCTTCTGGAAATTCCTTGCTTTTCGAGTTCAGCAAAAACTTCAGAACTTGGCATATCCTGCTCCGTCAGCAATTCCATCAGAAGTACAGCCGCCTGACTCCGCTTGCCATTATCTGAAACAAGTTCATTCTGGATTACATCCTGAATAGATAAATCACAGACTTCCTGCCAGACAAACCCTTGTTCACGGTTCATGAGAAACGAAACAGGTCTGCCTTCTGGTGCAAGGCTGGACTTAATCTGAAACAAATAGCGAAGTTCTGGATTTTCTCTGTCACGAACAATCATCAGCACACTTCTTGCGATTGCTGCAATATCAATGCTTCCAAGACCTCGGTACAACTGATTATTCGCTCCGCCTTTGTTCATATGCCCGATTAACACAACAGCACAGCGATGTTTTTCAGCTACAGTACATAATTTTTTAAGCAATGACCGCATTCTGCCAATGTTCTGCATATCAGAATCCTGCGGAAGAAATGACTGAATTGGGTCAAATACTATGAGCCTTGCACCTGTCCTGACGAGTGTATCCTCAATTCTGCTGTCATCAAGAGTGAGTTTCTCATCTTCATCAAGAATATATGCTATTTTTTCACAGACAGCTCCGGCAGTCAACAGTCTTGGCTTGATAGTATCTGCGGCATTATCTTCCGTACACTGATAAATAACCAGATGTGGTCTGTCAAATACAGTTCCGTCAGGAAGAACACCGCCATTCGTAACTGTCGCAATCAGATTCAGCATGACAGTAGATTTTCCTTCACCTGGGTCGCCTTGTAAAATCGTCAGTTTTCCGTAAGGAATATATGGATACCACAGCCATTCTACCTCTTTTGGCTCAACTGATGAAAAATATTCATAGATAGGTTGTTCCGGCATATGTTTCTTCCCCTTCTTTCAACATAAGGTAATTATTACATTTATGCTCCCATGTGAAATCTCTGCTTGCTTATCTCGCTGAAATATGCGATAATATAAACAGATGATGTGAATTTCCGATACCTGCATAAAGGCTTTTCATGAAATTTCTTATTTAACGAAAAATATTCAGTTTTCAAGATGCACTTATTTCAGGCTGCTGGTTTCAGGCGGTTCATGTACTCCATTTTCTGCTCAAAAGAGGAGTGAACGTAGCGGTTCAGCGTAATTTCCACGGAACTGTGTCCCAGAATTTCCGATAGTGTTTTCACATCAAAGCCAAGTTTGATGCATTTGGATGCGAACATATGACGGAGAGCGTGAAAGTGAACCGACGGCAATTTTACCTTTTTGAGAATTTTAGAAAATCGATATTGCATAGTACGAGGTTCAGTAGGCTTTTCCTTGCCTGAAAGGATGAATTCATTGCTTTGTCCTTTAAATTTTTTCAAAAACGCAATCAAAAACTCCGGAATGGGAATGCTTCTTTTGGAGGATTCGCT
>JAZAUD010000152.1:0-3178 GCA_036373775.1 Oscillospiraceae bacterium | reverse complement strand
GGTCATGCAAATTCTGGTTTCACAATGGACATCTATGCTCATGTGACAGACGACTTGATGAATGATGAAATGACCAATCTGCAAGATTTTCTTGACTGATAGCAGTGCAGCTCCTTCTTTGTGGGAGCTGCATTATTTTTTGTAATTTGCAGATAAATGATTGACGTAACAGGAAAAGTATGGTATGATAATAGAAGAGCTTCAAATCGTGTGGTATCGTCTCACTAACTAAGACGGAAAGGAGCAGAATATGAAAAAAGTTAGAAAGCATTTTATTTTTAATGGGGAAGTGCAGGGAGTCGGATTTCGTTGGAATGCGAAACAAATTGCTTTGAAGTATGGTGTGAGCGGCTGGGCTGAAAATGTGTATGATGGTTCAGTTGAAATGGAAGCAGAAGGAACGCCGGAAGATATTGACTGTTTGATTGAAGAGTTGAAATGCGCAAGATGGGCGTATATTGAGCGGATTGATGAAGAAGAAATCCCCTTACAGGGAGGATATGATTTCGAAATCAGATGATATGGAGGGACAATGATATGAATTATGCTATGAAATTGAATCCAGAGCCGTTTGATGCTGTGAAAGCTGGATATAAGACAATTGAATTGCGCTTGAATGATGAAAAACGACAGAAATTAGAAATTGGCGATAATATCACGTTTCACCGGATTGATGAACCATCTGAAACTGTTACCAAGAAAATCACAGCATTGCATCATTTCGCTGATTTTGAAGAGCTGTTTCAAAAACTTCCATTATTGAAATGTGGCTATACACCGTTCACATGGCAAGAGGCGAAACCGGAACAAATGGAATCTTTTTACTCCAAAGAACAACAAGCAAAATATCATGTAGTCGGCATTGAGTTGGAAGAAGAACCCTTGCAGAAATATCTTGTTGGTCAGGCTGGAGTGATACCAGAATGTTCCAGTTATGACAAAGCATTTCAGGAGATTCAATCGGGGCGAAAAATGACACATTGGATTTGGTACACTTTCCCACAAATCAAAGGCTTGACAGTGGATACTGTCACAGAATTTTATGCATTGCAAAATATCAAGGAAGCACAGGCATTTTTAGCACATCCTGTACTTGGTGCAGGGCTGATTGAAATCACAGAGGCATTGCTTTCAGTTCAGACAGATGACCCTGTAGCAATATTTGGCTTGATAGATGCCTATAAACTCAGGTCATGTATGACATTATTTTGTGAAATCGCTCCTGAACAAACAGTATTTCAGAAAGTCCTTGAAAAATTCTGTCGTGGGATGAAAGACGAAGATACTATTTATCTTATAAAGTAGAGGAGAATATCATGACAATTCAAGAAAAATTGTTTTCCATGCAGGATATACAATACAAAGATTTCAATGCCAAACTGCTTCCAAACATTGACAAAGATTCTATCATTGGTGTCAGAACACCGGAATTACGAAAATTTGCCAAAGAATTAGCAAAATCAGAGGAAGTATCTGTATTTCTGGAAGATTTGCCACACCGATATTTTGAGGAAAATCAGCTTCATGTATTTTTGATTTCGGAAATGAAAGATTATGATACAGTCATAGCGGAGCTGAGAAGGTTTCTGCCTTATGTGGATAATTGGGCGACTTGTGACCAATTAAGTCCGAAAGTTTTCAAGAAACATCTGAACAAGCTGATGGAAAAAATCAAAGAATGGATTCATTCTGATAAGACTTATACAATTCGTTTCGGAATTGGTATGCTGATGCGCTGGTATCTGGATGAGCATTTTAAGCCGGAATATCTGGATTTAGTGGCAGAAATTCAAAGTGAAGAGTATTATGTCAACATGATGAGAGCATGGTATTTTGCAACTGCATTGGCTAAACAGTATGATGATACTATTAGAATCATTGAAGAAAATCGGCTTGATGCATGGACACATAACAAGACTATCCAAAAGGCAAGGGAAAGCTACCGTATCAGTGACGAGCAGAAAGAGCATTTGAAAACATTGAAACGCGTTTAAACCCTATACAGTATAATAGGTATGTATGACTTCCAAGCAGGTTCAATCTGTTTGGAAGTTTTTGCTTCCTGTGAATTCTTTCAAGATTTCGTTTATCAGCTCCAGTTGATGACCAGTTAAGTTATTGTATGATTCAGGTGCTTTCATCAGATTGTGTAAATTTATCCATCTCTGCAAGTCCATTTAGCATAACAGTTTTATCGCCTGAATGTAAGGGCATAAAAAATCACATCAGCCGTTTGCTGATGTAAGTGATTTCGCAAAATTTCCAAATTACTGATATAATAAGGATATATGATAATTCCCGTACCGTTACTATAACAGAACTGGGAACATTTTTATTATATCATATGCATTACTAAAATGCAAGACCCACAAAATATTTTTGGCACAATGACGATATATTTGTTGCTACGTAAAAGGCGATTGTGCAAAATGCTAAGGAGGCTATCTTATGCTAAATAGAAATGAAGTTATTACTCACCGTAAAGATGGACGATATATGGGACGTTTTATCATTGACCATAGGGAAGATGGTAAACCAATCTATCAATATGTATACGGAAGTACCTATGAAGAAGCAGAAGAAAAGCTTCGTATTGCTCATGAGATTGAAATTCGCTATCTTTCGGGGAAATCTCTTACATTGCATACAGTCTATAAAGAGTGGCTGAATGGTGTTGCCAATCGTGTGAAAGAATCCACTTATGCAAATTATCGCATGAAATTTGAACAGCATATTCTTTCAGTTTTCGGCGATATTTCATGTACAGAAATTACATCAGGTAAACTCAATGCTTTCATCAAAGAAAAAATGGATAGTGGGCTTTCTGCAAGCTATGTTAGGGATATCATGACAGTTTTTAAGTCATTGTTACGGTATGTACAGGAGGAATATCACATCCATATTTCTCTGAAAAATGTTGTTATGCCGAAAGTAGAAAAGAAATCTGCGCACAAAATGAGCGATGAGCAACAGTCAAAGCTTGTTGCATACATCAAAAATCATCTGAACTTGACAACGCTTGGCATTTTGCTATCACTACGTGAGTTCGATGAAAAAATAGTAGAAAAAACCGCCAAAATCTGTTATAATGAGAATAACCACGAACTCAGAAAACAGAAAGGCGGTTTTTTCTATGGAAGAGAAACAAATAGCAATTTTTTGCGATGTAGATGATTTT
>JAZAUD010000151.1:0-3240 GCA_036373775.1 Oscillospiraceae bacterium | reverse complement strand
GAGAATAGTGAAATTGATTTTACTCTGGATGAGGGAAATATAAAGTTTGTAAAGTTTGTTAAGGCAGCCCCTGAATTGACTGATCAGGAAAATGCCCTCGTGTTTATATTTGAATATACAAACTACCAGGATAGACCGTCTAATGTACAAAGCACATTTTGGATTCGATGCTTTCAAAATGGGGCCGAACTAAATGATTCGGTGTCTTATAGTGGAGCTGCTAAAGAGCAGTATGATCTTATACAATCTTTCTTCAGTGAAGCGCTGAAAGGCGGAACAGTTACATTCGGTAAGCTTGTATACCCGAAAGACAATAGTCCTATCACGGTTATGGTAGAGAAGCAGGGGTCTAAAGATGAATATCAGATGATGGAGGTTGATATTTCAGCACCTTCCTCAGAGAAAAAGAATTCCGGGACAACGGGAGAAACACAGGGATCAGCAGATGCAGATGTGGTGACGGACGTGTCTGCTGAAGAAGTTGATGAATTATTGCAGGGCACATGGGAATTGCCGAATGGAAAATTTGTATTCAGGCACGGTAACGTAATAATTTATCCAACAGATGCCGTATTGGCCGGAACATATGAAATTAACACAGGAGATTCTGCAGTAGTCGTGACAGTAAAAGCGTCCGATGGTGATGTGAAAATGACCCTGCCTTTTGAGTATAGCAACGGTGCATTGACATTAAGGAATAATCGGGGAGTGGAATTAACGAAAGTAGAATAATATCTGCAAAAGAATTGGAGGAAATATGAAGAAAAATCGAGCTATTTTGAGCCTGCTCATAATCAATGCTATTCTTGTTGGATGCGGTGGACAGAATGGTGTACAGCCTACAACAAATGAAAGCACAGTTTCTGAAATAATGGAAAGTAAGATTGTGATGGAAAGCAGTATGGAGGAAGTATCTTCTGAGACAGGACCTGAGGAGCCTGAAACATATGATGAATTGTTCCTGGCTAATTTTTCGGAGGCAATTCAGGCAAGATGGGAGCTTTCGAATGAAATTGACTCTGAGGATAATTCAGAATCTACTTTTGAAGAGGATGTAAAAGATCTTAAGCATTTAGTTGATTCTGAATCAGATATTCTTGTTGATTGCAGGACTAAAAAATTCGAGGATTCACTCCTGCAGGAATATGCGATTGCTTACATGAACGGGTTGGAGAAACAATCACAATTACTTGAAGATGCTATTAACGGAAATATTTCGGAAGAAAAATACAATGAAGAATGGGAAAAGAGTTACCTGAAAAGAGCGAAGCAGCTATGCGCAATCTATGATAATTACGATTTGAAAGTAGATTCAAAGTATAACTACCAGCTTAATACAATGCATAACATTGTTTATATTGATGAATACGGTGACGAAAACTTCTGGAATATGCTGAATGATATTCCAGATGAAAATTACGAATCTACTTTCGAGGATGATGGTAAAGAACGCATCAAAATAAATTGCACAAATCAAACAGAGTATGAGTTTAAAGATTTGTATGTGTATTGTTATGTGTATGACACAAAAGGAACAGATGATTACTCCGATGATGAAAATGTGGAAGCAATTGAATATGTGGTCGGTGACTGGAAACCCGGTGAAGAGATAATTATGACATTTAAGCGTACGACAGAAAACGGAGATAATGATGTTGTTTCGTTTTATGTGTAAGTTACATCGGTCTAGATGAATGATATTTTCTGTCAGAAATGAGAGGGATATAAATGAGAAAGACATTCTTATTTTTGATGGCAACGGTGGCTACAATAGCAGTTGTCAGTTGTGGGGAGTCCGCAGGAACTGCGGAAACTAACAATGCAGTTGTTAATGAAGCAAAGATGTTGCTGATTTGAATATTGAAATTATTGACGGAAAGTATACGCTGACAATAATACCTGCATAATAATGGAGGAGTAAATCGTGACAAAATTGATTAAACGTTTCAATCTCCTTACAATCAGCTTGTTGTTAATCGTCTTCACAGCATCCTGCGGGCAGCCTCAGAAGGCAACAGAATCTACCGTTGTGGAAAATGACACCGAGGAAGCGTCGCAGGAAAAAGAAATCGATCCGGAAAAATTGTATTCAGAAGCAATGGAGCAAATTTCTTCCGGAAAGACAGTAGAAGGTATCATGAAACTTGCGAAAATACCTTTCTACAATGATGCAGAAGATTATTTAATGGGCTATTCTATTCTGGAGTATTTTATAGGTGAATGGGAAGCTGATTTGAGCTCTGATTTCGATAAAGGTACAACTGTCGTTCCGTATGAGATGCATTTTACCATATTCGACAACTCATTATGGTTTGACAGTAAAGTGAATAATTGCAAACGTATGCGATTTCCAATTGCCATTGATTACACTATTTGGAAGGATAATAAAACACAGTCTGGGACGAAAGAATATGAAGGGTATGTACTATTCGAGACTGATGAGGAAAATCCGGAGGATATTATCATTTTTGGCGTCGAAGAGGGCGGCATTTGGTACAACTTTAGTCGGGTCACGGATAATACAGCCAAATGTTCATTTAGTATGTTTGACGAAGCAGGAGATAGCGTGCCAGGGAGCAGTAATGAATTTATTTGCAACCGAATAACAAAACAGCAGAACACGGGAATTACCTGGGATAAGGATCTATTTTCGAACACATATAGAGATACGGAAAAAAGTGATTCTCACCAGTATTCGACTGGCGATTATAACTCCGGGGATTCTGTAGTCCAGACTGCGAAGGAATATCTCTCTTACACTGCATTTTCAAGAGAGGGATTAGTGGAGCAGCTTGAATTTGAAGGATATTCACATTCTGAAGCTCAGAGAGCAGTCGACAGCTTAAACGTTGATTGGGAAGAACAAGCGTTACTTAAGGCAACAGATTATTTGGAATCAACGGCTTTTTCATATTCCGGACTTGTGGAACAACTGGAATATGAAGGATTTAGCCATACTGAGGCAGTATATGGTGCGGATCACTGCGGAGCTAACTGGAATGAGCAAGCTGCTAAAAAAGCAAGAGAGTATCTGGAATATTCTTCTTTTTCCAAATCGGAATTATTAGACCAGCTTCTTTTTGAAGGATTTACGCAATCACAGGCAGAGTATGCCGTAAACAACTAAGCCAAAGGCTCTTCCCCATATTTGCTCAATAAAAGGTTGGCGTCAATGACGCCGGCCTTTTGATTTATGGACACAGTAAGAATGATATCTCTGCGAGTCTTCGGGTAGAGTTG
>JAZAUD010000150.1:0-3274 GCA_036373775.1 Oscillospiraceae bacterium | reverse complement strand
AGCACAGAAAAAAGCGTATATCCTCGCCGATAACCGAATGGCTCTCGATGCCGGATGGGATGATGAGCTGTTAGCAGTGGAAATGGAAGAACTGCAAAATCTCGGATTTGACTTAGGTCTGACAGGCTTTGATGAAAAAGAGCTTGCTGATCTGTTCGCTGCCGATGAAGAAGCAGAAGATGATGGTTTCGATGTAGACAAGGCACTCGAAAAAGAGGCATTTGTTCAGACAGGTGATTTGTGGCTGCTCGGCAGACACAGACTGCTCTGCGGAGATGCCACCAAGCCGGAAGATGTACGCACTGTTCTTGACGGAAAAAAGGCAAACATCTGCATCACAGACCCGCCTTACAATTGTGCCTACAAAGGCGGTACGGGCATGACGATTCAGAATGACAGCTGGTCTGATTCTGAAAAATTCTATCAGTTCCTGCTCGATGCATTTAAAAACATCTATGCCAATCTTGCTGATGGCGGTGCATTTTACTGCTTTCATTCAGATGCAGAGAAATGTAACTTTTTTAATGCCACAGTCAATGCCGGATTTCATTATTCCACGACCTGCATCTGGGTAAAAGATACACTGGTGATTGGTCGCATGGATTTTCAGATGCGGCATGAACCTGTAATTTATGCTTTCAAGGATACTGCAAAACATAAATTCTATGGAGACCGTAAGCAGACTACTGTCTGGGAGTTTCCGAGACCAAAGAAATCAGAACTGCATCCGACTATGAAGACCATTCCGCTGATTGCCTATCCGATGGGATTGTCTTCGCAGGAAAACGGCATTGTTCTTGATGTATTCGGAGGTTCAGGTACAACGCTCATGGCGGCAGAACGGCTCAATCGTATTGCTTGGTTTGGTTATCTGTACTAACCTCACCTAACCTAACCTTACCTGTGTATACATCTTGTATACAAGGACTTTCTGTGAGGTCGCTTTTGGGGATGCGTGCAATTTCCTCACGACTGATTTCAATATCAATCAATAAATATTCTCCTCTAACTCCAATAAGACGGGATAATTCTTCAACATAATCTGTTTTTGTGTAGCGGTCTTTCGGAATATAATTATTTTTTCGCCAATGCCGGATAACAATTACACCGCTTTCAAAGGGAATAATAAACTTCTTGATTATCAAAATTTCAAAGTTGTCTCTTGCAATTGCTTGTTTCATCTTTCGCCGCATGAATTGCTTTTCTCACTGCAGTAATATTGGTACTGAAAGAGACAGCATCCTTTCCTTTGTTATATGTCTGAAAATAGCAGCAGGCTTGTCTTGTACTTTCTTGGTTAGGTGAAGAAATCATCAGAATCTGTGTCATTGGACTACCAATTTCATAAAGTACAGATGACAACAATCCACAAATACAATACGCAAACAGAACAATTTTTTCGGGTGTGTTCAGGTAAGCATTGACATAGGTGCTGATTTCATCGGCACGAAGATTTCCGTCAGGCATGATTTTACTTTTAAAAGTGTGAGAGCATTTTTCCAGAAGTTCCATATCCATTTCACCGTTGTTACAGCAGAATGAAGCTTTTTCCGTTCCGTTTACAGTAAGAAAAGAAAATCCAGAATATTCGGGGATTGTGATTGTTTCAGGTTTCGGAAAACCATTGATACAGTATGCAAGATATTCATTCACAATCTGCTTGCTGGAACAGATGTACTCAAATCCTTTAAAAAGTGCAATCAAGGATTTAGCTGATAATTTATTCAGCGGAATCATTGCTTTACGGCTTTCACTTTTAGAATCGAGGTAATCCACAAATTTATATTCCTGATATGCTCCGTCTTTTTCAATGTTCACATTGCTTACGGTTAAAACATCAATATATCCAACTTTAATCAACTCTTTGCCCGTTTCCATGCAACTTCCGCATCCGTCTGCATCTTTGCCAAAAATTCTCACAGGCGTTTTCTTGATTTTTCTCAGCTTTTCATTCTGCATGATTTGAGAACGATTCTTATTAATGAGCATTTCTACCAGTTTGCTCATATCTGCTACTGCTTGATTGTTTCTGCTCAAATGCTCCATAAGCTGGGGCTGGATGATACCCAGCACCATATTTACTGTTTCTGCCGTATTAGGAATATCCATCTGTGACATTACGGTATTAAGTGCTGAGTAGATATCTGCAATAGTTGCACTGCTTTGATTCTGAAATAACAGATTTTCAGCCATCACATTCTGAGCCTGATTCGGGTAACCGCCATTGTTTGGATTAGGATACATAATATAATTCCTCCAAATTGATATATAGTCAGCATCAGGATTTTTCTGTGCTGCCATCTATCATTATATCAATATTAGAGGAAATTGTAAAAGGGGGTTTTTCTATTAAAAAATGAAGCACTCTTTTTGGAGTACTTCATATGTTTTTCTGAATTAAAAGTAAGTCCTGATACTTTTCACAAGAATCAATTTCTTTTCCAATAAAACCGATTTGCGATATGATAATGAATTGCTGTAAAAGTGCAAAACTCACATGAAGGTTGTATTCGTTTCCCTCTCCAAAATAAATTGGAATGGTTATCGGTCTGCTGTATGGTGTAGAATTTTTAAACATATATTCAAGTTCTTCTGCAAACAGATTCGCTGTAATTTCATAGGCACATTCTGGATAAGTGAAATCCATATGATTCGCAGTAAATTTTAAAAATTCATTTATACCACCAGATAAGGCTTGTTCTGCTTCTTTTCTGAGATTCATAAATTCGTCGTCTTGTATCAGCCTGAAATATTTATCCTGTGCAAGTATGTGCATCAGAAAATCAAATTGTGCAAAAGTATTTGGTTCAGAAATTAAAGTTATCGGAGACAAGCCTTTTTCTGTTAATTTCTTCTGCATTATCTGATTGATATTTCCCTGCATATCCGAACATGAGAAATCTGTTGCAAGAACAGAAATCACCTGAAAATAGAGAAAATTATGTGCTGTCCTGATGTCCTCTATATTCTTGTAAGAAAATATGATTTTCTCAATTTTCATAATATACTCATCAGCCTGTAGTTTCTGTTCAAATAATTCTTTCGTCCCATAAGTCAGTAAAAGACGATTGGTCAGCCTGTTCATCACTATCAGATGAGGAAGCAGAGATGCTTCTTCAAAACTTTTAATGGATGCAGTCAATTTTACATTTGTATTTGTATGCCTTATAAAGCAATTCTGATATTTAATTTTATTATGATGAATGCACATCAGCTCCTGCATGACAATAACCCATTCACCTAAAGTCACAGCATCATGCTTCAATATTGTTTT
>JAZAUD010000149.1:0-3310 GCA_036373775.1 Oscillospiraceae bacterium | reverse complement strand
CCGTTATTTCTTCTCCGATGTAAGCAGTTAGGGCTTTCCATGCAGGAGCTTGAACTGCTTACAATCGGACTTATTGATGATATGTTCATCGAAAAAGAAAACGATGATTTCGACTACCCGCAGAAAGCGACTCAGAATGATTTCGATTTATTTTAACTTGACTTATTCGTGTTTTTATGCTATAATAGACGCATAAGTCCAAATTTAAGGAGTAATCAATGAAAGACGGAAAGACACCAAATCCAAATGCAATCCACCCTATAAAGGGGTATGAAAAAGAAATATATATCAAACCGACAATCAGTAATCCCAATATAGTTGTTGGTGACTTTTCATATATTGCTGATTCTGATTTTGAAAGCCATGTTACACACCATTATGAATGGAACGGCGATAAACTTATAATCGGTAAGTTTTGTCAGATAGCAGCAGGTGTTGAGTTTGTAATGAACGGTGCAAATCATCAGATGAACGCTGTATCAACATTCCCGTTCTATACATTAGAGGGCTGGAATATGAATCCGCCTGCAATAGCTGATATGCCGTTAAAAGGCAATACAGTTATTGGGAATGATGTGTGGATAGGTCAGAATGCAACAATACTGCCTGGAGTTCATATCGGTGATGGAGCTATCATTGGTGCAAACAGCATTGTCGGGAAAGATGTTTCTCCCTATACAATTATAGTCGGTAATCCTGCAAATGTTCTTCGTAAACGCTTTGATGATGAAATGATTGAATTATTGCTCAAATTCAAATGGTGGGATAAAAGCATTGAAGAAATTGATTCTCTTATCCCTATTCTAACTTGTAGCGATATTGAGAAAGTCAAAACTAAAATCAGAGAATTGTTAGTATAAATTATGATTTATTTTAGTAACTGAATAAACTCAAATATGAATAGTTGAGGTGATGATATGGAACTGACAAAAATAACTGAGCGTGTATGGTTTTATCCGTTTGAAAAGGAGCGTGACCGTCCTGTCCTTGGATATATCAAGGGAGATAACTTTAGTGTTGCTGTTGATGCAGGACATTCAGAAATGCATACTATGGAGTTTTATGATGCATTGAAAAAAACGGGACTGCCGCTGCCGAAAATAACTGTTCTGACACATTGGCACTGGGATCATACTTTTGGTATGCACTCTGTCAGCGGACTTTGCATAGCGAACTGCTTAACAGACAGCTATCTGAAACAATTCAAGCAAAAAATAGACGAAAAAGGCAAAGAATTTTTTCTGTCTCTTGATAAATGCATACGCAAAGAATATGAGGGAAACAAGCCTGTCATCATCACTTTTCCCGATATTGTATTCTCTGATGAACTGATGATAGATGCAGGCAATTGTCCTATAAGGCTGCTCAGAAGCAAAGCTCCGCATACTGATGACTCTACGCTTGTGATTGCAGAAAGTGAAAAAGTGTTGTTTTTAGGCGATGCTGCAGGCGGAACATTCCCGACATGGGTAAAAAATCCTGAATTATGCAGACAGCTTGCTGATACAATAGCGAATCTTGATGTAAATATTTGTCTGGAAAGTCACAATATTCCTCAGACAAAACAGGAAATAACTGATGATTTGAAATCAGTATCGGAATTTATAGGAGAGACAAAATGAAATTTGTATTTGTTGCACTTGGCGGTGCTGTTGGTGCTGTGGCAAGGTATGCGATAAGTCTGATACCAATAAAAGCAGAGTTTCCTGTCCTGACATTTATCACAAATATAATCGGGGCTGTTCTGATTGGTTTTGTTGTTGGTATTTTCAGTAGCCGTGAAGATATATCTAAAGATACAGTTTTATTTTTAAAAACAGGTGTGTGCGGAGGTTTTACAACATTTTCTACATTCTCTCTTGAAGCATTTAATTTATTTGACAATAAACGATATGTAGTTGGTAGTTCATATATAATCTTAAGTTGCGTATTTTGTATATTTGGGGTATTGTGTGGAAAAAAACTTTCTGCAGCAGTTAAATTTTGATTTATCAAAATAATTGAATATAAAACAAAGCAGTCTTTCAGGGCTGCTTTTTTCATGCCCTGATTTGGAGGTGAAAGCATATGGCAACCAGAATCCGTGGAATTACCGTTGAAATCGGCGGTGATACGACTAAATTATCGAAAGCCCTCGAAGGTGTCAACAAGGACATCAAAGGCACACAGTCCCAACTGAAAGACGTGGAGCGTCTGCTGAAACTTGACCCGACAAATACAGAACTGCTTTCTCAGAAGCAGAGGCTTCTTGCTGATGCTGTCACCTCCACAAGCGATAAACTTGCAACGCTCAAAAGAGCAAGCGAACAGGCGGCTCAAACTAAAGATAACTATGATGACTGGAAGGCAAAATTTGACCCTATCAAGCAGAAAATCGGTGAAACGGAAACCAAACTGCATGACCTGAAAGAACAATCAAAAACGGCTGATGAACAGCTTGCAAAAGGCGAAATTTCGCAGGAAAAATACGACCAGATTCAGAATGAAATCAAATCCACATCTGACGAATTAAAGGCTTTAAAGCAGTCCGCAAAAGATGTCTCTGATGAATTTGGCAATCCAATTTCTCCTGAACAGTATGATGCCCTGCAAAGAGAAATTATCGAAACTGAGCAGGAACTCCAGAATTTACAGCAGGAAGCGAATAACTCCAATGCGGCTCTTTCAAAAATGTTTGCTGTTGGTGAAAAAATGCAAGAAGTCGGCGATAAAATTTCTGGTGTCGGTGAAAAGCTGATGCCTGTCACCGGTGCTGTCGCAGGTCTGGGAACTCTTGCTGTCAAGACTGGTGCGGAATTTGATGCCGAAATGTCCAAAGTCGGAGCGATTTCCGGCAAGGTCGCTGATGAGGATTTGCCTGCTATAGTGGAAAGTGCCGAAGAAATGGGGCTTGCTTTTGAGGAAGGGGCAGACTCCACTGAAACGGCAATGAACATTATCCGTGCTAAAGCCCGTGAAATGGGCAGTCAGACGAAATACTCCGCAAGCGAAGCAGGGCAGGCATTCGAGTATATGGCAATGGCAGGCTGGAAAGCGGATGACATGATTAACGGCATCGAGGGTATCATGAATCTGGCAGCGGCTTCCGGTGAGGAACTGGCTACCACTTCTGATATTGTCACAGATGCTTTGACAGCGTTAGGTATGTCGGCACAGGATTCTGGACATTTCGCTGATGTACTGGCGGCGGCATCGTCCAATGCAAACACCAATGTATCTCTGTTAGGCGAATCTTTCAAGTATTGTGCGCCTGTTGCTGGCTCAATGGGTGCAAGTGCTGAAGATTTGGCAATTGCTCTCGGCTTGATGG
>JAZAUD010000148.1:0-3328 GCA_036373775.1 Oscillospiraceae bacterium | reverse complement strand
TCAATATCTCCAGCGGATCTCCTAATTTGCTCAGTAATTCCATTCTTGCTTCTTCATCAAAGAAACTTCTTTGTCTTGTTTTCATATTTCTATTATATCATATTTTCCTCATTTTGTACAGGGGTTTTTAGAGATGCCCAGATTTCTTTCTGGAAGAAGCAGATAATTGGAGAGAAGAAGTCTGGGATATGATTCGTCAGCGGTCAGATGTGAGATTTTGGATTCAGACGAAACGTGCAGAACGGATTTTCTCCAATCTTCCGGAAGATTGGGGTGATGGCTGGGAAAATGTGATTCTGGTCGTCACGACAGAAAATCAGAAACGTGCTGATGAACGGCTTCCAATTCTGCTGAATATTCCTGCGAAGCATAAAGGCTTCATGTGTGCGCCGATTCTGTCAGAAATTCATGTGGAGCAGCACCTTGCTACAGGTCAGTTTGAAGCTGTTCTTGCTGACGGCGAGAATTATGAGGGTGCAAGACCGTGCCGTTATGAATGGATAAAATCATTGTATGAACAATGTAAATCTGCCAATGTGCCGTTTACGTTTGTCGGAACGGGAAATGTATTTATCAAGGACGGAAAAATCTATCATATCCCGAAAGCATACCAGAAAGTACAGGCACAGCGTTCTGGCTTGAATTATCCGCCGGTCAATACCAATGTTCCCATGCAGATGAGATGTAAAACTTGTGAAAGAAGAAATTTTTGCAACGGCTGTCACTGGTGCGGAAAATGTGGAAGATAGAGTAATAAACAGTATCACAGCTGTTCAAAATAGAATTTTTCAATCGCCTAAATAAAACTGTGAAAGGAGAAAACATCACATGATAACCACAAAAATTATGCTTATCCTCGGGGGAGTTTTCTCCTTCTGCGGTGGATATTTCGGATGGGATTTTTTTGTGAACAACTACAAATTCAAGGGCTTTCAGAAACGGTTTGGTGAGGAAGGTGCAAGGAAATTCTACATGATACTCGGTGTGGTGATTATAGTCCTTGGGGCATTTTGCTGACTTTTCAACATCTTTCAACAAAATATTCAACAGTACCATTAAAACTATTAAAATTATTCACAGGAGGTGAAATGTATTGAAAAGTATAACTGAGAAGAAACATACACCAGCCACACCAGAGAATAATCTTCCTCTTCTCGACCGCAACCTGTACAAAACAATAAAAAAGATGGACAGAGCAAGTCTGGAAACCTTAATAAATGATATCTATGAAAGCGGTCGAAAGAAGGGAGCAGAAGAGACGGTATCTGCCGCACCAGATTCAGTGGATAATCTGGATAAATCGGATGATTCCGTTCCAAAGCAGGAAAGTCATACAGATGACAGCACTGATAATCACCATACTTTGGATTTGCGTGTGTTGGAGAAAGAGATACGTTCTGTCAAAGGTATTGGTGAAAAACGCACTGAGGAGATTATGCTCTTAATTGAAAAGTGGCTTAAACTTGAATAAATATCCATTTTAGTATAGTCCGGAAGTTTTTAGCCAAGTAATGAAACAGGCAAAAACGCTTAAATTTTAACTATAGAAGGAGTTCATTATGTTTGATGTAAAAATTCACTTAGCAGATGCTGCATTTGACGGATCTGTCACAATGTCAGGTGCCGCTTCTAAATTTTCTGCTATTCGCATAGATAAAAGTCTGGTTTCTATGTATGCCAATGACCTGAATAATCCAGAAATCTATTTTTCGAGAAACTTTAAGTAGGAGGTGTTATCATGACTTACGAAGAAATCAAAAAAGTTGAAGAAATCAAAATCTATATCAAACAGGCAGATGAAGCCTTGCAGGCACTTGGTTATACCGAGCATAGCTTTGCCCACGTCACCTGTGTTTCAGAACGTGCCGGATATATCCTTGAGACACTCGGATTCCCGGCGAGAACGGTGGAACTGGCTAAAATTGCTGGTTATCTGCACGACCTCGGCAATCTGATTAACCGTGTCGATCACAGCCAGTCCGGTGCGGTCATGGCATTCAGAATACTTGATCATTTGCATTTTCCACCTGAGGAAATTGGACAGATTGTCTCTGCAATCGGCAATCATGATGAAGGCTTCGGTGTTCCGGTCAGCGCACTCGCTGCCGCTCTGATTCTTGCTGATAAAAGCGATGTACGCCGAAATCGAGTCAGAAATCAGGATGTGTCCACATTTGATATCCATGACCGTGTCAATTATTCGGTCACAAAATCAGAACTGAAAATCAATGAGGCACACACGATTATCAAACTCAAGCTGTCTGTCGATACCAGATACGGCTCTGTGATGGATTACTTTGAGATTTTTCTTCAGCGCATGATATTATGCAGAAAAGCCGCAGACAAGCTGGGGCTGGAATTTAAGCTGATTATCAACGAACAGCAATTGATCTGACACATGATTACGAGGTCATTCTAATGGGGGCGGAGTTAGACACAGCGGAATAGTAGTCAAACTTTCATTAATAACGGAGGATGAGCCTATTTTGAAAACAGAAAATCTAAAAATTCTATTGCTTATTTTAATACCAGTCATGATAATTCTTTTAGGCTGGCTGTTCCTGCATCTGGGCTGGGTGATGGCAGGAACGGTATTGCTGCGAATTTTACAGATTTTGGTCGCTGTTGCAGCAGTTGTAATCATAGGTTTTTTGGTAATTATTCTTGTTCATGGTGGTGATTCTGGATGGTGGCTGTGGCTGCTGGGAATGCTTGCGACATTTGGCATATCCGCCGGTATGATTTGGGGGTGTGACCGGATTTTTCAGGTATATGGAATCACATCAACATTCTTTTCAGGATTTTTGAAAGCTCTTGGGTGGCTTTTTGAAATCCTTGGCAGTTAATTTTAAGGAGTATGCACATGGATAATTTGCAAATAAGAGGATTGGAAATTCCGGTAGTACTACAGCGTGCCAACCGAAAAACAATGGAGGTCACATTAAAAGAGGGGAAATTGAATGTAAAAGCCCCGAAAGATATGCCAATTCAGGAAATTACAGAAATTCTTGAATCAGAATCGGCTAATATCATGCGGAAATTAACAGAAGTGCGGTATCCCAATAACATTCTGAATGTGAAGGGCATTTCCACTCCTGTAAAACTAATCCGGAGTGACAGAAAAATGATTACTGTGGAAGTAAAACATAGTGAGGTGATTGTCCGTGCGCCGTATGATGCACCGGAAGAAAAAGTGATGAAGTTTCTGCTGTTCAAAGCAAAAGACATTGAAGAAGCCTATCAGCAGAATAAAGCATCTGCTCCGGAAAGGCTTAGGATTCTGAAATATATAATTTGACACTTTTTTCTATAGAAAACTAGCGTTTTT
>JAZAUD010000147.1:0-3336 GCA_036373775.1 Oscillospiraceae bacterium | reverse complement strand
AGCCATCAGGTCAAATTCTCCTGTACGCCCAATTAAAAATTTGACATAGCTGTGATTTTTCAGAATTTTATAGACTTCATGTTCCAGATGTTCTTCTGCGGAAAGTGGATTCAGCAGACTTCAGTGTCCAAACAGGCTGACAGTATAAATATTCATTGCTAATACTCCTATCTACTTAAAATCTGTATCTTCTATCATTATAGCTGATTATTATTGTTATGTCAATAGAAATTGAAACAATGATTAGATAAAATTTTATCTGCATATATTATAATTGTATGTGGGTGGTGATTTTGATGATAGATACAGATTTTGTTTCTGAAAGAATAGCTGCACTGAGGACAGCAAGGAATATTTCAGCAAGAGATATGAGCCTCAGTCTTGGGCAGAGCTAGAGCTATATCAATAACATCGAAAACAAGAAAGCTCTGCCGTCCATGCAGATGTTTCTGTATATCTGTGAATTTCTGCATATTACACCGGCAGAGTTTTTTGATGAAAAAATAAATGCACCTGCTGCCTTGGAAGAAACACTGGAAGCATTAAAGCCATTGAAAAAAGAACAGCTCCGCCTGCTGACTGCCCTTGCAAAGGAAATGAAATAATCTGCACAAGTAATCAGCAATATCTTTGTTGGTTATGGTAATGGCTATTTCTCTTCATTTATGGTATGATAGTACACTGAAAGGAGGTGTGCTGTCATGCTAAAAGAGCTGTACCACGGAGATATCAGTCCGTCAGAACGGAAAGCCAGTCCTGCTGACAAGCAGACACAGAAATGGCTGAACCTTTCAGCGGAGTTTGAACGGACACTGACACAGGAACAGATTAAAACTTATCACATACTCAGTGATATGCAGGGTGAGAATGCTTCAAAGGATAACGAAGCCCTGTACATTCAGGGCTTTAAAGACGGAGCATTGCTGATGATGGAAATTCTCAGCGAATGAAAAAGAAAGCTGGTGTGGAAATGATACCACACCAGCCTGTTTTTTATTTCATTTTGATTTAATGATTTAACGTGATAAAATAATGTTTGATTTAAGTTATGAGGACACTTTGCTCATACATCAAATTCCTCTTTAAGCTCCAATACACCACGAATCTCAGCGTGACCATTTTCAAGATAGAACAGCCCCATCTTCCAGCCATTCTTGTCATAGAGAGCCATAATCTGCGGCATAGCTTCTCTTACCTTTGCAAGCAGAGCATCACTTTCTACAATCTTTACAGTTCCGTCATAACGCATGAATTCGTCATCGTTCATAGCAAGTATCTCAACTTTTGGATTTACTGTGAGCTGCCTGAACACGTTTTTAAATGTTCCACAGCCGAAATACAGCTTATCATCCACGAGCATATGGAAACCAAAGGGTCTGCCTTTCGGCTGGCTGCCGTCTGTGGTCAGAAACATGAAAGTCTTTGCCTTGTCCAGAAATTCGTTTATCTTTTCTACATTGGTCATAAGTTTATCCTCCCTTACAGTGATGCTTTGAATATCTCAGCAATATCTTTTTCAAGCAGCGGAGACCATGCGTTTTCAAGTCCCTCATTTTCTGCAACATGATGTGCCATTTCCTGAATACGGCTTTCATCAATGCCGACTTCTTTCAGATGCATCGGAATACCGATTGACAGGAAGAAATCATAGGTTGCCTGAATTGCTTTTTCAGCGATTTCGTACTTGTCAAGACTGCTGTCGATTCCGAACACATTCACACCGTACTTGACAAAGCGGTCAATCGTTTTATCACTTAGGATATGCTTCATCCAGCGGGGTGTGATAATTGCAAGACCTTCGCCGTGTGTGATGTCATAATAAGCGGAAAGTGCGTGTTCCATGCCGTGACAGGGCCAGCCTGACTGACTGTTTCCAAGTGCATAAATGCCGTTACATCCATAAGTGCAGGTAAGCATCATTTCAGCTCTTGCAGTATAATCCTCTGGATTTCCGAGACATTTCTTTGCATTTATCATCAGGCTTTTTAGACCTGCCTCCATGAATCCGTCATTCAGAAGCGTGGAATCTTCGCAGAAATACTGCTCCATGATATGATTCATCGCATCGGCACAGCCTGCGGCAGTCTGCTTTTTGGATACAGTGAAAGTATAAGTCGGGTCAAGAAGCGAAACAACAGGATACAGCAAAGGGTCAATATAGCCAATTTTATCATTTGTTTCTGTTCTGGAAATGACTCCTCCGCAGTCGTATTCGCTTCCTGTTGCCGCAAGCGTGATAATATCCACAATCGGCAATGCATCTTTTGCCTTAACTTTGTAGGAAATCAAATCCCACGGGCCACCGTCATACTTTGCACCGGCTGCGATTGCTTTGGAACAGTCCAGAACACTTCCACCGCCAACAGACAGAATCACATCAATATGATTTTCTTTGCAGAGCTTTACACCATCAAGAACGCTGGGGTCATATTTCGGATTCGGCTGAATGCCAGAAAGCTCAACAATCTCGAAATCAGGGAGAAGCTCTTTCACTTTGTCATAAAGACCAATCTTCTTGATACTGCCTTCGCCATAGGTAAGCAGAATTTTCTTTCCGAACTGTGCCATGACTTCCGGAAGCTGTGTGATACAATCCTTACCGAAAATCAGTCTTGTAGGGGTCATGTAATCGAAATTTTGCATGATTTTACCTCCTTTAATATAAATAAATTTTATAAAACGGCTGTAATGCCGTTATGCACTTGTTTTTCCTCGCTTGTATACCAGCAGGAAAATAAGATAAATATAAATTACTGTGATTGCAATATTGACATACATCATTTCACGGAATAACAGCATCAGCACAACAAAGCTGACAGCAATGCCACAAAGTGTGAAAATAAATTTTTTATGCATTGCACATTTCTGTTTTGCATATTTCATTGTCAGGAACATAAAAGTGAAATACAGCACAAATGAACTGACAAGAAATACAGTCTTTTGCAAATTGTCAATAGATTCTTCTCGCATAAATTCCAATGAAACAGAAATGTTGTTCAGTGCGAAAATCAGAAAAACGTGAATCATCATATATCCGGTTCCATTGGTGACAGCCTCACGGTCAATGATTTTGTTGTAAAGTGTACCATAAGACAGGAAAAGCCCCACAACAATCAGAAATGCCATTGTGGAAAAATACAGTCCGCTGAACGTAAGCCTGCCTGAAAAATAAGATGCAATGGAAATAATCATCTCACCGAACGTGAACACAACATAGAGCATTGCACGTTCCGATAAATGAGCAAAATCCACCGGATTTTTTGCATTCAGACCTCCGGAAAGACTGGTTGCAATAATTCCAAACAAAATCGGAACATAGGCAATGGATAGTTTCGT
>JAZAUD010000146.1:0-3449 GCA_036373775.1 Oscillospiraceae bacterium | reverse complement strand
CCGGATGTGTATTATCTGAAACGCCCTTGATGACAAGATAATATCCTCTCGGATTGATGCCGTCACAGTCACACAGAACAGAAATGAAATCACCGCTTTGCAGCCACTGAAAATTCAGTTTAATGGCACTGCCGTTTGTAATCTGTTCGTGAACAATCGGCGCAAGTTCCGCATAAGACCTGCCTGAAATCTTCTCCACGAGATAAATTTCACCGGCATCTGCCGCACTGGAATGATAAGTTAAAATAATACTGGAATTACTGTCAATATTGACAGAACTCAGAAACATTGCATATACCTCACCAGCCCAGCCGAAATCCATCTGATTGAAATTCAGCGCATAGTCATTATCCGCATTGCAAAAATTCGGATAGGATTTTGCAAAGCCTGTCAGATTCCGATAGCCGTCATTGTAGAACGTGTAGACTGTTTCACTATATTTTTCAAGCGTTCCCATTCCGCAAGTGAATACTGTCTGAATTTTGTTTCCGTCAAGATGATTCATTTCCGCCTGCATCGCTTTGATTGTTTCCTGCATTGTTCTGATGATTTCCTGTGTATCGCCTAAATCAAGCTGCATGGCATCAAGTGTTGCCTCATCTGCATACAGCCGGTCAGAATTATTGGAGCATTTATTTTTCCAGACGGTAAATTCTGTAGACAAGCCGTTCACTTTCGTTTTCAGCGCAGAAAGGCTGTCCCATTCTGCGATTTTTTCAGGAGTGAGCATATCCAGAATTTCTTTATTCTCGTGCGTGTGCGCCGTACCAGAAAAACTGTTTATTTCCTCTGTCAGCGTGTGAATGTTCTTTGCGGTGCTGTCCTTAAATTGTCGTAAATCTGCCAAATCTGCCAGATGTTCAGCAGTCAGACCGTCCAGCACATCTTTATTCCGATGTGAATGTGCCATATATTCCAGTGGTGTCATCGACTCACGCACAAGCAGAATCTGTTCATTCAGATATTCATTTGTAGTATAAGTTTCCGGCGAAATTCCTGCCAGTTTTTTCTTTTCTTCTGCTGTATAGGGTGCAGTTGTACTGTCCAGAATTTTTTTGTTCTCATGCGTGTGTACAGAAGCAGGAAAGCTGTCAATTTTCTCTTGCAGTGTATGAATTTTCTCAGAGGTGCTGTCTTCAAATTCCTGCAATTTATAAAGTTCTGTGAACAGTTCCGGTGTCAGGGAATCCAGCACAGCCTTGTTGTCATGGGTATGAGAATCGGCTGACGTTCCGTCTTTGCCGTCTGCACCTTTCAGACTATTGAGCCATTCTTTTTCTGTACCCACAAACCCATGTTCCAAGGCAATTTCATAGGCGGATTTTCCGTCAAGCCCCTGTTCTGCATTTTGGATGCGCCTGATAAGCTGCGCATACAAATCCAGAGTCGGAGGAATCGGCGGTTCATCGCCTTCAAATCCGGATGCACGAATATTAAGTGTTACCGGAACAGTTGTGGCTCTTACGGTCGTATCCGATTCAGTATCATAGCCGAATACAGACATTTTTACCGCACCTGCATGAAGTTCCGCAGGAAGATAACAGTTTGTGCTGTCAACACCGAGAATAATGGAATACACTTCATCGCACTGCAAAAACTGCACCACCTTGTGAAAACGCTTCCAGTCGCCGTCAAAGGTAAATTTGAACTGCACATACTGAATCTGATGGTCTGCCAGAACCTCACGCTCCAGAATCTCAATGCTCTGATTCTTTACAAGAAATTTCCACATACTCATTCACCGACCTTCCATTCTTTGTTTTCTGAATCCCACGCCATAAAACCGTCAAGGCACTGAATTTTTGTCAGATTAGCTGAACTGTCCCAGTGATTTGCTTTTGTGACTGCTGCCCAGTCTTTCAGACTGCCCTCGTAATTCAAAGTTTTCAGCTTGTTGCAGGAATAGAACGCATAGGGCTGAATTTCCTTCACTGATTTTGCGAGGGTGAAATTTGCAAGAGCCGTACACCCCATAAACATATATGTGCCAATCACTGCGCCCTCATAGCGAACCGTGGCAAGATTTACACATTCACTGCAAACATAATCACCAACAGCAGTCACAGAACGGGGAATTGTCAGACTCGTAATTTGTGTATTGGCAAATGCATATGAGCCGATTTCTGTTACTTTTTTCGGAATCGAAATTTCAGTCAAACCATAAACGTCGGTGGCAAGAGCAGCAAAAGCATTTCTGCCTATTTTGGTCAGAGTTTTTGGAAGAGAGGCAGACGATAACTGGTTACAATAGTTAAAGGCGAATGTTCCAAGCGAAGTGATGCCTTCCGAAACAACCAGAGACTTGATATTCTGGTTATCAAAGAATGGTGAGAGGTTGTCACTTGCACGCTGGTCGTTGAGAAAATCTATCCAGCCTTCCAGACTGCCCTGATAATTTCCTGCACCGACAGAAGCTGCAAAATTCAGCACAAGTGATGCGTCAATGGCATTGATTTTGCCGTCCCGATTCACATCAGCAAGCACTTCCTGCTCTGGTGTCAGACCTGATTCACGTCCAGAGCCGATATTGGCAGCGGCAGCCAGAATCAAAGAGGAATCTGATGCAGTGACACGTCCGTCACCGTCAATATCCGGATACTGACAGTCAGAAATGGGAATCGCAGTGCCGTAATCGTACATTTCGCCTGTGCCACGGAGCAGCAATTTTCCGTCCGAATACAGCACATAATAAATGTCATCACCGCACTGACCGACTTTGACAATATCGCCAGTCATATCGTCAATTTTGAGCTGTAAGGTATCAATTTTATTATTTAATCCTTCCATAGTTTCATTGTATTTATCAATCTGTGCATTCAAAACTACAAGCTGTGCCAGCATATCCGTAACTTTGCATTTGCCGAGAATGCACCTGCAATAGCCACATTTTTTGTCATCATCACGATAGTCAATCAAATTTTCTTTTGAGAGAGATTTTGTCCCTGCGCCCAGCCATACCGCATGGAGCAGAAGGCTTTTAATACCATCACCGCTTGGCATTTCAGGAACTGCTGGATATTCCGCCGGTGTTCCTGAAACAAGCTCCAGCCTGACACTCCGCACATTCTCGTTTGTATCGCACACGATACAAATTGCAACAAATCTCGGCAGAGATTCGTCAACGTAGGAACTGAGGTCAATGCTATACACGGCATCGCTGAGAAAATAATGCCCGTCAATCCATGCTTTTCCTGTGCCGAGTTTGACTGTGAGCCCACGGTCTGCCGACGTGAGACTAAATGTCATGCCATAAGAATCAAGAATGCCGTCACAGATGATACTGGCAAGATAGCCTGTAAAATCCTCCGCTGTGTACACTCTGTCCATACCCTTTGCATTAAAAAATCCGCTGTAAAAAGCCATAAAATCATCTTATCCTTTCCTGAATGTCGGTGTCAGACTTCTGCCGTTTTTGTCAAAGGCTTCAATCATGCCGACAAGCTGTATTT
>JAZAUD010000145.1:0-3507 GCA_036373775.1 Oscillospiraceae bacterium | reverse complement strand
GCTGAAATCCACTGCTTCTTCTATTTTTCTCAGTAAATGGTCTTGGGGTACAAAATCTTCCACACAAAATTCTTCTCTTTCGTTCCGGCTCTTTTCTTCTTTTCTCAACATCATTTCCATCGCCTTTTCTCTATTATACCTTATCTATTAAAAAAAGTCCAGCTTTTTACCAGACTTTTTTGACAGACTGAAATGTATTATGATACATTTCTGATTGCACCACAAAAGACTGCAAATACCATTCTGATTACAACTGCGGTTGACTTGCAGATTTTCTCCACAAAAGAAGTCGATTTTATCACTCGTGAAGATGAAGAACACGAAGAGATGAACATTAACATTGACAAGATGGCAACACAACAATCTTACCTGTTTTTGGGGATTCCGCAAAGTCATCAGGCATATAACTTTTTGATTGCAATGTTATATTCACAGCTCTACGGAAGATTATACGAACTTGGTGAGCAGAAACTTCGAAACAAGTGGCATATTGGCTATCAAGTCGGGATTCCTGTATTTGATTACTTTGATACAGAAGAACAAGCGAAAGAATTTTATGAGACAATAACGGAAAATGATATCATTCCTGCCGATTATGTGAACAATACGCAGATTTATCGAATTATCTGGAACGACCATGTTTATAAATCCTCTGTCCTGAAAGAGCCATTGGAAAAGTTCATTCGTGACCTTGACAAAATGTATATTTGAAATGGTGATGATTATGGCGGTGCGCCAGCACTTCCCATTCATATCAACTTCTTATTGGATGAGTTCAAAAATATTGGCGAAATTCCGAACTTTTTGACAATTCTTTCTACAAGCCGTAAATACAGAATTGGTTCTCATGTTGTCATTCAGGATATTGGACAGTTAAAAACCATGTACAAAGAGGGAGAACATGAAACCGTTATGACGAACGTTGACACAACCATTTTCTTAGGCTCGATTCTGAAAGAAGATAAAGAGGAAATCCAGAAAATGCTTGGAAAAACGACTATCCGGCAGAAGTCCACTTCCAGCTCCAATTCTGGATTATCGACCTCTTACACTCCCACTGAGGTTGACTTGATGAGCATTGATGAAATCGGTGCTATCAATCAGGGCGGTAGAGATGATGAGCTTGTTATCATCCGTGATACGACACCTTATCTTTGTCGTAAGCTCAACTTAACGGAACATAAACGTTGGGAAGATGTGAAGGCTGTCAAACAATTAAAAATTGATGCCTCACAATATTATCGAAATACCAAAGATGATGAAAAAATGTTAAATTAAATGAAAGGAGAAGTGAAGAAAGCATGACTAAGATTTTCTATGAAATATTAGAAGCATTTTTGACGCTTTTTGCGGATAAAGGAACTATCAACCCTGAAGCAATCAAATTTGCTGATATCAATGAACTTGCAGGAGCAAAAGAGATTTGGAATCACATTTTCATCCTTGCCATTGGCATGACAATTGTATACTTTCTTTTGGAAATCAACCGCAGATTTGCTTTTGAAGGAAACGATGTGACGATTAAAACAATTGGTGTTCCATTTTTCAAGCTTGCATTGGCAGTTATCATTCTATCACGAGGGGCTGAAATTGCTGTCGGGGTACTTTCAGCAGGAAATGGCTTGATTGATTTTGCTGTGAATCAGTCTTCTGGATTCACCGCAGGAATGGCGAATGTGTTTGATGATAATATTGCCAGCAATGCCAAAGCACAAGAAATGATGGCTTTATTGGAAGCGACTGACCCCTCGTTTAACAGTATTTCTGTTGAAATTGGAGAAAGAGTGTGCAGTGGACTGAGCTTTATTGGGGTTGTGATTGTTTCATTCGTTTTAATCTTGATGTTCTTGGTACAGAAAATTTGTAATGTTGTTTGGTATTACAAAGCAATCATGTACAAGCTCGAATGGATTTTCAGACTGGCTTTTACACCAATCGCATTTTCTGATATTTATAGCGGTCAAAACAGCAGAGCCATTTCATGGTTCAAAGGCTTAATCGGAATGGCTCTATATGGAATGGGATTTATCTTACTTCCAGCAATCGGAAACGGAATGGCAATTACTCACCTTGCTTCCGTAATTGGAAATTTCCAAACAGGAACGGACAACGGTGTATGGGCTTTAATTGGTAGTTTATTGACTTGCCTTGTTTATCCCATTGCAACAATTGGTTGTCTTTCCGTTGTCAGACAGGTAACAAAAGAAGTAGCATCCTAAAAATTTTCTGCCGTATGAAATTTTGAAACCAATGGGGACACACAATCTATATGAAGGAGTGTGAAGACTGTGGAAATTAAAATCAACAAGGATATCCGAAAATACAAAACAAAAGATATTGGAAATTTTAGTTTCAAGGAAGCTGGTTTCATTGTACTTGGTGTTGGATTAGCATACATCACATACAAATTCACCAATGACATCAATATTGCAATTGCTCCTATGTTATTGGTTCTTGTAGTAGGTTTTTTCAAGCCTTATGGAATGTCATTTATTCAGTTTCTTCGTACCGTGGTGAAAGATAATCTCACCCCACAGACATACTATTTTGAAACAGATAATGTCTACTGTCCAGAGAAAATCAAAACCCTTTACGAGGAATCCGTTCAGATTGACTCAGAACTTTGGGTTATCCAAACTCAAAATTCTGTTGACAATAAAGTAAAAACGGCACAGGCTTTACTTATCCAAAGTATGGCGAGTAACCGAGTAAAAGTAAGGGCTTTCGGGTATCGCTCGAAAGCTCTTATTCATACTCAAATTAAAACGAAAGGTGAAACAGGAAATGAAAAAAGTAATCAGTGTATTGGTATTCGCTGTGATGATTCTAACATTGACAGGATGTGGAAAGGACAGTGAAGCCGTAGCAGAAGCACAACAAGCAAAAGCAAATGAAGAAGCCTATCGCTTAGAATTGCAACAGAATGATTACCGTGGCGGTGTCGTTCGTACAATGGCATTGCAGGAAAACGTTCTTTCTTTGATGGAAACTATGAAATCCAATAATATTACTATTCGACAGGAAAATCCTGATACATTCTGGATGAATGAAGGATATCAGGACTTTGTGACGAATTTTTTGAATGCTTCATTGATTCGAGATACACAGTGGTTTAACGAAGAAGAAACAGACTGGGATATTCTTGCGATGCAAATGGTAAGCGTTGACAATAGTTTTACCACACTCTCTGATGATGGAACATATGTAGCAAAGTATCACAATATGGAAATCACGAAAAATGAAAAAGATGATTATACTATCACGGGAATCACAGGAAATATCAGTACCATGACAGTGGATTTTCAAAATCTGAATACCACGGAGCAAAGCTATGAAGGAGACTTGAATTACCATATTTTATATGACTGTGATAAGGAATTGCATAAAAATAAAATGAACAATTCAACAGATGGCATTAGCCAACAGTATAGTTAAGTTTGCTAATCATTTTGGATGGTTTGATGGGAAGTGCATTGAAATCAGATTGTGGAATAGTTTGTCCGGTTG
>JAZAUD010000144.1:0-3531 GCA_036373775.1 Oscillospiraceae bacterium | reverse complement strand
GTATGTTTTCCAGTATTTTCACTGTAATTGATACCAACAAGAATAATTTCTCCCACATAGTCTTGCAGGACAGCAGGATAATTTCTTGCTTTTATCTGTTTGATGGCAGAATTGGCGGATTCATTCCATTTCAGTTCCACAACCAGTGCAGGAAGTGCAGTTGTCGGTTTTGGAATGTAAACTACATCAGCCAGACCTTTTCCGCTTGCCAGTTCTTCCACTTTCATGTAGCGGTCAACACAAATAATATAAGCAAATTTGACAGCATAGCGAAGTGACTGCTCATTATTGTAATGTGCAGGAGCATAGTTGGTAGCACGAACTTTCTCGATAGCTTCTGCAACTGCATCACCGTTTCCGGCAAATGTGTCAGCAAGGAGCTGTTCAGATGCTTTAATCAAAGCAACAAGCTGTGTCTGGTCTGTAGTCCTGAGCAGCTCATTAAACTCAAAGCGTATCTCCTCATTAGGAATACAAACACGACCTGTATCAGCATGATAGGAAAGATAGCCGAGATGAATCAGTAATGTCAGCACATCATCTTTTGTCCTGAATTTCTCAAAATCGTTATTGAATCCTTTTGTATAGACAGGCAGTTCTTCCCCTGCAATCAGCTTGAGAATATCTTCCTGTAAGCCATCTTTATTGATGCTAATCAAAATTTCAAGATTTTCAGAAACAGAAGTTTTCTGCCAATAAGACTGAAATTGATGTGAGTCCATTGCTTCCGTCACGGAATAAGGATTATAGATGGATGTTTCGCTACCAAGAGAATATCCATCATACCATTTTTTTGTTTCTTCAAAACTAATTCCTTTTTGTTCACACAATTGTCTGACTTCATTTTCAGTAAAGCCTGTATATTTTGCAAATTTTCCTGGATTCAGCACAGAATACTCTCTGAAATTGGAAACTGCTGACTGTCCCTTCGTCTTTTTGATAGGAAGAATACCCGTCATATAAGCAGCAGCAAAAATTTTGTCTGTTGTTCCGCTGCTCTTAAAAAGCATACGCAGAAAATTTAAATACTCTTCACTGATTTTGGGTGTTTCTCGAATCGGAGCATCCCATTCATCAATAATCATAATAAATTTTGTATTTGTTGTTTCTACTGTATTGAGCAGTGTCTGGTCAAAAGATTTTCCTTTTTTGATATTAGGATAAAAAGCAAGAATTTCTTCTTCAACGCTCTCTTCAATAAATTGTACTAACTTTTCAGGCTTAGTTTTTCCGAGAAGATTAGTCATATCCAAATAAATCACTTGATATTGATTCATGTGAGTGGTGTAGTTTTCATCTTTACTGATTTCATAGCCATCAAACAGCGAATGTGAGTCACAAGTATGGTCATAGTAGGCACAAAGCATCTGAGCGGCATAAGATTTTCCGAAACGGCGTGGACGACTGATACAAGTCAAATTATGTTTTTTGTTAATTGTTTTGTTGATGAGTGAAATCAAGCCTGTTTTATCCACATAATCGCTTTCAACAGTAATCGCAAATGCACTGTTTCCGGGATTCAGGTACATTCCCATACCATCACCTCCAATTGAATTTTATTTTCTCCATTATACCATAACTAAGCCAAAATTGCAAGTCTTTTTTCAAGATTTTTCAATGCCAAGCAAATGCCCCACAAAGCCCCACATTTCGCCTGTGTGGGCTTGCAGAGCGTTCCTTTGGTAGTTTAACGGTATCAGCCTGAAAAGCCTTTGTGGGGCATTACAGCTCAGTTTATAAACATCAGGAGATTTGTCACATTGTCCCAGAGATTCCAACTGTAATTTTTCAGATTGTTTCATCAAAAAGTCTTTTTATTTGGCACTTTTTTGACTTTTGTCCTTTTTGTCCCTTTTGTCCCTAAAGTTTGAAACCGTACACATATATACATATATTATAATAAATAAATAAATTGTTTTCTTTTTATTTCTTTATATATAGGGACAAAAAGGACAAAATTAAAATTTGTTGATGTTGCGTTATTTTTGATGCATAACTTTACACAAAACGGCTGGGACAATTGCAGGACAAAAGGACAAAACTATATTTTCAGGTTGACGTAACAATCAACAGTCTGATTGCTTTACTATCGCACCAGAGAAACACCCCACAAAGCCTCACAGTTCGCCTGTGTGGGCTTGCAGAGCGTTCCTTTGGTAGTTTAACGGTATCAGCCTGAAAAGCCTTTGTGGGGCAACAAAGCTCGGAATAAAAGGCTTACTTTTCAATTGTCTGCACAATGCGAAATCCTCCACAGAATATCACCGTAATTTCATCCTTGTTGACGGCTTCAATCTTCTGAATCAGCTTGTCTACAGTATTTTCATCAAATTCAACCAGCGGAGAGATGTCATGGAACAGCTCTGTGGCAGAACCTGCTTTCAAAATGCTTCTGCGGTTGTTTTCCTTTTTGACTTTCAGAGCGTCCATCTTTTCCACAAGCTGACTTTCTTCTGCATTGAGTTTTTTCAGTTCACTGATCATTTGTTCAAACATACTTCCGCTGATGCATTCCAGAATACTGTCTCTTGTTTGTTCAATTTCGGTCAATTTGGTGACAATTGCAGAAATTTCAGCATCAATCTGTTCATTTTCAGCCTTCATCTTTTCAGCACTGGAAATGACAGCATTTTCTACATTTTCTGTATTGCCAATCATGCCGTTGATAGCTGAAATAATTGACTTTTGCAAAATGTCCTCATGATAGGACGGAGATTTCGGGCATTTCATTCCGTCAAGACGGTTTCCACATCTCCATACGCCCATTTTGTCACCTTTAATTGTCCATGTGGTACGCCTGTAAGCACCGCCACAATAAGGACAGAACAGCAGTCTGCTGAGACAATATTTGGTGTGGTATTTTCCCTTTTCTTTTTTGCCACGCTTGGCATCAATGCGACGCTTTTCCAGTTCCAAACGGACTTTGTCATATGTTTCTCTGTCCACAATGGCTTCATGGCAGTCCTGTACATAGTATTTCGGCTTCTGACCGTTGTTATCTGCACATTCATGTGTCAGGCAGTCAACAGTATAGCTCTTTTGCAGAATAGCATCACCAGAATATTTCTCATTCTGTAAAATCTGATAGACGTGATTTCTGTTCCATTCCGTAGAGCCGTTCCAGCGTTTTGCACCCTGTTCTGTGAGATGTACAGCGATTTCAGCAGAACTGTAACCATCCGCATACATTCTGAAAATCGTTCTGACCGTTTCCGCTTCTTCTTCCACAATATAGGGCTTTCCATCAGCACCCATTCTGTAACCAAGCATCTGACGGAGCTGATAGCGGACTTTTCCCTCACGGAATCGCTTTTCAATGCCCCATGTCACGTTTTTGCTGATACTTTCGCTTTCTGCCTGTGCGAATGATGCATAAAGAGAAATCGCAAATTCCGAAGTCATGGAGCTGGTGTCGATGTTCTCTTTTTCAAATCTTACCGAAATGCCGAGGGCTTTCAGTTCCCTGACATATTCCAGACAATCTACTGTGTTCCGAGCAAATCTACTGATACTTTTGCACAAAATAATGTC
>JAZAUD010000143.1:0-3548 GCA_036373775.1 Oscillospiraceae bacterium | reverse complement strand
GATAATTGAAGAGGATGCTATCTATCTGCCGCCTTTCTATTATGCTGAATGTGGGATTGCAGAAAAACTGCTGGAATTAGCTGATTCTGATACGATTCTGAATCATAATGTTAAGATAAATATTTCTGCATTAGAGCAAAAATTGCATATTCAGTACGATGATGTTCAGGCACAGGGCATTCAGCAGGCTGTTTCCTCAAAAGTCATGATTCTGACAGGAGGACCCGGCACAGGAAAAACCACTACTACACTCGGAATTATTGAAACTTTAAAATCTCTTGGCAATAAGATTCTCTTAGCAGCTCCCACTGGCAGAGCCGCCAAACGCATGACGGAAGCTACGGGCATGGAAGCAAAAACCATTCACAGATTACTTGAATACAGTCCCGAAGAAGGCTATAAACGGAACAAAACAAATACTCTTGACGGTGATGTGCTAATTGTTGATGAATCTTCCATGATTGATATTATTCTGATGTACTCATTATTAAAGGCGATTCCTCTGCATATGAAACTGATTCTTGTCGGTGACATTGACCAGCTCCCGTCCGTAGGAGCAGGAAATGTATTAAGAGATATTATCGATTCAGAAAAATTCCCTGTTGTCAGACTGACAAAAATTTTCCGTCAGGCACAGTCAAGCCAGATTATCATGAACGCTCACAGAATCAATAAAGGACAATATCCAAATTTACAGAATCAGCAGGGTACAGATTTCTTTTTCATCGAATGTGAAGAACCGGAACAGGCAGCAAATCAGATTGTTGGGCTTGTCAAGTCAAGACTTCCGAAATATTGTCATGTGAACCCGACTGATATTCAGGTTTTGACCCCCATGCAGAGAGGCGTTATCGGTGCGGCTAATCTTAATCAGCTTTTACAGCAGAATTTGAATCCGGCAGAATCATGGCTGACTCGTGGCGGTCGTACTTATCGCCTGCATGATAAGGTCATGCAGATTAAAAATAATTATGATAAAGAAGTTTTTAACGGCGATATCGGCATGATTTCAGACATTAACACAATTGATAAAGAACTGACTGTGCAGTTTGAAAACAGATTTGTCAAATATGATATTACAGATTTGGACGAGCTTGTTCATGCTTATGCTATCACAATTCATAAGTCACAAGGTTCAGAATATCCAATTGTGGTAATGCCTGTCATGATGACACATTTCATTATGTTACAGCGAAATTTAATTTACACGGGAATCACCAGAGCGAAGAAAATGCTTGTTCTTGTCGGTACGAAAAAAGCCGTTGCTTATGCTGTTAAGCATATCACAGTCACAAAGCGGAACACAAAATTGAAAGAACGCTTGAAAAATGGTTGAAATATTCTTGATTCTATGATATAATGAAAAAGACGAAAGGAGCGTGAAATCCATGCCGATACTCGACTGGATAGGCAAAGAAAAAGTCATAAATCATCATATGGAAGTACCATTCAGGGTGCTTGAAACGTCCTACACCTACGGAGATGACAGCGGAAACATGATAATTCACGGGGACAATCTGTCCGCTCTGAAATCGCTTTTACCCCGATATGAGGGGAAAATCCGCTGTATTTACATTGACCCGCCCTACAATACGGGCAATGAAGGCTGGGTGTATAATGATAACGTGAATGACCCACGAATCAAAAAATGGCTCGGTGAGGTAGTCGGCACGGAGGGAGAGGACTTGTCACGGCATGACAAATGGCTGTGCATGATGTACCCACGGCTGAAACTCCTTCACCGTCTGCTTGCTGATGACGGAGTTATATTTATTTCCATTGATGATAATGAACTCTATAATCTAAAAATGATTTGTGACGAAATTTTTGGAATTACAAATTTTGTTGCTACAATTCCGTGGAGAAAAAGAACAGCAAAATCTGACGTACCTTATGGAATTTCACAAGACTTTGAAAGTATTTTGTGTTATGCCAAATCAGAAAGTTTCAAGGCAGCAGTCAAAGGAAAAGAAAGAAAATACTATGAAACAGAAGATTTTCCGAACAGACCGTGGCGGTTTCATGATTTAACAAAACAAACTACAATTGAAGAACGTCCAAATTCTAATTTTTCAATGATAAATCCGAAAACAGGTGAAGAATATCCAGTTAATCCGCTTAGAAGTTGGGCTATAACAAAAGAAACATTTGACTATTATTATTCTGAAAATAGAATTATATTTCCGGGCGATTATCCATTTTTGAAAATTTCAAAACCAGTTTTGCGTTATTGGAAAGAGGACGATATGAAAAAAGCTGGTTCTGATTTTGGTCTTGTTGCCGCAAGTACCTATTTACCGCCTGAAATTGTCGGAATGACACAGGACGGAACAAAAGAAATCACAGATATTTTCGGAAAGAAAGAATTTAGTTTTCCAAAGCCCTCATCTTTGATACAATATTTAATTAACATTGCAACTGTCACAACTCCAGATGCTATCATTCTCGATTCTTTCGCAGGTTCAGGCACAACGGCTCATGCAGTCCTGAACATGAACAAACAAGACGGCGGAAACAGAAAGTTTATTCTTATCGAAATGTGCGACTATGCCGAAACGATAACAGCGGAACGTGTCAAGCGTGTGATTGACGGCTACGGTGACGGAAAAAAGGCGGTTGACGGTACGGGCGGAGGGTTCACATTCTATGAACTCGGTGAAACGCTCCTCAACGGTGATTTGCTGAATGAGAATGTCGAAGCTGATAAAATCCGTGAGTATGTCTATTTCACGGAAACAAAACAGGAGCTGGAACATCACCCTGATGAACCGTATTTTATGGGAAAATATCTTGATACAGCGTACTATTTCTACTATGAGAAAGACAGCGTCACAACCCTTGACAGAAAATTTCTGCATACCGTGAAAACCAAAGCGGAAAGTTATGTCATGTATGCAGACAGGTGCTTTCTGAGTGATGAACAGCTTGAAAAATTTCATATCACGTTCAAGAAAATTCCTCGTGATATAGCCAGATTGTGAGGTGATAGCATGGAGCTGAAAAATTATCAGAAATCCGTTATGAAGGATTTGACAAATTATATTTCCATTCTGAATCAGGAGAACGATTTTCACAAGGCATGGAAGCGTTTCTGGAATGAGCAGGATATCGCAGTCGGATTAGGCGGAGTACCTGCCTATCAGAACAATATCAAGGGTGTGCCTCATGTCTGCATGAAAGTGCCGACAGGCGGAGGAAAAACTTATATGGCTTGTTCAGCCGTCAAGCGTATTTTTGACGAATTACCCCAAGGCAAGCCGAAAATAGTCGTATGGCTTGTACCGTCCGACCCGATTTTAGTGCAGACGACTAAAAATCTGATGAATCCCGAACACCCTTACAGACAGCGGTTAAATATCGATTTTGCCGGACGTGTGAGCGTTTACACAAAAGAAATGCTCCTGAACGGTCAGAATTTTTCACCCGACACGGTACAGGAGCAGTTGACAGTATGTATTTTAAGTTACGGTTCTTTGAGAATTGATTCAAAGAAAAAAGACGTTCGGAAAGTTTATCAGGAAAACGGCAGTTTATTGAAGTTTGCGGAG
>JAZAUD010000142.1:0-3616 GCA_036373775.1 Oscillospiraceae bacterium | reverse complement strand
CTGATTATTCTTACCGACACAGAAAATACTGTTCCCACAGTTGTTATATTTCCAATCGTTACAAGGGGGAAAACGAGCATGAAGCAGAATGAAATCATGTATCAGGTGACAATGAGCCTGTTCCGTCAGATGCTTAAAAATGGCTTGCTCACAAAGGAAGAATACTCGTTAATTGATACAAAGATGCAGGAAAAATACAAGCCCGATTTCGGCATATTATTTTCCGAAAAAGCTTGATATTCTGCGGAAAATAGTTTAATATTGTATCTGAAAGGAGGTTATTCCATGAAAAAAATTACTAAATTAGAACCTGCGATTCCGGCACTGCCGAAACTCAAAAAAGTGGCGGCTTATGCCCGTGTTTCAATGGAAACTGACCGCCTGATGCATTCCTTATCCGCACAGGTCAGCTATTACAGTGAACTGATTCAGAAAAATCCGGAATGGGAATATGCCGGAGTCTACGCAGACAGTGCGGTTTCCGGAACAGGAATTTCCAACCGGCAGGAGTTCAAAAGACTGATTGACGACTGTGATAAGGGTCTGATTGACATTGTGCTGGTAAAAAGCATCTCACGCTTTGCCCGAAATACGGTTGATTTGCTCCAGACAGTACGCCATCTGAAAGAACTCGGCATTGAAGTACGTTTTGAAAAGGAGCATATCAGTTCTCTTTCTGACGGCGGAGAGCTGTTGCTCACTTTGCTTGCGAGTTTTTCGCAGGAAGAATCCCGTTCCATCTCCGAAAACTGCAAATGGGGTATTCGTAAACGCTATGAAAACGGTCAGCCGAGAAACTGCATCTGCTACGGCTATCAGATTGTTGACGGAAAATTTGAAATTGTACCGGAGGAAGCAGAAGTAATCCGACAGATTTTTGAATGGTATCTTGCAGGCGATTCCTGTTACATCATTTGCAGGAAACTGAATGAATCCGGTACAAAATCTTATTATGGGAAAAAGTTCACAGGGACGGTATTAAGCTATATTCTCCGTCAGGAGAAGTACACAGGAAATATGCTGCTGCAAAAGTATTATACGGAAAACCATGTATCGCATAAGGAGCGAAAAAATCACGGTGAACTGCCCATGTATCTTGTGCAGGATTCTCATCCAGCGATTATCTCACAGGAAATTTTCGATGCAGTACAGCAGGAAATTTCCAGAAGATACGGTGTTCCAATTGTGAACGGCATTGCGGCAAAAGACACTTATATGCATCATCCAAAAGACGGAAAAAAGCCGAAATCAGCCTATCCACGGAGAAAAGCATACTGGTCTGAAGAACAGCGGGCAGAACACGCTGAAGTCTACAAATCCAGATAGACTTTCAAATATTTCAGGCATGATTTATCTCTGTTCATCAAGTGTGAAGTTTGTGGTCAGAACCTGACATCAAAAATAAGATATTATGCAGACGGAACTGATGAATTATGGTGGGAGTGTTTCAAGCATCACAGAGTATCGCCCGATACAGCAAGACCGAAAACTATTCAGGACGATGCCCTGAAAAAGCAGATTTCTGCTGTTCTGGAAATTCCTGAATTTGATGCGGAAATCATGGAACAGCGGTTGTCGCACATTTCAATTCTCGGTGATATGCTGACATTTCATTTCCGTGACGGTCACATCATAACACAGCAATATATCCCAAGCAAGCGGAAATACCGCAGAAAGGAAGAAAAATGAGCAGAGTTACAAAAATTCCGGCTACTATCAGCCGATATACTGCTGCCCCGATTGATACACCAGTCAGGAGACGGGTCGCTGCCTATGCACGGGTCAGCACCGACCATGAAGAGCAGCTTACATCTTACGAAGCACAGGTCAGCTATTACACAGACTACATCAAGCAGCATTCCGAGTGGGAATTTATCAAGGTATATGCTGATGAAGGAATTTCCGGCTGTTCCACGGCAAAGCGTGAGGGATTCAAACAAATGGTGGCAGATGCTCTTGCCGGACGCTTCGATCTTATCATAACAAAAAGTGTGAGCAGGTTCGCACGAAATACCGTTGATTCTCTGACTACCATCCGAAAATTAAAAGAACACAATGTAGAATGCTATTTTGAAAAAGAATCCATCTGGACATTTGACGGACGCGGAGAGTTGTTAATCTCCATCATGTCGAGCCTTGCTCAGGAAGAATCACGCTCCATTTCTGAAAATGTAATATGGGGACAGCGGAAACGCATGGCGGACGGCAAGCCGAATGTTCCGTTCAGCCGATTTCTCGGATATGACAGAGGAGCAGACGGAAAAATGATTGTCAATAAAGAAGAAGCCAGAATTGTGCGTGAGATTTACAGACTGTTTCTCAGCGGACTGACTCCGCATACCATTGCCAAAAAACTGACAGAACAGGGCATCCGGACACCTGCCGGAAAAGAAAAATGGCACAGCAGTACCATAAAAAGTATTCTGACCAATGAAAAATACAAAGGTGATGCACTTCTGCAAAAGACCTATACTTCTGATTTCCTGACGAAAAAGAAGAAAATCAATCATGGAGAAATTCCAATGTACTATGTGGAAGGCAGTCACGAAGGCATTGTCACACCAGAAATATTTGAAGCAGTGCAGGCTGAAATGGAGAAACGGCAGTTACAGAAAAGCCGGTACAGCGGTGTGGATATTCTTGCTTCAAAGCTTATCTGCGGAGAATGCGGATGTTTCTACAGTCCAAAAGTCTGGCACTCTACCGACCGATACAGACGAATTATTTACCAGTGCGGTCACAAGTATAAAAATCAGAACCGCTGTACCACTCCGCACCTGACAGCGGAAAAAATCAAATCGTTTTTTATTCAGTCAGTCAATGCTATGCTTAAAAATCGTGACGAGGTTATCAGCAATCTAAGAGAGGGTATCAAAATGGTATCCGACTGTACAGCACTGGAACAGGAACGTGACCGTATGAAAGAAGAAACGGTTTTACTTGCTGAGATGGTGGAAAGCATCATCATGGAGAACGCACGGGTTGCCCTTGACCAGACGGAATACCGGAAGAAATATGACAGCCTCTCGGAGCGTTATGAAACAGCAAAATCACGATATGAAGCCCTTGAACGACAAATCGAGGAAATGCATCAGCGGGTACAAATGATGGAGAATTTTATTAACAGCATTTCAAAAATGAATCCTCTGACAGAGTTTGATGAAACGCTATGGGGCACACTGCTGGAAAGCATTACAATTTACAGCACGGAAGACATCAGAATAAAATTCAGGGACGGAATGTGCTAAATGAAGTATGATTTTTTAACAACTCTGCCGTTTGTGGCAGAGTTGTTTTTTTACCTATTTTTCGGAATAAAAAGCTATCGTTTGTTTATGCACCCCCCTGCACCCCCCTTTCATTTCGGATTTTTTATTGTATCTACGAAAGTGGGAAGATAGACATTATTTTGTGCAAAAGTATCAGTAGATTTGCTCGGAACACAGTAGATTGTCTGGAATATGTCAGGGAACTGAAGGCACTCGGCATTTCAGTAAGATTTGAAAAAGAGAACATCGACACCAGCTCCATGACATCAGAATTTGCAATCAGCCTTTATGCTTCATTCGCACAGGCAGAATCAGAATCCATCAGCAAGAACGTGACATGGGGCATT
>JAZAUD010000141.1:0-3700 GCA_036373775.1 Oscillospiraceae bacterium | reverse complement strand
TGCTTCATCCGGGGAAAGACAATGTCACAGAAAAAATCATTGAAGAACTTGATGAAAGCGACTATCTTCAAGATAAAAATGATAATGAACAGGAAGAGCTTCGTGATAAGCGGTATGATACATATCTTAAAAACTCTGTTTCACTTGATGTACAGCAGGCTGACCCACTGGATATTGAATTCTATAAACGCTTTATTCATCAGGCAGAGGAAGTTTCAGAAAATAGTCTGATTGAACTGGTGGCTGGACTGATCTGTACATTAGAGCCACAACAGATTGAATTTTATTATCAGTTTTTTGGAGAAATGAAACAGTATCAGGAAATTGCTGATATGGATAATGTTACACGTCAGGCGGTCTATGGCAGATGCAAAAGGTTTATTGAAAAAATGAAAAAACTTTTAATCGCACAGGGAATAGCATTTTAGTTTGAAAGGGGGTGACAATTTTATGAAATACAGACTTTCGGAACAGGAATGCCTTGATGTCAGCAGCATCATGGCACTGATGGCAGAACAGAAGGATATGCCTGCTGAATATAGTGCAGTCATGAAGCGTGGTGCTTCACTGCTCAGACAGGCAGTACGATTCTGTACACTTTTCTGCCAGAGTTACAACAATCTCAAAGAAAGATATGAAAAGGAGGAAATGCTCAATGACCCCGATGATGAAGCTGATTAATGCCCTGAATGCCCTTGTTGCGGCATTGCAGGAAATTGCAGGTGAAGAAACCAAAACCGAAATTGGGCAGTTTGTGGAAATCTACACACCGCCTGAACTCGAAGAAGAATCCGGAAAGCAGGTCGAAAAGGAACAGCCTGCTCCTGTCGAACCGGCGAAAGAAATCACAGTTGCTGATGTCAGAAAGCTGCTTGCTGAAAAGTCACGTATGGGCTACAAAGCCGAAGTGATGGAACTGGTGCATAAGCACGGTGCGGACAAGGTGTCCAGCCTGAAGGAATCGGAATATGCCGCTGTCATGAAGGAGGCTGAACAGATTGGAAAGTAAACATTCTGAACGCTCCCATGCGAAACTGTCTGCCTCATCCAGTGCCAGATGGCTTGCCTGCCCGCCTTCCGCACTGCTCAATGCACAGGTAGCTGATACAGCATCTGAATTTGCAAGAGAAGGCACCTGTGCGCACGAACTTGCGGAATTCAAAGCGAATAAACTCCTCGGACATAACGTCCGTGACCCTACAGAGGATTTGGATTTCTTTGATTCAGAAATGGCAGAATGCACTGACAGCTATGTGCAGTATATCGCAGAAGAAATGGCAGGGTACACACAGCCCGTAGTGATGGTGGAACAGAGACTGGATTTTTCTTCTTACGTTGCCGGAGGATTCGGCACAGGAGACTGTATCCTTGTGGCTGATGAAACGCTGACTGTCATTGACTTCAAGTACGGAAAGAATGTGCTTGTATCAAGTGAGAATAATTCTCAGATGATGCTGTATGCACTGGGTGCATTGGAGTTGTTTGACGGACTGTATGACATTTCTGAAATCAAAATGGTTATCTTCCAGCCGAGAATGGAAAACGTCAGTGAATATACCATAACTGCCAAAGACCTGCTCAACTGGGCAGAACATACACTCAAACCAACAGCCGCACTTGCCGCTGAGGGAAAAGGTGAATTTCAAGTAGGAGAACACTGCCGTTTCTGCAAAGTGAAAGCTACCTGCCGGAAACGTGCCGAATACAATCTGATGCTGGCACAGTACGATTTTGCAATGCCTGCGGAACTGGAAGATACTGAAATTGAAGCGATTCTTGAAAAAGCCGATAAACTGACTTCGTGGGTGAATGACATCAAGGATTATGCTCTTTCTCAGGCACTGGACGGAAAACAGTGGACAGGCTGGAAACTGGTGGAAGGACGCTCCGTCCGCAAATACACAGATGAAAATGCCGTAGCAGAAGCAGTCAAAAGCATAGGTTCAGACCCCTATGAACATAAACTTCTCGGTCTGACTGCGATGCAGAAGCTGCTCGGCAAAAAACAATTTGAAGAACTGCTCGGCGGACTGATTTATAAACCGCAGGGCAAACCAACCCTCGTTCCTGAAACGGATAAGCGTCCGGAGTGGAACACAGCACAGAATGATTTCATGGAGGACAATTAACATGGCAAAAAAACTCAATAACCCGACCAAAGTCATCACAGGCATCTGCAGATGGTCTTACGTCAATGTATGGCAGCCGAAGGCAATGGAAGAAGGCGGCAAGCCGAAATACAGTGTTTCCTTTATCATTCCGAAAAGTGACACCAAGACTGTCAAGGCAATTCAGGATGCTACACAGGCTGCTTATGAAATCGGAGCTGCCAAGCTCAAAGGCAACGGCAGAAGCATTCCGCCGCTGTCAGCAATCAAGACAAGTCTCAGAGACGGCGATGTAGAACGTCCGGACGATGAAGCCTATGCAAACAGCTATTTTCTGAACGCCAATTCCGTCACACAGCCCGGAATTGTAGATGCTGACCGTCAGCCGATTCTTGACCAGAGCGAAGTGTACAGCGGTGTCTACGGCAGAGCCTCTCTCAATTTTTATGCATTCAACAAAAACGGAAATAAAGGCATTGCCTGCGGACTGAACAATCTCCAGAAAATCCGTGACGGAGAACCGCTTGACGGTCATACCCGTGCGGAAGATGACTTTGCTGATGACGATGATGACGATTTTCTCGATTAAATAACGGAACAGACGGGCGGGCGTTTGCGGTATATGCCGTGGGTGGGATGATGAAATGATGACTGAAAATATAATTCATGAAATTCTGGGAGAGGATGCTCCCGTTATGACAAGCGAAAACACAAACGAAATTATCGCAACACTTCAGTATGTCCTGTATCTCTGCTGTACAGAGCGTGAACGCAGTTTCCTTTTGATGCGGTACGGTAAAAATATGACTTACTATCAGATTGCAGATGAGGCATTTCTCTCAGCAGAAAGAGTACGTCAGATTATTACAAAAAGTCTGAAAAAGATAAGCGGCTATCGGGAAATGCTGAAATTTGGTCTGAATGAGTGGCATATGAATGAAATTCGGAAACTGGAAGAACAGTATCATTCTGAAAATATTTCTGAAACTTATGCACAATTTATCTGGCTTGAAGATTTGAATCTTTCTCCCAGAGCCTATAACTGGCTGCGCCGTGCTGAAATTCACAGTCTTGCTGAACTGACACAGCGGACAACAGAAGAAATCAGCAGAATCAGAAATCTGGGTGAAAAAACTGTTGCTGAAATTATAGACAAGGTGCATTCCTACGGCTTGAAGCTGTTGGATGAACCGTGAAAAGAGGAGAAAAATGGAATGTATTACAATTGATATCGAAACACGGAGTGACCGTGATATTATGAAATCCGGTGTGTATGCCTATGCAGATTCTCCTTATTTTGATATTCTGCTGTTCAGCTATTCCGTTGATGGCGGAGCTGTGCAGGTGATTGACCTTGCGAACGGTGAAAAAATACCTGATGAAATTCTGAAATCTCTGACAGATGAAAACATCATCAAACAGGCATTTAATGTCAATTTTGAACGTGTATGCTTATCAGTTTATGTCAGGCGGAACTGTCCGCAGTATTTCAGGAGTTATGGTTCTGATGAAGATACAGTCGGGAACTATTTTAATCCTGTCGGCTGGCACTGTACGATGATTCACAGCAGAACATTAAGCCTGCCTTCTTC
>JAZAUD010000140.1:0-3706 GCA_036373775.1 Oscillospiraceae bacterium | reverse complement strand
GAACGTATCACGTTCAAAAGTCCAGAGACTGGATATAGCGTCCTGAAAGTAAGTGCAAAGGGATATTCTGAATTAGTTCCTGTTATCGGAAATCTGGCAGATGCTGTTGTCGGCTCGGTTCTCACGATTGAAGGAGAATGGACAAATAACCCGAAATTTGGAAAGCAGTTTTCCGCTAAAAAGTGGGAAGAAAGCGTTCCGGCGACTATATACGGCATTGAAAAGTATCTTGGAAGCGGACTGATTAAGGGAATCGGAACGGTTTATGCAAAAAAGATTGTACAGGAATTCGGAGCAGATACGCTTGATATTATTGAGAACCATCCGGAACGTTTGCTAGAAGTGGACGGAATCGGCAAAAAACGGATTGAAAAGATTTCTGAAAGCTGGGAATCTCAGAAGGAAATCAAAAATATCATGGTCTTTTTGCAGGGGTACGACATCAGCACCGGACTTGCTGCCAAAATATACAAGCAATACGGCAACAACAGCATTGAAACCATCCAGAAAAATCCCTACGAGCTGGCTGATGATATATGGGGTATCGGATTCCGGACGGCTGACAAAATAGCGTTGAAACTCGGTATTGAAAAAGAAAACCTTGACAGATGCAGAAGCGGTATCTTTTATGCTTTGAACCAGCTTGGCAATGAAGGGCATGTGTATGCAGAAAGAGAACAGCTTTTTCAGGAATGTGAAAAACTGCTGGAAATCAATTCTTCTGTGATAGAAACTGCATTGAACAGGGCAGTTTCCAAAAATGAACTGATTCTGGAAGAAGATGCCATTTATCTTCCGGCGTTCTATCATTCAGAATGCGGTGTTGCTTCAAAATTAACAGCCCTTGCAGAAGCAAATGGATTGCCAAATCATCCTGTTCAGGTGAATATTCCTGCTCTGGAACAAAAATTGCATATCCAGTATGACGAAATTCAGGCGGATGCCATTCAGCAGGCTGCCAATGCAAAAGTAATGGTTCTCACAGGAAGCCCCGGAACAGGCAAGACAACTACAACATTGGGTATCATTGAAACACTGAAATCACTTCATCACGAAATTTTACTGGCAGCTCCTACCAGAAGAGCTGCAAAGCGTATGACGGAAGCTACCGGAATGGAAGCCAAAACCATTCACAGATTGCTGGAATACGGAAAAGACGGTTATAAGCGAAACAAGGAAAACCCTCTTGACGGAGATGTCCTGCTGATAGACGAATCCTCTATGATTGACATTGTTCTGATGAATTCACTTTTGAAAGCAGTTCCTTCACGCATGAAAGTTATCTTCATTGGTGACATAGACCAGCTTCCTTCTGTTGTTGCTGGAAATGTATTGAGGGATATTATCGACTCGGAACAGTTTCCGGTTGTGAGACTGACAAAAATTTTCCGTCAGGCGCAGTCCAGTCAGATTATTATGAACGCTCACAGAATCAATAAGGGGCTGTTTCCAAATTTGCGAAATCAGAAAGGGACAGACTTTTTCTTTATGGAATGCGAAGAGCCGGAACAGGCAGCTGATACCATTGTCGGACTTGTGCAGACCCGACTTCCAAAGTATTGCAAAGTCAGCCCGACAGATATTCAGGTTTTGACACCTATGCAGAAGGGTGCAATCGGAGCTGCTAACCTGAATCAGCAGTTGCAGCAGAATCTGAATCCGGCACAAATAGGACTGTCCTATGGGGGACGTACCTATCGGCTTCATGATAAGGTCATGCAGATAAGAAACAACTACGACAAGGATGTATTCAATGGTGATGTCGGAATCGTTGAAAAAGTTGATATTGAAAATAAAGAACTGATAGTTCTGTTTGAAGACAGGCATATTCCCTATGATGTTTCTGATTTGGATGAACTGGTACTCGCCTATGCAACAACCATTCACAAATCACAGGGTTCAGAGTACCCGATTGTTGTCATGCCCGTGATGATGTCACATTTCATCATGTTACAGCGGAATCTTATTTACACAGGTATCACCAGAGCAAAGAAAATGCTGGTGCTTGTCGGTACAAAAAGAGCGATTGCTTATTCTGTCAAAAATATTACGGTTACGAAACGAAATACCAGATTAAAAGAACGACTGCAAAAGAAAATTTAAATGCAAAGCCACTTTCTCCGGAAGGTGGTTTTGTTTCATGAAAACGAAAGCGGTTGACATTGCATCCTGCTTGTGATATAATAATGATAGCAAGACAGATGAATTGAGGTGGTTTTATGTCAAAAGAATTTAATATTACGGGAACGTGTTATCCAGAAATGCACTATATGGTGAATCTTGACAGCAGGATTGCTCAGATAAAGAAGATGATTGACAACGGAAAATATTTTGCTATCAATAAAGGTAGACAATACGGTAAAACAACAATACTGAAAGAACTAAAAAAATATCTTAATGCAGACTATATTGTTGTTAGCTTGGATTTTCAGGCTATCAGTACAGCAGAATTCAGAACAGAAGAACTTTTTACAAAAGCCTTAGCAAGAGAGCTATATCGTTTGAAATCAGTAAGGGAAGTTATGAATTCTACAATTCGTGATAAATTAAATGTGATAAAATCATTTCATAATCAGTATGTTTTTGCAGATTTATTTAATCTTTTAGAGGATTGGTGCGAGGAAGCAGAAAAACCTATTGTACTTTTGATTGATGAAATAGACAGTGCTTCTAATAATCAGATATTTCTTGATTTTCTCAGTCAGCTAAGATGGTATTACTTGAATCGTGATGAAAGAGCGACTTTTCGTTCTGTTATTCTTGCAGGTGTCCATGATGTACGAAACCTAAAAAATAAAATTAGACCTGATTCTGAACATAGGCATAACAGTCCGTGGAATATTGCCGTCCCGTTTGATGTAGATATGAGTTTTTCATCGGAAGACATCACCGGAATGCTAAAAGAATACGAAGCGGATTATTGTACAGGAATGAATATTTCTGAAATGGCACAAATGATTTATGATGCTACTTCCGGCTATCCTGTACTTGTTTCTTATTTGTGCAAGCTGATGGATGAGAAAATAGCTGGAACGGAACTGTTTCCAGACAAATCCTATGCATGGACAAAGGAAGGATTTCTGAAAGCTGAAAAAATTCTTCTGTCAGAAAAAACGCCACTGTTTGACAGCCTAATCAATAAATTGAAGGATTATGAAACACTCAAAAAACTTCTGCATCAAATTTTATTCAGCGGTAAAAAAATTCCTTATAACGCTGACAATGATGCCATTGATATAGCTACTATGTATAGTTTTGTGGCGAACAAGAACGGACAGCTTACCGTTTTTAATCGTATCTTTGAAACAAGAATTTATGATTGGTTCATGTCAGAAGAAGAAACCAACGGCAACGATTTTTACAGCAAAGACAAATCACAATTCATCCAGAATGGTAAACTCAACATGGAATTAGTATTAGAAAAATTCACCCTTCACTTTAATGATGTATATGGAAGCAAAGATGACAGATTTAAGGAAGAAGTCGGCAGACGTTTATTTTTACTGTATCTGAAACCAATCATCAATGGAACAGGCACTTATTATATTGAAGCACAAACCAGAAATGAACGCAGAATGGATGTGGTTGTGAATTATGCAGGTGAAGAATTCATCATTGAATTGAAAATCTGGCATGGTGAAAAATACAATGCTGACGGTGAACAACAGGTGTCTGACTATCTGGATTATAAGCATCATACAAAAGG
>JAZAUD010000139.1:0-3730 GCA_036373775.1 Oscillospiraceae bacterium | reverse complement strand
GAATCTGTCGTCAATTCAGAAAAATTTGAATACCGTCCTGAATACTGTGAAAACATTGACAGACAAAACGATGAAATCAGTCCATTCTGCTGTTAATTCTGGCATGAATGATATTTCAAATATCATCTCAAAATCGCTGAAATCTGTGCAGTCCAGTGTTACAGAAGCACTGAAAGCGGTGCAGTCAATCATCACGACAACTTATAACTCTATCAAAAATGAAAATCAAAATACGTGGGACAGCATCAGCAAAACGATTTCTGAAATTTTGAATACAATAAAAAATAACACCTCATCAACTTGGAATGAAACAAAAAATGCGATTATTACTATCAATAATACGATTCAAAATTCTATGCTTCAGATTTGGGAAAATATGAAAAACGGCATCAATGACAAAGTGTGGGATGTGCATAATACTGTCCAGAATGCCATGAATGAAGTTCAGAACAGAGTCATAGAAAAGGTCAATTCTTCGTGGAATTGGGGGCATGACCTCATGCAAAATCTTACTAATGGTATCAATTATTTGTATTGGAATGCCAACAATGCTATCAGTGGTGCTATGGGTGAAGTGCAGAATCGTGTTATGGATAAAGTCAATTCTTCATGGGGCTGGGGCAAAGACCTGATGCAGAACCTCGTCAACGGTATCAACTGGATGTATTGGGACGTTGTGAACGCTGCCGCTGATGTTGCGAATGCAATCAGCGAATATCTGCACTTTTCCGTGCCGGATAAAGGACCTCTGGCGAGTTTTGAAGAGTGGATGCCAGACTTCATGGAAGGTCTTGCAAAAGGCATCAGACAGAATCAAAAAGTGGTCGAAAAAGCCGTCAAGGGTGTGGCTGAGGCGATGAATTTAACGATGAACAGCGATTTGGATTATACATTCACTGCAAGTTCTGCTCTGCTCCGTGGCGAAACACAGCCATCACCTGTTGTCAACAACTACTATTCAACTGATAACAGCAAGACCATTCATCAGACAAACAATTCTCCAAAAACTCAGTCACGGCTGGAAATTTACCGCCTGACGAGAAATGCACTGAATGTATAGGGGGTGCTGATAATGTTTTTCAAATTGATTCTCGAAAACGAAAATGGCGACAGAATCGACATGACGACGACCGCTAATCAATATATGACCTCAAAAATTGAGGGCTTAAATCCGCCTGCCGGAACAGTCAGCACCTCTTCTTATGCTGGAATGAATGGCAGTTATCTCAATAATGCGTTTATCGAGAAAAGAAATATTGTGATTCATTTTGAAATGCGTGGTGTCAACATTGAACAAAAACGACACCTGCTTTATAAAGTCGTAAAGCCGTCAAGATATATCAAAATTTATTATTCTACTAAAAATATTGATGTATATGCAGAGGGCTATGTGGAAACCTGCGAAGTCAACAATTTTGAAGAACTGACTAACGGTCAAGTTTCCATTCTCTGTCCAGACATTTACTGGTATTCGACTGTTTCTCAAATGGCTTATTACAGCTATCTGAACGGAGCGTTCACGTTTTCGTTCAGCATTGACGATAAGGGCGTGCCACTCGGAAAATACAATTACAGTCAGATATTTACTGTTATCAATGAGGGCGATGAAACTGGATTTACTCTCGAAATTACGGCACATTCTCAGCATGAAAATGCCGCCAGTACGTTCACAGTTTATAACGCAGATACAGACGAATATCTGCAAATCACGGGTCAAATTATGGGCGGTGATGTCATTACGATTACAACCAAAACAGGGAACAAAACCATCACGCTTGACCGAAACGGCGAGAAAACGAATATTATTAACAGACTTGTTTCCGGCTCGACTTGGCTCACCATGCATGAGGGAAAGAATCGTTTTCGGCTGTGGGCGTGGGGCTTGGAAAATCTCACAGTCAAACTTATTCATACTGATGCCTATTTGGGGGTGTAAGATGCAGATTGAAATTTATAAAATGACTTCGGAAGAAAACAAATTGACAATTACGCTGGAAGCCGTCTGTGATACTTTTTCAAGTTTCCTGTGGGATATAGAGTATTATGAATGTGGCAGGTTTGAGGTCTATATTGCTGCAAATCCGCAAAATATCGAGATTTTCAGAACTGGTCGGATTATCGGCAGAAATGACGACAATGAACATTTCGGACTGATTGAATCTGTACAAATCCAAACTGATGCAGAGAACGGCGATTATCTGACAGTTTCCGGACGTTTTCTGATGTGCCTGCTGGAACGGCGGATTATTTATCCGACCTATTCAGTTACGACAGAAACGGCATACAGCGATATTGTCCGAGAAATTGTTTCTCTGAACTGTATGAATGACGATAACCGCAGAATATCGGTACTTTTTCTCGGTGAGATTAGCGGTGAATGTTGGGAACAGACTACAAAATTACAGGTCAGTTATGCAGTCAGAATCATGATATTCTGGTTGCTGAGGAGCTTGTGGACAAACTCGAAAAACTCTACTCAAAATTGAACTGTTCCAAAATTATCGTCACAAGCGGAATGAGATGTCCGTCTTACGATATTTCTATCGGAGGAAACGGCGGCGGACAGCATCCACTTGGAAAGGCGGCTGATGTGGTTTGTTACAACCAGGCTGGTGAATGTATCAGCAGTAAGCTGGTTTGCTGTACTGCTCAAGACCTCGGCTTTGGAGGTATTGCAAACATCGATACGTCCTATACGGCGACACATCTCGATGTGAGAACGTCAAATATCTGGTACGGAAATGAAGTCATCAATTACCACACGGTAACGGACGATTTTTACAAATATTACGGCATTTCAAGAGGAAACACAGCACAGGCAAAGGAGGAAAAATCCATGATTTTAAAAGGCATTGACGTGAGTGTTCACAACGGCTCAATCAACTGGAATCAGGTAAAGGCGGATGGTGTACAATTCGCTATTCTCCGTGCAGGATACGGAAGAGAAATCTCACAGAAAGACCGGAGATTCGAGGAATATTACGCAAATGCAAAGGCTGTCGGAATGCCTGTGGGTTGCTATTGGTATTCCTATGCGACTGGTGTCGAGGAAGCAAAAATCGAAGCACAGGTTTGTCTTTCCGTCATTAAAGGAAAGCAGTTTGAATATCCAGTGTATTTTGATTTGGAAGAACAGTCTGCTTTTGCAACAGGAAAATCCAACTGTTCCGCTATGGTTAGAGCGTTTTGTGGAGAACTCGAAAAAGCTGGATATTTCGCCGGATTATACATGAGCCGTTCGCCATTTAACAGCTACATGGAGGACGATATCAAGACAAAATATGCTCTTTGGTTGGCAGAATATGGACAAAAACTGAATTATAACGGCTCTGTCGGAATGTGGCAGAAGTCCTCAACAGGGAGAATTTCAGGAATCAGCGGAAATGTTGACATCAACGAATGTTATGTTGACTACGCTGAAAAAATTCAGTCTGCTGGTCTGAACGGTTTCAGCGAATATGAAATTATTGATGCTCCGCCGATTGCACCCGTCACACCTGCAATGCCAAAAATAGAAAATCAAGCAACAGTGGAAGTCAACATTAACGGTGAAACTTACAGCGGAACATTAAATAATAAATTTTACAAACGTAAGCGATTACAAACCTCTATATTTCGGCACATTATTCGTTGACTTCAAGGAAATTCAGAGGTAAAATGTAACACAAATTGAACTCAGGAGGTCTTTTATGAGCGAAAGCGTAAAATGTGAATTATATCACGACAATTT
>JAZAUD010000138.1:0-3767 GCA_036373775.1 Oscillospiraceae bacterium | reverse complement strand
TTACCGTGTAGCCGCCTTCCTTTTTGGGTACTCCAACCGTACCTTCATGCCATAAATTGTTGCTCATGCTTGTTTTCCTCCATATTTCTTGATTTCCGGCTCGGTTTCCCGTTCCGTTGATACAAGTATAACTCTGAATACGGAAAATAGCAAGTGTGAATAATTCCAGACTTTCCGGCTATATTTCGGGCATCATTGTGTAGATTACACCCTGCTGTGAAACGGCTTACGTTCGCTCGTGTCAGGCTTTCTCCGGAAAGGGACGGTTTACGCTTGGAACGGAGAAAGCTCCACACGAGCCAACGTGTGGAAAATGTGTGCTTTCATCCGCAGCGGTTATTCATTCACAATCGCCATTCCGACAAGTTTGTTCACATCGGCAGGCGAAAGCACAATGAACCGTCCACGCTTTGTAAGCGGCAAAGCACCTCGCTCGTAATAAATCTGACTCCCGTATACACGCTGCTGTGCGGTGCTGTAGTGCAGAGCGTAAATTCGCCGGCAGGCTACAATGTATTTTCCCTCCTGACAAAATTTTTCCGCTTCGGTTCCGGTCAGCTCCACGCTTCCAATTTTAATGATATCCATGGTTTCCTCCGTTTGTTTTATTCCGGCGGGCTTTGCCCTTCCGTTGTGTAACAGTATACCACCTTTTCCGGAGAATAGCAAGCCGCTAAATGTACAAATCATTTCCGGCGATTCTTCGCCGTTTGTTGTACACATTACACCCGTTTGTGGGGCAGGCGGTTCTGCCCGCCCCTTTCGTTGTCTTTGTTCAGTCTTCCAGCTCGTCGTAGACTTCTTCGAGAATCTGCTGAAGTTCTTCCCAGGAATCGCATACCCATCTCGGTGCGCCGAATGGCTCGTGGATGCCGTCGCCGTGGGCTGTGAGGTTCATTCCCTCGTCCGTCACAACGATGCGGTTTTGATACTCGAAAATGAATGCTGCGCCGTCGAAGTAATCCCAGCAGGCTTTTGCTTTATCCGAAAAATTATCGGGGAGGTCAAGCTCAACTGCTGTTCTCTCGCTCATGCGGTCGTTCATGTCAACCGGGCGGATGCCCTTCAGAATGCGTGTGTGTTCGTTAAAAAATTTCATGGTGTTTTCCTCCGTTTAGGTTTTTTTATTCCGTCCGGCTTTCCGCCTTCCGGTAGTACACAGTATACCGTCATTCCGGCGATAAGTCAAGCAAAATCCGCAGAATAAATGTACCAAACATGAGCCGTAAAAATTTACACATTTTGTGTTGATTTTTTATAAAAACAAGCAGACCGCACTCGAATTGGATGCGGCTTGCTTCTTTTCAGAAATTTTTCTTGCATTTTTTCAGATTCTGTGCTATACTGGAATCATAAGCCTCTGATGATAATTGGCATCAGTCCGTCAGGCGTGGGAATGAAGTGCTGAATGTCCCAGAACTGCTTGCTGTAGGCATCGCCGTCCTCCGGTTCTGAAACTGAAAACCACGGAAATTCGATGTTTTCATCCGTTTCAGTGATTTCGAGGGAATCTGTGTCAAATGCATGTTTCAGGAGCATCTCCTTGTTTGCCACCAGCTTTTTGAGATTGGCAAGAGTCTGCTCAGTGAAATAATCCTTCGGCATGGTGACCGTCAGAAAATCATCAGGGGCGTCAAATGCAAAGCCCTCCTTGCTGAGAGAGTTCAGCAGAAAATCCGTCAGTTTTTCGTCAGTATCATCGCTGAATGTCAGCACAGAATCCTTGTTCAGCGTAAATCCGCCAATCTGGTAGGCAAAGCTCGGTGCTGCGAGATATTCCGCCTGCTGTTCTGTCAATTCTGCGATTCGGTGAGCCAGCGTTTTTCGCTGATTCCTGTCGATATGGAATTGAATGTCCATTTTCTCGACCTCCTTGTTTTTTTGGTAGTCACATATTACCTCAATTTTCACAGAATTGCAAGTGTCAGAAATGTAGAAATATCGCTAAAAATCATGTGAAAATTCTACAGTTCAGATGATGTGTATCTGAAAAATCAGAAATCACGTTGAATAGGGAAATTTTTATGATTTCAGAATGGGCATAGAATGCGTTCACTTTTGTGTATCTGAATAATAAGCGATTCCGGCAAGCACAAAATATCCGCAGTTTACGCAGATTGCATTGCCGTATAATTTGTACTCGGCACTGTCAGAATATGGATTTGCAAGCCACTTTTTGATTTGCTTTTCCGTTTTCGGCTTTTTATGATTGATGCTGTTCCATTCATTCCAGACATTTGTCCAGAACTGAATTTCCTCATCCGTTGGATTGGGATTGTCCAGATTTTTGCACCACCAATCAGGCAGACCTTGCAGTCTGGCACATTCCGTTGGTGTCAGTCTGCGGACAATGTATGTCGGCTCATTGTTGGGAGCATCATTCACGACAGGCGGGTCTTTCCAGTCCGATGCAACGAGCGTATTCGCTTTTTCGTGTGAAGCGACTGTGTGATGGGAATTTTTGCTTGTGGAGGACTGTGCGGAAGTCTTCGCCGTTATTGGAGGAGAAAGCACCGGGGACATTTTCCCACACGATAAATCTTGGATATGTGTCATCTGTCGCACACCTCATTTCTCTGATAATTCTGACTGCTTCATGAAATAATCCGGAGCGTGAGCCGTCCAGACCGTTGCAGTTCTTCCATTTCCACTGCTAACAGCTCATCATCCCATCCGGCATCGAGAGCCATTCGGTTATCGGCGAGGATATACGCTTTTTTCTGTGCTTCTGTCAGATAATCCACATATACACAAGGGACTTGCTGAATGCCTTCTTCCTTGGCAGCGGCAATTCTGCCGTGACCGGCTATGACATTGTATTCCTTGTCAATAATCACAGGATTGACAAAACCAAATTCACGGGGGGAAGAGCGTAATTTCTGAATCTGCTCTTTGCTGTGCGTTCGGGCATTGTTCACATAGGGAATCAGCTTATTGATGTCCACAAGTTCAAAATCCGTAGTCGTTTTAGTCATACAGCTTCACCCTCCCTATCATTTTTTGGAACTGTCGTTCTGCACCGTCAATATCACCGGAGCAGGCTTGCTTCCGGAGTGCTTTGAACTGCTGAACGGTCAGCAGATTCAGTTTTCTGTAATATCTGAATTTCTGAATGATTTCTCTTAAAGTGTACATTTTATCTCCCATTCTTGCGGTGTAAGATTTTTTGCAGACCTTTCCGTGCATCCATGACGTTTCCTTTAACAGCCTGTCCTTTTAAGGTGCGGTACTGCTGTTTGGTGAGATGCGGTCTGCTGTCTTTGAGTTCTCTCCAAAAGACATAATCTGTATTTGATTTCATAATGTCCTCACTTTCTGTTCCGGAGAAGCTGTTCCATCAGGTCATCCTGCGGATTTCCCTGAAATTCTGTGGAGCAGTTCTCACGGACAATGGCAAAAATCTGATTCCAGCAGATATTTGCCTGTTTCAGATATGACTGACTCATTGCAACGTAAGGCGATGCAATCGGAGCAGAAGTTGTCGGATGTTTCGCAATATAGCCAGTTTTCGAGATTACTTCTTCACAATGAATCCATCTTGAAACGGTCATGGCATACTGCTCTATCAGGTATTCGCTGACAAGTTCCGCACAGCCACGGGCTTTAATCCATTCGTAGACGTTTTTATAAACTTCTTCCGCATACAGCTTTGTGCCGTCACGCTGAATCATGGTCATGAATTCTTTCACCGGAGGAATATCAGCGGCTTTCAGTTCCGCAGGCTGCATCATAACTTCGGCACGTTTTCCTTCGCTGATTTTTTCGGT
>JAZAUD010000137.1:0-3770 GCA_036373775.1 Oscillospiraceae bacterium | reverse complement strand
TGGATAGTATGATTTTTCTTTTCGTAGCAGTCATAACACAAATCGATTTCATTATCAGTATAGATATCATCTTGATGTAACAGCATATCGCAATCAGCACAATGAAAATATTCGTTATCATAACAAGAACGACAAACGAAATGTCCATCTTCCATGATTGCCTCACTGCGGTAGATAAGCTCGTCGCAGTTCTCACAACAGCCACACGCATTTCTTCTGCAATCATCGCATACAATGTCATCACCAATCCAAGAATAATTCTCGTCTTCGGGGATTTCAGCTCCGCAACAGTCGCAGATTCTCAATTCTTCGTCCATAATTAGCCTCCTTCTGAACATGAAAAAAGCCCCTGCCGTCAATTGGCAGGGGCTTCGTTTTGGTCGGATATTCGGTCTTTTTAATACTCTTCTGCTAAAAGCATGGTCGAGTATTCTTCGCTGTCAATCACATAAATTTTCGCAGTGACAGCCTTCATGGTTGGAATGAAATAGTTCATCCTGTACTCAGGCTGTTCGCTGAAATGAACGATGTGTTGCATTCCGCCAAGGTCTTCCAGTTCAAAGCACTGAAAATAGTCCTTCGGTTCGGGCATTCTGTCGATACAGTCCCACAGGAATAATTGCAGCTCCAGCGGAATTTCCGCATCAACGCCCCGTGTCAAATAACGTGGATTGTCAAACATGGTTCTTTCCCTCCTTTCTTTGAGATTTTACTGCTTGTCAGAAATCATCAATCAATAACCCGATAGCAATTCTTGCACCAAGTTTCATTCCAGCCTTGACTGCCGAATTGAAATTTGCAGACAGCATCTTCCCGACAATTTCGTCCAGCTCCTCAGACTGTTCAGGTGGGAGCTGTTCGCAGAGTTCATTGAATCTTACGGAAACCTCGTAATTTTGCGGATTCCCTGTCAACTCTGCATCCAACAACTCTGAAAACTTGCGTGTGAGTTCGTCCAGTATCTCCATGGTTTTCCTCTCCTTTCGTGCAAATTACTATGTCACTATGCTCCTACCAAAATTATTGGCAGAGCTTACCATAGCACTATAATAATATATAATCCAAATTTTGGATTTTACAAAAAAACAAAAACGGCGGAGCTATTGAATCAGCTCCGCCCAATCGACAATTATTCAATTTCAGGTTTCACAAAATTTCTGTAGGTAAATCCATGTACTTTTCCAGGTCTGTTTGCATGTTCCTTGTTATTGTAGAGTGTTCCAACCACATAGCACTCGCCCTGTTTCATAGAATTCAGTTTGCTGAAAGGTTCCTGGATTGCTGTTGAAATTGATTTTGCCGAGGTGCTGTCGGGATGGAGGTACACTTTCATTCCAGCGTTGTTCATTGTCTTCATTCTTTCCCTATTTGTCTCAGAAAGATACTGTGTTGCATAAATCAGGCTCATATGGTATTTCCTGCCCTCTTTGAGTACCTGTTCGATTGCACTACCTTTGCCACAATTCTGGTTCTGGACTTCATCAATCACAACTGCAATATGTCTGTCTGGATTATTGCGCTGGTAGTAGAACAGCGACATCAGAAGCATATCCACCAATGCTGAACCGCCCGAACCTGAAAGCGCAGCAGAAGAAATGACAATCATGCCATTTTTGTCTTTCAGAAATTCACCCCAGCTTTTTTCGCTCTGTTTATATTCAAGAAATACAGAGAGTACGTCTTCAAACTGCATTGAAAGGCTGTCTGATACCTCTCCTTCCATAATTTCTTCATATAAATCCATCATTGATACGCTGTTGCTTTTCAGCATATTGTCGATACAGCGACTCAGTTCAGCTCTTTGTTTTTTGCCCATATTGGGATTGTTTGCTGAAACAATATTACGAAGAACTGCCTTTTCCGCAAAAGGAACAGAATTGCTCATGTTGAGTATATTCACAGGAACACCATCTTTTTCTACTTTCCAGAAAACAACATTCTCTTCTACATACTCCTTGACTTCTTTTTTGACTGTTTCATTTCCGCCAGCCGAAAGATTGTTGATAATTGCCTCTTTTGTAAAAGAATCGCTTGTATCCAGAACCACCACAAGCTGTCCCGCTTTTTGCAGAGTAAAAACAAATTCAGTCATATAGTGTGTTTTACCGCTTCCACTCTGCCCTGTGATGAAACAATGCAGATTAGCTTTTTCTTCAAAGTCATATTTACAGCAGGCTTCATAGCCCATTTGATTGACCACAATCGGCATCATATTCGGGTCTGAGTTTCCTTCGCCGAACCATTCCTCACAATCTTTTGCCTGAATTTTAAGCTGTACATCCTGATTGAGCATTTCCTGAAGTTTTATGGCAATAAATGTAACTCTGAGTGATTCCCCCATATGATATACTGTGCAAAGATAACGTTTTTTCTTAGTCGTGTGGAGCAAGTCAGATTCGGACAACGCCTCTTTCAGGCGATATACGCTTTCTGTTGTTTTCATTTCAGGAAGAATCACATTGGTAATGGTACTTTCTTCCAGTAATGCCAAATCGTCTTTCACAATTACCTGCGGTTCTCCTGATACAAAATCCATCTCCTCGTTAAGCAGAGTAATTTTGATTGTGTCATTTTTGATTTTTGCATTCAAAATTTTTCCGAATTCGTCTACAATCGCATCGCTGGAATCTCCCTCTGTTTCCGCACTTTTCAGAAATGTATTGAAAAGAAAATCAGCAGTTTCAAGCTTTGTAATGGGAATATTTAAGTATTTGCCAGTAATACAAATCACAGCAGCTATTACAGAATAGCTTGTTCTGCTTTGACTAAAAGGAAATTTTTCTGCCCTACCATTTTGCATTATAAAATCAATTTCATTTCTGAGGCTGGTTTTGAATCCTTCATAATCCTGACAAATAATGTCAATTACATAACGCATCATAAGGCTTAACGCCCTGCACATATTTTTTTCTTCTTCGTAATTCATATGGTTACAAAAATCATCACTGAGAGGCATACAAATTTTTTGTTCAATAGATATCAGACGCTGTGCATTATCTGAAATAATGGCTGTATTATGCGGTTTGCTTTCTTCATCAGAATTCAGCACAAGCAGCTCCTGCATTACAGAAGAGCGTTTCTTTTCATCATCTGCTCTGGTATTATCCACAATCACAGCAGTTTCATCTTTCGCCGCATGAATTACTTTTCTTACTGCAGTAATATTGGTACTGAAAGAGACAGCATCCTTTCCTTTGTTATATGTCTGAAGATAGCAGCAGGCTTGTCTTGTACTTTCTTGGTTGGGTGAAGAAATCATTAGAATCTGTCCCATTGGACTTCCTATTTCATAAAGTACGGATGATAACAGACCACACATACAGTATGCAAACAGAATAATTTTTTCAGGAGTGTTCAGATAAGCATTCACATAGGTGCTGATTTCATCGGCACGAAGATTTCCATCGGGCATGATTTTACTTTTAAAAGTATGAGAGCATTTTTCCAGAAGCTCCATATCCATTTCACCGTTATTACAGCAGAATAAAGCTTTTTCCGTTCCGTTTACAGTAAGAAAAGAAAATCCAGAATATTCGGGGATTGTGATTGTTTCAGGTTTCGAAAAACCATTGATACAGTATGCAAGATATTCATTCACAATCTGCTTGCTGGAATAGATGTACTCAAATCCTTTAAAAAGTGCAATCAAGGATTTAGATGATAATTTATTCAGCGGAATCATTGCTTTACGGCTTTCACTTTTAGAATCGAGGTAATCCACAAATTTATATTCCTGATATGCTCCGTCTTTTTCAATGTTCACATTGCTT
>JAZAUD010000136.1:0-3787 GCA_036373775.1 Oscillospiraceae bacterium | reverse complement strand
GATGAAGCCTACGCTAACAGCTATTTTCTTACGGCTAACAGTATTACCAAGCCCGGAATTGTTGACAAAGACCTCCATCCGATTCTTGACCCTGCTGAAATCTATTCTGGCTTTTATGGCAGAGCTTCACTCACTTTTTATGCATTCAACAGCAACGGCAATCGTGGAATTGCAGTAGGCTTAAACAATGTTCAGAAACTCCGTGACGGTGAACCTCTCGGCGGTCACAGCCGTGCAGAAGATGACTTTGCAGACCTTGATGACGATGATGACGATTTTCTCAATTAACTGAATTATCCGAATTATCTGAATTATCCAAATTAACTGAACAGACGGGTGGACGTTTGCGGTGTATGCCGTGGGTGGGTTAAGATATGAAAGGACAAACAGTGATGATAAAAAGAATTTTAGATGCTGATAAATTTATTGGAAAACTGAACGCTGTGTACCATGACTCCATGACGGAACTCTGCATCATGCCACTTGGCATTGAAAACTGGATGAATCAGGTAGCACAGTGCATTGACACAGATAATGCTCCTGATTACTGTCCGAAAGAAACACATGAAGACTGGCTGGAAGAAATGGACGATTTCAGTGGAAAAAGTGACCTTGCGTCAATTATTAAGGATTTGACTCTTATCTGTGAGTATTGTGAAGAATACAAGATGGACTATCTCCAGACACAGTGTTACTGCAAGGCTCTCGGCTACCTTGTCTTTCTGTATAATTTCCTGAATTGTGAAGGCATTGACTATTGAGGAGGCTGAAAATGGAACTAATCACAATCGATATTGAAACTCGAAGCGATAAGGATATTACCAAATCTGGTGTCTATGCCTACGCAGACTCCCCTTATTTTGATATTCTGCTGTTCAGCTATTCGGTTGATGGCGGAGCTGTGCAGGTGATTGACCTTGCAAACGGTGAGAAAATTCCTGTTGAAATTCTGAAAGCATTCACTGATGAAAATATTATCAAAAGAAGTCATAATGTACAGTTTGAACGTGTCTGCCTGTCAGTATATGTGCAGCGGAACTATCCGCAGTATTTCAAGGGTTATGGTTCTGATGAAGATACAGTGGGAAATTATTTCAATCCTGCTGGCTGGAACTGCACCATGATTCATTGCCGTACAATCTCTCTCCCATCTTCATTGTCAGAAGCAGGCAGAGTTCTGAAAATTCAGGAGCAGAAAATGACCGAAGGCAAATCGCTGATTAAATTTTTCTGTGTTCCCTACAAAATGAATGACGGTGAGCCTGAGTTTCATAATCCGGTGTTGTATCCAGACAAGTGGGAAACATTCAAGGCATATAACAAGCGTGACGTGGAAGCAGAAATGGAAATTGACAGAAAACTTGCAAAATATCCTGTTCCTGATTTTGTCTGGGATGAATTTTATCTTGAACAGAAAATTAATGACAGAGGAATTGCTATTGATATGGAGCTTGTAGATTCTGCTATCCGTCTAGATGAAGAATCCAGAAAAATTCTGACTGCTGAAATGCGCCGACTGACAGGCTTGGAAAATCCAAATTCCGTATATCAGCTCCTTGACTGGCTGGGACAGCATGGATATTCCTCCGCTTCTCTTGGCAAAAAAGAAGTAGCTAAACTGATAAAGACCGCCAAAGAACCTGTCCGTTCAGTTCTGAAACTCCGTCAGCAGTTAGCAAAATCCTCCGTGAAAAAATACACGGCTATGAAACAAGCTGTTTGCTCCGACAATCGAGCGAGAGGAATGTTCAATTTTTATGGTGCATCGAGAACTGGTCGGGAAAGTTCACGCTTAATTCAAATCCAAAATTTACCACAGAATCATCTGCCCGCACTGGCATCAGCCCGTGAACTTGTAAAGCGTGGTGACTGTGAAGAAATAGAAATGTTCTATGAAGATATTCCGGATACCCTGTCACAACTCATCCGTACAGCGTTTATCCCCAAAAAAGGCTATAAATTCATTGTTTGCGATTATAGTGCGATAGAATTGCGCCTTTCAGCCAATCTTGCCGGTGAACAATGGATTCTGGATACTTTTGCAAATGGTGGCGACATCTATTGTGCTACAGCCTCCAGAATGTTTCACTGCAATGTTGTCAAAAACGGTGAAAACGGACATCTCCGTCAGCGTGGGAAACAAGCGACACTTAGCTGCTCGTATGGGGGCTCCAGTGGAGCATTAAAAGCGATGGGAGCATTGGAGCAGGGCATGAAGGAATCAGAACTCCAGCCTCTGGTGGATGCATGGCGCAGCTCAAATCCAAAAATCGTGCAGATGTGGCGTGATTTTGGCAATGCCGCCATGAAAGCAGTGAAATACGGTCAGCCTTCAAAGACACACGGAATCAAATTTTTCTGTCAGAACGATATTCTTTTTATCACATTATTGTCCGGCAGAAATCTTGTTTACATCAGACCAAGAGTCCAGTTAAACCGCTTTGGCTCTGAATCCATCACTTATGAGGGAGTCGGCACAAACAGACACTGGGAACGGACAGAAACATTTCCTGGAAAAATTACAGAAAACATCATTCAGAGTATCGCCCGTGACCTGCTGTTTTATTCCATGCAAACCCTGTCACATTGCTTTATTGTAGCAACTGTGCATGATGAACTCATCATTGAAGCAGACAGGACTATGTCTGTTGAAGATGTATGCGAACAGATGGCTCGTACTCCAGAATGGGCATCAGGCTGGAATCTCCGTGCTGATGGGTTTGAGTCTGAATTTTACAAAAAAGATTAGTCATCATGTGTCTCTATCCACCATTATAGCATATTTAATAAAAATTTGCAAGATTTTTTACAATTTAATCAAACTGCACAATTTTAGAACATTCTGCTTGTGTAAAACAGAGAAGTCACAAATTATTTTCATAAAATACCCGTCACTTGCGCCCTGTTTTTCAGGGCTTATTGAGAGGGGTAAGTATCAACCGAAAAGGAGCAAGACTATGAGGAATAATGAAAATCAAACGGGCGGACGTTTGCAGTCGAGACTGTGGGTGGGATTAAGAATATACATCAAACGCTCCGTATGGAGAGAAAGGATTTTATCTATGGATGAATTGATTAAAATCAACTATGAAAATGCTGAAAAGCCGACTGTCTCCGGACGTGAACTCCATCAGGCACTGGAAATTAAGACTGCCTTTGACCTCCCTGCATACATCGCTAAGGAATTCGCAAGAAGAATCGGCACAAAGGAAGAAGAGGCATTCCTTATTGGTGACGGCAAGGGCAAGCCGACTGGTATCTTTGCAAATACAGGCGGTGCGGAAGTCGGTGCTACGGCAGGTGCGGCTATCACTTTTGATGACGTGATTGAACTGTTCTATTCACTGAAATCTCCCTACCGCAAAAAGGCAGTCTGGATTATGAACGAACAGACCATCAAGGTTCTCCGCAAGCTCAAAGATTCTACCGGAAATTATATCTGGCAGCCCAGCGTAACAGTTGGTCAGCCGGATACGATTCTGAACCGTCCGTATGTCACTTCCGTGTATGCCCCTGCTCTTGCCGCAAACCAAAAACCCATTGCTTTCGGAGATTTCTCGTACTATTGGATAGCTGACAGACAGGGCAGAAGCATGAAACGTCTGAATGAACTGTTCGCTATGAATGGACAAATCGGATTCCTTGCAAGCCAGAGAGTTGACGGCAAGCTGATTCTTCCGGAAGCTGTCAAGGTTCTGAGCATCAAGAAATCTTCATGATTACACTGAAAGAGGCTAAGAACTATCTCCGTGTTGACTTTGATGAGGACGACAGGCTGATTTCTGAT
>JAZAUD010000135.1:0-3796 GCA_036373775.1 Oscillospiraceae bacterium | reverse complement strand
CCGTTAGTTCGTTGAATTTCTTATTTAACGAAAAATTCTATCATCATTATATCACACTTGAATGTAAATGTCAATAGAAAATCAGGAGGTTATTATGGGAAAATTCAGTATTTATCTGCGTCGTGACGGACGTTGGGAAGGGCGGATTCAGCTTGGCAGAACGAAGGAAGGAAAACGGAAATACTGCGCATTTTTTGGAAAAACCAGAGAGGAAGTGCAGGCGAAAATGGAAGAGAAACAGTCAAAAAATTCCATTGTGCCAGCTTCCTGCACTCTTTCGGAACTGTTCAGTGAATGGCATCAAAGAATCATGCACACTGTCAAGGAGTCCACCGCAGCAAACTATCTCGTGAAGGCGAACAAGCATATTCTTCCGTGTTTCGGCAATAAAGTGATTGATGAAATATCCACCCAGGATGTCTACAGCTTCATTGAGCAGAAAAAAGCCGCCGGATTATCCAGCAGATATATTCTGGATATTGTGATTCTGATGAAGTCGGTGTTCAAGTATGCTGTCAGAAAGTTCCATATTGCCAATCCGATGGAGGATGTGACGCTGAAAAAGGTCAAATCTGCGGAAATCAGCCTTCTGGATGAGGATGAGCAGACACGGCTGGAGAGATATCTCTGGAAGCATCAGGACAGAACTTCAATGGGAATCGCCATTTCTTTAGCAACAGGTCTCAGAATCGGAGAACTTTGTGCCTTACGCTGGGAGGACATTGACCCTGAAAAACGTATCCTGACCGTCAGACACACGCTCCAGCGGATTCCCACTCCGCATGGATTCCGCCGAACAAAGCTGGCAATAACTGAGCCGAAAAGCGAATCTTCCAAAAGAAGCATTCCCATTCCAGAGTTTTTGATTGCGTTTTTGAAAAAATTTAAAGGACAAAGCAATGAATTCATCCTTTCAGGCAAGGAAAAGCCTACTGAACCTCGTACTATGCAATATCGATTTTCTAAAATTCTCAAAAAGGTAAAATTGCCATCAGTTCACTTTCACGCTCTCCGTCATATGTTCGCATCCAAATGCATCAAACTTGGCTTTGATGTGAAAACACTGTCGGAAATTCTGGGACACAGTTCCGTGGAAATTACGTTGAATCGGTACGTGCATTCTTCTTTTGAGCAAAAAAAGGAGTACATGAACCGTCTGAAGCCTTCGGTTTGAACTGAGTGCAGCTTGAAAATTGAATATTTTTCGTTAAATAAGAAATTTCATGAAAAGCCTTTATGCAGGTATCGGAAATTCACATCATCTATTTATATTATCGCATATTTCAGCGAGATAAGCAAGCAAAGATTTCACATGGGAGCATAAATGTAATAATTACTTTATGTTGAAAGAAGGGGAAGAAACATATGCCGGAACAACCTATCTATGAATATTTTTCATCAATTGAGCCGAAAGAGGTGGAATGGCTGTGGTATCCATATATTCCTTATGGAAAACTGACGATTTTACAAGGCGACCCAGGAGAAGGAAAATCTACTGTCATGCTGAATCTGATTGCGACAGTTACGAACGGCGGTGTTTTTCCTGACGGAACTGTATTTGACAGACCACATCCTGTTATTTATCAGTGTACGGAAGATAATGCCGCAGATACTGTCAAGCCAAGATTGTTAGCTGCCGGAGCTGTCTGTGAAAAAATAGCATATATTCTTGATGAAGATGAGAAACTCACGCTTGATGACAGCAGAATTGAGGATACACTTATCAGGACAGGTGCAAGGCTCATAGTATTTGACCCGATTCAGTCATTTCTTCCGCAGGATTCTGATATGCAGAATGTTGGCAGAATGCGTTCATTGCTTAAGAAAGTATGTGCCATAGCCGAAAAACATCATTGTGCTGTTGTGTTAATCGGGCATATGAACAAGGGCGGAGCGAATAATCAGTTGTATCGAGGTCTTGGAAGCATTGATATTGCAGCAATCGCAAGAAGTGTGCTGATGAGTGTCCGTGACAGAGAAAATCCGGAACTTCGCTATTTGTTTCAGATTAAGTCCAGCCTTGCACCGGAAGGCAGACCTGTTTCGTTTCTCATGAACCGTCAACAGGGATTTATCTGGCAGGAAGTCTGTGATTTGTCCATTCAGGATGTAATTCAGAATGAACCTGTTTCAGATAATGGCAAGCGAAGTCAGGCGGCTGTACTTCTGATGGAAATGCTGATGGAGCAAGATATGCCGAGTTCTGAAATTTTTGCTGAACTTGAAAAACAGGGAATTTCCAGAAGAACTGTTCAAAATGCAAAAAAAGATGCCCATATCAGGGCATATAAGAAAAATAATATCTGGTATTGGAGCAGGAGGTCATAATATGTCAGAAAAACAAGCAGAGCCATTGATTTCGCCGCTGGATACACTGCCGAGAATTAGTCTAAAAGGAACAGAAGTTATCAAACGGCAGCATTTTTCTCGTATCCAAAGAGAGAATTCCTCAAAAAATCATTCAGAAGATAAAAAAGATACTCATACCAAAACAGATAAGAAAAATGATATCTGATATTGGAGCAGGAGGTCATAATATGTCAAAAAAACAAACAGAGCCGTTGATTCCGCCGCTGGATACACTGCCGAGAATCAGTCTGAAAGGAACAGAAGTGGTCAGAAGGCAGTATCTTTCACACATAAAGGATAATGTTGTCAACATTCGTCCGGATGGGATTCAGTTCAATACTGCCTGTATTACACGCATGGAAAATGTTGTCTATATCCAGATTATGATTGATAGAAAAAGAAAATGGATGATTGTGCGTGGATGCGATGAAGAGGACAGAGATGCCCAGCGTTGGTGCAATATCAAAGAAGAAAAAAGAAAACCTCGAAAAATTACAGGAAAAGACTTTGCAATCCGTATTTATAGAATGATGCAGTGGAACAGGGGCTATTATTTTAAAGTATGCGGAAGTTTCGCTGTCAGAGATGATAAAGAAGATGAACTTCTGCTCGTGTTTGAACTGGAAGAATCAGTGATTTATCCTATGTCATCTTCTGCAAGACAGAAAGCAGGCGTGGAAGATTCTGAAATCGGCAGAGAAGAACTGGAAAAACTCAATGGTGTTGAAGCAGCTAAAGAAGCTGAAAAGAAAGAGCGAGAAGAAGCTAAAAAAGCGGGAATTAAACCTAAAAGCAGAAAGAAACAGTCAGCATTTTCGGAAATCCTTGCTTCTGAAACATTTGGTGAGACATTTGAAAATCATGTTAACCGTCTGAAACTTCCGGCTTCGGAAGAAATAGAAGGTCAGCTTGATTTCTTCAAGGAGGGTTAATATGGCAGGACAAAGAAAGAATGGAATTTCCATCTATTTTAGATACCATATTATGAATATTCACAGGGGGGCAATCAATGCAATTGGTAAGCCGAAATATATTCACCTGCTGATAAATCGACAGGAAAAGAAAATGTTTATTCAAGGATGCGAACAGGACAGGGATGCATTCAAAGTGTACTATGCATTTTCAGGAAAGAATCATAATGTGGACCAATGTTATATCCGAAGCAAATGGTTTATTGAATATTTTGCTGATATGCTGGGGGTTGCCTATGATTCAGAATCACTTTGCTTTTCCGGAATTTTGCTTGAAGACGGCAGGACAATTCAGATAGACCTGAATCAGTATGAAGTGATTGCTTATCAGCCAGAACAGGAGGGTACATCATGAATGAAAGACCAAAAGTCTCCAGATTAAGTGAGGGAATTCATGCCGTTGACACCTCAGCTCCGGAAAGTGTAACCTTGTTTCAGGGCATGACAGAAAAAGAAAGAATTATCGCTCAGTATGG
>JAZAUD010000134.1:0-3796 GCA_036373775.1 Oscillospiraceae bacterium | reverse complement strand
CTTGCTCTTTTGAGCGTTGCAAGTTTATCACTTGTGGAGGTGACAGCATCAGCAAGAAGCCTCTGTTTCTGAGAAAGCAGTTCTGTATTTGTCGGGTCAAGTTTGAGCAGACGCTCCACGTCTTTCAGTTGTGACTGTGTGCCTTTGATGTCTTTATTGACACCTTCCAGAGCCTTGCTTAATTTAGTCGTGTCACCGCCGATTTCAACATTGATACCTCTGATTCTTGTTGCCATGCATTCTCACCTCCGATTTATTTAATAAAGCAATTTAATTATAACTAAAAATTATTGAAATCATTTTGTGTCGCAAGCGACGGGTAATCAAAATCGTCGTTTTCTTTTTCGATGAACATATCATCGATTAAGCCGATGGTAAGCAGTTCAAGCTCCTGCATGGAAAGCCCCAACTGCTTACACCGGAGCAGAAATAACGGAGTGGTCATTTCCCTGTCAATTGGACGAGCTTTTTTTTAGATTCCGCCATCGACTGCGTGTTCAAGCCCCATAATTCGATAAGTTTCGGAAGAACCTCATAAATCGAAAACACATTGAAACTTTCCAGCCAGTCATTCGGGTCATCGGGAACATTTTCAGGGTCGGCATGATGTGCCATTGTCCACGCCAGATTTTCAAAGACCTCTAGACTTTCAATGTCCAGACCGGATTCACGGGGTGCAGGATTTTCCTCTGTATCTTCCGGAGTATCGTTTTTTTTCTGTTCATTGACAGATTTCTGCAAAACAGCAAAATCCTTGTAAATGTCACGATGAAACTTCATTCTGTAAAGGCGGGGTACGGCAGCACTCGCCTTGAACGGAACATCAATGCCGTCAATAGTGATGATTTTTTTAATAGCCATGTGAAATTCTCCTTATGCACTTTTTGCGGATTTGGTTGTCGTCTGAGCTGCAGTGCTGATGTTCGGGATATAGACAGACTTATACCAGTTGTTGTAGGTCGTTTCGTCTGTTTTTTCACAAGTTTTGCACTTGACAAGCCCATTCGGCAGGGCAGTCGATTTGATGGAGAGCGTTTCCGTCTTGACTTCGGTAGATTCCTCTTTGGTGCTGCTTTCTGTCTTGGGACGGCTTGCAGAACAGCAGTACAGCACATGACGGATTTTGTTCTTGTCTCCCTCAAACTCAAACAAAAGTGCAAACTGTGCCAGTTCTGCGTCATTTTTCTCAACCAGAACACCCTTATCATCAAGGAGTTCACCGAGAATTTCCATTGCAAAATCGGTTGTGACAAGAGCCACTTCGAGGTCGCCTTCATAACCAGCATTGTTGTTGATGACAAAATACACCACGTTGTCAGCGTAGAAATTCGATGCCTCGCCGCTTGCATCTACAGAAAGGGAAACTGCACCGGGGAGTCTGACAGGGTCTGCAAATGTCGGAATACCGTCATCAGACCATGCTGTAATTTTCGCATAATGCACCATGTTCAAGCCGTATTTAACCTTATTCTTTTTGAGTGCCATAAGTTATACCTCCACTTCGTAAAGTACCTCATAGAGCCGTTCTGACTCTATCCAGATTTCAGATTTTTCATAAAAAATGTGATGCTCCGTGAGAACATCTTCAATGAGCTGTTCTGTTTCAGGGGATTTTCTGTCGGTATACAGTTCAATATCAAGCTGTTTAAAACTGTGATACATCAGGTTATCTGCACTGAATGTATTTTCTCTCGGAGATAAAAAGAGCAGAAAAGGCGGGTCAGGTGACTCGCCCTCTGTAAAATGATGATAGGCATACGGAAGATTTGTTTCCATCATCATTTCGTTAATTTCTTCGTAGGTCATGAGATTGCCTTTCTGATAAGCGTTTCGAGCAGTTCTTCGCCGTTTTTCTCGGCAGGAGCGATATGCGGATGACCTTCCACACGACCGCCCCCACGCTTGGCATGACCTTTTTCAAGGAGATGTGCCAGCCTGTAGCGGTTACGGCTGTGAACCGTCATTTGCAGATTGTGGCTTGTTTCCTTGACTTTCGAGGAAGTCCAGCTTTTTGCATAAGTTCCGGTATCATGCGGAGCATTGGCAGAAATTTCCTTTTTGACGGAAGTTGCAGTCTTCCGGACTGCCTTCTTCATTTCGTCATCGGCAAGCTCACAGTATTCCTGCAAGCCTTTCATGACTTCCTCAGCCAGATTATCAATAGATGTCATCCTTCACACCTGCCTCATGGATTTCACAGGTTATCGTCATGTATCCGCCTTTTGCAAAGTCAACCTGCACAGAAATGATATTATAAATTTTATTGCGGAATAAAATTTTATGAGTAGTGGACTTGATGTAATATAAATTTGGACTTTGACGAACTGTGAAAACAACCGTCCTGATTTCCCGTGTTACCCCCGTATCTGTCTTTTCGGAGGAGCTTTGCAGATTCCTGATTTTCACCTCTGCCCAGCACGATGTGATTTCTTCCCAGACGTTCAGATGATTGCCGATGCTGTCAGCTTTGGCATGATTTTCAAGAATGGTGATTCTCTGGTTCATGTTTCCGATTTCCATCAGACTACACCCTCCCTCTGTTCAAATAAAATCGCTCTGAGCTGCAATGTGAGTTTCTTGAAGTCCGCAGTATTGCGGTTTTCGTAGAGATAGGACACCGTGAACAGCATGGCTGTCCGTGTGGTGTCCTCGTTCTCCTCGAATTGTTCTTCTGTCATTCTGCCGACATCCATACAGAGCTTTTTGGCAGTCAGCAGAAGGTCAGAAATCAGTCTGTCGTCCTCGTCAAAATCTACACGGAGATAGTTCTTAGCCTCTTTCAGTGTAATCATGAAGATTTCTTGATGCTCAGAACCTTGACAGCTTCCGGCAGGATGAGCTTGCCGTCAACTCTCTGGCTTGCAAGGAAGCCAATCTGACCGTTCATAGCGAACAGTTCATTCAGACGCTTCATGCTTCTGCCCTGACGGTCAGCAATCCAATAGTACGAGAAATCGCCGAAAGCAATGGGTTTCTGGTTTGCGGCAAGTGCAGGCGCATACACGGAAGTCACATACGGACGGTTCAGAATTGTGTCAGGCTGACCGACTGTTACGCTGGGCTGCCAGATATAATTTCCGGTGGAATCCTTGAGCTTGCGGAGAACCTTGATGGTCTGCTCATTCATAATCCAGACTGCCTTTTTACGGTAGGGAGATTTCAGTGAATAGAACAGTTCAATCACATCATCAAAAGTGATAGCCACACCTGCTGTTGCGCCAACTTCTGCACCGCCGGTCGCATTGAAAATGCCAGTAGGCTTGCCCTTGCCGTCACCGATAAGAAATGCTTCTTCTTCCTTTGTGCCGATTCTTCTTGCGAATTCCTTAGCGATGTATGCCGGAAGGTCAAAGACGGAATCGTTGAGCAGTTCTTCGGAGATTTTAATAGCCGTACCAACCTTGTAAGCAGACAGCGAAATCTGACCGAATGCATCATCAGAGAGGCTGTATGCCTCCTCTTCCTCCATCCAGACTGCTTCGCCTTTCTGCGTAATTACTGGAATTTTGCGGTCACCGGAAGAGGTCTGAATGCGTGTTGCAAGCGGACGGAATACATTTTCTTCTTCGAGGGCTTCAATCAGCTTTTTCTCGAATTCATCAGGCACAAGGTAGCCGCCTTCGGAATCCGTGCCAACCTGTAAATCATTTCTGACATCAATCCAGTTGCGGTTGCGGATGTTGTTCCAGAAAGCAGCCTTGTACTCATCAGTTGCAGTTGATGCTTTTTCGGGAGCAGTCACATGAGTGCCGGGCATTGTCACAACGGGCTGAGTAGTGGCGGCATTCATTTTCTG
>JAZAUD010000133.1:0-3826 GCA_036373775.1 Oscillospiraceae bacterium | reverse complement strand
TCATAAGAATAAGTACGGTCATAATCAATTTCTTCTTTTCCGTCTACAGTTTTCATCACTTTATTTATGACTGTATTTCCATCAGCATCCACAAGCCGCCAGTGAATCGTTTTGCCATCAGACCATAATTTATTGCTGTCACCACTAATCGGAGTAGAATCACTGATACCTCTTGTAATTCTGAAACGGAATGCAGTTTCTTTCAGTAATTCCTCATCGGGAAATTCTACATTTTTTGTCAGATTGATTTCTTTAAATCTGCCGGTATTCTCATATTTCAGAGCGATTTCTTCTGAAAGTTTTCCGCTTGCCTCATTTTCTGATACCTTAGCTGAATCATAGACAGCATTTATATTGGTAACATTGGTTAAAATCCAGTTAGAGGTAATATCTCCCCATGCATTTTTGGTAATGGTATTATCATTGAGAGTTTCTTTGTAGTATTCTGCACTGCTTTCAAGGATTTCAAAGGAATATTTTGGCTTTTTATCTTCATCAAGCATACCATTTCCAAGATAAACCGGAATGCCTACTGTTTCTCCGCCTTTGATACTCATGACAAAGTAAGCAGTGTCATCAGGAGCTGTTCCCAGTTCACCATGTGTCAGGTGTTCGACATATTTTTTCAAATTATCATCCTTTTCAAGCTGACTGAGGGTATAAGGCTTTAATTTTGAACCATCCCGATAAGAATAATCTGCTTGTATCGCTTTTTCAGCATCATAAGTGTACAGACCACGTTCAGTCAGCCATGGATACCATCTTTTAGGAGAACTATATTTTCCAGCGGCACTTGCAGTATTGTACAAGTAAAATACACCATTTTCGTAAACGTTATGCAACTCGCTTTCATCAACATCTTTATTGTTTTCTGTGCTACTTAGAAATTCTTTATTTTTGATTTCATGTGTTCCACCTGTTTGCAAATCGTTTACTGTCAAATAGTTTCCCGAACTGTCTTTAATGCGGAAAATGAAATCAAATGTCTGGTCAGCATTTTTCATACTTTCCGGTATATACCCCACTGTTTTGCTAAGATAAATTACCGGACGGAAATCATTTCTGAATTCCACACTGCATTCACTATAGCTGAATCCTTCCGGAGAAGTTTGTCCTGTCTGGGTTTTCACTTCTTTTGTAGCATACCAATAAGGCTTTATTTCTTCTTCGATGTTGTAAGCATCAATTTCACGCTTGACAAGTTCTCCTGTTGTTGCAATATTGAATTTTTCGTAATCCACTAAAGAAATATATGTGAATTCTGCTTTTTGCTTATCTTTCAGTGACAGACCTCCATTGCTGTCTGTTGTATGAGGAATTGTTTTCTCAATGTTTTCCCAGCAGTAATATTCCGTCCCCTCCTGAGTATAATTACTTTTATCTTCTGGAGACAAAGACTCATATGCAGTTGCTGGAATATATTTTTTCTGATAAAGCTCATAAGGAATATTTGCGAACGGCTGTTCCACAACATCAGGAATCCCATTGCCATTTGCTTTTCCTACATAAGCGTTAATATGGAAATTAAACACTTCATCTTTCAATTCATCGGGTACACTGTCACCTAACGTTTTTGTAACAATCAGCTTCATTTTTTCACCAATTGTAACAACTGTTGAGGTAGAAGGACCATCACTGACATGAGTTATTTTGTCCTCTCCACCGGTTACTTCATATTCATTAACAGAATACCATGATGTATTTTTAGCATAAGGATACTTGGAATTTGCCGCAGCAATAGTGGCAGGTGCTGTCATTTTAATATCAATGCTTGTTTTCAGCTGTGTTACTGCCTGATTATTGGCTGTCATGAGTTTCCCTTTATATACAACAACAATAGCAGTTACTCTATCATTTTTATTTACATCATTCACTTCATCAATTTTTCCATCAGCTGTTGCTTGAATCCATGTTGTATTTTCATCAACAGTAAAATTCAAAACACCAGTACATTTCAAAGTGTCATTTCCATTTTCGTCATTTCCAGTTTCATAATTTACAGGCTCTTTTGGACTTGCACTATGTGTATAATAGATTTTCAGATTATTGTTAATATCATTTTGACGGACACCAAGTAACAACAGATAATCCCTTAATGCACTGACATCAACAGATTCAAATTTTCCCTGCCAATATTCAGTTTTAGTATTATCATCAGTATCCTTTGTTGTTTTTTCCAGTTCATCATAAATTACAATATCGCCAAGTGCATTTGGCGCAAATGTATCAAGAGAAATCCGATAGGTATAACCTCCGCCAGTTGTGACCGCTGTTTCTGTGACAAATTCCGCAGTTTTATTTTCATCAGCACGGACTGTCTTTGAAATATGTCCCTGCGAAGCATTTGGCATAACAGGAAGATTGTTTTTTCTGGCATAAGCACGATTATACTCCTCCGTTTTATCATCGCTGTCAAAATCTTTTTCAGCATCTGTATTTTTTTTGAAATAGGAATAATAGCTTGCTTCTGTACCTGTCAGAAACGCTCCAGAAGCTGAACTGTCAGGGTCATCCATATAAATTTGAGTGCCTCTTCTGCCGATTAAATCATCAGAATATATTTCACCATTATCTGACTCGGTACTGCCGACATAGCAGAACAAATTATCAGAAAGCCTTGCAAGCCCGTAATTTTCCCATTTTACATATGTTCCGAAGCGAATTCCGCATCCAAAGAACCATTCTTTTGAAATTGGGTCATAAGTATAGGAAGTATCCTCATCGGAAACTTTTACTTTAAATTTAATGAGTGTTCTTGATGAGCCATTCCAGTTTGTAGTAATAGAAGCCACAATTGCTGTATGCTCTTCATCCAGAGAAACGATTTCTGCTGCACTGGTATCCCAATAACTATTGACAAACACATCAGGGTCATAACCCTTCTGCTGATTGGCATCATAAACAGTAGGCACTTTTGTTCTTGCAACAACAGGCGTTACTGATGCATCATATTCCACCCCAGGGGGAAGCAGGTCATAGAAATAGACATACTCTCTTTTGGGAGAAGCAATTTTAATAGCATTTCCTTGATTATCGATTCCTTGATTTGCTGCCCTTTCCAAATTACTGACGTTCTGAATAATCTGGTCGCTGAACTGTGAATCAATAAGATATCCTTCATAACCAGAAAGTGTGTAAGTAATATTGACACAGCTTCTATCTACATCATTGACTGCCTGTGCATATTTTTCTGCACCTGCATTTTTATCAAGAGTTGTCACTTCTGCACGTCCACGAATTAGTCTTGTATTCTGATGTGTAGTATTCTCTCCGAAATCTGTTTCATATAATTTGATTTCACCGCCTTCACCGTCAGGAAATGCTTCTGGAAGTCCGTTGTCATCTGTTTTCTGGTAAGGGACTGCAAAACTGCTATTCCGATACCCTCTGTATTCAGAATGATTCTGTCTCCAGTCATATTTATAATGATTCGGATTATTGCTGTTTCCATTATTATCAATATAAATTAAATCTTCAGAAACATAAGTACCATCAGCATTTTTTACTCTTGGTCTGTAGCCTGCATAGTTATCAATCGCCAGAGTATAGCCATCAATCTCAGCACCATAGTTACCGTAAGCAGTGCCGGTAGTATTCAATGTTCCGTCTGAATTTTCCTCATATAACGTGCGGAGTGCTTTATTCAGCTTGAATGCAGAACCACTTTCCGTCACAGGAGTCATACGAAGGGTCATATTCATATTAGAAATGCCTAATTCTGTTTCATGCACCAGTCTCACACGGTAAGGCTTAATATTATAATCCTCAAATTTGATAGTAACACTTTTGTAGTTACTTACCTCAGCTGGAAGATTTGCCATATATT
>JAZAUD010000132.1:0-3844 GCA_036373775.1 Oscillospiraceae bacterium | reverse complement strand
CAAAGTCCAGTGCCATATGGTATTCTATTCTTTCAACTGCTCAGGCAAACGGACTGGATGCAGAAAAATATCTGATTGATTTGTTTTCCCATCCTCCTGGAACTATTCTTTTGCCCTGGAATGAATCGTAATTTCTCGCCGCATGATTCGGCGAGATTTTTTCTATCTGGGATGTGGTTTATTTTACGCTTACTTTGCAATGTAAATGTAGAAAGCATTATCAATCATATTCCCGAACGTGGCAATCCAAATCATTCTTGTAAAATCTAGATTGAGCTTTAACGCAATAAGCGAACCGATGATAGTAGCCATAGCAGAAACAGAATTGTTACTGTTATCGAAATGTTCCCTTTCGGTTTCACTCTTGTAATGGACAGCTCTCAACCGCACACCACCACAAATAATATTTCGTGTAATCAGACAAAACATAAGGGTATCCAAAATATAATATATCATGATATTTTCTGGATACATTGTCACATAAACAGATGTACAAACTCCTGCAATGCTTTCCAGCACACAAAAAAGCCGGAAAAACGGATACAGCCTGTCTGAGAATCGATTCCATAGCGAGGAAAACAAAATCACGCTGATGCAAACGAGAATCTGATTGACGGCAATGGCATTTTCTGTAACTGCTGACATAATTACTTTGTAAATGTAGGGATATGTTGCTGAATAGAAACACGTTGAAAAGAACGTTGCCAACAGCATGGAGTCAGTTTTCTTCATACAACATTCCCCTGAAGGTTCTCCCTTCGATTTCAACTGTGAACGCCCCCTTCACTACTGGATTTTCCACAGGCTTTTCCACAAATTCAACAGCCTTTTGTTGTTTCGGAAATCCATTCAGCCCAGCCCCTTTGATAATCGCCGGATAATCCACAGAGCATTCATTCAAATCGACATTTCCGGAAATGCCGTCAACCCTACCAGTTTCGGACTTCTGCCAAATGCCGTACTCCTTGACATACTTTGGCTGTGAACCGTATCTTGCAACCCATTTGCTATAGTCTGCCAGCCTGTCAATTTCGAGATTCTCTTGAAAGCCGGAAATGTCACTGGAATAAATGCCGACAAAATAGCCGTTTCGTTCCATGCAATCACAAAAAGCAATGGTAGCATCTGTCGCACCTTTCGGATTTCCTGCAAACCGTTCCACATCCACATACACCGGAAAATCGAACGTCTTCCCCTTGATGATGTCAAGAAACTTCTGCGCCTGAATTCGCCCCTGCTCCGCCGTAGTGAATGCGGATGCAAAGTAATACGCCCCCACGTGCAACCCAGCGGATTTTGCACCTGCATAATTCTTTTCAAAGCAAGAATCCGTATAGTACCCTACCTCTGCACCGCCAGCCTTGACGATAACAAAGTCATAACCAGCCTGTTTCACCTTCTGAAAATCAATAGTTCCCTTATCGTTCTGATGATGGGAAATGTCAATTCCTTTTACCATAAAATCACCTCAAATTGATACCCCCGGGGGGTATTTTTCAAAAAAATTTGAAAAAACGCTTTACACGTAACAAATTACGTGTTATAATATAAACAGGGGGTGAGAAAATGCCAACAATCTCATCAAGAGAAATTCTCAAAAAAATCAAAGCTGATGGATGGTATGAAGTAGACTGTGTAGGCGACCATCACCAATTTAAGCACCCCACAAAAAAAGGACGTGTCACTGTAACCCATCCGGTCAAGGATGTACCCCTGCCAACCATCAAAAGCATTGAAAAGCAATCAGGAGTCAAGTTAATTTGACTCCCGCCCGAAAGGGCAGAAAGGAGCAATCATGAAAGACACCTATATTTTTCCAGCAGTTTTTGAATTTTGCGATAACGGAATCGCCATCACATTCCCCGATTTATCGGGCTGTTTACCATGTGCAGAAAGCACTGAAAAAGCCGTTCAAAATGCGAAAGAAGCCTTGACACTCCATCTTTATGGCATGGAAGAAGACGGCGAACCCATCCCCGACCCAACCCCATTTGACAAAATCCCCTTGCAAGAGCATCAGACATTAGTGTTAATTGAAATCTATATGCCCCCATTCCGTGAGAAACAGCATCAGAAATTTGTCAAAAAAACCCTCTCTATCCCCTCATGGATGAATGCCCAAGCTGAACACGCAGGAATCAATTTTTCCAAAACATTACAAGAAGCTTTGCTTGAGAAACTCCACCTCAACTAATCTCACCCCACCGCCTTGCATCTTGCAAGGCGGTTATTATTTTTAGCTTGCCGATATATACCAAAATTGTCCGTAATATTCACCAACGTGAGATACACCGCCGTTAGCCTGCAAAGCCCCATTTACTGTAACTGCAAAAAGCTGAGCTTCTGTCCCATTTAGTGAGTTGATACTGCCATAAGTGTGCCTTGTTGGTTTAGGGAGTGTCGCTTCAGTTAGCACTTTATCGCCGTCTGACCATGTGGCGAGAGTGATAGCCCTAAGCTGTACCAATACCATTCTACCATATTTCTGCCATTCGACAGCACCCCCAGTACAATAAGCATTTATTCGTTTTGCAGTTCCGCTCGTGAATGCTTCCAACTCCGCCACACTATTTTCCAAAGCAGAAACCCTGCTCATATCGGCATTCTGTCCATCCTGTCCGTCCTCTCCGTCCGTGCCGTCCTGTCCTCTCGGAATTCCGAAATTGAAAACAGCCAATTGATTGACATTATCCAGATTAACAGAAACAGTTGCACTTGCATCAGAATCCAGTGTCGAAACAGTTCCAATTGAGGGGATGAAAGTAGCACCATCAGCACCATTCAAGCCGTCCGTCCCCTTGTCTCCAGTGTCGCCTTTATCGCCTTTATCGCCCTTTTCACACTTGATACCAGTAGTATTCATATAAGTAATGAGAGAATAATTTCCGTCCCCAGTATAGCGATAAATCGGGTATCCGTTATCATCCAGCCAAGTCATCACCATGAACATGAGACCAATTTCGGGGAAATCCTCAGCATTAAATTCACTAATGGAATCATACTGCTTGTAAATCAAAAACGGATAACCGTCATCCCCACGGTCGCCTTTTTCGCCACGAATTCCCTGCGCTCCAGTGTTGCCCTTTGCGCCCTTCAAATTGGGAGTAGTAAACGAATGTGTACTATCCGAAATATCAAGCGTATAGACCGAATCTGAACTAGTATTCACGGCGATAGTCGGGGAAATTCCGTCATTTCCTTTGTCCCCCTTATCACCTTTGATAGCCCCCATTCCTGCGACAGTATCAGCAGTATATTTTTTCGCCAAAGCGAGAGTAACAGCATCCATTTAAATCCACTCCCCCCCGGTACTTAAAAGTTTAACGTCCTGCGTATCCATGATGATGACCGCCGAACCTGCAACCCATTCCGGCTTAGGCTCAGGAATATCAGATTCCGAATCAACATAAATTTCGACTTCCTGAAAAAGTTCTCCATCTTTTGGAAAAGACGAAATAATTTTTTCCCTGTAAGCCATAAAAATCACTCCTTCTTATCGCTATTATTTTTCAACTGCTCCAGTGCCTTTTTCAAAAATTCCGGCAGAGGAACGCCCAATTTTCCGGCATTCTCCAAAATGGAAAGCCCCTCATTGGCAAGGAAGAACCCCACCACACCAGAGCGGAACATACTGGACGAACCGCCTAAAACGTGCAAATCCATGAAATGCCCCACTGTCACCAGAGCCAGAATCATGCACTTTTTGACAAGCCCCCAGAATCAGAGCTACAGCATTTACTTTTTATCGATATATCGCTACTTTTTAAGTTGCATTTTTATAAAAGGCGAATTTATGCTACTATACAAAGTTACAGTGTTTACCTGATAAAAAGAAATTTGAATT
>JAZAUD010000131.1:0-3845 GCA_036373775.1 Oscillospiraceae bacterium | reverse complement strand
CTGCGTATTCTTGATATTCTTCTCCACACCTTGCAGTGCTTTCGACAAGCCGGTTGTATCGCCGTTGATTTCAACTGTAATGCCCTTGACTCTGTTTGCCATGCGGTTCACCTGCCTTTCGTAAGAAAAAATATACAATTACCAGCCACAGCAGGTAGACAAGCCGTTAAAAACGCTGTATAATGGGGATATAGCTTATTTTATTGAAAGAGCTTCAAAAGTGCATAAAAGGGGCTTTCAAAAGAGCCTGAAAAATGCATAAAAAGAGCGTCACCGGAATTTTTTATGCCATACTAATGAGGTTATCTCCTGTGCAGTGTTTCTGCAATACTTCTGTGTTCTAGCTCTCTTGGGTCAAATCCAATCATGCTATAAAACAAATGCATGACCATCCCTGCACCAAAAACGGAGATAAATGTTCCGATACCGACCGAACCGCCCAGAATCCAGCCGGTTATCGTCACCACAGCCAGCAGCATTACCTCCGTAATGCCGACCGGAATTTTCGGCAGTTTTCTGCTGACTGCAATCAGGAGACCGTCTTTAGGACCGCAGCCCTGTTCCGCTGACATATACAGCCGCATACCGATGGAAAGAAACAGAAATCCGCACAGCATCAGCACAATTCCGGAACACAGACTGTGATTCTCCGGAAACGGGCTGACTTCATTAAAAAGCTGTACCAGATTTCCGGTCAGCAGTGCATCCGTCAGCGTTGCAAAGCCGACACGCTCTTTCATCAGAAGCTGCAAAATAATCGCTGTGATGCCAATCAGCACCATAGCACCGCCATAATTTAACGATATATGATGAGAGATTCCCATAGCAAGACAGTCCCACGGTGCAAGCCCGATATTCGCATAAATGGTCAGATGCACACCGAAAGCATAGAGAATCAGCCCAAAAATAATACGCAGAAATTTATCAGATGCATATTTTTTCTGCCTAAAATTTGTCAAAATCGTCCTGAGTTGCTTTATAATCAAATTGTATATCATCATTATCTTTTTCAATAAACATCTCATTCACCATCCCGATGGTGAGCAGATCGAGGTCGGATAAGGACAGCCCAATCTGCACACATCGGAGGAGAAAAAGAGGTGTGGTCATTTCACGGTCAATTGGACGAGATTTTTTTTTGATTCCGCCTGCACTTCCAGATTCACACCCCACAGTTCAAAGAGTTTCGGCAGAACTTCATAAATGGAGAACGTATTGAACTGCTCCAGCCATTCATCCGGACTGTCAGGAACATTTTCAGGGTCGGCGTGCTTTGCCATTGTCCATGCGATATTTTCAAAGACTTCAAGGCTTTCAATACCAAGACCGGAATTATTCTCATCGCTTTCATCCACGGAATTTTTCAGCGCAGAAAAGTCCTTGAAGATGTCCTTGCGGAACTTGGCACGGTAAAGGCGGGGCAGTGTTGCACTCGCCTTGAAAGGAACTTCGATGCCGTCAACCGTGATTGTCTTTTTAATAGCCATTTCTTTTCCTCCTGTTAATTAGTGGTCTTTGTGCCTGTAGACTTTGTGCCTGTGCTGTTTGCAGCAGATATTGTAGGCATATACACAGAATTATACCAGTTGTTGTAGGTGGCTTCATCCGTGCTTTCGCAGGTCTTGGATTTTACCAGACCATTGGGCAGTGCTGTTGCTTTCAGAGACAGTTTTTCCGTCTTGACAGACTTGCTTTCTTCCGTAGTTTCGCCCTCAGTTGCAGGACGGGAAGCAGAACAGCAGTACAGCACATGACGGATATGATTTTTGTCGCCATCAAATTCAAAAAAGAGTGCAAACTGCGATGTTTCAGCATCATTGCGTTCTACCAGCACACCTTTGGCATCAAGCTGTTCACCGAGAATTTCAATCGCAAAGTCCGTAGTAATCAAAGCAACTTCAAGGTCTCCGTCATAGCCTGCATTGTTGTTGATGACATAATACACCGTATTATCGGCAAAAAAATTCTCACTCTCGCCGTTGGCATCAATGGAAAGCGATACTGCACCGGGCAGGCGCACAGGTGCTGCATAGGTCGGCTCACCTTCTTCCGACCATCCTGTAATTTTTGCCCAGTGAACCTTGTTCAAACCAAATTTCACCTTATTTTTCTTCAGAGCCATAATCATACCTCCAGTTCATACAGGACTTCATAGAGCTTTTGGCTCTCAATCCATGCTTCCGTTTTTGTGTAATAAATGTTGTGCTGATACAGAACTTCCTCCACACGCTCCTCCGTTTCCGGTGATTTCGCATCAGTGTACAATTCAATGTGCAGCGTTTTGAAACTGATATACATTAAATTATCCGCACCGAATGTGTTCTCTTTTGGAGACAGAAACAGCACAAACGGAGGATTCGGACTTTCCCCCTCTGCAAAATGATGATACGCAAAGGGCAGACCGATTTCCTGCATCATTTCAGCGATTTCTTCATAGGACACAGGCTGTCACTCCTTATTTTAAGGCTTTTTCAAGCAGTTCTGTCAGCAGTTTCTCACCATGTGCCTCCGCAGGTGCGATATGTGGGATTCCTTCCACTCTGCCGCCGCCCCGCTTTGCATGACCATGTTCCAGCAAATGTGACAGCTGATAGCGATTCTTGGAATGCACTGTCATTTCTAATGTGTGGCTGTTTTCTTTGGTCTTTTTGGCAGCCCAGCTTTTCTTATAGCGTCCGGATTTTTCAGGTGCATTGGCAGAAATTTCATTCCTGACTGTGGTCGCTGTTTTCCGGACGGCTTTCTTCATTTCAGAATCTGCAAGCTCTGCATATTCTGTCAAGCCCTTCATGATTTCCGATGTCAAATCATCAACAGAAGTCATCCTTTGCACCTGCCCTTCTGCTTTCGCATATCAGCTTCATATAATCTTGTGTGGCATAATTGGGAACAATGCCTGTAATGTCGTATTGAATACCGTCAAAGAAAATTCTGTAGGCGGTCGAGGACATTCTTTTTGTCTGCGGAGTCTGCCGGATAATCACTTCAATACGCTGTATTTCTCTGGTTACTCCGGTGTTGGTTTCCTCCGTGGCACTGCCCTGCGTATTGCCTACAGTCACGGAAGCCCAGAGGGAGAAAACCTCCTCCCACTGAGCCTTGTGATTTCCAATGGCATCTTTTTTGACATGATTTTCAAAGACGGCAATGCGCTGATTCAGTTTCCCAATTTCCATCAGACAATGCCCTCCCTCTGTGCGAACAGCAAAGCCCTGAGTGTTATTGTCAGTGCATGATAATCCGCAGTATTGCGATTTTCATAGAGATAAGAAACTGTATACAGCATCGCCTGACGGGAAATTTCCTCATTCTCTGCTAACTGCTTTTCATTCATGCGTCCCACATCCATCACAAGCCGCTGTGCCGTATCAATCAAAGTGAGGATGAGCTTGTCATCCTCACAATGGTCAACACGGAGATAATTTTTTGTTTCAGGCAATGAAATTAAATTCATCTCCGCCCTCCATTCTTATCAGCCATTTCCGCCAGTGTTACCACCGCCGGCTGTGGTTTTGTTGCCAGCCATTTTCAGCACCTTGACAGCCTCCGGAAGAATCAGGCGACCGTCCACACGCTGTGTTGTGAGGAAACCGACCTGGTCGGTTCTTGCATACAGTTCGTTGAGACGGCGGAAGGTGCGGTTCTGACGGTCAGCCACCCAATAGTGCTTCAAATCCCCGAAAAGCAGCACACGTTCACCCTTCGCAATGCCGGGCATGAAAGAACTTGTGCGGATAGGTCTGCCGAGCAGGGTATCCGGCTTTGCAATGTCAAGGCTGGGCTTCCATAAATAATTTTCGTTTTTATCCTTCAGCTTCATGAGCTGGAGCAGAATGGTTTCATTG
>JAZAUD010000130.1:0-3990 GCA_036373775.1 Oscillospiraceae bacterium | reverse complement strand
CATCAATTCCGGCATCAGAAAGCAGTTTCATCAGCTCTTGTTCCCTATCCATGCAAACCCCCTTCCGGATTTTCGGAAATTTTTTCAAAAATCTCAAAAAATCGCTTTCTGTGAGAATTATAACCCCTTTTCCAATCCCCCAGAGGAAAAAATTTTAAGGCAGAGGGGGGGAGTAGCGTTCGAACCAATTCTCTACGAAATCAGCCCAGTCAGAATTTTTCTGTTTCGCTCGTTCCAGACAGACTTCTTTCGGAGTATCAATGAAGACAAGTCTGGCATTCAGGCTGTCAGCAAGTCGTTCACGTTCGCCCTGTAATGGATAGCCACCTATCACATAGGCATTGTGCCACTTGCCACGCCGTACCCGTATCATATCCAGCAGACAGTCACGCATCGAAAATACATTGCTTTTCAGTTCCGGAGGTTTCTCATACAGACCACACGAACCGGAACGTACAGCACTCCACAGCTTGTCTATATCCATGATAATATCTTCCGGCTCTGCCACACTGTCAACCCATGTAGTCTTTCCGGAACATGGCGAACCATAGACAAGATACACCTGCTGAATGATTCTTGCCTGATTTCCATAGCCGAACCGTTTGTGTATCTCATTGTGACATCGAAAATGCACAAGCTTGATGTTCGCCGGATTCAGAGCAACAGCAGCATCGTCAACATTATCCTCTGTCAGCTCAATGACATGATGTGCGATGCAGTCATATGCTTTCAGAATTGGCTTGCCGCAATGTTCACAGATAACAAAGCCGTCCTCTGATACACGCTCTATCCGAAGCAGTTTAATCAGATTTTCCCATTGCCTTGATTTGTAGAAGGCTTGCCTTTTCTCATTCATATGACAGTCACATTATAGGTTATCGGAAAAGAATCCTCTCCATCATAAACAACTGTAACCAGTGACGTACCATTTCCGACAGTTGCCTCAAATGTAACACCAGAATGATACGCACCAGAAAAACTCACAATCACGGCACTTTCAGCAGTAATCTTGTCGTTATGATAGATTTTGGTTTCTCTTGTGCTGCCGTCAATGTCCATTGTATCCTGAAATCTGCATATTGCAATTTCTTCCAAGCATTTATTTTCTTTTACGCCGTACATTACCAGTCATCCTCTGCTTTCTGCTGTTTGAGCTTGAGTTCAGCTTTCCGAAGTTTCAGGTATTCATTCTTGTAGTAATCTGTTCCAGTAATGTCCATCAACACTCTTGTTGCCTTGACATCTCCGGATTTTGCCGCCTTGATGATAGCTGCCACAACAATCAGCATGTTGGTAGCTTCTTCATCAGCATCCAAACCAACATCAGAAAGCATCTGAGAATCATCTTCCTGATTGGAAGGAAGATGCAGGAGCAGTTCAGCCGCCTGTTTCATACTCTTTTTCTTTCGTCTGGACTTGCCGGATGCTTTTCCACCTCTCGACTGTTCCTCGACAGTCAGCTTGTGTGCAGCCGGAATCAGGTTTTCATCATTCACATAATCACCTTAAATTCATTGGCGAATATATCGTTTTTACCCCTAAAAGCAATCCTGCTACTGCCGGAAGTATTTCTGTTTCGGCATGAGTCGCATGACATGCTCCAACAGCAACACGTTCAACGAATTTTACAAGCGAATCAATCACAGGTTTTCTCTGTTCTTCTGTCATAACAATATCATCTCACTTTATTCTGATTCAAACAAGAGCCTCTTTTTTGATTTCTGGGATGAAATACGAAAAGAGGCTCTACGTCATGAAGTAACAGTCTATGCAAAAGCTGGTTGCAGAGGACGGAATCGAACCGCCTGCTTCAAGGTTATGAGCCTTGCGAGCTGCCAATGCTCTACTCTGCCGAATACCGCCAGAAGGCGGTGAAGGAATTTTTGTAAAAAGCAATGGAAAATAACTGTCTGCTGTATTGTTACAATTATATAATAAATTCATTTGCATGTCAATGAAATTCTACAAAATGTAGAGACAAAAAATCACACTCCCTGACCTCAGTCAAGGAGTGTGATTTTCTTTTCCTATGAGCAAATAATTTAAAGATACATGAAATAATGTTGTCATTTCTAAAATACAGGAAATACATGGTTCAGTTCGGTCTGATTCCCAGCTCGCCACTGTTTTGTCGGACACATAGAGCTGCTTTGCAAGGGCTTTCTGTGTCATGTGATTCTGGTCTCTCAAATATTTGATTCGTTCGCCTACAGTTTTTGATTGCATCGCAGTCCCTCCAGTATGATTTACAACAGACTGCATTATTTTCCATTGGCTTAATTATAGCAGAAATTCGGCATTCTGTCAAGGATTTTCGGGGCTTTCACTTTGATTTCTTTTATGACTGGGCGAAATGCCCACCCATAAAAGATGCCGCCCCAAATTAGGGCGGCATAAAACTTAACCATTTGGTTAATCTCATTTCTCACACATAGTTCTTAAGGCATCTATGAGCTGTAACGGGCTTACGTTTCCTGCTTTTGCAAGTTTACTGATAATAATGCTGATGCAGTAAAGAATTGCTACTGAATGTCTGCTTACAATGATTTCCGGCGATTTGTCCTTCATCTCAACGTGGATATATGCCTCATCTTCGTTTACAAACTTTGCAGATTGTTTCGTAATCTTCTTATAATTCATAATAATACCTGCTTTCTTTTTCTGTAATCATTATTCCAGACTTTGAATATTTCGTAAGCTGACAGATAGCCAATTACTTCGTCTTTATCTTCTTCTTCCAAAATTCGTGATTAAGGGCAAAGCTTTGGAATACAGGTTCATACAAACTGCTGTATACACGGAAGTCGTCGCCGATACACGCACAGCAGATGTCATCAATTACGCTGTATTCACCAATGCTGTTGACCGTCAGGCAGGGGAATTTCATGCCAATGCCCTTATCAGCAACCGGAATCCATTTGCTCTCAAGCATTGCCTGAATTTCCTTTTCACGCTTTGCCATACCGTAAAGAAAACCCTGCTGATATTTCAGGATGCAGTCCCTTGTTTCAATCAGCATTTCCAGATAAGTCTTTTCGTAGGGGCTGAGATTTGACTGCATAACATGCTGTATCAGCCTTTCAGGGTCAACTTTATGCTTGTCGTCAGCATCTTTTTTCACCATGCGGAAATCCTCATATCTTTCAGATGTTTTTCCATTCACAAAATAGGTGTTGTAGTCGCACTGTTCGATATAGTGCCATTTTCCAGACTTATGCCCTGCTTTCAGGTAATCATGGCAGTAATACGCCGTTGAGTAATCAGGGAGAATCATCTGCCGGAAACTGAGCTGTGAAATGTGCTGACATCTCTGGTATATTTCATAAATGAGGTCAATTTTCTGCTCCGTGAGAGTTTCATCTGCTACGAATACAATACGCTTTGCCGCCGAGCCGCAGTCCAGAACATTCACCCTCGTGATATTTCTTGTATTGGGCAGATGAAATGCTATCAAGTCAAAATGAGAGTACGGCAGCCCTTCTTTAATATAGGATGTATGTAGTCCCAACGGAATGTGATTCTCACTGCATATCGAAAACAGCTTTTCGTAGTAATCAGTATGCTTTTCATATTCATACATGGGGTCTCCGCCTCCGGAAACGGAAATGCCTGTGTAATCACCTGTTTTGTACACATCAAGCAGCAAATCAAGTGATTTTATGGTTGTTTCTGGAATGTGGATGCCCGTATTCTTTACCACGCAGTAAGGGCATGTATAATGGCATCCGAAGTTAGTAATTATTGATAATTTCTTTTTATTGTTCATCATTCATCCTCCATTTCAGGTAATTCCGGCATAGGCATCCAATGTGTGACATCTGTCATGCCGCTGATGTCCCAGCGATGTTCCTTTGGCAGATACCGAAGAATCATCAAATTTCCTTCTTTCCATGCATTTTCAGCCATACTCCATGTCCGACAGATTACAAGACACGGATTTTCGTTCTCTGGAAGATGTTCTTCACAGGGAATCCACTTTGCCAGATAACT
>JAZAUD010000129.1:0-3993 GCA_036373775.1 Oscillospiraceae bacterium | reverse complement strand
GGTGAGATAGGATTTCCAAATTCGTCAGACACATCTTTTGCGGACTGCTTTAAAGCCTTTAATTCGTCAGATGTGGATTTGATTTCATTTTGCAGTTGGTCATACTTTTCCTGCGAAATTTCGCCTTTTGCAAGCTGTTCATCAGCCGTTTTGGACTGTTCTTTCAGGTCGTTTAATTTGGTTTCCGTTTCACCGATTTTCTGCTTGATGGGGTCATATTTCTCACGCCATGCGTCATAGTTATCCTTCGTCTGAGCCGCCTGTTCGCTTGCTCTTTTGAGCGTTGCAAGTTTATCGCTTGTGGAAGTGACAGCATCAGCAAGGAGTCTCTGTTTCTGAGAAAGCAGTTCTGTATTTGTCGGGTCAAGTTTCAGCAGTCGCTCCACATCTTTCAGTTGAGACTGCGTGCCTTTGATGTCTTTGTTGACACCTTCGAGGGCTTTGCTTAGATGGGTGGTGTCGCCGTTTATCTCAACTGTAATGCCCTTGATTCTGGTTGCCATATGCTTTCACCTCTCTTTTGAAAAAATACTTGACAAAATCCTGCAACGTGGTGTATACTGGATATATACATATTATAAATGTATATCAGAAAGAGTTCATGTCATCCTGAGTCGCAAGCGACGGGTAATCGAAATCGTCGTTTTCTTTTTCAATGAACATATCATCAATTAAGCCGATTGTAAGCAGTTCAAGCTCCTGCATGGAAAGCCCCAACTGCTTACATCGGAGAAGAAATAACGGCGTTGTCATTTCTCTGTCAACTGGACGAGCTTTTTTTTAGATTCCGCCATTGACTGCGTGTTCAAGCCCCATAATTCAATCAATTTCGGGAGAACCTCATAAATCGAAAAGACATTGAAACTTTCAAGCCAGTCATTCGGGTCATCAGGGACGTTTTCAGGGTCGGCATGATGTGCCATTGTCCATGCGAGATTCTCGAAGACCTCCAGACTTTCAATGTCCAGACCGGATTCACGGGGAGAAGTATTCTCTTCTGTATTTTCTGAATTATCAGCTTTTTTCTGTTCATTGACAGATTTCTGCAAAACAGCAAAGTCCTTGTAAATATCACGCTGAAACTTCATGCGGTAAAGGCGGGGAACAGCCGCACTTGCCTTGAAAGGTACATCAATGCCGTCAATATTGATAATTTTTTTAATAGCCATGTGAAACTCTCCTTATACACTCGCTTTTGTGGATTTGGTCGTTGTTGCTGCCGTTCCGATATTCGGAATATACACAGACTTGTACCAGTTGTTGTAAGTGGTTTCGTCTGTCTTTTCGCAGGTCTTACATTTTACGAGACCATTCGGAAGGGCAGTCGATTTGAGGGAGAGTGTTTCTGTCTTGACTTCGGTGGATTCCTCTTTTGTGCTACTTTCCGTCTTGGGACGGCTTGCAGAACAGCAGTAAAGCACATGACGAATTTTATTTTTATCCCCCTCGAACTCAAACAAAAGTGCGAACTGTGCCAGTTCTGCGTCATTTTTCTCAACCAGAACGCCCTTATCGTCCAGAAGTTCACCGAGAATTTCCATTGCAATCACTCCGCTGACAGCACCGCCAAAAGTCGCCAAAGTTGACTTTGCACCTGCCAGAATTGCCGGTAATTGGCGATTGTCGTCATCAACTGCCCTACAACGGAAATGGTCGAGCCGATTGCAATCAGCAGGGGAGCAATTGCGGCGACGACAAGGGCAATTTTCAAAATTGTCTGTTTCGTTGCAGGTGAAAGAGAGTTCAATTTGTCCGCAAATGCTTGAATTTTCGCCACAATTTCACGAATTGTCGGCATCAGAATTTCACCAAAACTGATAGACAATTCCTCAAGCTGTGACTTCAAAATTGTCAGTTGTCCTTGCAGATTGTCTTGCATGGTTTCAGCCATATTCTGTGCCGTGTCTTCACAATTATAAATAGAATTTGTCAAACTATCATAATCTTTATCGGTTGCGTTGATGATGGCTAACATACCAGAGAGGTTTTGCTTGCCGAAAATGATAGCGGCGTTTTTCAATTGTTCAGCCTGCGTCAAGCCCTCTTCGGTCTGCTCCAATTCTGCAATAATATCATCATATTCACGAGCATTTCCCTCAGAATCAACCAAATCCACGTTGACAGCGCCCAGATTTTCACGGAGAATGTTCATAATTTCGCCGAGTTCCTTCATGTTGCCATATTCGTCAACAAAAACTGACTGACCTGTTCCAACAGTCTCAATCGTGCCTTGTTACGCCTTTGTCAAGGCATCCTGTGCCTCAGCGAGGTGTCTTTCAGCCTTTTCAACATCAATCAATTTCGATTGGGCTTGTGCCGATTCTTCGCCGTATTTTTGAACTGCTTGATTGTAGGCTAGCTGTTTTTTCTCCAAATCTCCAGTTTTATCAGCAACTTTTTCCATTGCCTTGTCAACTTTGGATTGGTCGATAACATTAACAGTTTCGGTTGTGATAAGTCCGAGAGCCTCCATTGCCGCCGCTTGCTGTTTGGTTGGTTTGACGAGGTTAACCAATGCATTTTTCAGGGAATTGCCAGCTTGTGAGCCTTTAATTCCTGAGTTCGCCATCAATCCCAAGGCAATTGCCAAATCCTCCGCAGATGCACCCATTGAGCCAGCAACTGGAGCGCAATACTTGAAAGATTCGCCTAACATGGACACATTTGTGTTAGCGTTGCTTGATGCAGCCGCTAAAATGTCAGCGAAATGCCCCGATTCTTGTGCCGACATTCCTAACGCTGTGAGGGCATCTGTGACAATATCGGAAGTGGTCGCCAGTTCTTCACCAGAAGCCGCCGCCAGATTCATAATGCCCTCAATGCCGTTGAGCATATCGTTCGATTTCCAGCCAGCCATCGCCATATATTCAAATGCCTGACCTGCTTCACTCGCTGAAAATTTCGTCTGACTGCCCATTTCACGAGCTTTGGCACGGATGATATTCATGGCGGTTTCGGTGGAGGTTGCACCTTCCTCAAACGAAAGCCCCATTTCTTCCGCACTTTTTACAATTTCGGGTAAATCTTCATCAGCAACTTTGCCAGAAATTGCCCCAACTTTGGACATTTCTGCATCAAAATCAGCGGTTGTTTTGACAGCAGCCGTTCCCAATGCAGTGATTCCGACCGTGATAGGGAGCAATTTTTCACCCACACCCGAAATTTTATCGCCGACATTTTGCAAGGTTGCACCAGCCGTTCCGAGGTTGACGAGAGCCGTTCTGGAATTTTCAGCTTCTGTCTGTAAATGCTGTAAATTCTGCTCTGTTTCGATGATTTCACGTTGCAAGGCATCATACTGTTCTGGTGAAATTGGATTGCCGAACTCGTCAGACACATCTTTTGCAGACTGTTTCAAAGCTTTCAATTCGTCAGATATCGACTTGATTTCATTTTGCAAAGAATCATATTTTTCCTGCGAAATTTCGCCTTTTGCAAGTTGCTCATCAGCCGTTTTAGATTGTTCTTTCAGGTCGTGCAGTTTGGTTTCCGTTTCATCAATTTTCTGCTTGATGGGGTCAAATTTATTTTTCCATTCGCTGTAATTATCTTTAGTTTGAGCCGCCTGTTCGCTTGCTGTTTTGAGCGTTTGCAGTTTATCTTTGGTGGAGGTGACAGCATCGGCGAGAAGTCGCTGTTTTTGAGCCAAAAGCTCCGTATTTGTGGGGGCAAGTTTGAGCAGACGCTCCACGTCTTTCAACTGCGATTGTGTGCCTTTGATGTCCTTGTTGACACCTTCGAGGGCTTTCGATAATTTGGTCGTATCACCACCGATTTCAACGGTGATACCCTTAATTCTGTTTGCCATGCGGTCACCTCCTGATAAAATTTCAAAAATTTCTCTTGACAAAATTCTGATAATCGTATATAATAATTATAGTGGGTGTATCTCAGCCCTAAGTGAGAGATTTATTCAGCGAGTTTCTCTTGGCTCTAATCAAGACAGTTAAAAGTGAGTGTTTCGCTGCTCTGAATGCGACTGTAACAGCAGGG
>JAZAUD010000128.1:0-4005 GCA_036373775.1 Oscillospiraceae bacterium | reverse complement strand
TGCTTTATTCTGCTGATAGGCTTCTTCAATGTCTTATGCTTTGAACAGCAGAAACTTCATCACTTTTTCTTCCGGAGAATCATACGGCGCACGGACAATCACCTCACTATCTTTTACTTCCACAGTAATCATATTTCTGTCACTCCGGATTAATTTTACAGGAGTGGAGATGCCCTTCACATTCAGAATGTTATTAGGACACCGCACTTCTGTTAATTTCCGCATGATATTAGCCGATTCTGATTCAAGGATTTCTGTAATTTCCTGAATGGGCATATCTTTCGGGGCTTTGACATTTAATTTCCCCTCTTTTAATGTGACCTCCATTGTTTTTCGGCTGGCACACTGTAGTATTACCGGAATTTCCAATCCTCTTATCTGCAAATTTTCCATATGCATATTCCTTTCATTCTGAATTTAGTAGCAAAATTGGGGTCTCACTCCCCTGAATCCATCTGCGGAATACAGCAGACTACCTGATTTTTTCCATGCTGTTTTCCATAATATAATTTTTTGTCCGCATCATCCATCATTTGCTGTATGGTCATACCAGCCTTATACGCAGAAAGTCCGGTGGTAACTGTGACAGAAACTGTGATTTCTCCTCTGTAGCTGATGCTGTCTTTTTCGATATCTTTCCGGATTCTTTCCGCAGCAGCAAGAGCCGTTTTTTCATCTGTTCTCATCAGAACAAGAATTTCTTCTCCGCCCCATCTGAAAACAGTATCATTTTTTCGGACACCTGTGGAAATAGTCCCTGCAACATACCGGAGTACTTCATCGCCACAATCGTGGCCATAAGTATCATTTACTTTTTTGAAATCATCGATGTCCATCATCAGCAGGCAAAAAACAGCTCCTTCATTGTTCGCTTCTTTGTAAACTGCCTGTAAATAGCTGTCCATACTTCGCCGGTTCAGAAGATGTGTCAGCGTATCATAGCATACATATTTTTCAAGTTCCTCTACAAGAAATTTTCCGCCAAAATATGTAATAATATTGATGGAAAGCAGCATCAGCACAATTCCTACCATACGGAATGTCATATTTGCTGTATAATATTCATCCGCAGCAGGCATCAGCCTTTCGCCTTTCAAAAGCCATGAAATAAACATAGATGCTGATATTCCAATTGATGAAAACATAACCAGCCTAACATCAAAAAAGAAAGCTTCCACAATTGTGAACAGCAAACAATAAGCCCATAGGTCAGTGAACGGCCATATGTAAGAAATACCATTCCATTGTATGATGACAATGACTGCCATTGTATATTTTGCCTGTGTCAGCTTGTGTTTCAGAATCATTCCGTCTGCATCAAATCCTGTTTTGAAAAAATAGACTCCAATGATAAGATAAAGCACATCTGTAAAATCAAATATCCACATGAGCGTTTCATTGATATCAGGATAAAAACCTGAAAAATGAAGCACCGTAATAGTAGTACTTGCACACAGGCAGAAAATAGGGATAATCAATACAATTATCCTATATACCCGATTGGTGTACGCATCCAAAGCTGTCAGTTCATTTTTCATGATGAACCTCCCTTCTAATTTCATTTCTGATACATTTTCGTGAGTTCAGAGACACATTCACTTTCGGTCATGGTCTATATCACACACCCAGCCACTGTTCAATAATAATCATGACCTCTTCCGTTCTTTTCGCACCGATACCCTTCACTGTCCGTATGTTCTTTTCTAACACACGCAAATCCAAAGTGTGGTCCTCCCCACAACTATTTTCCTGATTTGAAACGGAATTATCTGATGAAACTTCTGAATCTGATGTGGCAGATACAGCTTCTTCTGCCCCTTTCTTCCGACCGCTTTCATAAATATCGTTAATCAGGGATTCCAGACTTGCCCTGTCCATCTTTTTAATCGTTTTGTACAGGTTACGGTCAAGGAGAGGAAGGTCGTTCTCTGGTGTGGTTGAAGTGGATGTATTGTTCTTCTCAGTTATACTTTTCAATATATTTCACCTCTCACTGTCGATAATTTTAATGGTTTTAACGGTACTGTTTAATATTTTGTTGAAAGATGTGGAAAACTTATTATATAAGCTATCATGCTTATAATTGCCATCCAGATAATCACATATTTTTTGAAGGAATCTTTTCTCCATGAAATAACTTTTTCTGTATATATAACTGCTCATCTGCCAAAGCAATCAGTTGTGCGGCGGTCACAGCATCCGTGGAACATTCCGTATAGCCTGTGCAGACTGTGATTCTTGGAATCAGGTCAGCACAGCTTTCACGCAGGGTATCCACTTCATTTTGTATTGCTTCCTGAATCTGTGTATCCTGCTGAATAATCAATACGAACTCATCACCACCGTATCTTGCACAGAAACCGTGCAGACTGTCTGAAACATTATGCAGTGCATCTGCCACAAGCTGCAGTGCCTTGTCTCCCACCAAATGTCCGAACTTATCATTTACCTGCTTGAAGTCGTTGACATCAATCATATACAATCTGAAAGTTTTTTCTGCTGAGGCATTGTGTATCATATCCTGAAGGAAAATTTCCATACGTCTGCGGTTGTTCAGTCCTGTAAGCGCATCGGAATAAATCTCACTGTTCTGTATTTCCAGAAATGAAAGATGGATTGCCAGAAAAATTCCCAGCGGTACAATTGGCGTAAGCGGCAGAATTCCTTCTAATACTGCTGCAACTGATGGTATAATAATAAACAGCAGCGGAAGGCGGTATTCCGTTTTAAGCCTGACCTGCTTGTTGGAAATACTCTGTACAAAGGAATAAATACCGCTCCCGAAGAGCTGTATCAGGGTCAGCACAAGATGGAGTGTAAAGCCCTTTCCAAGCTGATAGATTCCGTTTTCATCAATATAGAAGTAGAAATTTGTAAATATGGACAATATTGAAAGGAAAATATCCAGAATTGAAATAGTATAATGCATTATCCGCAGTGGTATTACATTCTTGGCACGGTTCTGGTCAATACGGAAAATCACAAAAATACACCAGCCAAGTATCAACAGGGAAACAGCTGTTAATCCTATGGCATTTGTGATTTTGTTGAGCGTATCACTGAACGGAATCAGACCGCCCTGTCCAAGAGCCCAGATGCTGTCACTTATCAGATAAAAGATAAAAAACAGAGCCATTCCTTTGAAATGCCGCATTTGAACATCTGTGCCTACACTTTTATTTGCTTTAACGATGATACCAATTGAAAAAAGAATACAGAAAATTTCAGTAATCAAATAAGAAATATAAATTGCTTTATCATCCATTGTATCTGCCCCCGTTTCTTATCTATTGTGACTGCCTTGGTTCTTTTCAGCACATACCTGTAGTTGATGCCATCAGCGTTATTCCATTCTTTTCTCAAACCGGAACATCTCAAAGCCGTCCTCAGCAGGATTTTCCTCATCAAGATGCTGGTTATTGAAAAACTCAACAATGTGAAATCCACAGCGATTGACATAGAAATGAATATTCCGTTTTTCAAAGTAAGGTGTGAATGTTTCTCACAGTTGATTGTATTGTTCTCCGGTGTTTTCAGCTAAAAATTAAATCTGTAAGAGATATAATTCAGGCGGCTTCTTTATATCGTGTATACAGATATTCATAAATTTTCTGCCGATAGCTTGAAATGCTGATTTCATCGTAGCTTTCCGGCAATTCTGCCCATAATGTATCTCTAATCAGATTGTCAACTTCTGCCTTTGTTTCCTGCTTGTCCGTCCAATGGTCAAGCTCTGCGATTTTTGATTTAACTTTTTTCAGAAGGTCAACAGCAACTGTCTTCAGCTTTTTTATGTCCGATGCCGACAGATTATCCTTGAACAGCAAATCATAAAGTGAAAGTTCCTCATCACTGGTGAATCCCTCACGCACATAACGCTGAACTTCCTGTTCCATGCTGTTGGCAAGGTTCATCAGTTCCATAAATGTCTTTTCAATCTGTGACCTGTCTTGTTCTTCATTATAATCAGTGATAATTTGCTGATATCTCTCATAATAGCTGATA
>JAZAUD010000127.1:0-4058 GCA_036373775.1 Oscillospiraceae bacterium | reverse complement strand
GGAGCATTTTCATCAAACTTCTGGAATGAGAACGGTGCAGGTCAACGGAACGGTGTGACAACCATTCAGCCAATGAGCATCCATGTCTGACACATTCTGGACAGAGTTCCGGCTTTATGACCTTTGTAATGCTGTATGCATCTGCTTCTGCAACAATTTGATTTTTATGCATGATATAATATTCCATTGTCAAACACCTCACTTATTCCTTTATTATATCATACACAATTTGCATTGTCAATCGTCTTTCGGAATCAATCAACTGACATTGTTATCTTTTTAGTGCATATTTCTGATACCATCTTTTCCGTTGATGATAATAGCCATTCCGTTCTTCGTTTTCTTTGGCATGGTAGGAACATTTAATTCTACGCTTCATCCGTTCCACCTGCACTTTGGCTTGCCATCTGTTTTCTGTATTTTTCAACTTTGTACTGCATAGAGGAAAGTGTAAATCCATATTTTTCAGCAACTTCTTTATAAGAGTCTTCCCCTGTCAGGTATTCCTTTACCGCCTGCAATTCTTTCTCTGTGAACGGTTTCAGCGGTCTGCCGACTTTCTTCATGATTTACACCTCTCTTCGTCTGATTTCTACATCCTCAATTTCTTTGCGGAAAAAACGTTCCAGAATCGCAAAATCATTGCTGGTTTCAATGGTATCACTATATTCACGCTCATACGCTTTTGTTGCCTTTCGATATGCAAGGAAAGCAGGAACAGAATCATGTGGTCTGCTATTGACAGTAATCAGTTTGCCGTTGTCTGCTGATTTTTCAGGAAACCAATGCCGTGAACGGTCAAGCTCTATCAATGCTACATCATAAGTTTCCGGATTGACTGTTTTAATCTTCATCGTTTTACTCCCATGACCTCTCATATTCATCTCTCTCAAATTCTTTGAGCAGACAGTATACAATTTCTGCTTCACATTTGGTAAAGCCATATTCACTCATTAACTCCTGTTCAGTGCTACCAGAATAGCCATTCTGGTACATTTCCCAGACAATATCTGCAATTTCAGCATCACCATTCTGTTCCGCATAGGTTTCCCTGAGACAATTCAATATGTTCATTACAAGCTCCTTTCTTTTGTAAACTGACGATTTTTAACCAATCAGAATATCTATCGGCAGTTCATGCGGAATTCCATCCCAGAATTCTACCCACCTGTCTCCGTCAATGATAATTTCCGGAATCCGGATATTTCCGTTATCGTCTTCCCAAACAGGAAGCCCGATTTCATGCCCCCAATCCTGCATATTCCATGCCAGAGTGATTGCTTCGCCATAGGCAATTTTATTTTTGACAGAATCCCCTATGTGTGCATAATGGTTGACATTACTCACAGAGTGGTACAGCCTTGCTTGAATATGCTTCACATATTCTACAATTTCTTTTTTTGTCATATTTCTCACCTCATTCTAAAATATCATCTAAATAATTCGTTATATCTATTGTAACACATTTTAGTTGCAATGTCAATCGTTATTATCAATTTTATGTGAAAACAATTGAAAAATTACAGTAAATATTTTGTGCATATTCACCAATTCAATCTTGACAAAATAATAGATGTATGGTATAATAAGAATATAAGGAGTTACCAATTAGGAGTGCAAAGCATAGACAAATGTAGAAAAAAGTGTTAAAATGTGCTTAAGAGGTGATGAGATGCTGAAAGCATATAAAACTGAAATTTTTCCCACACCTGAACAAAAGCAAATCATCCACAGAACAATTGGTGTGTGCAGATTTATTTACAATTTTTATCTGGCATACAGCAAAAAAATCTATGAAAAAGAAAAAAGAGTTGTTTCAGGATACGACTTTTCAAAATGGCTAAACAATGAATATCTTCCACAGAATCCTAAATTTTTATGGATTCAGGAAGTCAGCAGTAAATCTGTCAAGCAAAGCATCATGAACGTCCAGAGAGCATTCAGAAACTTTTTTGAACACAGAACTAAATTCCCAAGATGGAAGAAGAAAAGAAATTCTGATGTGAAAATGTATTTTGTAAGGAATGGAAAAACACAGCCCATTTCCTGCGAACGGCACAGAATCAAAATTCCTACTCTGGATTGGGTAAGGCTGAAAGAAAAAGGCTATATTCCAACAAATTCAGAAACACATATGATTAAAAGTGGTACAGTCTCCATGAAAGCAGGAAGATATTATGTTTCTGTTTTAGTGGAAGAACCTGACCCTGAAAAGCCTGTTCTGAATGATTTCGGAATTGGCATTGACTTAGGTGTGAAAGAATTTGCAGTCTGTTCAGACGGCAGATTCTTTGCAAATATTAACAAATCTGTGCATATCAGAAAACTTGAAAAAAGTCTGAAACGACAGCAGAGAAAACTTTCGAGGAAATACGAAAGTCTGAAAAAATTACCAAATAACTTGAAAGGAGAAGCTACTCGGCAGAATATCCGGAAACAAACGCTGAAAGTACAAAGGCTTCATCACAGAATTGACTGTATTAGAACGGATTATATCAACAAAGTGATTTCTGAACTGGTGAAAACCAAGCCAATGTGGATAACACTTGAAAATCTGAATATCAGAGGGATGATGAAGAACAGGCATCTTTCAAAAGCAATTGCACAGCAGAAATTTTTTGAGTTCAAAACGAAGCTCACTGCAAAATGCAAAGAATATGGCATTGCACTCCGATTGGTGGAGAGATTTTATCCTTCAAGCAGATTATGTCACCAATGTGGCTGTATCAAATCTAATTTGAAATTATCGGATAGAATCTATATCTGTTCCGAATGTGGATATACAGCAGACAGAGATTTCAATGCAAGTTTGAATTTGAGAGATTGTCAGGTTTATCAAATTGCTGGGTAAAGCAATGATAGATATGTACCGTAGGCTATACGGGAATTTACGCCTGTGGACTGTACACGAACTTGTGAGTAGACAGTGGCTTGTCACTATCAAAAGCATACAGGGTGAAGCAGGAATTTTCTCAATATGGGTATGTTTGTCCATATTTTGAGTAGCAGCGTGATAGAGTTGGAAGAAAAAATTATTCCTGCCACCAACGACATTATATTCAAAGCAATGTTTGTGCAGAATCAGGAACTGCTGAAAGCGTTTCTTTCTGCGGCACTCGGAATTTCAATTTCAGAAATTGGCACATTGACAATCAAGAATCCAGAAATTCCACCTGTCTATATTGACAGTAAACTTGCAAGACTGGATATTCTTGCAGAAATTAACGGAATTATTGTCAATATTGAAATGCAGGTTGCTAAAAAGGAAGATTACAAGGAACGTTCACTGCTTTACTGGTCGAGAATGTACAGTGAAGAAATGAAAAAAGGAAAGCCGTATAATTCCATAAGCAGATGTATCTGTATTAACGTTTTGAATTTTGGAATGTTTGATTGCCCCGAATTTCATTCTTCTTTTTCAGTGCGTGAAGATAATCGAAATGAGCTTCTGACTGATAAGATGCACTTGCATTTCTTTGAATTAACAAAGGTGAAAGCTGTTAGTAAGAGAAACAGACCTGATGAACAAGATGCCTTACGCTTATGGTTACAGCTTTTCAAAGCTGACAGTGAGGAGGAGTTGGATATGCTGAAAAATACATCAGTAACAGCGATTCAAGGTGGAGTAGATGCCATTTACAGTTTAAGCAGAGATGAAAAAATCCGTGAGTATGCCCGTCAGCGTGAATTGGCTGAAATTGATTATAACCTTGATGTCGCCAATGCGGAAGCGAGAGGTAGAGCAAAAGGAAAAGCAGAAGGAAAAGCAGAAGGAATGGAAATGGGAATGCTCAATACGCTTATTGAACTTGTCAAAGATGGAATCCTCACATTGGCAGATGGTGCAAAACGTGCAAACATGTCTATTGAGGATTTTAAGAAAAAACTGGATTGAAAGCATACAAAAAAGCGATTGCCTTATCAGCAACCGCTTTTTTCTCAATATCAGAATTTTATTTTGTCGCTGTACCATCTGAATGTGTTATCTTCAAAAGGCTCTTCCTCTTTATGCAGGAAAACTTCATGCTGTACAGCAGTTTCGTACATCCGGAAAATAT
>JAZAUD010000126.1:0-4068 GCA_036373775.1 Oscillospiraceae bacterium | reverse complement strand
CTTGATGGCTTCACCACTTTATAGAGCAAATGTCGCTTTTGTTCAATGTTGACACCACGCATTTCAAAGTGTATGACAATATTTCTTTTTTCAATAAATGCATTGTTCAGATAACTGCCATCCATTCCAGCATAGGAAGAGGTGCTGACTGTTCCGGCAGGCGGATTCAGTCCCTCAATTTTTGAGGTCATGAAATTGTTTGCTGTGGCTGTCATGTCAATCTGGTCGCCGTTTTCATTTTCGAGAATTAAACTAAAAAACATAAGAATCCCCCCTTGCAATTTGGCTGAGATTGGTGTATAATGAAAATATGTAAATAGACTTACAAATCGAAATTTGGAGGTGTATTATGATTTTTGAAAAAGCAAATCAAAATGATATAAATGATTTGGTTAAATTGCGAATTTCATATTTATTGGAGGATTATGGTGAAATAGCATCTGACAAATTATCTTTGATTTCTGATAATCTGCCCGATTATTTTCATACTCACCTCAACAAGGATTTATTTGTTTTTGTTTGCAGAGAGGAGAGCATACTATTAGGCTGTTGTTTTTTATATATTTCAGAAAAGCCTTCAAATCCAACTTTTATCAATGGAAAAACAGGTACAGTTTTGAATGTATATACAAAACCTCAATTCAGGAAACAAGGTATTGCAGGAAAGTTGATTAAACTATTGCTGTCTCAAGCAGAAAAATTAAACCTTGATTTTGTAGAACTTCAAGCTACCGATTCCGGATATAATCTTTACAAATCAGTGGGATTTAATGATGTTATTTCAAAGTATCATAATATGAAATACATTATCGATAATAGAAATAAATTTTGATTTTTGCGAGGATGACGAAAATGAACTATAAAATAATTGACAGGGAGACTTACTACAGAAAAGGTGTGTTCCGCCACTTTTCGGAAGATTGTAAATGCTCAGTGTCTATGACTGCGAGAATAGATGTCACAGCTCTTGCCGCATATTCCAAAAGAACAGGAACAAAATTTTATATCAATTTTCTGTATATTCTCTCAAAGGTTTTGAATTCACGTGAAGATTACAGAATGGGATATCTCTGGCAGACAGATGAACTGATTTGTTATGACACAATCAATCCTACACAGTATGTATTTCATGAAGATACCGAAACCTGCACTCCTGTGTATACAAATTATTATGAAGACTATGAAAAATTCTATGCTGATGCCCTGCGTGATGTTGAAGAAGCAAAAAAGACAAGGGAATACGGTTTGGATACGGCTAACCACCCAAACTGGTTTGATGCATCGTTTATATCATGGCTCTCATATGATTCACTGAATCTTGAACTGCCGGACGGCTATCTGTATTTTGCACCAATCGTCAATTGGGGGAAGTACAGGGAAGAAAACGGCAGGCTCGTTATGCCGGTGACTGTCCGCCTGAATCATGCAATTGCAGACGGTTATCTGGTTGCAAACGTCTTTCGTCTTTTGGAGCAGGAAATCGGTATTTACGGAGAGAAATAGTATGAAAAAAGGAATAAGACATGATCCTGACAAGATACACCCGATAAATGGGTATGATAAAGAGATTTACATAAAACCTGCAATCACCAGTCCTAATATCATCGTTGGCGATTTTTCATATATTGCCGATTCTGATTTCGAGAGCCACGTTACACATCATTATGAATGGAACGGCGATAAGCTGATAATCGGAAAGTTCTGTCAGATAGCAGCAGGTGTTGAGTTTGTAATGAACGGTGCAAATCATCAGATGAACGCTGTATCAACATTCCCGTTCTATACATTAGAGGGCTGGGATATGAATCCGCCTGCATCGTCAGATCTTCCTTTGAAGGGTGATACTGTTATTGGAAATGATGTGTGGATTGGTCAAAACGCAGTTATTCTTCCGGGCGTTCATATCGGAGACGGTGCAATTATTGGAGCAAACAGTATCGTTGGCAGCAATGTTGAACCATACACAATTGTTGTTGGGAATCCTGCAAAACCGCTCCGAAAGCGATTCGATGATGAAATGATTGACCTGCTGCTTCGTTTTCAATGGTGGAATAAAAGCATTGACGAAATAAATGCGCTGATACCCATTCTGACTTGCAGTGATCTGAACAGAGTCAGAGAGGAGCTGAAAGCAAAGCTATGATCATACTGATAACCGGAGCTTCTCACACAGGTAAAACCCTTCTCGCACAAAAGCTGCTTGAAAAGTATCACTATCCGTATTTATCCATAGATCACTTGAAAATGGGACTGATCAGAAGCGGTCAAACCGATCTCACGCCTTATGATGATGAGAAACTGACAGTCTATTTATGGGCTATTGTAAAAGAGATCATCGAAACCGCAATAGAGAACGATCAGAATCTTATCATTGAAGGGTGCTATATTCCATTTGACTGGAAAAAGGATTTTGATAGCAAATACTTATCGCAAATCAAATTTCTGTGCTTGGTCATGAGCGAGAACTATATCAATCATCATTATCATGATATAATCATAAATGAGAGTGTTATTGAAAAAAGAGTGCCGGATGATGATTTTACGATGAAATTTGTAAAGCAGGAGAATCAGTACTATTTTCAACACTGTAAGGAATTCGGTCTTGAATATGCTTTGATTGACGATGACTATGATATAGACGGGTATTGCAACTTCTGATTTATCGTAGTAGTATTAACTCCCATTCTAAATCCTGTATTTCTTAATACGCTTCTTAATACATCATACATGGAAAAAGTAATCAAGCCATTAACACGAAGAGCAGCTCAACCACATCTAAACTCTGAGCAAACACAGAGCTTCCCGATTATTTGTGTACCAATAGAATTGCAAAATCAGTTCGCCGCCTTTGCTGAACAAACCGACAAATCAAAATTTCTGAATGAGAACGTAACTCGCTTACTAAGGAGAGTGAAATTATATGACCAATTTTGAATTTTTAAGCAGTATCCCCGAATATGCACTGTTTTCAGGTGCAACAATCGAAGCGGAAAAGGTCTATGCTACCTCTCCGGCAATGTGTGCAGTTGGCTGTCGCAAGGCACTGGAATTGGCTGTAAAATGGGTATATTCTGCTGACAGAACTATCACAATGCCCTATAAGGACAATTTGCAGTCGCTGATACATGAACCCTCTTTCCGGTTTGCATTGGATTCACAAACATGGGGAAAACTGCCGTTTATCATCAAACTGGGGAATCTATCAGTGCATACGGAAAAAACTGTAAATCCGGCGGATGCATTGCTTTCACTTGAAAGCCTGTTTGAATTGATTGAATGGATTGATTATTGTTATGGTTCTGATTATGCAGAGCGTCATTTTGATGCCGCATTGATTCCGGCTGAAAAAGTTGTGATAGACACGAAAAAGATTAAGGAACAGGAATCCCTGCTTGAACAGAAAGACAGCGAAATCATAGCTTTACAGGCGAAAATTGCAGAAATGTCTGCTGTACTCACCGCTGGAAAAGAAGAAAAGCAGGAGAAGCGTACTTTCTTCCCTGCTGACCTCTCGGAGTTCAAAACTCGTAAAATTTACATTGATGTTGACCTGAAATCAATGGGCTGGAAGTTTGACGGAACAGATGCTGATGTCTGGGAGGAATACCCTATCACAGGTATGCCGAATGCTTCCGGTGAGGGCTTTGTGGATTATGTGCTGTTTGGAAAAGACGGTCTGCCGCTTGCGATTATCGAAGCAAAGCGTTCAGGCAAAGACCCGAATATCGGCAGAAAGCAGGCTGTATTATATGCAGACTGCTTAGAAAAGAAATTCGGACGAAGACCGATGATGTTCACTTCAAACGGATTTGAAACTTATTTCTGGGATGATAAGTCAGCACCACAAAGGAAAGTCAGCGGATTTTTTACGAAATCAGACCTTGAAAAGCTGATGAACCGCAGAGATGCCAGAAAAAAGCTGAAAACAATAGCCATTGATGAGAGAATCACAGACCGCTACTATCAGATTGAAGCAATCAGGGCTGTCTGTGAGCATTTCGAGGAAGGTTTCCGAAAGGCTCTCATTGTCATGGCGACCGGAACAGGCAAGACCCGAACAGCATCCAG
>JAZAUD010000125.1:0-4124 GCA_036373775.1 Oscillospiraceae bacterium | reverse complement strand
GCGGATGTTGTTCCAGAAAGCCGTTTTGTACTCATCTGTCGCAGTAGAGGGCTTTTCGGAAGTCGCCGCATGAGTGCCGGGAGCTGTCACAACGGGCTTTGTGGTAGCGGCATTCATTTTCTGACTGATTTTTTCGAGACGTTCCAGACGGTCAATTTCAGCAGTGAGGTCAAGAATCTGCTTTTCCATCGCATCGTAGGTCTTGCTGTCCTCTTCGGAAAGAATACCGCTGTCATTACGTTTGGAATCAAGAAAATTTCTTGCATCGTCCCAGAGTTTCGCTCTTTTTTCCATAAGTTCCTGAATGGTCATGATAAATTCCTCCTATCAGTGTTTCAAAAGTTTCAGCCTTTTTTCAAGCTGGTCAATGGGCGTGCCTTTGGCAGGCTTATACAGTGCGGACAGTTTCTGCATCAGGCTGTCCATTGTTTTTGCCGAAGAATAGGACATGGCGGTCAGGTTTTTTTCTTTCGGTTTTTCCTCTTCTTCGGGTTTATCTTCCTCCGGAGTGTCCTGTTCAGGTTCTTCCTCCGGTTCAGATTCAGGCTTTTTCTGCGGTTCGTTTTTGGCAAACAGAATCCCGTCCACAAATCCGAGATTCAGGGCTTTTTTTGCATTCAGCCATGTTTCTTCATCCATCATGTGAGCGATTTTTGCACGGCTCAGACCGGATTTTTCTTCGTAAGCATTGATGATAGATTCTTTCACTTCGTCAAGAAGCTCGATAGCCTTTTCCATATCAGCTCTGTTGCCCATAGCGATTGTGGCAGGATTGTGACACATCAGCATACCGGTCGGAGAAATCAAAGTTTCATCTCCTGCCATAGCCACCACAGAAGCGGCACTCGCAGCAATACCATCAATTTTGACGGTAACCTTGCCTTTGTGATTGCGGAGCATAGTATAAATCTGTGATGCTGCAAAAACATCACCGCCCGGACTATTCAACCAGACAGTCAGATTTCCGCTGATTTTAGCCAGTTCATCACGGAAAATTGCCGGAGTGATTTCGTCTCCGTACCATGTATCCTGAGAGATAGGACCGTTAAAAATCAGTTCTGTTTCGTTGGTTTCTTCGTTTTTTACCCAGTTCCAGAATTTTTTGCTCATTCTGAATCAGCCTCCTTTTCGTAATTCACATAGGCGATTGCAAAATTCAAAAAACAGCTATAAATAGTTATTTTTCAAACTCTTGTTTTTTCTCCATCCCTCCACTTTTTTCAACCATAATATGGATTTTGACTGGAGAAATGGCTTATTTGCGTTTCGACCTATCTTTCTATTTTGCAATCGCCTAGTAATTCACACCGATGTAATCAAGGACTTTTCCCAAGCCTAAGCCGTTTTTATCAGGCTGCCAGATGCCGTCCACTTCTGCACCACCGTGAATGCAATAATCATAAATTTTCGGGTGTGTTTCTGCCAATTTTTGAAAGCGATTAGGAGATTTCTCCAAATGACAGCCGAACATACAGAACATACAGCCGGTTCTTTTCGCTCCGGTCGTGTAGTATTTTCCGTTCTCGTCCTGCAAAATTTCGCCATATACAGACGCATACGGAACTTTGTATTTCACAAGATATTCAAGAACGTCCTGTTCCGTCCAGAACGACATGGGCTGAGAGCGTGGACGTTTGGAATCAAACGCATTACAGCCGTGAATCAGCCAGTGTTCCTTGCGAAGTCTGGATTCGCTCGCCATTGTCGCAACAATCGGTACTCTGCCAGTTTCTTTTTCATACTGTTTCAGCGGATTTTTCTTCATCACTGTACAGCATTCCGAACTGCAATTGAACGGAGCATCGAGCAGAAACTTCCACTTTTCGCAGTTGAACTGACTTTTGTTGCCGTTTTTATCAACTGCCAGTCCGCATAGCTTCAGATAATCGCCGTGAGTGGCTTCACGCCCCTCTGCGACAGCCTTTTTCGCATACTGCACACGCCTGCTGACTTCCTTGGAAACAACAGGGTAGCCGTATTTTTCAATGACCTGCCGGAAGTTCATCTTTGGACGGAGAATCGTGACATTGCCGAAACTCCGGACAAAATCTCTGATTTCGGGATACTCCAGACCAGTATCCACATACACAGCCGGAATGTCAGAAAGATAAGGAATACTGCGGATAATGTGCATCAAACAAGTTGAATCCTTTCCGCCAGAGTAGCCCAGATATGTGAGTCCGTCATAATGGTTGTACCAGTCCAGCAGTCTACGCTGAGTCATCACAAGTTTGATTTCCAGCGGAAGTGACTGCATCTGGTACAAGTCACTGATTTGATGTTTCATCGCCTTCACCTCCATTCTTGTCGGAATATGCCGCCCCTGCCATGCTGAGAGGTGTCATTGAGCCGTTCACCATGTAGGTGAAACCGCCCTCTTCTTTCGGAATCAGGTTCATATTTTCAAGTTCCCTCACATCATTCGGACAGAGAAAACCGTTCTGAATTCCAGTGCTGTAGCCCTGCATCCTGCTTGCGTAGTCGCCACGGAGCAGACCGTCAACATTGAACTGAATGAAATATTGTCCTTTTTCAGAATCAGAAAGAAGGGCTTTCTGCATTCCCTGTTCCCAGCGGACAATCCACGGGTCGAGCGTGTATTTGACAAAATCAAGCGATAAATGTTCTACGTTGCTGAACGTGGCGTGTTCCAAATCGCCAATCATGTGAAGCGGCACTCTGTACAGCCTTGCGATTTCCTCGATCTGAAACTTTCTGGTTTCGAGGAATTGGGCTTCATTATTGGGAATGCTGATAGGAGTATATTTCATACCCTCCTCCAAAACTGCTACTTTATGGGCATTTCCTGAGCCGTAGGCTTTTCGCCATGCATCACGAACACGCTCCGGATTTTTAATCACGCCCGGATGTTCCAGCACTGCGGAAGGCGATGCACCATTCGCAAAAAATGTCGCGCCGTATTCATCGCAGGCTGCCGCCAAGCCGATAGCATTTTTTGCCATAGCGATAGGCGAATATCCCACAAGTCCGTCAAATCCTAAGCCGGGAATATGCAGAACCTGTTCCGCAGGAAGAATAATTTCCCCCTGTTCCTTGATGTTAGGGTTTGCTTCATCGTAGCGGCTGTATTTGTAAATGAGCCTGTTCTGTTCGTCACGGTCAACACGGATTTTATCGGGCATCAGCGGATACAGTCCGAGGACTTCACCTCTGCCGTTGCGGATGATTTGTGCAAATGCATTCCCGTAAATGAGCAGGTGACTCATCAGCGTTTCACGGAAGACAAATGATGTCATTTCCGGATTTGGCTGGTCGTGAAGCAAAAAATAAAGCGGATGCTCCGGCACTCGCTCTTTTCCCTTATCGGTGTATTTATATAAATGCAGCGGCAGTTGTGCAATCGCTTCTGAAAGCACCCGCACACACGCATAGACTGCAATCTGCTGTAACGCTGTGCGGTCGTTGACTCGTTTTCCTGCGTGAGTCCGTCCGAAAAAATAAGTATAGGACGGGCTGTCGTAGCTGTCCTTTGGTTTGTCACGGGATTTGAATAATCCTGAAAAAAGTCCCATCAAAATCACCTCTACTATAAATGTATATATGAGAACAGCTCCCCCCTTGTGGAAGAGCTGAATTATCGACTGTCAATTATTTTTTAATTCTTCTTCGGTCTGGAATTTCAGCATGGTGTGCCAGAACATCAGGTGAATTTCATACTCCATGTCGCAGGTGTGCATGAAACGTTCCCCGTTGGGAGCAGTCATCTCAAAAGTCTCCGGTCGCTTGAAAGTATGAAGTGTCTTTCCGTCAAATCTGCTGCCCAAGCCATATTGATACTCAATGTTCATGAACCATTTCAGCATTGGGGTATCATCAGTATCGTTCCAGTTGTCTGATACCGTGCAGACCGCCACAGCATAAACGTGCTTCCGGTATCGTTCCACGGTCATTCTGATTTCCTGAATCTTTCCGTAGAACGGTTCAGCATTCAGGTCATCGGCAAATTCATTCAGGTCGATGATTTCCTCTTCGATTGCAGAACGAAGAATTTCCTCATAATCATCTGCCGTGTGCGTATACATCTCAATTCCTACAAGATTTATCGCAGGGTTGCTGTAAAGTTTCACTGTCCGCATAAAAACGCTCCTTCAGATTTTATTCCG
>JAZAUD010000124.1:0-4134 GCA_036373775.1 Oscillospiraceae bacterium | reverse complement strand
ACTAATTTTCTCGTCAATCTTGTATCTGCACTGGCTGCTTATTCTTTTTTGCCTAAAAAGCCTTCTATTCGTTTCCATTCCGATATGCTGAAGGGCATTTTATGCCTTGTTGACTAATTTTTTCTGTCGAACTCACGTTAAAACATAATCTGCATCAGCAATCAAAAGAGAACCATCAACTTCATGTGCTTCATCGCCGGAAGTCCAGCTTTCAACTTCAACACGCTTTTCAATGGTATCACCATTTTCGTCAGTGATTTCATCCATGCGATATAGTGTTAATTCAGCATCCTTGAGTTCTTCACCGCCGATTTTCTGTTTGCTGATACTCATTTGAAGAGCTTTATCCGTCATCACAACCGTGTTGTCACTGACAGTATTTCCCTCAATGGTAACGATTCCCCTGTTATCCACTGTGAAAATGATTTCTTCAGAATAAGCATAGCCTTGGGGTGCGCCTGTTTCAACAAGTTGGTAAGTACCTTCTTGGAGAGAGAATGTTTCTGCCTCATCAGTAGAAGTCCAGCTTTTGACCGTTGTGAATTGTTGGGTTTCATTGCCTTCTTCATCGGTGAGAGTTTCCACACGATTCAAGGTCAATTCCGCTCCTGCCAATTCGTCAGTGCTTGTCACAGTTTGCTTACTGATTTTCATGGTTTCGATTTCCGCATCACATACGGTGATATGTGAATTTTCAAAATCACTAACATCATAATAACCATGATTTGTATTTTCGGTTGTCAATCCAGTGTTATTGTCAGAAAGTGTGATTGTTCCGTCTTGCATGGTGAAAGTCAATGCGGAAGAAATCACCTTGTAAATATTGCCATTTTCATCAACAGGCTGATTTTCAGTTGCTGTTTCTGTCAATGTATATTCACCATTTAAAATGGACTGGATTGTGATGTCTGTACCATCAGAAACCCACTTGACACCAATCACTTCATCCAATTCATTGGTGACTGTTTCCAGACGAGTATTATCTGCATTTGCCTTGATAATCGTCGTCCAGTCCACTTCATCAGAAGTCAAGGTTAATTCTGCGCCTGTGACTTCGTTTTCACCTGTGACATCTTTTTTGGAGATGGTAACGCTCTGTTTCAGGTAATCGTCTTTCATGATATGATAATGGTATTATCAGAAACTTCCTCATTGGTGACAGTACCATTTTCAATAGTAAAGTCAATTTTTTCTGCTTTTTCGTAGCCTTCTGGAGCTGTGATTTCGGTCAATGTATATTGACCATCTGCAATGCCGTAAATTGTTGTTTTCTTACCATTGGTAGTATAGCTGATGGAATCATCTGTGATTTTGAGATTTTCGGGAGTATTGCCTTCCTCATCCTTGACAGTGATATTTTCAGCATGGAAAGTGCCTGTTATAGTGAGTTTGGCATTTTCCAGCTCCTCAGAACCTGTTATATCCGTCTTGCTAATGGTAACAGTATGAGCAGTATTTTCTACAACAATTGTCATATCTGTACCGTCAGAAACCCACTTGACACCAATTACAATGTCTTCATCTTCTTCTGTTTCTTTTGTGGTAACGGCTGTCAATGCTTTTCCTGTATTGGCTTTGAGAACAGTTTCCCAATCAAGACTTGCATTGGTCAAAACCAATTCTGCACCAATGACTTCATTTTCGCCGTTAACATCCTTTTTGGAAATGGTAACGCTGTTGTCAGAATAAGCGTCCTGCATGACAACACGATTTTGTGAATCTGTTGTCTTGGTGAAAGTTCCGTCGATTTTGTCAGAAGTGTAAACTGTTCCGTTTTCGTCCACCTTAAAGAAGATTTCTTCTGCTTTCTGGTAGCCTTGTGGAGCTGTATTTTCAACCAATACATAAACAGTACCCACTTCTAAGCCCTTAATCTGATGGCTTTCATCCTTAACAGAAGTCCAGTTATCGATAATGTTGGTTCTGTCGTCTGCCTGATAAACTGCCATTTTAGCATCTGCAATCTCATTGCCGGAAATATCCTGTTTCGAAACTGTAATGTCTTTCTTAGTGAAAGCATCTTTCATGATGACAGTATTTCCAGAAATTCCCTCTGTAATGATTTTGCCGTTTTTCACTTCAAATGAAATGGATTCCGCCTTGTCGTAATTTTTGGGGGCTTGTGTTTCGGTCAGGGTATAATTGCCATCTGCAATGCCGTAAACGGTGACGGTTTTTCCCTCTGTGACGAAACTAATTTTTCCGCTGGTCATTGTCAATTCTTTGGGAGCATTCCCATCAGAATCCTTTACATCAATGACTTCTGTGTTGAAAGAACCAGTTAATTCTAATGTCGCACCTTCAAGCTGTTTTGTACCAGTGATGTCAGTTTTGGTAATATTGACAGTATGCGGAGCATCAGTCACAATTACATTTTCCTGCTCGGTGCTGTCCACATAAACTTTCCCATTTTCATCAATGGTGAATGTGAAATCGCTTGCCACATCAAAACCAGCCGGAGCAGTTTCTTCATGGAGATTATAAGTACCAACTGCCAAACCGTTGATAATGGTTTCCGACTTCATAGAAGTGAATGTGATAGCCGAACCATCATTCTGGAATGTGGAGTTATTACTATTGGTTGCTTTGGAAAGGTCTGCACCGTCTTCCTTTGCAGTAATGGTAATCACTGCGCCTTCCAGTTCACGAGTTCCAGAGACATCTTTTTTGCTGATGCTGACTTGTGTCAAAGTATCTGCAACTAAAACATGATTTCCCGAAACGACTGTATCATTTTGAGTGATTGTACCATCTGCATTCATTGTGAAAGAAGTTGCGGAAGTGATGGTATAGCCCAATGGTGCAGTGGTTTCTGTCAAGGTGTATTCACCTGCTGGAATATGGGAGAATACTGTTTCAGCATTTCCAGAAGTAAAGGAAATTGTTTTCTTATCGGTTGACATTTCCAGTTCAACCGTGGAATCTCCTCTTTTGGCGGTGACATTTTCAAGGGTGATGCCGTCTGTTTTCGCAGTCAATGCCAAAACTGCGCCGGAAAGTTCGGTACTGTTGACAGCATCAATTTTTGAAATGCTCATGGTATTGATTTTGTCTTCTACCAGAATATTGGTAACAACATTCTCGCCAACAGTCACAACACCATTTTTATCAATCTGGAAAGTGATGTCTGTTGTTGTGGAATAGCCGGCAGGTGCAGTATCTTCATGGAGTGTATAAGTTCCTGCTGCTAATCCTTTGATAACGGTTTCAGTATCTTTGGAAGTGAAAGAAACAGAATTCGCATTTTTGGAGAAAGTATCATTCGTACTTGTCGCATTGGAAACATCTGCGCCGTCTCCGTTGGCAGTAATCGTAATCAATGCGCCGGAAAGTTCGTCAGTTTTCCCGACTTCCTTCTTGCTAATGGAAACTTCTGTCAGGGTATCTTCTACCAAAATATGATTATCTGTTACAGTTTCAGAACCCTTTGTGACTGTCCCATCAGAATTGATGGTGAAATCAATTGCAGTGGTAATGGTATAGCCCTTTGGTGCAACTGTTTCTGTTAAAGTGTAATCACCAGCAGAAAGATTCTTTAATGTGGTGAGAGCATCACCAGAAACGAACGAAATTTCCGTGTCATATTCATTTCTTGTCAATGCGATAGTTTCAGTATTGCGTTCAGCAGTGACATTTTCAAAGGTAACGCCGTTCGTTTTTGCTGTCAGTGTGAGCGTTGCACCAGCAAGTTCAGCGGATTTGCCGATTTCAAATTTACTGATGGAAATATTCGCCGTGGTGTCTTCAATGATATTCTCAAAAAACGCACCACCGAGCATATTTTGATGTTCCGTGTCTGTCATATAAACCCAAGTGTCCCAGCCTTCTGCATAATAATCTTCAATCTCATTATCAACATAATTGAGAATAGGAACATAATACAGATTCCAGAGAGAATAAGGGTCATTCATTGGGTCAGAAGAAACATACCAGTAACTTTTTTCACCTGTGTAATAGTTATCAGCGTGACCTGTCTCAGTGCCGTCATCTTTTATAACGTGAGTTCGATGAAAAAATAGTAGAAAAAACCGCCAAAATCTGTTATAATGAGAATAACCACGAACTCAGAAAACAGAAAGGCGGTTTTTTCTATGGAAGAGAAACAAATAGCAATTTTTTGCGATGTAGATGATT
>JAZAUD010000123.1:0-4141 GCA_036373775.1 Oscillospiraceae bacterium | reverse complement strand
TACCGAACTGGAATCAAAGTTTCTGAGAGTGATTATGCCCGAATTGATATTGAGCGCATTGAGCCACTTACTGATTGGAATTATATCATCCGTGGTTTTAAACATCAATAAAATATCAAATTATTTATTTAACATTCCTATGTTATAATTGAGTTAAATCTGTTAGATTTATCTGTTAGATTTGATAAAAATATCGTTTTGTTGTTTAGAGGAGATTCGTTATCATGAAAAATATTGATATTGTAAACGGTTCACAGAACGTTTCAACAATCATTCAAGGGTGCATGAGAATGCCAAACTTGACAAAGGAAGAGGCTACACGAGTTATCCGCACAGCGTTCGACTGTGGTATCAATTTCTTTGACCATGCAACCTGTTATGGAAACGGGGAAGCAGAAATTCGTTTCGGAGAAGCATTTCCCTTGACTGGAATCAGAAGAGAAGATATTTTGATTCAAAGTAAGTGCGGTTTATGTTTTGACCGGAATGAATTTGATTGGACAAAAGAAAATATTCTTTCCAGTGTCAATGACAGCCTCCGCCGTTTACAGATTGATTATCTGGATACTTTGCTTTTGCATCGTCCAGATGTGTTATTTGAACCTGAAGAAGTTGCAGAAGCTTTTGATGAACTGCAAAAGTCCGGAAAAGTTCGATATTTTGGCGTGAGCAATCTCATGCCAATGCAAATAAAATTATTAAAAAAGTATGTCAAACAGCCACTTGTCATCAATCAATTGCAACTTTCTTTGGAACAATCACAGTTAATTGACCAGGCTTTGTATATGAACAATAAAACAACAGATTTTTCTATCAATCGTGATGGAAGTGCATTAGATTATTGTCGGCTTCATGATATTACCATTCAGGCATGGTCACCCCTACAATTTGGAATGTTTGGCGGTAGTTTCATTGACCATCCCGATTTTCCGGAGTTAAACAAGGCACTTGCGGAAATTGCCGAACGTGAGAACGTAACAAAAGCATCTGTTGCCATTGCTTGGATATTGAGACACCCTGCCAAAATGCAAGTCATCATTGGTTCAATGAATCCCGAACATATCAAAGAAGCCTGCACTGCTCCAGAGGTAAAACTTTCGCATCATGATTGGTATGCATTGTATCTTGCTGCTGGAAAATTCCTGCCTTGATAAAAAATATTGTCCCTAGAAGGAGTGATTGTATGCAAATTGATGAAACATTTTTTGATGAAAACCCACTGCCACAACTTTCAGCGGCTGAGGTTGCTCATGTTCAGATTCTGATGGGAAAAAATCAAGAGTTTAATGAAATCATGAATGAAGCAGTTCTTAAAACGATTCCCAAAGAACGAAGACAGACCTATCAGCAGGAGCTTGAACAAATTCGAAGTGCTTCTACATCTGACGAAATTATTACGCTCATGCGAAAACAAAAAGAAGTTATGTGCCGTTCTGCGCTCTGTCTTCGTGCGTTGGAATTACAGGAAACAGTCCTTCCAGCCATTGTGAAACGATTCTACAAAAACAGAATTGATAACTTTCTGGAATGTGCGGCGATTATCCTCTATCATGCGGATGAAAAGTACTTGCATGAATTATATCAAAATTATCGTGAAATTTGGTCGCCTTATGCACAGGCTCTTGTCTGCTTGCTGATTAGTATGTGTGACTATGAAAATACTGATGATTTTCTTCTGAAAGAATATCAGACCATGAAACGGCATTATCCAGAAGAAACCTATTATCAGTTTCCATTGTTAGCATTGTATATTTCACATGGCGAAATTTAAAGCATAAATGAAGGGAGTTCTACTTATGGAAAGCAAAATTCACCATCAAACATTTATTATCAGTGTTTCTCTTGGGAAGGGCTGTTATCGCCATCTGAAAATTTCCGGACGAGAAACGCTTGAGGAATTATCTGAAAGTATTCTGTGGGCATTTGATTTCGCCAATGACCATCTTCATGCATTCTTCATGAATAATAAAGCATGGGATGATACGGCTTGTTACTCTTCCCCCTATGCAGAGAACGACTGCCCATCCACAGATGAGCATACAATTCAATCTGTTGGCTTAAAAGTCGGTCAGAAATTTCTGTATCTGTTTGATTTTGGGGACGAATGGCATTTTCAGTGCAAAGTTCTCAATATTCTTGATGAAGATACCAAAGAAACAGAACTCATCAAAATCAAAGGCAAACCCCCTGAACAGTATCCAGATTATGAAGATGATGATAATGAAGTTGATAACGAAGAAGCAGAAGATTTTGAAGTCATGAACGAATTACAGGAACTGCTCATTCCTGTTCCGGATTCTCTTTATGAAACAGCATTTCAATTTAAATCCCTGAAACTCTGGAAAAAACTGCATGATAACCAAATTTTTGGTGTTCAGTTGTCCAATGGTGAAATTGGCTATTGTACGGTGATGGGCGCACTCGGTGAACATCTTGCACTCGGACTGTACATTGGAGACAAAGGCTTTCATACCTATTACCGCCTTGCAACAATTCCAGAAGACATTTCGGAAAATGATTATTTTGAACATTCCTTCTCACAGGAGTGTTTGCAGTGCAGTTTCGAAAACAAAGATGATATGCCAGATGCAGAAATTTCTTCCGTACAGGCTTATGTCAAAGCACATAATATGAATTTGAGAGGTGCAAACAGTTTCCCATCCATGATAGGGATGAAACCCTACCAAATGCCTTGGTTTATCATGGACGAAAAAGATTATGGACTTTTGGAAGAAGCTCTCAAAGCCGGTATTGAAGTCGCTGAAAAGCTGAAATCCAGCAAGCCTGAAAAGTTGGGATTTTCTTCAATTTCTAACGAAATTCCCCTGCTTGTTCCGGAAAAAGATGGCTTTCTCTGGAAAACTTGCCATATTCAGAAAATCAAGTCAGAAGTATTTGCTTCCCCTGAACTGAGTGAAGAACTCACAGCACAAGTTAATGCTCTGAAAAAGGTCAATAAGCTGGAATGCCAACTGATTCACATTCAAAAGCCTGTACAGGATTCCCCCGAAGAACCGCCCTATTTCCCTGCTATGCTCCTCGCTATAGAAACCAGAAATGAGCGTTTTCTGAAAAATCAGCCAGTAAAGCCATATTCTGGGAATGAATCCGAAATTCTGGAAGATTTCGCCTTAAATTTGATTGCTACAAAACGTGCGCCGAAATCTATTTCTGTCATTGATGACCGTACAGAGGCATTATTGTCAAAATTCTGTCAAGCCTGTGACATTAAGCTGAATCGTGTCAAAGATTTCACAAAGTTGCAACATAAAGTTTCAAATCTCAGCGGTGATGAAATCAACGATGGTTTTACGCAGTTCATGCAGATGGTCAATGCAGTGCAGAATCTTCCTGAGGAAGCTTTGAAACAGTTTCCAGAGGAATTCCGTGAGATGTTCCTAGATATGGCAAAAGAAGGACTGCTTCCTCCAGAAACAGTCGAAAAAATCAAGAAAGCATGGAATCTCTCATAAAGATGATAATGGAAAATGTTCTTGACGTATGAAATTTGTGTGAAATTTGGATTTTCTTGCATCCTTCATGTATGATTCTCCAAAATCAGTGCATACTATTCCCACAGTGCCGAAACGCTGTATGAATTTGTGAACAAAGGAGATTGAAATATTATGAAAGCAACTGGAATTGTCAGGAGAATTGACGACCTTGGAAGAGTTGTCATCCCGAAAGAAATCCGCCGGACGATGCGTATTCGTGAGGGCGACCCCTCACAGATAATATTGACACAAGATGTACGATTCTATAACGCTATCCGTGACATAGCCGAAAGGCTGAATATTCCTATCTCTACATGAAAATATCTGGCACACGCTCCGAAATGAGTGTGTGCCAGATAGCATTTTAGATGTGACATGAAATTTTCGACAAAAGCTGGTAAGACTACTTTTATTCATATTTTGGGATTTGGTTTGCTTGTCGTTAGACATATGCTGTCAGAAAAATCTTTTTATCAGTAAGCGTAAAATAAACCACATCCCAGATAAAAAAATCTCGCCGAATCATACGGCGAGAAATTACGATTCATTCCAGGGCAAAAGAATAGTTCCAGGAGGATGGGAAAACAAATCAATCAGATATTTTTCTGCATCCAGTCCGTTTGCCTGAGCAGTTGAAAGAATAGAAT
>JAZAUD010000122.1:0-4168 GCA_036373775.1 Oscillospiraceae bacterium | reverse complement strand
GAGGAAGTCATTGCTAAGATTCTGTTCTTCATTGAAAAACATTGGGCGGAAATGTTCAAATTCAGCAGAAGAACTGAGTATAACATGAATCGCTGGTCTTCGAGATATGGTCTGAAAAAAACTGGAAAAGAAATCCTTGAAAAGGCGAAAGGCAGTTACACAAGTCGATATGTTGCGGTAAATTTGAAAAACTATTACACGATTGAATTTCGCCTGTTCAGAGGGACATTAAAATACAATACTTTCATTGCCACATTGCAGATGGTTCAGAAAATCTGTGATGTGGCGATTTCTATGTCCCAAGAAGAATTAGAAAATCTGTCGTGGTCTGAATTTGTCAGCAATATCAAGGAAAAAGAACTGATTCAGTATCTCAAAGAACGCAGACTGTATGTAAACGAAGAAATTACAATTGAGGAGGATGAAGAGTAATGTGTGCAATTTTCGGATTTCTGGACTATAAGGGCATTCTCAGTAACACAATGCACAAAAAGCTTATCAATGCTTTGGCAGTAAATGCTGAAATCAGAGGAACAGATGCAACAGGTATCAGCTATATCAATGACGGAAAACTTGTAACATTCAAGAAAGCAAAACCTGCTCACAAAGTGAAACTCTACTTCCCTGCTGGTACAAAAGCTGTGATTGGTCATACACGTTTTACAACGCAGGGAAGCGAAAAGCATAATTACAACAACCATCCGTTCGAGGGCAAAACGGATGGTTGCTTTTTTGCCCTTGCTCACAATGGTGTACTGCACAATGATAAAGAATTAAAATCAAAGTATAATTTCCCCGAAACAGAGATTGAAACAGATTCCTATGTTGCGGTTCAATTGTTGGAACATCAAAACGCTGTTGATTTTGATACTATCAAAAATGTTGCTGAAACAGTGCAGGGCAGCTTCATGTTTACCATTTTGAAAAACGACAATACTTTGTTTCTGGTAAAAGGCTCTAACCCGATTGCAATTTATCATTTTCCTGAATATGGTCTTTACGTTTACGCAAGCACCAAAGAAATTCTGGAAATGGCACTTCTGGAATCTGGTTTTGCAAAGTGCAAGCATGAAAGAATTGTTCTGAATGAGGGCGATATTCTGAAAATCTCAGCAGATGGCAAAATCGAAAAGTCACAGTTTGAAGTACAGGAGGATTTCTTCACACCCTACAGATGGCATGACTATTATGACTGGTGTGAATACTGTGATGCTGAAATTGAAGAAGATGATGTTATTCTGGATGATATTGCTTTCCTTTGCTACTGTTTCGGGGTAAGTGAAGCAGATATTGAAACATTGCTTGATTACGGCTATACATTGGCGGAAATTGAAGATTTGCTTCTCGATACTGATTGTTTTGAGGAAGCACTGAAAGAGGCGAAAACACTCTTGGATGAGTGTTAAGCATAAATATTTCTTATAGGAGGACAAACACATGGAAGAATTTGTAGCAGGTCTGATTTTAACTCTCGTAGTTGGAGGCATTGCAATTGCAATCGAAATCGGCATGGAAGAAAACGGCGAGGAGGTGAAGTACATTGACACCGATTGAAATGTTTCTTGCAGGTGTGGCTTGTGCCATGGAAATCCTGACTCTCTTTAAGAGAAAGAAGTAAACTAACCGCATGGGATGGGGCTTTCTTGCCCTGTCCCCACTTTTTTGGAGGTACGAAAATGAAGACCGAAACCGCAAATATCAAGAGCAAAGCATTGTTCTCAGATGATAGAAGTCACAGATTATTGCTCCGCAAAGAATGGGACAAAAACAAGAAAACGGCTATGATTATCATGATTAACCCCAATACTGCTGATACGCTCAACTGTGATTTAACAACCATGCTTGTGATTAACAATCTCAATGAATTGGGTTTTGGATGCGTGAATATTGCAAATCTTTATAGTAAGATTATGCTGAAATTATCGCTACGTTTCAATTCTGACGAAGATTTGTTGCATGAAGAAAATGACACAATTATTCAGCAATATGCACAGATGTCGGATGCCGTTATCATTGCTTGGGGGACTGCCGGAAACACCAGTCAGCGTGTTCGTGACCGCAAAGATGAGCTTCTGGAAGTCCTTGAACCGTATGCAAATAAACTGTATCAGATTGGCGAAAAGGGCTATCATCCTTTGACTCCTGCAATCCGTGCAAACTGGGAACTTGAACCGTATAATTTGGAGGTAGATGAAAATGTTGAAGATAATGAATCTGAATGAAATTGAAAATGTCCCCTATCCTGCTTTGAAAGCCTATATTTCAGCAAAAGTGCAGGAATGGAAGGATGAATATGCAATCGAAAATCTTGATGAAATCGGCTGTTTTGTGATTCTGGATGCAGATGAGAAAAAGCTCTTTGATGAGTCCGAAATGGAGTTTACAGAAACTTTGCACCTTGGAAATGAAATCTATCGGCATGGTGTAAAAATTCTTGGCGACTGTTATGGTGAAGACACTTTTCTGATTGTTGAGGATGTGAGAAAATGAGCATTAGCATTCCGAGAGTTGCCCAATATGCGAGATTTTCGAGTGATAATCAGCGTTCTGAAAGCATTGATGCTCAAATCAGGGCTATGAATCAGTTTTGCAAACAAAACCATTGGCAAATTGTAGCAGTATACAGTGATGAAGCAAGGTCTGCGACAACTGATAACCGCCCACAATTCCAACAGATGATTTCCGACAGCAGCAAAGGGCTTTTTGACATTGTTCTCGTGCATAAGTTGGATAGATTCAGCCGTGACAGATACGACAGTGCAATCTATAAGAAAAAATTAAAAAAGAATCATGTCAGATTATGCAGTGTCCTTGAAAGAATGGACGATAGCCCTGAAAGTATCATGATGGAATCAGTCTTAGAAGGCATGGCAGAATATTACAGCAAGAACCTTGGACGTGAAGTCATGAAGGGTATGAAGGAAACGGCTCTCCAGTGCAAACACACTGGAGGCTGTCCTCCTTTGGGCTATGATGTTGATGAGGAAAGACATCTCATCATCAACGAACATGAAGCAGAAGCCGTGCGGATTATTTTTGAAATGTTTGCAGAGGGCTATGGATATACAGCAATCATTAAGCATCTCAATGAGCATGGCTATGAACCCAAAAGAGGCGGAATATTCGGGAAAAATAGTCTGTTCAGTATTCTTGCAAATGAGAAATACATGGGTGTTTTTGTGTTCAATAAATCAAGTCCAAAAGATTCTGATGGTAAACGAAACGGACACGCTACTAAATCACCAGACCAGATTATTCGCATTGAAAATGGCTGTCCTGCTATCATTTCTAAAGAACTCTTTCACAAGGTGCAGAAGCGTAGAAGGGATAATAAACGCAATACAGGGCATTACCATGAAAAAGAGTTCTACTTGTTGACCAGTAAAGTTTTCTGCGGTGTTTGTGGCAAGCACATTCAAGGAAACGTGAGATATTCCGGAAGAAGTAAACTCAGGCTCGCTACTTATCGCTGTGCGACTTTGCGGAAATTCTGCAACAACAAGGAAAACAATAAAGACTATTTGGATGCTTATGTGGTGGAATTGTTGCGGACTGAAATCTTCAACAGTAAAAAACTGCGTAAGAGAATTGATGCCGTAAATGCTTATGTTGAGCGATATAATGCACAGTACGAAAATTTGTTTGGAGAAGTAAACAATCAGCTTGAAGAAGTGAATCAGAGTTTAGCCAACATTACCATAGCAGTTGAAAGAGGCATTATTACCCAAACACTTGTTGATAGAGTGGAAGAACTGGAACGGCAGCGTTCTGAATTACAATCGAAACTCTATAATATGCACTTGCTTGAACCGCTGAAATATGGCAATTTCTCGCATTTGATAACAGACTTTCAGAATATGCAGAGGGGTACAGAAGAATTCAGAACATTTGTGCAAAGTTACATTGACAAAGTGGTGACATATCCGTATCATATCGAGATTTATCTTGATGTAGGTTTTGGAGTCACCAATGAATTAACCAAGAAAATTAAAATCAGACGGGGCGAACTTTACGACCTGTTTCAATCAAGAACCAAGGAGGAATAACTAAGGAATTGCTGAAATTTAAGTTGAACATTTGGAAGAAATATAAAGTTAGAATTATCAGAATAATCATTGTAATCACAGCAGTTCTTTTATAAAACTGTTCATTTTATTTTGTGCCAATT
>JAZAUD010000121.1:0-4183 GCA_036373775.1 Oscillospiraceae bacterium | reverse complement strand
TGATGGACTGGTATAAAATTGGAGCGGATTACGAGGCTCGAACTCGCTACCTCCACCTTGGCAAGGTGGCGCTCTACCAGATGAGCTAAATCCGCTTCTTAACGACCCAGATGAGGCTCGAACTCACGACCTCCGCCGTGACAGGGCGGCGCTCTAACCAACTGAGCTACTGGGCCATTGGTGGGGACTACAGGGCTCGAACCTGTGACCCTCTGCTTGTAAGGCAGATGCTCTCCCAGCTGAGCTAAACCCCCACATTTTTCATTCCTGCCGTCCGTTCTTCCTGACGACTATTCCATTATAGCACAAGTGAAAGCATTTGTCAAGTGTTTTTTTAAAATTTTTTTGAAAAAATTTCAATTTTTTTGAAAATGGCGGTATTGCTTGCATTTTTCGGTTGACAAAAACTGAAAAATATGGTATACTGACATTAGATTTTTGGAGAAAATAACAGGGTGTTATCTCTCGTGATTTGCCTGTATTCCAATCAAGCGAAAACCAAGCCGTGAGTACAGAGAATGAAGAAAGGAGAATGGATTGGGGGTAATCATTCCACCCATGATAAGGAATTCTGACAAATTGACCTCTTTTTCCCATAGTCAGTCGGGATGTAATATGTGCAAAGCGAGAGATTGCAAGCAAATTTGTCATAACCGTGGGACGAATGGGGTTAGCCTGTACTACTACAGCATCTTTGCCAAATTACAGAGTGTCAGTGTGGTTAAACAGGAAGCCACCGCCTCTTTAGGCGGGGGAGGACGTCACATTGTAACTAAAAAAGCCCTGCCGGAAATGACAGGGCTTTGATTTTGATAAAATTAGTCTTCTGAAACGATAGCGGATTTAATGCCGTTTGCCAAACCAGCAATACCTTGAATTTCACTAGGAATGATAATTTTCGTTGCCTTGCCATCAGCAGCCTTGGAAAAGGCTTCAAGGGCTTTCAACTGCAAAACTGCTTCATTCGGGTTCGCCTGATTGAGTTCTTTCAGAGAGTCTGCAATTGCCTGCTGTACAAGACCAATCGCCTGTGCTTCACCTTTTGCTTCCAGAATCTTCTTTTCTCTGGCAGCATCCGCACGGAGAATCATAGCTTCTTTTTCAGCTTCTGCCCTTAAAATTTCGGCTTGCTTATCAGCTTCTGCACGGAGAATCTTGGATTCTTTTTCAGCTTCTGCAACAAGGACTTGAGACTTCTTTTCGCCTTCTGCCTGTAAGATTTTTTCACGGCGTTCACGTTCTGCTTTCATCTGCTTTTCCATGGACTCTTGAATTTCTCTAGGCGGGAGGATGTTTTTCAGTTCCACACGAATGACCTTGATACCCCAACGGTCTGTTTCCTCGTCCAAAATAGATGTAATCTTTGTATTGATAGTATCACGAGAAGTCAAAGTGGAATCAAGTTCCAGTTCACCAATGATATTACGCAAAGTTGTTGCAGTGAAATTTTCAATTGCCATCATGGGATTTTCAATGCCGTAAGTATAACGCTTTGCATCTGTCACTTGGAAAAAGACAACAGTATCAATCTGCATGGTAACATTATCTTTGGTGATAACCTGCTGTGGCTTGAAATCTACCACACGTTCTTTCAGAGATACTTTCTTTGCCACACGGTCAAAAATGGGTAACAACATATGAAGACCTGTTCCCAATTCCGTGCGGAATGTTCCCAAACGCTCTACAACGTAAACGTGCGCTTGCGGTACAATGCAGAAGATACTGCGGATAATCACAAGCAATACAAAAATAATCAATATAATAAAAATATACGTCATAATATGACCTCCTTCAAAATGTGAGCTTATCATTTATCAGCCTGTGGCTCTTCCGGTGACGGTTGTTTTTTCCATGGGAGCAACAAAAGCCGTTGTGCCTGAAATACGTTTGACAACCATTGTTGAACCAACCGGAAAAATACCCTCAACTTCTGACCTTGCTTTCCAGTTGACACCGCCGATTTTGACACGTCCGGTATCTTTTTGGGAGTTGATTTCCTCAGTGACAATTGCAGTTTTGCCAACTTCTGCATCTGCATTGGTGGGGATGACATCTTTGACCTGAATTTTCTTGATGAGCGGTCGTGTCACACACAAGAGAATTGCTGAAACTGTGGTGAATACAATCGCCTGCCATACCATGGGTAATCCTAATGCTGCCATAATAAATGCTACCAATGCACCAGCCGCAAACCATACACTGACCAATTGTAATGTCACAGCTTCTGCAATGACTGCCACGGCAAACAAGATGCCCCATGCTATCATATTCATGTACATCATATTCCAGACTCCTTTCCTCAATTTCATTGACAGCATTTCGGAATACTGTCTTGAGTTTTCTCATGGTCTTATTATAACACATTTCACAACGCTTGTCAATACTTTTTACTGAAATGTAAATATTTTTTACCTGTATGAAATTCAGGTTTTAGGAAGCCGTTACAGCAATTTGTCTGTAACGGCTTGTATTTTTGAACCAAAAATGAAAGTTTGTCAAAAAATCGAAAAAAACATTGACGAACCAGAATTTTTGTGCTATAATAGGATAGTAATTCTTAAAAAATCATACTAGGAGGGGAAAAAGGTGTTTCAGATTATCCGAAAAGAAGTATTGAATCCGTCAGTAACATTGATGGAGTTTGATGCTCCCTATATTGCCAAAAAAGCAAAACCGGGGCAGTTTGTGATTTTCCGTGTAGACGAATTCGGCGAACGTGTGCCGTTGACAATTTCTGACTATCACCGTGAAAAGGGGACAATTACCTTAATTTTCCAGATTGTGGGACGTTCCACAATGAAGCTTAACGCATTGAATGAAGGAGATAGTATTCTGGATTTGGTAGGACCTCTGGGAATGCCTACGGAAGTGCCGGAAGATGCACAAAAAATTTGTGTCATTGGTGGCGGTGTGGGTTGTGCGATTGCTTACCCACAAGCAAAAGAATTATTCCAGCAGGGGAAGCAAGTGGATGTGATTGCAGGTTTCCGGAATAAGGATATTGTGATTCTGGAAAATGAATTTCGTGCACATTGTTCTGATTTGACCATCTGCACAGATGATGGAAGCTATGGAATGAAGGGCTTTGTCACAAATGCATTGCAGGAAAAAATTGATTCCGGCATTCATTATGATTGTGTCATTGCCATTGGACCTATTCCCATGATGAAATTTGTCTGTGTTGTTACAAAAAAATATAATATTAAAACACTTGTTTCTTTGAATCCCATCATGGTGGACGGTACGGGGATGTGTGGCGGATGCCGTGTAAAAGTCGGCGGAAAGATTCGCTATGCCTGTGTAGAAGGACCTGACTTTGACGGACACGAAGTCGATTTTGATGAACTGATGCACAGAAATGCCGTCTTTGCAGAACGTGAAAAAGAATGCCGGATGATGGCACTCGCAGACCAAACCGGAGGTGAAAACTGATGCCGAATCTCTCTCAAACAAAAGTACCCATTCCCGAACAAGACCCCAAAGTCAGGGCGCATAATTTCGAGGAAGTGACCCTTGGTTACACCAAAGAAATGGCGATGGAAGAAGCGACAAGATGCCTGAATTGCAAGAATAAGCCGTGTGTTTCCGGCTGTCCTGTCGGTGTCAGGATTCCGGAATTCATCAAGAAAATTACAGAGGGCGAATTTGAACAGGCTTATGAAATCATTCATTCCACAAATGGACTCCCTGCGGTGTGCGGTCGTGTCTGTCCGCAAGAAAGACAGTGTGAAAGCAAGTGCGTGAGAGGGAAAAAGGGCGAACCTGTCGGAATTGGACGGTTAGAGCGTTTTACCGCAGATACACATATGCAAATTGATAACACTGTCATCAAGAAGCCCATTCTGAACGGTCATAAAGTTGCCATTGTCGGCGGAGGTCCTTCAGGCTTGACTTGTGCCGGAGATTTGGCGCAGTTGGGCTATGAAGTGACGGTATTTGAATCGCTCCATGTTGCTGGCGGTGTATTGATGTACGGAATTCCTGAATTCCGTCTGCCGAAAGCCATTGTACAGAAGGAAGTTGACAATCTCAAGAAAATGGGTGTCAACATCATGACAAATATGGTTATCGGAAAAGTATTGAGCATTGACGAATTGATGAATGACGGATACGAAGCCGTGTTTGTCGGTTCGGGAGCTGGTCTGCCCCGATTCATGGGTATCGAGGGGGAAGATTATGTCGG
>JAZAUD010000120.1:0-4195 GCA_036373775.1 Oscillospiraceae bacterium | reverse complement strand
TTTTCGATGTCTGTCAAAGATTTGCCATTGACGGACTCCTGAAAAGGGTCATTTTTGCCATTTTGTGTCACTTCATATTCATAGGCTTTTTGGGTTACTGCCTCAATTAACATCACTCTGGCGGAAATTGCAAAATTTTTGATAGCTGTCTGATTCATTTTTTCACCTCTGAAACCACAATATACTACTATCATATCACAAAATCTTAAAAAAGTAAAGTCACTTGTTTCAAAAGATTGCCAAAAAAGCGGACTCCAAAAAAGGAATCCGCTTTTTCATTGATGATATTTTCATCTTTATGCTTTGGGAGCAGCAGTATCATTGTGAATTTTGCGTTTCATCAAAGCAAGGTCAATGACATTGAGCTTACCATTTTTATCTAAGTCACCGGCTTCCCAATTGGGGAGGGTTGTATTGGGGACAGCATGAATCCACTTTTGAAGCAGTACAACGTCAAGGGTATCCAGTTTTCCATCCATATTGAGGTCATTTGCCAATGGAATGGAATTCTGAGAAGCAAATGCAAAGTAATTCATACAGCTTGCGGACTGTCCATTTGAACCAAATGTGACACTTTCATCAGCTTTCAGCTCCTTAGCGTACAAGATGAAAGTCACATCATTAGATGTACCAATGGTACTGTCAATTTGGGTAAAATCGGAAAGCCAAGCCGGAGCATTGATGACACGGCTGTCAACTGCTACATACAGGGTAACGTCCTCTGCAACCGTGACAACTGCCTGAGTTTTGTCGGAATTTTTAGCATCACAAGGAGTCAGTATCAATTCCGCACCTTCCAGCCCTGCGGGGAGCTGTGCAATGGCGCATCTTTCGGCGGTTCTGTCAACAAATACAGCGTCACCTGTGTCAAGACTTGTATCAATAGACCAGCTTGAATAGTAACTGGTATCCATTACTTCAATACTTTTAATCAATGTTCCGGTGATGGGTTCGGTATTTTGTACGCCGTTATATTCGACATAATCCCCAGCAAGTTCATTCAGATACATTTCAAGATTGGTATAGTCATCGCCTGAAAGTGAAACGATTGCACCATCTTTGGCATTATTGGAGTCAAGACCGTGCGCCTTTTCCCAATCATCCGGCATACCGTCACCATCAGAATCACTTGGAGCAGTACCGCCCTTGAAATTGCTGTTATTGGGATAACCACCAACATCATCTTGTGTATCAATAATGCCCTTGAGGTTATCTCTGCTACCAGTATAGGTATAACTGCCTTCCTTGACTTCCTTATGATAACGAGTATCCAGATAATCAAACTTTGGAGCATTTGCACCAGCCTTGACAATTACATCTTGATAAGCCTCTTCGGCGGATTGTGTATTGACATAGGATTCAAAGAAAGGCGTATCACTTCTGACATCACTATCCGTAGAATTTTTTCCGCCGGATTTTGCACGTCCCTTATCCCATGCATTATCGCTTGATTTCAGCAGATAACCGCCGTTAATGTCGGTCATGACGTTACCAGAAACATACATTTTTTGCATATCAGAAGTACCGAGTTCGTTTCCGTCCAATGATACAACATGAAGATTAGTGTCACTGACTGCACCAGCCTTGTAATAGTTGTTGACAAAGTTTAACCTGCGGACACCGCCGTCAGTGGTGCGGTCTTTCCAGTTGTAGACAACATTATTCCGGAAATCAAGCTGACCGCCGTAATGTACAGCATCTTGCTCCATTCCTCCCGCAAGTGACACATTTCGCCCTGTATTGTCAATCAAAAGATTATGGTGGAAACTGCCTGTATAACCGCTGATGGATGCCGCAAAGGAATGACGCTCTACATTATCACGGTTTCCAGCATCATAGTGAACGGAATTATTCAAAGATTCTGCAACAATATTCCACTGGAAAGTGATATTTGCGGCACTTCTGGAAGAAATTCCCTCATCTGTTGCCCACGAAATAGAGCAATGGTCAATGATGGAATTGTTACAGCTTCCCAGTCCCATACCACCCATGGACTGTCCGGAAACATCTCCTACACGAGTACGAATATCACGAATGACAACATCACTTGAACCCAATGCACCAAATGTATAGTTAATGAGCGTGATGCCATCCCCTGGGGCTGTCTGTCCAGCAACATAAACATCTCCGTCATCTTCCGGAATGCAAAGTACACTTCCCAAAGAGATAACCCCACCAACATCAAATACAATCGTTCTTGCACCTTTCAAGGTTTCAAGACCATAACGAAGTGAACCTTCTTTTCCATCATCATTCAAATTGGTGACGTGATACACATAGCCACCTCTGCCACCTCTTGCAAATCTTCCATAGCCTTCCGCCGTTGGGAATGCAAGGCGATTCACCTGAAACGAATAAACTGCCCCCTTGACAGTGCCGTCGTTGTTGACTTCATCCACTCTCCAATAATAGGTAGGAATGGAGGAATAGCTATCATCAAGCGCATATTTTGTGCCTGTCTGATTTCCCTTGAATTCGGGAGAATTATGATTTGCTTGGAAAACTGCATCATAGCTTGTTCCAATATAAACATCATGAGACTGTGCATTTTTTCCGGCTGTCCATGAAAGTCCCTGTGCAGTATCAAGGTGTGCTTCTTTGTCGTCAGGGGTCATTCTGGAAACACCATTAACAGGGTCACTTCCATCAAGTTCGAAAGCATTCAGCCATGCAACATCCTGTCTTCCGCCTCCCTCTGGTGTGATGAGAATTGTCACGCTACTACCCGACCATGTGACATAGGAAATACCAGCTTCATTTTCATCTGTCACATTCGTTGGACAATTCACACCAGAAAGCACCTTTTTTCCGTTTACGGAAATGCTCAGTTTGCTATTGTCAAATCCGTCATTGTTGCAGTGCCACATTTGAAGCGAATGATTGCCGTTGGAAAGCCCAGAAATTTCCAGTTTCAGTACACCGCCATTGTCGCCGTCTTTTATTTTTGCGCCGTCCATTGTTAAACGAGGATAAATCAAGCTCTGCAACTGCAATTTTTTATTATTTGCACCACAAACATTTCCCCCGACATTTCCGCCGTTGGAAAGCGTAAAGGTCACATTATCAACCTTATAGGAAGCAGACGAACCGTCCACTAATATCCAGTTATTAGCATTGGTAGCATAGGAAGCTTTTCTTCCATCGTTTTTGTTAATATCCACACGGATGCGTGATTCCGCAGATGCAGCGGAAGCCGTAATGACTGCTGATTCTTGAATGATTTGCGGTAAACCAATACCACCTGCAAGCATTGCCACAGACATGATTGTTGCAACAATGCGCTTTTGATGTCGTTTCATAGTAAATCCGTTATTGAAAACTTATAAAAAGCTATAAATAAACTTTTATGTTCCATTCCTTGTTCATTGTGTTCATTTTTGATAATGGTTGCACATTATCTACTCATGTTTGGCGTAACACTCCAAAGGCGTAAATTCCCCGCTAACGTACGGGTACATACCGCAAATGACGTGTTTTTTATCTTTTCTGCGGTTTCAGCATTTCTGCTGTGCCAAAAGTAAAAAGTGCTTGGTTATCGCACATATGCTCCAGCCGTCTGCCCTTGCCCAACAAGAATAGTATACCATGAAAAGTCTATTTTGTCAAGTATCAATAACGGTTTTCACCTCACTTTCTTATGAAAATATAGCAGTTGCTTCTAACTTTTTATAGAATTGTTTTAACTGTTAAAATCCTCCCAAAATAATGAAAAAAATATGAACAAATTTCTACTGTTTATATTATAACATAACTGCAATCAATAAGCAATTGCAAATCTGACAAAAAATGTTGCAAATTTTACCCTTTTCTAAATTATTTCGTAAGCGTAAAATAAACCACATCCCAGATAGAAAAAATCTCGCCGAATCATACGGCGAGAGATTACGATTCATTCCAAGGCAGAAGAATAGTTCCGACAGGATGGGAAAACAAATCAATCAGATATTTTTCTGCATCCAGTCCGTTTGCCTGAGCAGTTGAAAGAATAGAATACCATATGGCACTGGACTTTGCTCCGTTGGCAGTATTGCTGAACAGCCAGTTTCTACGACCCACTGCAAATGGTCTGATAGCATTTTCAGCACGGTTATTATCAATGGGAATATTGCCGTCTTCCAGAAATGTATAAAGATATTTCTTTTCATGCAGTGCATACCCTACAGCTTGGGAAAGTTTGCCTTTTCCACTGATGCAC
>JAZAUD010000119.1:0-4223 GCA_036373775.1 Oscillospiraceae bacterium | reverse complement strand
CCATTGTTCTGTTCCTGTGTTCACTCATTCCAACTGTACCGTTTTCGTGGAAGGGTGTTGTTGTGGGTTCACTGCTGCTGTTGGCAGGTGAATGTTTGGGTGCAATCATGGTAGAACTTGACGATACACCGCCCGGTGAGGTCTGAAATGTGGTGAAGGTAACAGATGGTTACACTTGGTAACACTTGATTTTGATTTAAGTGTAACCGCTGAAACCCTTGATTTTACTGGGTTTTTGAAGGGTGGTAACACTTACTACACTTAAAATCAAATTCTTTTATTATTTTGATTATAGAGTAAAAAAGCCCCTATAAAAAAGAATATATAAATAGAGTTATGATTTAAGTGTAGTAAGTGTTACCTGTCACCCGAAACCCTTGATTTTATAAGGCTTTTCACGGTTACACTTGCGTTCATTCAAGTGTAGCAGAAGTGTAGTATAAGTGTTACCGGCAGAAAGAAGGTGAAGAATTGACCGCAAAAGATTATCTTCAGCAGGTGAAGGACTTTGATGCTGATATCAATAATATGCTTGCTGACAAAGCACAGTTGACAGAAATGATGTACTGCATCGGCAGTCCTTCAGTTGAAGGTGACAGGGTACAGACAAGCGTAAACGGTGAAGCACGGTTTGAAACATTGTTTTCAAAAATTGATGAAAAAGAACGTGAAATCACCCGAAAAATAGATGAACTGATTGATTTCAAGCTGAAAGTCAGCGAACAAATCAGCGGATTGAAGGACAGCAGGTTCAGACTGATCCTGCATAAAAGGTATCTTCAGTTCATGTCATGGGAAAAAATTGCCGTTGAAATGAACTATAACCGGCAGTATGTCATTGAATTACACGGTTATGCATTACAGGCGTTTGAAAAAAAATACCATCACGTTCTGAACAAAACCTGACTTTTTCTGAACTATACCTGAACCGCTGAACATGGTATGATGTAAGCTGCAAAAATTGACGTGAAGCACCCGTTTATTTGTCAGAACGGGTGCTTTTTTCCGTCCGGGGAACAACAGTGTGTGCTCATATCCGGTTTATTTGGGGAGATAGGCCGGTGACCTCCTTCACACTGCCCCGGACACTTTTGTTTTTTCAGAAAGAAGGTGTTGCAGGATGACCAAAAAGCAAAAGCGGTTTGTTGAAGAATACCTGATTGATCTGAACGCAACACAGGCAGCAATCAGGGCAGGCTATTCACCGAACACTGCAAAGTCTATTGCAAGTGAACTGTTGGACAGACCTGACGTGTCTGATGCTGTCAACAAAGCTATTGCGGACAGATCAAAAAGAACAGGTATCAATCAGGACAGGGTTGTTCAGGAACTGGCAAAGATCGCATTCGTAAACATCCGGGATGTGGTTGACACAGAAGATGCAACGGTGCTTGACACAGCAACTGATGAAGACACTGCTTGCATAGAAAGTGTTCGTGTCAAAGTATTTCCCACCAAAGACGGTGAAGGTATCGAAAGAGAAATAAAACTGTCATCCAAGATGAAAGCCCTTGAACTGCTTGGTAAGCACCTTGGAATGTTCAGCGATAAACTGAAAGTTGATGCTGACATGGATATCAACATAGGCGTTGATTATGGGGAAGAACCTGAAGGTGGTGCAGATGAATGAAGCAGTTCACAGCACCTGCCAACCGGAACTTTGCAGCCGTGGACAGATCACGGAAACGCTACATTGTTATGAAAGGTTCTGCCGGTTCAGGGAAATCAGTTGACACGGCACAGAATTACATATTGCGGTTGATGAAGGACAAAGGCAGAAACCTGTTATGTGTCAGAAAGTCCGATATCACCAACCGTGACAGCACCTATGCAGAACTGACCGGTGCGATATACCGCATATTTGGACAGGATACAGAAAGGTATTGGACAATCAAACAGTCACCCCTTATGCTGACCTGCTGCAATGGCAATCAGATCATATTCAGGGGTGTCAATGATGAAAAGCAGCGTGAAAAGCTGAAGTCAATCACATTTCAGAAGGGCAAGCTGACTGACGTGTGGATTGAAGAAGCAACAGAAATCACACAGTCTGACTTTGAAATCATTGATGACCGTTTGCGTGGTGAACTTCCTGACGGACAGTTCTATCAGATCAGAATGACGTTCAACCCGGTCAATAAAAATCACTGGATAAAGAAAGTCTTTTTTGACCGGCCTGATAAGAACGTCCTGACCCATCACAGCACATACCTTCAGAACAGGTTCATTGATGAGGCATACAAAGAGCGTATGCAAAGAAGAAAAGAAGTTGATCCTGAAGGGTATCAAATATACGGTCTTGGTGAATGGGGTGAAATCGGCGGTCTGATCCTGCACAACTGGCAGATTGAAGATATCAGCACCAACATAAACGATTATGATGATGTTGCTATTGGTCAGGACTTTGGTTTCAATCATGCAAACGCTGTTCTGCTGCTTGGTCTGAAGGATGATGACATTTACATCATTGATGAAGTGTATGTGCATGAACGGGAAACGTCAGAAATCATCCCATTGGTTCAGAACAAGGGATTTCCCACCAACCGCACCATGTGGTGTGATAGTGCTGAACCGGACAGAATAAAGATGTGGCAGTCTGCCGGGTATCGTGCACAGGCCGTCACAAAGGAACAATCAGAAAAGAAATATCAAACCGCACAGATTGATTGGCTAAAGGGTGTTGTTTCAGACAGCAAGGTCATCAAAAGGCGTATTTTTGTACATCCACAATGTGTGAATACCATCAAGGAACTTCAGCAGTGGAAATGGAAAAAGGATGAACGCACCGGGGAATACCTTGATGAACCTGTGCCGGTCATGGATGATGCAATGGCAGCATTGCGGTATGGTGTTGAAGGATGGCGTAAGAAAGTGGGGTGGTTATATTGAATGACATGACTTTTGTTCTGAATGATCTGAATTGGACGGTTCACATGACTGACCAAAATCATGCAGCACTGTGTTCTGAAGATCGTGATGAAATGATCCTTGGAAAGACAGAATTCAGAACCTTGGAAGTGTATCTTGACAGTTCATTGGATTATGTACAGTTCAGGCGAACGGTTGAACATGAACTGACACACGTTTTTGCATATTCCTATGCGGTCAGGTTAGAACTGGCAGATGAAGAACAGATTGCAGATTTCAACGGGACGTATGTTGACGGTATATACCACCTGACTGAACGGATTTGCAGATTATACACAGAAAGGGGTGCTGTGAATGCTGACCCTTGAAGAACTGAAGACCTTCATTGATGAAGATGCAGCAAGCACAAAGAAACGGTTTGCCCGTGAAGGTGAACGCTATTATGACGGTGACCATGATATCAAGGGATACCGTCTTTTTTATTACAACACTGACGGTGATCTTGTTGAAGACAAGACCCGTTCAAACCTGAAGATACCGCACCCGTTTTTCAAGGAACTGGTTGACCAAGGTACACAGTACATCTTGTCAAGCGGTGAACCGTTCGTGCTGTCAGATGATCCTGACTTGCAGAAGGAACTTGATGACCGGTTCAACTACAATGATGACTTCATTGCTGAACTGACTGAACTGATTACTGACACACAGAACCGTGGGTTTGCATATATGTATGCCCTGAAGGGTGCTGATGATCGGTTGAAGTTCATCAGGGCTGACAGTATCGGTGTCATTGAAGTTGAAGGACGGTTTGCGGATGATCAGAAAGACCATGTGATTTACTGGTACATTGACCGGGTTGACAAGGAAGGTCACAGGATTAAGAAAATTCAGGATTGGGATGACCAACAGACCTACTACTATGAACAGAATGAAGACGGTGAAATCATGGTTGACACTTCACAGCAGATCAACCCCCGTCCACATATTCTGTATCAGGAAGAAGGGGATGACCGGACGTTTTATGATGGCCTTGGTTTCATTCCGTTCTTCAGACTGGACAACAACAAGAAGCAGTTCAGCAACTTGAAACCCATCAAGCCCCTGATTGATGACTATGACCTGATGGCAAGCAGCTTGTCAAACAACCTGCAAGACTTTGACCATCCTATTTATGTGGTCAAGGGTTTTCAGGGGCATAACCTTGATGAACTTCAGCAGAACCTGAAGACCAAGAAGATTGTTGGTGTATCACCTGATGGTGGTATTGAGACATTCACGGTTGATGTTCCGGTTGAAGGTCGCAGGGCAAAGTTGGAACTGGATGAAAAGAACATTTACCGGTTTGGTATGGGGCT
>JAZAUD010000118.1:0-4298 GCA_036373775.1 Oscillospiraceae bacterium | reverse complement strand
TGTCCGCACACAATGTAGATATGCTCTTTCCTGATTCCTTTCAGCATTCCAGCATCCCTCTCAGCAGAACAAGCATTTTCTCTGATGCCATACTTTCCGGAATTTCCACTTCCAGCCCGTTCTTCCTCATGACCACTGTTCCGCTCTCACGCTTTTCCGCTTCTGAAACTGTACTCATTTCTTCTGCTATGCTCACCGGCACAATGCTTTGCTGTTCTGCCTGTTCCAATACTTCTGTCCGCAGTTTTTTCAGCCTGCTGTAATATGTGTACATGTTGATGCCGTTTTCTCTGCACCATGTCTTTACCGGCTTGCCGCTGTTCTGACATGCCTGCACCATCGCCAGCCATTCCTTACGCCGCACTTCTTTCTTCACTTCACTGATTCGTTTCATTTCCTGATACACCTCCTCCGGACTTTCCGTCCTATGAGGTCATTATACTACTTTTTCATTCCTTTTCAAAGCCGCTTTTTATTGAGCGCTTACGTTTGCGGGTATTGCTTTAGTGATTTAATGTGATAATAGGCTTGACAAAATATAGATTCTATGGTATAATGGTTGATATAGAAGGAAGCGTGGTGAAACCTATCATTACTGATTTGATAAAATCGCCTCATCTGTTCTATAATGAAGAAAATCAGAAAGAAGGTAAATTTACAGCAATGCGTATTTATCTGGATAACTGTTGTTATAATCGCCCTTATGATGACCAAACACAGTTTAAAGTTACAATGGAAACACGTGCGAAACTTCATGTTCAGGAAGAAATTTGTAACGGAAAGTATGAATTGGTATGCTCTTATATGTTGGATTATGAAAATTCTAAAAATACAGATGAAACAAAACGTAAGGTGATACACGATTATCAGGAACAATACCACTCTTATTATGTTCCGATTGAAAGAAGAGAGTCATTACAGGATAAAATCAACGAAATTATGAGCTATGGAATTCATTATAAGGATGCAACTCATGTAGCTTGTGCAATTTATGCCGGTTGTGAATATCTTCTTACTACAGACATTAAATTTATGAAACATTATAAAGGCACAGAAATTCAGATTGTCAATCCTGTTACCTTTATTCAACTTGTGGAAGGAGAGGAGTAGTTATGAGTACAAACACGGCTGAAATCATCAATCAAGGAATGGAATGTCTGCTTTCCGGAATGAATGTTGTAGATGTAGAACGCTTTATCTTTTTGTTAAAAGCAGAAGGTTTTGACTATACAAAATGGCAGAGAGAATATTTTGGAAAAATGACAAAAGAGGAAATGGATGCAGATATGGATAAATTCTTCGATACTCATCCATACAATGGTGATAAAAACAAACTTCTGTGAGAAACTATGCAAATTTTTAATTTGATGAACTGAGGTAATTTTTATATGGGTGATATAAGCATTATAGCCAGAAGACTGGAAGGCGGAAAAAAAGTCCAGTATGGCTGGAGTGGAAACGGTGGTTATTATCAGATGGTCGGCAGCCGGCTTCTTGAATGGTATAATGACCCTGAAAAAGTAGAATATTTATTTCGTCTGGGACAAATGAGCCTGATAGGCAAGCCGGAAAGTGAGAAAGGCGGAGAACATTGGTTTTATACAAATAAGCCAACAAATACACCACATTGGACAGGTGATACTGAACAGGAAATTTTTAGCAGGATTGCTTTCATAGACTATGGATACTTTTATGACTCAGATAACACATGGTATTATGTTGTGCCGGGACCGTTCAGAATCAAAATACCATTGTTGTATATTCATCAGCATCTTAATGAAGGCGGATATGAATTTGATGAACTGAATCGTATTGACAGGATGTTAGCTGAATATATTCTTCGAGATTATTATAACTCCGATAAACAGATGCAGGCTGTTATCAGTAAAAAATATCCGCAGGGCATTGAAGAAATCAGGGAGGATGTCTTACAGGAAGAAAAGAACCCTTGCCATAAAATCTGGGATAATTTCAGAGAAATTTACAGCTATTTCGACGATTGGGCTGTTGTAAAAACAGATGAATCAGGAAAAAAGATAACAGGATTTCTGCTCCATAAAGACCAAGGCGAGGAAAGAACGGAAACGATTGACTGGTAAAAACGTTTACTAAATCCCCAAACTGTGCTGAACAAGCGGTTACATCGTCAATCATCCTCTTAGGATGAATAAGTAACATCAAGTTTGTATGCTACTGTATGTAAAATATTGTAAGCTACTGTAACCAAAGTGGCAGAGGAGTTCAAACCCCTCTGCCTTTTTTTGCGGGTATTACTTTAGCGATTTAATGTGATAATAGACTTGACAAATTCCCTATTCTATGGTATAATGGTTGATACAGAAAGGAGCGTGGAGTTGATGAAACCTATCCCAATTGGTGTGGAGAATTTCAAGGAAATTATTACATCCAGCTACTATTATACTGACAAGACTTTGCTGATTCGTGATTTGCTTGACAGCGGTGCAAAGGTTAGCCTGTTTACTCGTCCGAGACGTTTCGGCAAAACACTGAACATGAGTATGCTCAGATACTTCTTTGAGAAAACAGAGGAAGACAACAGCTATCTGTTTGATGGATTAAAAATCAGCAATGCAGGTGAAAAGTATATGTCCTATTGTGGGCAGTATCCGGTGATTTCTATTTCGCTGAAAAGCATGAGCAAAAAGACTTTTCAGAAAAATATGGAAGTGTTCAGGGCTTTAATTTCTACGGAATTTATTAAACATAAAGGCATATTGAAATCGGATATTTTCTCTGATGTCACGCATGAATCTTACAAAGAGGATTTCGTCAATATTTGCAACAAACGTGGCGAAGATAATATCTATGAATCATCATTAAAATTTCTTTGCGATTTACTATACGAAATATATCAGAAAAAAGTCATCATTCTGATTGATGAATATGATGTGCCGTTACAGAATGCTTGGCTGAATGGTTTTTATGACGAAATGGTGGACTTTATCCGTTCCCTGTTTGATGTGGCTCTAAAGACTAATGATTCTCTTGAATTTGGTGTGCTGACTGGTTGTCTGCGTATCTCGAAAGAGAGCATTTTCACAGGGATGAATAATCTTGATGTAAATTCTATTTCAGATGTACAGTTTTCGGAATATTTCGGTTTTACAGATGAAGAAGTACAGCAGATGTTGAAAGCCTATGGTCTGGAGCAGTATCATGAGACCGCAAAACAATGGTATGATGGGTATCATTTTGGAGAAACAGAAATGTACTGTCCGTGGGATATTACCAAATATTGCCGTGATTTATCCCAAAATCCCAACGCACAGCCAAAAGCATACTGGATTAACACGAGCGGAAATGACATTGTGAGACAGTTTATTTCATCAGCAACAGCTACTATGAAAGATGAGATAGAGCAGTTGATGGAAGGAAAATCAGTTAGAAAAGCCATTTATCAGGAACTGACCTACAGAGAACTGAATGACAGTGTGGAAAATCTCTGGAGTATGCTCTATATGACGGGCTATCTGACACATTCTGCTGTTCTGGAAGATGATGAACTGGAACTTGTCATTCCAAATCTGGAAATCAGAAAAATATTCAGTCAGCAGATTTATAAATGGTTCAGTGCCTATGTGGCACAGGAACGAGTGAATCTTACTGACTTCTGTATGACATTCCGGAATGGCGATGCAGAAAAAGCACAGGATTTGTTCAATCAGTATCTGGGAAAAGTCATCAGCATTCGTGATACCAATGTCAAGACAGCCAAAAAAGAAAATTTCTATCATGGCATTCTGCTTGGAATGTTCAGTCACATGAATGACTGGATTATAAAGTCCAATCAGGAATCCGGTGACGGTTACAGCGACATTCTGATTCGCATTCCTGCTGATAAAATCGGAATTGTGATTGAAGTCAAGTACGGAGAAAACAATGATAAGGAAAAAGGCTGTGATGAAGCATTGCAGCAGATTGAAGACAGAAACTATGTGCAGTTTCTCCTTGATAAGGGCATGACAACCATTTTGAAATACGGTGTTGCCTGTTACAATAAAGAGAGCATGATTAAGAAAGCAGAAAGCTAAAGTTTGTATGCTACTGTATATAAATTCTCATAATCATTGTAAGCTACTGTATCCTACTGTAAACAAAGCACCAGAGGACTTTAAAAATTCTCTGGTGCTTTTTCTTGTGTCACCGCTTTAGCAATTTAATGTGATAAAATCACTTTATTGTTTAATCGTCACAATTCTCCCCCATCATCTTTGTTGGTTATGGTAATGGCTATTTCTCTTTATTTATGGTATGATAGTACCTCAGAAAGGAGGTGG
>JAZAUD010000117.1:0-4303 GCA_036373775.1 Oscillospiraceae bacterium | reverse complement strand
TATGCAGAGAGGTGTTATCGGTGCGGCTAACCTGAATCAGCTTTTACAGCAGAATCTGAATCCTGCCCAGTCCTGGCTGACCCGTGGCAGTCATACTTATCGGCTTTACGATAAGGTCATGCAGATAAAAAATAATTACGATAAAGAAGTTTTTAACGGCGATATTGGTATGATTTCAGACATCAACACGATTGATAAAGAATTGACAGTGCAGTTTGAAAACAGGTTTGTCAAGTACGATATTACAGATTTGGACGAACTTGTTCACGCTTATGCTATCACGATTCACAAGTCGCAGGGTTCGGAATATCCCATTGTAGTAATGCCTGTGATGATGACACATTTCATCATGTTACAGCGAAATTTAATCTATACCGGAATTACAAGAGCCAAAAAACTGCTTGTTCTTGTCGGCACAAAAAAAGCAATCGCCTATGCTGTAAAGCACATTACAGTCACAAAGAGGAACACCAGACTGAAAGAACGTCTACAAAAAATATCATAAGAAGGTGATTTCATATGAATAAAACAGCTTTTCACGTTCATACATACCGCTGCGGTCATGCAGAAAATATATCAGATGAAACCTATGTGAAAAAGGCAATAGAACTTGGAGTTAAAAGCATCTGGTTTACTGACCATGCTCCATTTCCGGATAATCCGTTTGGTGCAAGAATGCAGTATTCGCAACTCGAAGAATATATTCAGACGCTGAGTGAATTAAAGAAAAAATACAGTGAAATCAATATTCATATTGGCTTGGAAACGGAATATTTTCCGTCATATGACAAAACAGGCTATTATCAGTATCTGCGTTCCATTCCGGAACTGGAAATGCTTCTTTTAGGACAGCATATGGCTGAAATTTCAGATAATCCGCCTGCCTATTCTTTTTCGCTGGATACAGAACAGCTTTGCCAAAAAGAATATCAGCTGCTCGGTAATGCCATTCTGCAAGGCATGAAAACAGGATATTTTCAGGCAGTGGCTCACCCTGACCGTATTTTCAGAAGATGCACTGAATGGAATCAGGAAATGCAGGATTTAGCCATGAAAATAATCCGCACGGCAGTTTCACTGCATATTCCGCTGGAAAGGAATCTGGCTTCATTTGAAAATCCGAAATATTTCAGACAGGAATTCTGGAATTCAGTTCCGGAGGAGGCAGAACAGTTAATCGGTTTAGATGCCCATTCCTTGCGGGAATTGACATCTCGTTACAAGGAGAAAAAATCTTAAATTTTAAAAGAGAAATGGAGAAAAATATTATGAAAGCAATTACAAAAATAATAACAGCCGTATTGTCAGTTACTTTGCTGATACCTCACAATGTTCCGATATATCAGGTATCTGCCGAACAGGGCGGAACAAAATATATCGCTCTGACTTTTGATGACGGACCAAATACCACTACAACTAATGAAGTATTGGATTTGTTGGAACAGTATGATGCAAAAGCCTCTTTTTTCCTGATTGGTGACAATATCCATGCAGAAAGTGCAGAATCTGTAAAACGTGCCTATGATATGGGCATGGAAATCGACAACCATTCCAAAACACATTCCAATATGTCCAAAATGTCAGCAGAGGAATTACAGGCGGAAATTTCTTATGTTGACGAAAAAGTAATGGAAATTACAGGAGAACCGACAAAATTTTTCCGTCCGCCTTTTATTGATGTCAGCCAGAGTATGTATGATGCAATTGATTTGCCGTTTATCTGCGGAATTGACTGTCAGGATTATATGCAGAATGTCACTGCTCAGGAACGGGCTGACTATATTCTAAACGGTGCAAAAGACGGAGTAATCGTTCTTCTGCATGATGCTGCCGGAAACAGCCAGACTGTTGATGCCTTGAAAATTGCTATGCCCGAACTGAAAGAACAGGGTTATGAATTTGTAACACTTACGGAACTTTTTGAAAAGCAAGGGGAAACTCCCAAACATGGGATTCTTTATTCCAATGTCGCAAAATATCCATGTGCGGATTATACCCTGTATCAGAAACTTTCATCAGATACAACAGATAAAATTATGCTCGACAAAGATACATTAAATTCTCTTGATAATTCCTATGCAATTGAAGTGAATTATACAAGCAATACAGGCTATGCACCCGTGATTGCTTTACAGCGTTGGTCTTCGACACCTTCTATCTGGTCTGTAATTCAGCCGTTTTATTTCAACGGCGAAAAAGCAGTCTTTCTTGCAGAAGATATTGTTTCCGCAATGAATCAGCTTGAAATATCATATACTGAACTGGACGGAATTTCTCTGACAGCATACAGCGGTGAAGTCACTCTGACAGATGCAAAGCTGCTTGTAAAATCCAATCCCGAACAAAATATAATGGGCGATGTCAATGCAGACGGAGTTTTCAATGTAGCTGATGTGATTCTTTTCCAGAAATGGCTGTTAGCCGTTCCTGACACGCATCTTGCTGACTGGGAAACGGCTGATTTCTGCAAAGATGAGAAATTGAATGTATTTGACTTCTGCCTGATGAAAAAAGAATTGCTGAAATAAGGATTAACTGAATTTTCTTATTAATGTAATAGCAGATACAACCGGAGGGTGATAAAAATGCGAAGAATAAAAGTAGTACTCCATAATAGGCATTGAGATTCTGTGAAAAATATTAAAAAAGGAGCGATGAAGTTTGAAAAAGAAAAATAGCTGTACGTTAACATCAACAGGGCACACGAAACCAAGCCGTCCAAAGGGCAGCTTAAAAAATATTGAACATTGCGCAGACTAACTGGTTGAATCTGTCAGTTCATCCCGGAAGATGTAACCTCTCTTTCTCAGGAGAGCCAGCCCTTCCGATTTAGAAATTACTACAGAATGTTCAGTGAGTTTGTCAGCAAGATAACCCTTCGCAGAATATGGTTCAAGTTTTGAAAGTACGTTCCAGATAGCGGTCAGGAGCATACGGCAGACAGCAATAATGGCTTTTTTGTGTCCTCTTCGAGCCTTGATTCTGCGGTAACGTTCTTTAAATTCGGGATGCTGTTTTGATTTCAGCAGTGCGTTGGCAATCTGCACAAGTAACGGTTTCAGATACGAACCGGCACGAGAAATACGTGTAGACTTTACCTTTTGTGCGCTCTGGTCATTTCGTGGACAGCAGCCAGCCCACGAAACAAGATGCTTGGATGTTGGAAATACAGACATATCTGCTCCAAGTTCAGATAATATCCGGATTGCTGTAAGAGGGTCTTTGGATAAGCCGGGTACAGTCCGGATAAATTCCAGCACCGCAGTGTGCGGTTCTGCCAGACGGAAGATTTCAGCATCCAGCTCTGCAATCCGTTTTTGCTGTTCATCAATAAAATCAAGACAGATTTTCAGTTTCGTCGCCTGTTCGGGACTGACTGCACCATCCACAGCAGCTTGTATCTCCTCAATTGGATGCTTACAGCGTGGATGAACAAAAGGTGTCACACCAAAAGTCTCACCCGGATGCTCCAGAATCTGCTGAATGATGGAACGTGAGGATTTTCCGAACACGTCTGAAAACACATCATCCAGTTTCAGATTGGAAACAGTAAGACAGTTGAGCGCACGGTTCTTCATGCTGGTTATCTGATAAGTCAGTTTCAGGCGGAAACGCAGAAGGTCACGCAGATGCCGGATATCCGGCGGAGGGATAAAGCTTGGTTTCACCATATCGCACATGAACAGGTCACATATCCACTTGGCATCTTTGCGGTCAGTTTTGTTTCCTTTCTGCGGCTTGGTATACTTCGGATGTGCCAGAACAACATAACAACTCTGTTCCAGCACATTGAAAATAGGAATCCAGTATTTTCCAGATGATTCCATACACACTTCAGTGCAGGAATACTTTGCAAGCCAGTCAGCCAATTCTCTCAGTCCTTTTGAGAAAGAGGAAAAGCGAGCCTGTTTGTATTCTGTACGTCCATGTGTGTCAGTGATTCCAATACAAGCATAAATCCATGTTTTGTGGACATCCAGTCCACAGCAGTTCTTTCGAAAAATCTTGAATGCCATCGTCATTCCTCCTCAAACGAATTGAGAGGCACAGCATTGACTGGTTCTCCGGCAAAATCGAGTCGATTTGAAAGAGATAAGTTTACGGGCTTTTAAATTGCGCCATTCATTGATGCCTTAACGGAGAACCGAACCATATAATTATGCAGGGTTGCCGCTATACAGCCCCACCACTCACCTCCTCGGTTTCTGTAGTTGACCGTACCCCTTAACTATATTATATCACAAATATCACTACAGCGAAAGCACATTTTCATAACCCCATTGGTGCCTTTCGCAGAAAGGCG
>JAZAUD010000116.1:0-4403 GCA_036373775.1 Oscillospiraceae bacterium | reverse complement strand
TCTGTACTCACAGCTTGGTTCTCGCTTGATTGGAGTACAGGTACATCACGAGAGACAACACCCTGTTATTCTCTCAAAAATCCTGTGTTCAGTATACCATATTTTTCAGGTTTTGTCAAGAGGGCGGGACGCAATTCATCCCCCGCCTAAGAGGCGGGGGTTTTCTTGCTAATCTTTGATAAAAGAACTGCTGATTCTCCTAGTCCTTTCCGGTTACGCTGATAAGTTGTCAATAATGGGTCATGATTGCGCCGTTCACGGATATATTCATAGCCAATCACAGCCGTTTTCTCTGGAATGGGAATTTCTTGTTCCATACATTCATCTAAGAATCCATACGCCATGTAATCGTTACAACATATCAATGCTTGCGGAAATACTAGTTCTCCCGAAATATATTTCTTTGCCTGTGTCCTGCCGGAATTCATCCAGAAATCCCGAAAAAAACATTTTCTTTCTGGAAAGCAATTCCATGCTTTTCTAATGCCTTCTGATAACCTTTCACACGCTTATGAGATGCATCAATAAAATGATGTCCTGTTAGAATATGAATGTTTGTGAATTCATGATGTTCAATCAGATGGGTGGTAATATCTTCCATATCCGCTTCATCACTTGTATTGATAAAATGAAATTGCGGTAAATTGAAATCGGGGAGTGGCGTCCCCAGAACAACTATTGGAATATGACTCATCTTTTTCAGGTTGTTTAAAATTCGTTGCTGTACATCAGAATTGATGATAGCTTCTGAAATTAGAATCAATCCGTCAAATTCATCAGACTGAATCAGGTCATAAATTCCATTTTCTGCTTTCAATACCTCCGAAGTTTCTGTTGGATTGTAGATATTAGAAATGACAGCAACATCAATATTCAATTCTTGTGCTTTACTGATGATACCACTTAGAATTTCCCGTTGTTCAATATCAGCCACATTTGCTGCGATAACCCCATAAATATCACGTTTGTTTTTGTGCATAATAATCCCCCTCTTTGTCCTATTATATCAAAAACAGGGAAAAAAGTCAAGAAAAGTTCAAAAAAGATACCACAAACAACTTGCGGTATCTCTGTAGATATTTTGAGAGGACATACTAACCTTTGAATTATAGAAAATCTTTCAATCCACTGATTTCCTCGATTTTCAGCCATTCCGTAACATGAGCATACACATCAAGAGTAAAGCCCACACTGGAATGTCCGAGGATTTTTGACAGCGTTTTGACTGACATTCCCGATTCCAGCGAACGAGTCGCAAACGTGTGACGAATTCCATGGACGTTGACAATCGGTAAGTCATTCTGTACCAGAATTTTCTTGAAATATCGCTGAAAGTCTCTCGGTTCAATCGGTGTTCCAGTGGTAGATGTGGATACAAACTTTGCAGGCGGTAAACCGATAGAATGCAAATAAGCTGTCTGTTGTTCATGATAATGATTCAACTTTTCTGCAATTTCCGGCAATAGCGGAATCGTTCGGATAGAGTGTCTTGTTTTGGGTTCACAGATTGTCAGAATCGTCTTGTTGGGAGAATTTTCGTCAGGGTTCTTGATGCGATTTAAAGTCTGTGTCACTCGCACATAGCTTTGTCCCTCAGTCTCAATATGAACATTATCCCACATCAGACCCAACAGCTCCCCTTGTCGCATACCAGTGTAAAGGTCAAGCAGAATCGCCATTTCCAGCTTATCACCCTTGATGACTTCCTGCAAACGTTTTTGGTCTTCGGGCAAGAAGTAACGCATTTCCACCTTTTTCCGTTTTGGAAGGACAGCAAGGTCACTCGGATTTTTTGGAATCATCCCCAAATAAACCGCCTGATTCAGGGCTTTATGCAACATATTATGGAGATTTTTCATTGTCTTTGCACTTAATCCACCCGAACCATCCAATTTGCCGGACTTGACTTTCTCATTATAAAATTGCTGAATGATGAGTGTGTTCAGGTCGCAAAGCTTGTAACCGCCGATTGACTCCTTCCGGCAGTCAAGTTGCCCAATTGCAAGCGTCTCTATTTATCCATGAAGGGCATTCAGAAAATGATTGACGACTACACAGTTTCTCCCTTCGAGATTGGTGGTGAAGATGATGAGTAAAGCAGCAAATGGCTCTGGTACAGTTTACAAGCCGAAACATCCAAGCAAAAACTTGCCTTTCCGTGCTGAAGTCTGGATTACTGACCTCTCCCATCCAAAGGGAAAACGCCGTATCAGCAAGAACTTTAAAAAGAGAACACAGGCAGAAGCATGGCGTGACGAGATGATTCAGAAGTATAGTTCATCAAATGACAGCATCTGCGACCCCTGTATCACATTCTCACAATGGTTGACCTTCTGGCTCAATACATTTACGCTCAATATCAAGGATTCTACGAAAATGGGCTACGAGTGCTATATTCAACAGCATATCGCAAAGCATCCGATTGGTAGCATCCGTTTGAAAAATTTGAATGTATGTGATTTACAAAGCTACATCAGCTATTTGACAAACAATGGTAATCTTAAAGGTAATCATGGTCTGAGTGTGAAGACGATTCGTTCCATGATGTTGATGGTTCGGAAAAGTCTTCATTCTGCTGTGGGTGCTGGTCTGCTGGATAAGAATCTGGCTGAGTTTATTGTGCTTCCACGATTGGAGCAGAAACCTGTTGAATATTTGTCAATTGAACAAATCAAATCTTTGATAGAAGTCAGCAAAGCGGAAAGATGGGGAATCTTCTTTTCGCTTGCTTTTTTGACAGGTTGCCGTATTGGGGAATTAGGTGCGCTCCGTCAAAGTTCGCTCAAATGTGAAGGCGGTGTTTGGTACATATCCGTAGAAGGTTCGTTGAATCGGGTAAAAGACTATTCAGGTGAATCAGGAAAGCAGACAGTTCTTCGTGTTGGCTCTACCAAAAACGGCAAAACAAGACAAATCCCCATTCCATTAGAATTGGTTGCAGCATTACAGCTCCACTTCACCAGACAAAAGGAAGAGGCGGAGCTGTTGGGTGGTGCATATAGGAGCGACCCATATATCTTTTGCAACGAGTTTGGTAATTTTGTTGACCCCTCCACATTGCGGAATTGGAGTAAGACTATGGCTGTGAAGGCTGGAATCGAAAACTTTTATCCACATATTCTCCGTAAGTCGTTCGCAACTCTTGCATCAAAGAACATGGACATCAAGAACATCAGTGCTATCCTCGGACACAGCTCCTGCAATGTTACAGCAACCCATTACATTGCAAATGACCTTGGTACAACAAGCATTGCCATGACAAGAATGAATCCCATCTGTCAAGAGTTGATGGGAAGTAGTTCCTAAGCTCATCAAAGAGAATATTAAACATCAGGTAGCCCCGAATGGCTACCTATGATGGCTTTTTTATTATATCATATTTTATAATTTTTATCAACAATAGATGGAGCTGTTACAGTTTTGCATATAACAGCTCCGACCTTATTTTATGATTGATTTAGCTTATGCCTATTACTCTTTGTAAGTATTTGCGAAAGTTCTCACAAGCTTCCACATTGGTACTCAGCACTTTTCCATCATTATAGCTGACAGGATTTACAAGAAGATGCGTATGATATTTATCAGAGCCCATGCTTTGATGAGTGCAATAATAAACTTGATAATCTTTGATAAAATACTCCGCACACGACTCACTACACGTACAAGCAGTCTTATCGTCCTTCACCAAGTCGTCAAATTCCACAATAAGATGAATGACTTCTTGATTAGTATTTGTTCCGAAATATTGTTGTACACACTTCATTTGATGATAAAATTCATCAATATTATGATAACTTACGCCATAGCATCCGACAGAAACTTCTCTGTCGGATACCATAGGAACATTGTCTTCATTAGACGTATTAAATTTTTCTTCAAATAAAGATACTTTCAGTTTAATTTGTTCCATAACTCTTTCATCTCGCTTTCTAACTTTTCGGCTGTTTTTACATTTTGTGGCTCATACCGCTGTATCAGCTCCATAGCAATATTTGCCACATTCTGCATATGTACCAGAAGACATGGGTCAAGTTTGTTGTTTCTATGTCTGGCACAATCCTGAAGGAAAGCGCTCAAAGTTGTTCCTTCTTTCTTTGCTATCTCTTTAAAATTATTATAGTCCTCATCAGATAATCTAATAGACCTTATGCTTTCCAACTTCTCAAATTTCTTTTTCATCATCAACACTCCTTAGTATGCTTATCAGTATTTTTCTCAAAATATAGCTTTACTTTTCGCCCTGTCACCTCAGACACGTATTTACAAAATTGATTCATATTCTCAATACTGCTAATGAACATTTTCCCATCCCTGTAACTTACAGAGTTAATTATCATGTGCGTGTGATATCCCGAACAGCCTCTATCTTTGGAATGTGTACAATAAAGCACCTGATAATCGTT
>JAZAUD010000115.1:0-4462 GCA_036373775.1 Oscillospiraceae bacterium | reverse complement strand
GCCATCAACATGGTGAAGACAGCAATGTCCGCTATGAATCTGACATTTCTGACGAATCCTGTATTCCTCGTAATTGCGGCTGTTACGGCTCTTGTGGCGGCATTCGTGTATTTCTGGAACACAAGCGAAGGATTCCGGAACTTCTGGATTGGCTTATGGGAAGAAATTCAGAATACGCTGTACAGCTTTTTTGAAGCATGGGAAACGGGCTGGAATGCCATTGTTGCATTTTTCAAAAATCTGTGGAGCAGTTTTCAGGAGAATTTCCAGACTGGAATGACCATTCTGCACGATACATTTTCATCAATCTGGAATGCGATTTCTACTACGTTTACAACAATTGTCACGGCTATCCACGACACGGCAGTTTCTATTTTTACAGCAGTCAGGGACTTCATCACCAATATTTTCACGGCAGTGCATGATTTCTTTGCGACCATCTTTAATGCGATTTATACGACAATCTACACAATTATTAACACAATTTATACCACCATTGTTAATGTCTGGACTGCTGTCTACGAAACTATCAAACCTCTGCTCGATGCTTTTGCTTATCTTTTTGAAACTATTTTTGAAGCGGTGAAAATCTTAATCGGCATGGCTATGGACTGGATTTCAGAGAAGATTTCTGCCGTCTGGAATGCGATTGTTGGCTTTATTACGCCAATTCTGGAAACGATAAAAAATACATTTGAAACTGCATGGAATAGCATTTGTGATGCCATTTCTGCCGTCCTTGATGCGATTCATAATGTTATCACAACTGTATGGACTGCCGTTTCTGGCTTCATTTCGGACGTTTTGAATACCATCTGGAATTTCATTGTCACGGCTTGGAACAATTATGTGAATACCATCACAACGGTTCTGAATGTCATCTGGAATGTAGTTTCTACAGTCTGGAACACAATTTCTGGCTTTATTTCGCAGATTTTGAATGCTGTCTTTACGGTTGTTTCAAATGTCTGGAACAGCATCAGCACAGCCATTTCCAATGTGCTGAATGCGATTTTTACAGTTGTTTCCACGATTTGGAACAACATCAAAACCACGATTGAAAACGTGATGAACGTCATTAAAACGACCGTTTCAAACATCTGGGAAAGCATCAAATCAGCAATTTCCACTACGATTATAGGCATCAAAGACACCATTGTGAACGGCTTCAATGTTGCTGTGGATTTTGTCAAGAATCTCGCAGGTCAGGCATGGCAGTGGGGCGTTGATATTATCGATAATATCGTGAACGGCATCCGGAACTGTATCGGCAATGTGGCTGATGCGGTAACAGGTGTAGCTGATACTATCCGAGAATTTCTGCATTTCTCCGTGCCGGACAAAGGACCTCTGACAGACTTTGAATCATGGATGCCGGACTTCATGCAGGGATTGGCTGACGGAATTACAAGCAGTCAGGGAATCGTGGAAGAAACGCTGATTGCATTCACCAACTCCGTTATGGAGAAAATTAAAACTGCACTTGAACAGGCATGGGAGGTAATTTCCGAAAGTATTAAAAACTTTATGGAAACTATCTTCACCACAATTACAGATGTCTGGAATCAGGCGGGTGCAACGGTCAGAACGGCTCTCGAAAATATCAGGAACATTGTTGCTGAAAGCTGGACGGGAATTTCCGAAATCATCAGCTCGGCTCTTTCTGGTGTACATGCTTGTGTAACTTCCGTCTGGAATGCAGTCGGCAATATTATCACATCTGCACAGAACAATATCTCCTCACAGACAACAACTGTATGGAGCAGGATTTCTGCCGATATTTCGCAAAGTCTGAACAATATCCAGAGAACTGTCAATGTAGTCTGGACGACAATCAATTCTCTGACCGACAAAACATGGAAGTCTGTCACCAATACCATTTCTAAGAATCTGTCCTCCATTCAGAAAAACTTGAATTCTGTTCTGAACGCTGTCAAAAGCCTGACGGATAAAACACTAAAAGCTATTTATTCGGCTGTCAATTCCAGCATGAGCGATATTTCAAATATCACATCAAAATCGCTGAAATCCGTGCAGTCCAATGTTACGGAAGTCCTGAAAGCGGTACAGTCATTCATTACAGCAACTTACAACTCCATCAAAAATGAGAACAAAAACACATGGGACAGCATCAGCAGAACAATTTCTGAAATTCTGAATACGATTAAAAATAGCATTTCATCCTCGTGGAATGAATCCAGTTCCAATATTTCAAATATCAATCATTCGATTAAAAATTCTGTATTTGAAATCTGGGAAAATATGAAAAATGGTGTCTGGGACAGAGTGTGGGCGGTGCATGATACTGTCCGCAATGCTATGAACGAAGTACAGAACAGAGTCATGGAAAAGGTCAATTCTTCCTGGAACTGGGGCTATGACCTGATGCAGAATCTTGTCAACGGTATCAACTATCTGTACTGGGATGCCAATAATACCATGAATGGTGCGATGAACGAAGTCCAGAACAGAATCATGGACAAAGTCAACTCGTCGTGGGGCTGGGGGCGTGACCTGATGCAGAATCTTGTCAACGGCATCAACTGGATGTACTGGGACGTTGTGAATGCTGCCGCCAATGTTGCAAATGCCATCAGCGAATATCTGCATTTCTCCGTACCGGACAAAGGACCTCTTGCAAGTTTTGAAGAGTGGATGCCTGACTTTATGGAAGGTCTGGCAAAGGGCATTAAACAGAATCAGAAAGTCGTAGAAAAAGCCGTCAAGGGTGTTGCTGATGCAATGACACTCACACTGGACAGCGACCTCAACTATACATTAAATAACAGTGCTGCTCTGCTCCGTGGCGAAACACAGCCTGCGGCAGTTGTCAATAATTATTATTCAACTGACAACAGCAAGACCATTCACCAGACAAACAATTCCCCGAAAGCACAGTCAAGGCTTGAAATTTACCGCCTGACAAGAAATGCACTGAATGTATAATTATATTCTTTCAAGAAATTCGTCTGGTTTCAAAGCAGGAATTTTGCTTTCTTTGAAATGACGGATATTTCTTGTGATGATATAGTCTGCCTTCATTCTCCCTGCACAGCATATCTGTATGGCATCTTCAAAATCAGATGTCAGCATAGCAGCTGCATTTTTCAAGTCGGCAGATTTTAAATCAGCCACTTTAAAAATGAGCATAATCTGCGAGATAAGTTCCTGCGTTTTTTCTGGTGTCAGCTCCTTGCGGAGAATATACACGATATTTGGAACGGACAGAGCTGAAATATATCCTTCAATCTGTCCAGTTTCGCAGTATTTCCATACTTTTGACGATGCTTCTATAAAATCGGCACGGTTACACAGCACATCAAGAATCACATTTGTGTCAATCAATACTTTCATGTTTTTCTATCCTTTCTGCCTGCATTGCTTTATCATCATAGTCATGGGAAAGTACACCTGTCAGAGAATCGGTCAGAAATGAAACACTTGCTTCATGTGAAATCAGCCTTGCTACTTCTTTTCCATTTTTCAGGATAAGGATTTCATTACCAGACTGAACAGCCTGTAAATAGTGTCCAAAATTATTTTGAATTTCTGTAGCGGATACAGCAATCATAAAAACACCTCCATTTGTTTTTCACTAAAACTATTATAACCGATTTTAGCTAATTTGTCAAGCAGAATGAAAGGAGTTCAGAAATGTTTTTTAAATTGATACTCGAAAACGAAAATGGCGACAGAATCGACATGACGACAACTGCCAATCAGTACATGACTTCAAAGGTTGAGGGACTGAATCCGCCTGCAGGAACTGTCAGCACTTCTTCCTATGCAGGCATGAACGGCAGTTATCTGAATAACGCTTTTATTGAGAAAAGGAATATTGTCATTCATTTTGAAATGAGAGGTGTTAACGTGGAAAGGCGGAGACACCTGCTCTATAAAGTTGTGAAGCCCTCAAGATACATCAAAATTTATTATTCTACAGCAAATATTGATGTATATGCAGAGGGCTATGTGGAAACCTGCGAAGTCAATAATTTTGAAGAGCTGACAAACGGGCAGATTTCTATTCTCTGTCCTGATATTTACTGGTATTCGACCGTTTCTGAAATGGTGCTGTATTCGCAGATTATGGGATCTTTTCACTTCCCGTTTCCGGAGAACGATAATCCATTCCCACTCGGAAAATACAACACGCAGAACACAATGATTATCGAGAATGACGGCGATGAAATTGGTTTTACGATTGTGATTGAAGCAAGCTCCTCTACCGAGATTGCGGCTGTTTCACCGACCATCTACAATGCCGATACAGATGAATATCTGCAAATTATCGGTGAAATTCTGAACGGTGATATTATCACAGTCACAACCAAAACGGGCAACAAGACCGTCATGCTGGAGCGTGGCGGTGTGAAAACAAACATCATCAACCGCCTTGTTTCTGGCTCAACATGGCTGCCGCTGAGAGAAGGAACAAACCGCTTTTATCTCCGTGCGGCTG
>JAZAUD010000114.1:0-4534 GCA_036373775.1 Oscillospiraceae bacterium | reverse complement strand
GTAAAAATCCCAATTTTATGCGATTAAATTCAAATTTCTATTTATCAGGGAAACACTGTAACTTTGCACGGTGACATAAATTCGCCTTTTAGAAGAAATATAGCTTGAAAAGTAGCGATATATCGATAAAAAGTAAATGCTGTGGCTCTGGCACTGACAAGGGAGAAAACAAGAGCGAATCAGAAAAAAATCAGTAGTAGTGTTCGCTAAACATCTCTATACCAATCTACTGAATAATTCCCCATTTCCTGTGCAAACTACCACGGTAATTTCATGAGTAAACAAATTGTGAACAAATATGAATTTGGCATATGATGTACAAAAAATATTGGCAAAATCATATTTAAGTTTCGGGGTTTGAAAGTATAATTTTTATTGTGCTTGTCTTAGCATTCATATTCTGTTCATGATTTAGAAACAGATTTTTTACTCATAAAAATTATCATGCGCAAACTACAAACAGGTCTTGACAAATTTGCGATTTTGAGGTATAATTGTTTTTAGAAAAATGCGATTTCGAGGTTATTTAAGGATTTCAAAATTGCGATTTCGAGGTAATTTAGCTTTTTGAATTTGGAGAAAGGAGCGAAAATTGTGTTCAAACGCAAAATTTATGATAAGTTGCTTGAATGGAAGCAGGAATCGGACGGCAAAACTGCACTGATGATTGAAGGTGCCAGACGTGTGGGAAAATCCACAGTAGTTGAGGAATTCGCCAAAAATGAATACGAAAGCTATATTCTGATTGATTTTTCCATAGCTTCCAAAGCTACCATCGACCTGTTTAACGACATCTCTAACCTGAACTTTTTCTTTCTGCAGCTTCAGCTTCAGTATGAAGTTGATCTGTATGAAAGAAAATCCGTCATCATTTTTGATGAAGTGCAGCGCTGCCCTTTGGCTCGTCAGGCAATCAAACATCTTGTGAAAGATCATCGTTATGATTATATTGAGACCGGTTCACTGATTTCTATCCGAAAAAATGTAAAAAACATTGTCATTCCGAGCGAAGAAAGAAAAGTCAGTATGTATCCGATGGACTACGAGGAATTCCTGTGGGCAATCGGCGATAGTACAAGCTATAATATCATCAGACAATTTTATGAAATGAGCAAACCTGTAGGAGAGCAAACCAATAGAAAGCTACTGCGTAATTTCCGTCTGTATATGCTCGTGGGTGGAATGCCGCAGGCTGTTCAGGAATATATCAACACAAATAATTTCAAAATGGTCGATGCAGTTAAGCGAGATATTCTGAATCTTTATGAGGAAGATTTCAAGAAGATTGATCCCACAGGACGCATTTCACTGCTGTTCGACTCTATCCCTGCACAGCTAAATAAAAACGCATCAAGATATCAGGTAGGCAGCGTACTGAGCAAAAACACAAGAGCCGACGATATTCTGACGCTGATTGCGGAAATGGCTGATTCAAAAACCGTTCTGATATCTTATCATGCTAACGATCCGAATGTTGGCATGGCTGCAAATAAAGACCTTACAAAGTTCAAAATGTTCATCTGTGATACTGGACTTTTCACAACACTTATGTTCAAGGACAGAGACTTCACTGAAAACGAAATCTATCAAAAACTACTCAGCGATAAGTTATCCGCCAATCTCGGTTATCTATATGAAAATGTGATAGCACAGATACTGGCTGCAAACGGGAATGAGCTGTTTTATCACACTTTTCCAAGCACAACATCCCGTCACAACTATGAGATTGATTTCCTCATTGCAAGAAAAAATAAAATATGCCCAATAGAAGTGAAATCCTCCGGATTCAAGACACACGCATCAATGGATCATTTCTTTGAAAAATACTCATCACGCATTCTGTGGAAATATCTTGTATACACGAAGGACTTTGCAAAAGATCAAGATGTAATCTGTCTGCCGATGTATATGGTTCCGTTCCTGTGATGTGTCTGTCCTGAAAACTGTCCTAAGGACTATCCGCAGAATCCCGACAATATCGTGTATGTGAAATAAGAAATGAAAACACCCCGCCCACTTCAGTAAGGATGAATATATCCTGCTGAAGATGGGCAGGGCTATCAGATTATTCACTTCTCAACCGTCACTTCGGTTTCCACACCGCCGCAGAATATGACTCTGATGTGTTCCTTGTCAGTCACATCAATTCTTTCAATCAGCTTTGGAATGGCAATGTCATCAAACTCTCTGAGAGGCAGCATATTGGAAAACATTTCTCTTGCGGTCACTGCTTTTTTGATGGAAAACTGTACATTTTCTTTCTTGATTTGCAGTTTTTCTGCTTTTGCTTTCAGTTCCAGTTCCTGACCGTTCAGGTCTTTCAGTTCCGTTTTGAATTGTTATGTGGTAAAATAAAAGCACACACTGAGTATAGCCGTTTAGTACTTGTACTCAGGTGTGTGGTCTTCATTGCGTGTCTTGATGCTGTGGTGCCGGTGGCAGAGGCTCTGCCAGTTGTTCTGATCCCAGAACAGGATGCTGTCACCTCGGTGCGGTTTGATGTGATCCACATCGCTTGCCTTAACGTAGCGTCCTTCTTTCAGACACTCCACACACAGCGGATGTGTTTCAAGGTAACGTCTGCGTGCTTTGTTCCATGCGCTGCCGTAGCCACGGCTTCCAGCGGAACGTATATCTTCCGGATGAAGTGATTTGTGCTTGTCACAGTACTTCGTTCCGTAGGGTACAAGCTCCGGACAGCCAGGATGCTTACACGGTGTCTTTGGTCTGCTTGGCATTGACTCTGCCTCCTTTCACAGCGGAGTTGTAGCAGTGATTGTTATAGTGACAGGGACGGTCAGTCCCGCTCTGTGACTGTGGTCGGTCTGAACAACGCCCCCTACTATATACCATTTCGAGGGGGTGTTTTAGAAGGTGAAAATCAAAATTTTTTTGAAATTTTTTCAAAAAATTTTCAGCACTCCCAAGGAAGTCCTTTTCTGCCGAAATGACCGTAAGCTGAAACCTTGTTGTAATTCACATCCAGCAGTCTGAGAGTCTCAATAATCCCTCTCGGTGTCAGGTCATAATTCTCACGGACGTACTGCACAATGAATTCCTTGTCCTGATGTTCTGTACCAAAGGTATCCACATGAACACTCACAGGTTCAGCCACACCGATGGCATAAGCAATCTGTACCTCTGCCTTGTCTGCATACCCTGCACTGACGATATCCCTTGCAATCTTTCTCGCCATATATGCTCCGCTGCGGTCAACCTTAGACGGGTCTTTGCCGGACAGCGCACCGCCGCCGATATGTCCGATGCCACCATAGGTATCACAGGCGAGTTTGCGTCCGGTCACACCGCAGTCGGCAATTGTGCTGCCGAGAACAAATCTGCCTGTAGGATTTACCAGCTTTACAAAGTTGGTATTCAGACCATAGGAAGAAGCTGTTCTCACCATCAGCTTTTCAATGATGTCACGGAAATCCTCAACCTCTACACCATGAACGTGCTGTACCGAACAGAGGAAGGTGGTGATTTTTCCGCTGTCATAATCGAAGCTGACCTGTGCCTTGGCATCAGCTTTCAGCATTCTGGTCGGATATGCTTTCAGCAGATGCAGGAATTTGGTAGCAATCACAAACGGAATCGGGAGAAGTTCCGGTGTTTCATTCGTTGCATAGCCGTAGCACATACCCTGGTCTCCTGCTCCGCCGCTGTCCACACCAAGAGCAATATCACTGCTCTGATGGTCAACAAGAGTGATAATCTCCAAATCAACAGCATCAAAATCCAGTTTGTAGTCCATGCCGGCATCGGTACGGCTGGTCGGTGCATAAGGATTATGGCTTTCGGTAGTATTGATGCGGTCAAATACTTCCTGTACGAGTTTTCTGTAATCCGGTCTGTGTGTACTGGTTAGTTCTCCTGCAATGACAAGGCTGCGGTTCTTGAAAAGGCACTCAATTGCCACACGGCTGTTTCTGTCATGCTGAAGGCAGTCGGTCACGATGGCATCTGCAATCTGGTCACAGATTTTGTCGGGATGTCCTGCGGATACCTGTTCAGACGTGATAATTTTTCTCATAGTCTTTTTCCTCCTGATTAATCATTCTTATTTTCTGTGGTTTCTTCACTGTTCTCAAACACACAAAGCAGTGTGCAGAATACTTCGGAACATTTAAGCACGACAGTCTGTGTCAGCTTGAAACCTGGATTCTTTTCCAGTCTCTCGTTAATATGCTCTGCCACAGTTCTGCCAAATTCATCGGTCACTGTTCCATAAATGACTTCTGTTTTCTGCATCATGATTACCTCCTGTATTTCCTGACAACTTTTGCACCTGCCAAGTGTGTAGATTTCTCACATTGTTGGCAAATGCAATCGCAGTCACAATTTTTAATGATATATCGCTGTTTTTATACTGTTTGTAGCTTCGGTAGATTTCTATTTCATAACTTTTACGGTCTTTCGCTGTTTAGTGTGGGTAATATGCTTTAAAGCGTAAAACGCTTTTAATACTAAGCAATGCTTTTAGGATGTAACATTGAAGTTTTTGTAATGTGAAGGGTAAAATATAGTCTCATCT
>JAZAUD010000113.1:0-4542 GCA_036373775.1 Oscillospiraceae bacterium | reverse complement strand
GTAATTGTACCTGAAATTGCCGTTTTAATGCTCTCCCAGATAGCTGAAACAGTCGTTTTGATGCTGTCCATCACAGAAGTGACTGTATTTTTGATTTCATTCCAGATGCTTGATACCACAGTAAAAATCGCATTCAGAACGGAAGAAATAAAACCGCTGATGGCATTCCATACGGAGGTCACAACGGATTTTATGGCATTCAGCACAGCGGAAATGTGTGTGCTGATACTGTTCCAGATACTTTGTACTACAGACCAGACCGCATTCAAAATAGATGCAATAAAGCTGGATATTGCATTCCACACAGTTTCAATTACACCCTTAATTGTCTCCATCATTGCGGAAATTGTAACAGAAACTGCATTCCAGACTGTTTCAAAAAAGCTCCTGATTCCCTCCAAAATTGGCGTTAAAAATGCAACAATCGCATTCCAGACGGAAGATATTTTTTCATGAATCCAGTCCATTGCCCTGCCGATTAAAATCTGAATCGCCATAAAAATGGTTTCAAACAGATATTTGAACGCATCCAGCAAAGGAGAAATGAAGTCATAAATCGTCTGCCATACTGTAGAAACAGTCGTCCAGATGGTATTCAAAACCGTAGAAATTACGTTATAAACAGCATTCCATACAGTTTCAATGACAGCTTTTATCAGGTTGATTTTTGCACTTACATCATTGTAAATCGCCGTCCAGATACCAACAAAGAAGTCCCTGATTGCTGTCCATACGGAAGAAAAAAAGTCAGCAATTCCTGTCATTGCGCCGGAAACAAAATTTGAAATATTTGTCCATACAATGATGAAAAATTCCTTGATGCCCGTCCAGACATCTGTCCAGAACTGCTTTATCGTTCCGAGGTCTGTGCCGAAAATATCACAGAGCATATTCAGAATATTTCTCAGCGTATCCACCAAGAAATTTAATACATTGATAAAAATGCCCTTGATGCCGTTCCAGACCTTATCCCAGTCGCCTGTGAAAATGCCGATGAACACATCCAGTATATTCAGAATAATATCAGTTACTGCCTTGAAAATATCCGCTATTTCCTGAAAAACGCCTTCAAATACAGGAGCTAAGAAATTACAAAGTCCGTTCCATACAGTCTTTATGACTTCTGCAATGTTCCTGAAATCAAATCCGAGTCCGTTCAGCCTGTCAACGATGCCTTGTGTAAAATTCTGAAAAATACTTTTAATCTGCTCCCAAATTGCAGTGATTTTGTTCCGGAATTCCTCATTTGTATTCCAGAGGTGAGCGAATGCCGCCACAAGTACAGCAATCACCGCAACAATGGCGACTACCGGCGCACTGATACCGCCGAGTGCAGCAGTTACAGCAGAAAATGCAGATTTTACTTTTGTCAGAATCAGTGGGATTTTTGAGAAAAACTGCATCATTTTGCCGACTGTCGATATAGTTTTTCCCACACCAATTGAAAATCTGGACTTTGAACGGCTGATTCGAATTTATGACCGTCCTGCTAGCTTTTTTTACTGTGACCCACCCTATTACAAGACAGAAGATTTCTACAAAGATGTAGTTTTTGGGCGAAAAGACCATGAGCGACTGCATGAAACGCTCATGAACTGCCAAGGAAAATTTTTATTGTCCTATAACGATTGCCCTGAAATCAGGGAGTTGTGGAATCATCCAGAAATTCAGATGGAATCTATTCAGCGAACGAACAACCTCGCTCAAAGATACGAGGCTGGTAGTCAGTACGAGGAATTGCTGATTTCCAACTACGACACCACCGAAAGAGCCAAAGCAGAAAACTGCAATTTTACGCAGTTATCGCTCTTAAATAATGAAGAATAGGAGAATTGACTATGAACAAAATTTTGATTAAGATTACTGAAAATGATGAGAAACTGTGTGTTCTCATCCCGAAAAAAATCCTTGAGGATGACGAGTGCCGTGTGGATGTGGCAGTCACTCCGATGATTGGTTCGCTCGAAATCAATGTCCTGATAACCGAACCAGAATATGAAGATGTGACAGAAGAAAATCATTCGCATTGTAGCGGTTTTTGGGATGAATAAGGTGCAGAAATGTTAGAGGTTTATGAGTACGACAGCCACACAGCAGAGCAGAATCATCAATATAATATGTGGCTGTTCAGTGGGATTGAGAACGAATGCTGTCGAAACGATTTAGAGAGATTTCTCGGCATGAAAAAAGCAGAAAAAGACCAATTTTTCGGTGAAATTTTAGAAAATTATGGTCTTGACCGTCTGCAATGGGTGTTAGCATTTTCGATTCGTGCGAATGCAGAGCATTTCAATGAAAATGCTATAAAATGGGCTGATTCTGTCATTCCTGAAAATTATCCTATGCACGAAGCGAAAAACTGGATTTTGCACAACAATTTTGGTGAAATCAGTGCCATTGCGGAAAGTGTTGCATGGATGTTTAATCGCTTTCATCTTTTGAATAGGTCAGCGTGTTCTGAAAAAATAAACGGTGAAAATGTCGCCGAAAATCTGCTGATTTTGAACCCGAAATTGCTTCAGGACGGCAGTAAATCGCCACAAGCTCAATATTTTTATGCTACTGGCATACAAGAAAAAACTGGCTATGTTGAGGGATATTTTCTTGCAAATGGTCAGAAAGCGGAGTTTGAACAACGAAATTTTCTAGGCATTGCAGATGCAAAACAACTCCCAGAATGGGCGAAAAATCGGCTTTCTGAAATCCAGTCTCCCAAAATGAAAATTCGCATTTTTCAAATCGACCACGAAAAAGACCCGAATCGCTTGTCATTCAGCAACTATGACGAAACTATGCAATTTGGCGGTATCAATTCGGCTATATATCGCCAAATTTACGGTGGAACGGTCAATTGTGCCGATTTGGAAAGTTTATTTGTTCTGTGCAATCAGGGTCAAAAACCAGCTGGATATTATGGGCATTCGCTGTCCGTCAGTGACGTGATTCAAGTTTGTGACGGCGAAAACAAGGGCTTTTATTTTTGCGATTCTGTTGGATTCAAGCCGATTGATTTTAATATTTCGCAGACAGACCACGATAAAATGCTCCGTGTGCTGATTCTGGAATGCAACAAAGAGCCTTATATCGCCGAAATTCAGGATTGCTTGAAAGCGAAACAGTCCGTTGTGGGCGGTTTGATAGAGCCTGTTTATTTCGATAAAACTAATGAAACAATTATTTATTGTGATGAAGAATTTCTGCTCAAAGGCTGTGAGCCAAATCGATTTGTTGGAGAAATCTTGATTCACAGCACATTTATGATTGTCGGAAATGGTGAAAATGAGGAAGGCGAAGGCATCGAGACTTCCCTGACGGATGAACAAATCGAAAAATTTTCGGAGCAGTTCCGCTATCCGCTGGTTCCTATTCCGAAATTTGAACAAAATCAGGAAGAATCCCAAAATTTCGGATTTTCTTCTATGTGAAAGGGGTGATACAAAATGACAATTGGCGTGAAAATTGACAAAATTCTCGACAATCCAAAATCCGCTGTGCTTGCGGTTGCCTCGCTGACATTGGACGGAGCGTTTGCCGTGCATGGTCTCAGGGTGATGAACTCTCAAAAGGGCAGATTTGTGAGTATGCCGTCCGTCAGCTATCAGGATAAAGACGGAAAAACGCAATACAGCGACACTTTTCACCCTGTGACAAAGCAGGCTCGTGAATATATCCAGTCCGCTGTGCTGAAAGCCTATGATGCAGCGGTTCAGCAGACAAATGTTCAGCAATTTATTCCCGAACAAAGTTCTGAACCCAATATGAATTGCTCATTTTAGGCAGGATGCAATAAAATAACTGTGCTTTTTGGCGGTTCGGTAGAAATTTGAGAAAATCCCGAAAATGCTTGCATTTTGATTCGTTTTGTGATATGTTTGGTGGTAATAAAATTGAAAGGAGTTGCCACCATGAAACGAATTATTTTGATATTTCTGCTCTGCATTGCCCTGACAGGTTGTGACGATGACTATGATGAGCCTCAAATTCAGACTGAAACGGCAGAATCCACAGAACAAACTATGCCCGAAACATGGGGAATATCAGACGAAGTCACTGAAACTTGTTCGGAATGGATATTCCCCGAAACGGCTGAAACAGAAAAGCTTCCAGAAATTGCGGAAATTCAGGAAACCATCACGGTGAGTGAAGAAATTCCGTCCACAGAAATTGAAGGGGAAGAAGAAACTTATTCCCAAGCCTATGGGTAGAAAGGAGCAGGATTTGAACGAAAAACAAATATTGACAATCGGAATTATATCAATTATTTTTATTGCTTTCATGATAATTATTCATACACTGGATGACCACAGTTTGAGCAGTATCAAGGCACGAAAAGTCGGAGATGGTCAGCACGGAACAGCAAGATGGGCAACCAAAAAGGAAATCAACCACACATTTGTTTCTCTGCCATACGAGCCTGAAAAATGGCGAAAAGGCGAGAATATTCAACAACTTCAAGGTACAATCAATGGATGTCGTGGGTAAAAGCACACGGTTGCTTTGGTGGATGTGGTCGATGTTCACACGCTGATGATTGGGTCGGCT
>JAZAUD010000112.1:0-4581 GCA_036373775.1 Oscillospiraceae bacterium | reverse complement strand
TCATTCATGCTGGAATTGACAGCGGAATAAATAGCTTTCAGTGTTTTGTCTGTTAAATTTTGCAAAGTATTCAGCACAGAATTCAAATTTTTCTGAACTGATGACAGATTTTTAGAAATTGTGTCAGTAACAGAGTTCCAAGTGCTGTTTGTCAAAGAATTTATAGTCACCCAGACAGAATTGATACTGTTTTGAACAGCATTTAAACTCTGCGAAATTGCTGTAAAAATACCATTCCACACAATTGAAGTCTGCGAAGAAATATTATTCTGTGCAGCCAAAATTATTTCACTGACAGCCTCCCAGACCGTCGATACACAAGCCTGCACTCCTGAAATGGAAGAACTGATAATATCAGAAATGCCAGTCCAGCTTTCAGCAACAATGTTCCTGATATTTTCGAGAGCCGTTCTGACTGTCGCACCCGCCTGATTCCAGACATCTGTGATTGTGGTGAAAATGATTTCCATGAAGTTTTTGACACTTTCAGAAATTACTTCCCATGCCTGTTCGAGTGCGGTTTTAATTTTCTCCATGATGGAGTTAGTGAACTCAATCAGCGTTTCTTCCACAATGCCTTGACTGCTTGTAATTCCGTCAGCCAAACCCTGCATGAAGTCCGGCATCCAGCTCTCAAAGTCTGTGAGAGGTCCTTTGTCCGGCACGGAAAAATGCAGAAATTCTCGGATAGTATCAGCGACACCCGTCACCGCATCAGCAACATTTCCGATACAGTTTCTGATGCCGTTCACGATATTATCAATAATATCCGCACCCCACTGCCAAGCCTGACCTGCGAGATTCTTGACGAAATCCACAGCGACATTGAAACCGTTCACGATGGTGTCTTTAATGCCTGTAATCGTGCTTGAAATTGCTGATTTAATACTTTCCCAGATAGCCGAAACGGTCGTTTTAATGACGCTCATCACGTTTTCAATCGTGTTTTTGATGTTGTTCCAGATTGACGATACCACGGTGAAAATCACATTCAGCACATTGGAAATCGCTGTGCTGATGCTGTTCCAGATATTTGAAACAACCGTAAAGACAGCGTTCAAAATCTGCGAAATAAAGCTGGAAATGGTATTCCACACTGTAGAAACTACATTCCAGATGGCATTTAGCACTGTCGTGATAGTATTTACATAGTTGTTCCAAGCCGTCACAATAAAATTCCAGATAGTGTCCAGAACATCCGAAATGAAGCCGGAAACAGCAGTCCAGACCGTCATAATCACATTATGAATCGCATCGAGAACAGCGGAAATGGCATCAGCAATACCGTTCCAGATGGTTTCAAATGTATTTTTGATACCTTCGAGAATTGGCGTAATAAAGCCGACAATCGCATTCCAGATTGCAGAGATTTTCTCTGAAATCCAGTCCATAGCCCTGCCGATTAAAATTTTGACCGCTTCAAAGATAGTTTCAAAGAGGTAAGCAAACGCATCCAGCAGAGGTTTGATAGTTTCGTAGACAGCAGTCCATACATTGACAATGGTTGTATAAATTGTGTTAATAATTGTAGAAATCGTAGTGTAAATTGCATTGAAAATGGTCGCAAAGAAATCATGCACCGCTGTAAAAATGTTGGTGATAAAGTCCCTGATTGCTGTAAAAATCGAAACTGCCGTATCGTGGATAGCCGTAACAATTGTCGTGAAAGTTGTGGAAATTGCCGTCCAGATGGCGGAAAATGTATCATGCAGAATGGTCATTCCAGTCTGGAAATTCTCCTGAAAACTGCTCCATAGATTTCTGAAAAAATCAACGATGGCATTCCATCCAGTTTCCCACGCTTCAAAAAAGCTGTACAGCGTGTTTTGAATTTGTTCCCACAAACCAATCCAGAAATTCCGGAATCCCTCGCTGGTGTTCCAGAAGTACACGAATGCCGCCACAAGAGCTGTAATCGCTGCAATCACAAGGAATACAGGATTTGTCAGAAACGTCAGATTCATGGCGGACATAGCCGTTTTCACCATATTGATGGCATTCACCACTTTTGGAATGACCGTCAGGATTGTTCCGACTGTGCTGATGACTTTTCCGATGGCAATCAAGGCGGGTCCAATCGCCGCCGCTATCAAAGCGATTTTAACAATGGTTTCCTTCATTTCAGGCGACAGAGCATTTAATTTATCCGCAAAAGCCTGAATTTTAGACACAATCGCACGGATTGTCGGCATCAGAATGTCACTGAAACTGATAGCCAGTTCCTCAAGCTGTGACTTCAAAATTGTCAACTGACCTTGCAGATTATCCTGCATGGTTTCCGCCATGTTCTGGGCAGTTCCCTCACAGCCATAGATGGCTTCTGTCAAATCGTCATAATCTTCCGCACTTGCATTGATGATTGCAAGCATACCGGAAAGGTTCTGCTTACCAAAAATGATAGCGGCATTTTTGAGCTGTTCAGCCTGTGTCAAGCCCTCTTCCGACTGTTCCAATTCTGCGATAATATCATCATAATCACGAGCGTTGCCTTCTGCATCCACGAGGTCAACATTGACAGCACCGAGATTCTCACGGAGAATGTTCATGATTTCTCCAAGTTCTTTCATGTTTCCGGCTTCATCAACGAATACGGATTGTCCCGTGCCGACTGTTTCAATTGTGCCTTTCTGCGCTGTTGTCAACGCATTTTGTGCATCAGTTAGGCTATTTTCTGCCTTTTGCAGATTGATGAGAGCCGTCTGTACTTCTGGAGAATTTTCGCCAGTTTGTGACATGACGGTATTTAATTTGTTCTGTGCCTGTTCGAGATTGATTGCCGCAGTTTGAGCCTGTGAAGAATCCTCACCATATTTGGAAATCGCATCATTCAGCTTGATTTGGGCTTTTTCCACGTTGGCAGTAGCAGTCTGCACCTGCGTGGAATCAGTGCTGTATTTTTCAAGAGCCTTGTTATAGGCAATCTGGGCTTTTTCCAAATCGAGAGTTTTATTCTCAACTTTTGCCTGTGCCTTGTCAATTTCGGCTTGGTCGATAACATTGACAGTTTCGGTCGTGATAAGTCCGAGAGCCTCCATTGCCGCCGCCTGCTGTTTGGTCGGTTTTACGAGGTTGACAAGAGCGTTTTTCAGTGAGTTACCAGCGGAAGAACCCTTGATACCTGCGTTTGCCATTAAGCCAAGAGCAATTGCCAAATCCTCCGCACTTGCACCCATCGAACCAGCAACAGGCGCACAGTATTTGAAAGATTCGCCTAACAGAGACACATTCGTGTTGGCATTACTTGAAGCCGCCGCAAGGACATCAGCGAAATGTCCAGAATCCTGAGCCGACATTCCGAGGGCTGTAAGTGCATCGGTGACAATATCGGAGGTGGTAGCGAGTTCTTCACCGGAAGCCGCTGCCAGATTCATGATACCTTCGATACCGTTAATCATATCGTCAGCTTTCCAGCCAGCCATTGCCATATATTCAAATGCCTGCCCTGCTTCACTCGCTGAATATTTCGTCTGACTGCCCATCTCACGAGCCTTTGCACGGATGATGTTCATTGCCGTTTCGGTGGAGTCTGCACCTTCCTCAAAAGCAAGCCCCATTTCTTCGGCACTCTCAACGATGGCAGGCAAGTCTTCATCAGCGACTTTGCCGGAAATCGCTCCGACTTTGGACATTTCGGCATCGAATTCCGCACCTGTTTTGACAGCAAGTGTTCCCAGTCCTGCGACAGCACCAGTGACAGGCATCAGCTTTTCACCGACACCGGAGATTTTATCACCGACTTCCTGCATTTTCTCACCGACAGCAGACATTTTGGAAAGAGCCGCATTGGAATTATTTGCTTCCTGCTGTAAATTCCGGAGTTCCTGTTCAGTTTCGATGATTTCACGCTGTAAAGCATCGTACTGTTCAGGACTGATTGGATTACCAAATTCGTCAGAGACATCTTTAGCAGACTGTTTCAGGGCTTTCAATTCGTCAGATGTCGATTTGATTTCGCTTTGCAGTTGGTCGTATTTTTCCTGCGAAATTTCGCCTTTTGCAAGCTGTTCATCAGCCGTTTTGGACTGTTCTTTCAGGTCGTGCAGTTTGGTTTCAGTTTCACCGATTTTCTGTTTGATGGGGTCGTATTTCTCACGCCATGCGTCATAGTTGTCCTTCGTCTGAGCTGCCTGTTCACTTGCTCTTTTGAGGGTTGCAAGTTTATCGCTTGTGGAGGTGACAGCATCAGCAAGAAGCCTTTGTTTCTGAGAAAGCAGTTCTGTATTTGTCGGGTCAAGTTTGAGCAGACGCTCCACGTCTTTCAGTTGAGACTGAGTACCTTTGATGTCCTTGTTGACACCTTCCAGTGCTTTTGATAATTTAGTCGTATCACCGCCGATTTCAACATTGATACCTCTGATTCTTGTTGCCATGCATTCTCACCTCCAATTCATTTAATAAAACAGCTTAATTATAACTAAAAGTTATTGAAATCATTTTGTGTCGCAAGAGACGGGTAATCAAAATCGTCGTTTTCTTTTTCGATGAACATATCATCAATAAGCCCGATTGTAAGCAGTTCAAGCTCCTGCATGGAAAGCCCCAACTGCTTACACCGGAGCAGAAATAACGGAGTGGTCATTT
>JAZAUD010000111.1:0-4807 GCA_036373775.1 Oscillospiraceae bacterium | reverse complement strand
GATTTCAAGCTGATGATGAATCAGAACAGACAGAATCAGAATATGAACCTGCTATTATGACAGCACATTCCGGACTGACAGGCATTGCACAATACATTCAGGACAAAAGACCAGACTATGTACTTCATGGACATATGCACACTCCAAATATCGAAGTCCGGAATAGAACAACAATACGGTGTTGTTTTCGGACAGAATATTTAATATTGAATAAGAAGCGTTTTTGAAGAAGGAAAGATAAGTTATGAAAGAACTTGAAATTGTACAATTGATAAAAAGTAATTCCAATTGGAAAGAGATATTACAAAATAAGCCCTATTCACTATTGATTGCAGAAAAAAAGACAGCATGTATGCAACAGAAAAAATTGACGGTTCTTTGGTGATGTTCTACTATTATGACGGGTGGCATATTTCAACAAGAAAGGCATTTGACGCAGATGATAAATTCGGTACGCTTATCCGTCAGGCTATGCAGAAACAGAAAATTGATTTTGCGGAGCTGAATAAGGAATATACCTATGTTTTTGAATTGGTTTCCCCAGAAAACACAATTGTGATACCCTATTCGGAAACAAAGCTGTATTTTCTGATGTGCAGAGATAACCGGACATTGGAAGAAGTTCCGGATAATCATGACTGGATTCGTCCGCAGGTCTATTCTGTCCGTTCACTGGATGAAATGATAGCATTCGTTTCAAAGTATGAATGGGATGAGCTGGAAGGTGTTGTTTTGCAGGACAAGTATCATCAGCGTATCAAGCTGAAAAATATGAATTGGGTTCACGCACATAAATTGCTTGGCAGTGTTTTTGTTCGTTCTGTTCTGGAAATGATACTGACCGAAGAGGACAGTGAATTTCTGTCCTATTTTCCAGAATACAAGCAGATGTTTGATGAGGTACAATCAACTTATCAGAAGCTCTTGCAGTATGCAGAAGAAGCAGATAATGCAGATTATGATGTGACATATCCGGAACGAAAGAAATTTGCTGAAATGGTAAAACAGAAGAAGCTGACCCCTGCACATGCCAATCTGTTATTCTGTGCATATACTCACAAGGCGAAGAACTTCATAGAAAATCTGGGAAGCAGTGCTGTCAGCAAATTTCCTGATTTTTTTGAAGAAATTGAAAAAAGAAGTGAATAGTAAGTCATGGATAAAGAGAAACATGGATAAAAAGAAACAGGAAGCACGTCAGAAGGTATGGGAGCATTTGCATAAAGATGGAATTACGTTCAATGATGTTTTGGACTGTTATGTGGCAGAAAAAAGAAAACAGTTAATAATATCTTTGACAGTTGGTTTGAGAAATTATATTCAAGTAAAAGATAAGGGGTAATACTGATGAATCACAAGAAATACCGTGACATTGAAAGAATAAAACTTGATTTGATTGATAATTTTGTTAAGGGCGATAACATCTATATTGAGGAGAAAATCGATGGTGCAAATTGTTCGATTCAGTATGATGCTGAAACAGACACAGTGGTTGCTTGCAGTCGTAAGCAGATTCTGACACCTGTCAACAATCTTCGTGGATTTTATGAGTTTGCGCAGAAACTGGACAAAAACAAGGTGATGGAGATTCTCGGAGAAAATCTGATTTTGTTCGGTGAATGGTTGGTTTCGCATTCTGTCCGTTATCCGGATGAGAAGTACAATCAGATGTATGCATTTGATGTATATGAGAGGACTGCGGAATCCTATCTCCCGCAGGAAACTGCCATAGTGATATAGAAGTTTTTGCTTTCTTAAAACAAACCGCATAACACAGCGGTTATACGGTCTTTCTCCCATAGTGACCAGTTTCCACCTCAACGGAGGAAGTTGCAACATCAAAGCGGAAATAAATGTCAATCTGCTGAATACGCTTTCCGCTTGACTTGTCAGGAGCGTGAACCACAATTTTCTCAATCAGTTCGTGCATGATTTCAGGTGTCAGCTTTTCGATATGTTCGTACTTATGCACCACATCAAGGAAAGCCGTCACATCGGAGGACTTCTGTTCTGCCGTATCAATCAGGGCGGTCAGTTCTGAAACAGTGGCTTTCAGTTTCTTCTGTTCGTCCTCATATCCTGCCGACATCATGGTGAAACGCTCATCCGAAATTCTGCCAAGCACATTGTCCTCATACAGTCTGGTGAATAGGCGGTCAAGTTCCGAAATTCTTTTTTCAGCCTGCTTTAAGGTCTTTTTCGCCTTGACAAGCTCCGAGGACTGTTTCTGAACAGAATTGTTCATAGCCGTCTGGATAAATTCGTCCTCATTCGCTCTCACCATTTCAAGGAGTTTATTCAGTTCTCAGAGAACAATTTCGTTCAGTACGCAAGTGCGGATATAGTGAACCGTGCATTTGTCCTGTTCCTTTGCATAAGTCGAACATCTCATGTGTTCCTGCTCCGGACGTTCATTCTTGCGACGGCTTAAATACATCTTTTCTCCACAGTCGACACAGTATACCATTCCCGCAAACGGATTGACTGTCTGCATTTTCTGCGGTCTGCGTTTGTGTTTGCGAAGTTCCTGCACCAAGTCAAATTCCTGCTGAGAAATAATCGGCTCTTGCGTATTCTCAAAAAACTGCCACTCGTCCTGCGGATTGTAGACAATCTTATGCATCTTGTAGGACTTCATCTTTGCAGTTATTGTATTATCCCTCTTTACAGCTTTTTCAAATCACGATATGGAATTACAATTTCCAATTTGTAAATGGTATCATTAATCAAATTACCATAATAACTACGAGACTTAGCAAGATTGATGCCATTATCACTTAAGAAATCCATAACATTACGATACGCTGTTTTCATTATCTCTGAATCCTTATACAATCCTTCAGGTGTAATCTTAGAATCTGGAATCAAAATGTGAATTTCATTGTCATATTCGCGTTGGGGTGTTAAACCAGATTGTTTTAATACAGCACCCTCATAATATGAGAAACAAACAAAGGCTTCTCTATCTACCAAACGAACACGGTTCGCACGATCCGCAGCCAAATTCACTACATAGTATTCTTTTCCTGAAGAATCTTTTAATGTGTATAATGAATAATAATCATCGTTAGGTCCAAATTCAGGACCGTAAAATATGACACGCATGATCTCAAGCATATTTTCTTTGATTCTAATCATCCAATGAAACATAGCCTTTTGAAAAGCTTCGTCGACTCCGGTCATATTACGAAAAGGAACTATATCATAAAAATGCTCCGGCAGTCTGCTCTTCAAATAGTCCGCATTTGGTCTGAGTCCTTTCGCTCTGAATTCACTGTATAGATTCCAAACTTTATCCATGTCAAAGTAGAACTGATAAAAGTTTTCTTCGTTTTTGTGAATAATCCTCTTTGGTATAATGTTATCTGACTCATTAGCTTATCCCCCTTTGATTGAATACAATTACGCAATTCGACAAAAAACTCATTATACATAATAAACCGTGTTGCGAAACCCATTGTCCTCTGCGTATTGTTTGAGAATTGATTTCTGATTTGTGATACTGTTGCTTTCGCCGTCAATCATATCGTCCTGCGAAAGTCTGCAGTATAACGCTGTAATCTTGTCTGTCATAATTAACCTCACTTTCCGACAGATACAGCAAGCTATGATAATAGTTTAGCACATTTTCGAGAAAATGTCAATATGCAAATTATACAGCCTGCTTCTCTGATTGTTGGTCAGATTCACCGAGGGAATCTTCACAGTCACGAATGATGAGCCGTTTCACAATATCGGAAAGGCTTTCCTGAAAAGCGGGGTTGAAAGTGGTTTTCACCAGATAAGTTGTATGCCCGATTTTGTATTCGGACACAGTTTCAGTTGTTTTGTTCTCCATAGCGAATTTTTCTCCTTTAGCTTTTTATCTCTATGCTTTTGAGTGAGGGCATCGCTTTATTTCTCTTACCCTCATAGCCATGCGGAACGGCAAGAACCGACCGCACAGCTTGTTGGATTAGTCCGAGTAGGGATTTGGCTTTTCGTCAAAAAAGAAGTCTGTTTGATTTCGTTACCACTGTCGGCAAGTTTGACAATCTGCTCAAAGGTCATACCGCTTGCAGTTAATTTCTGAATCAGCTCATGTTCAGCGGTCACGGCATCAATAAGCTCCTGCCCCTCTTTGCCGTACAGTCTGATGAGGGTATCATAAGTAATTTCTTTGCCCTGCACAATAATTTTGCGTTTACGCTCCAGAGCCTCTTTGATAGCCTTGTCGATATTGTCAAGTTTGGCTTTATTGTCGGTCAGAGTTGCACCCATTCTGCTCACCTCACTTTGATTTGGAATTTTCAGACTTATACCCTATGATAATATTATAGCGCACCTTTGCGGTTTTTGTCTATTCGCAGAGCGCACGAATTTTCTGTTGCAGTAGCGTTTTTCCGTTCGGCAGTTTGTCGGAGGAAAATAAAAAAGCTGCGGAGCGGTAAACGCTTCACAGCTTATAGAATATAGTCTGATTAGTCATTATAATTTTTGACTGTGGGATACACGAGTATTAAATCGCCTTCGGCAAATCCTAATGCAACGCCTTTAAGAGCTTTCAGCATTTCAGAATATTTTCCAGTTTCCAAATAGTTAATAACAAGCTCTTGTGCTGTTTTCTCAGCATCTTCCCATTCGCTATCTTCGTCCCACTTAAAGCATCCCTCCGATTCAAAAATAGGGTCTTTCGCTGTTTAGTGTGGGTAATACGCTTTAAAGTGTAAAAGAAATGCTTTCAAAATTTAATTTGCTGCACACCAGATAGATGATAGTCCCAAAATAGTCTGGATTTTTAAATCCTCTGGCTCTGAGTTTCAGATTT
>JAZAUD010000110.1:0-4836 GCA_036373775.1 Oscillospiraceae bacterium | reverse complement strand
ATACTGATTCAATGCAAGAACATCAACAATATCTACCGTTCCATCTTCGTTTACATCTCCGGTGACATTCAGCGAAACAAGGCTGTTATTGTCGGAATTTCCATCATAATAGGAGCGTACCGTAGCTTCTTCTGTGGGGTCGGCTGAATCGGCATTGAAGTGAATCGTTGCTTTTTCAAGGTGAGTATTTTCTTCACCGATTTTAATAGCATTCCACTGTTCCTCAGTTCCAGAATAATAAACATCTTTTAAAGAGAAATCGAAACAAGAATTTCCGATACTTTCCAAATCATCATACAAATAAACTGTTTTCAGAGAATTGCATTCCAAAAAAGCGGCTTCATCAATAGTTTTCAAGTTTTTGGGTAAATCAATTTCCTGTAATGAATTGCATTTATAAAAAGCAAAACTTCCAATTTTTTCAATGCTATCAGGTAAAGAAAAGTATTTTACAAGAGCAAATCCTGTAAAAGTTTCTTCTGCAATAGAAGTAACTGGAAGCCCATCATAAGTATCAGCTACCACAACTTCTTCCGGAGATGCCATAGTATAAACCATCTTGTACACTTCTGCTGTATCGCCATGAATGCGATAATTCAAGTCATAATCATCTGGGATGCAATGACTTGTCAAGTCCTGCGGTTCTTCCTCCACATCTACGGACTCAACCTCTTCCGCAGATACGGAATTTTCCGTTGTCATCATTCTGTACATCTGGGTCATTCCGGCAACACAAAGAAGTGCTGCCAAGCCCATACAAATAATACTTGTTTTTTTACTCATAATCAACCCGTCCTTTTCTTATTTATTCAATTCAGGGAATCCAGAACTTCAACATAGGTTTTGCACTGAATCCCCCGAAATGTTACCTGAAATTATGGTACATAGGTAAATGTAATTCTCTCTTTGTCCGTGTCTTTAAACTCTATACCAAGATGAAGATAATTTCCATCTTCATCATCCTTATTAGTGATTTCGTCTGTAGCCAATGTGATTGCCATAGAAGGATTTTCTCTCGGCGCAATGCGGTAAATATCGGAAGCAACTTCTTCTATAATCCATCTCTGTTCGCTGGAATCATCTGCATATTTTTTTCTGAGAGAAGGAGCTGTCAAACTTGTCAGAATTGCACTCATCCTGTAGCTGTAGTTAGAAACAGGCAGAATTTCATAAAAGCCGTCAACCATCCGGAACAGCCAAGTCTGAGAATTATTCTGTGCTTCAGAATAGATAGTCACAATATCATCTCTGTCTTTGGTATCGGCTCTTACAGATGCACTGTTGTCATCTCTTGCATCAAAGAATCTGGAAGATTCGTTTTGAGTTGTCAGATTTTGAGTTTTCAGTTTGTATTTTTTTCCGACAAAACTTGTCACATTGAACAAACTTACAGTCCACTTTGCCAAACTGCTGGTACTGAATGTTTCCAATTGCAGATAAGCATTAGAAGAAGAAGAAACCGCCTTGACAGATTTTGTGATATTGTTTTTGGGAGAAATTCTGTATTTTCCGTCACTGAGCTGGATAACTACCCATTTCTGAGAATCGTCTTCCTTGTCACAGTGCAGAGACAGCACCGCAGGACTGGAAGAAGTATTTGCAGCTGTCAGACACTTTTTGATGGAAGAGAGCGGAATAATCTTGTAGAACCCATCCGGCTGCAACTGGAATTCCCAGATGAAATTAGCAAGATATTTGTAATTATTATCGGTTGCTGTTGCTGATACTCCACGCTGAACAACATCATGTCCGGTAGATTCGTTGTCCGCTTTCATGAGTATCGTATTAGAAACAGATACGCTTCTCAGACGGCACACGAATGAGCCATCTCCATGCAGGGACTCAAATTTCCACTTTGCAAGCGTGGATGTGCTGTCAGAATTCAGCTTGATACCTGTTCCAACGCTTGTACTGCTGGAAGCAGAAGTAAGCATTTTGTTTGGATATGCCTTAGAATGAATTCTGTAATTTCCAGAAACAGAATCAGCTACAATCAACCATTTCTGTGTATCTGCTTCCGTATTCGTCTGTACTGCAATCTGTTGACCGCTGGAAGTTGCTGTAAGGCATACATTCTGCGAATGCAAAGGAATCAGCTGGAAATACCCATCAGCGCAAAGCTTTGCCTGCCACATCTGATTGAGATTGTAGGCATATGTCTGCTGAGTGATTGTGTAAGAACCATTTGTAGTAACAGATGCAAGCTTGCTGGAATTCACATTGATGAGCTTGTCAATGCCATTTCCCACAGCGTTGACATTAGCAATTCTCCAATATCCGGTAGTACTCAAAGTAGAGGTCAAAGCAATATAATCAGCAGTTGTGCTTGCACGGCTGAGATAAGTGTTATACGCAACAGAAACAATGGTGAAAGTGGTATCAGTAGTACGAACGACTTTCCATTTCTGAGCTGCCCCACCAGATGCAGAAGACAACATTACCAAACCGGAGTCGGTAGCTGTCAGTCTCTTTGCCGGATAAACCAAAGGAACAATTTCGTAAGTGCCATCTCCGGCAGGTCTAAAATCCCAATACTGGTCGATAAAACAAGTTTTATCGCTCTGTGTCGGATAACCGCTTGCATTCACAATAGAACTAACATATTTTCCAGACTGATTATTGATAACATGATACATACCCTGCTTGATGCCAAGGCACTTTTTCATGTGATATGTCATTTCGGTGCAGCCAATTTCTACCCAGTTGCTCCGCATTCCCCAAAGACCTCTGTCACGGTAATAATCCAGTGCATAGCCGTTCAGCTTGTCATAGTACCATCTGTACTTCCACGCATACCCTGCATTGATTTCCTGAGAAGTGAACAAAGAAGTCGGAATCAGCCAATTGTATGCAGAAGCATTGTTTTTGAACTTTGCTTCGTAAATATCCCGATAATTGGGATAAGTGTCAGAACCTCTTGTAATTTCAAAAATATTTCCAGCAACATCCTTCAAGTCAGCAGCATAATCATCAATATAAGGATGATATTCTCTCTTCGGTTTATCAAGACGGCTTGCACACCATTCCAGATAATGTACAAATTCGTGAATTTCACCATCCAGATTATTAGGAATTGGTACAAAATAAAATGAACAGTTTTATAAAAGAACTGCTGTGATTCCAATGATTATTCTGATAATTCTAACTTTATATTTCTTCCAAATGTTCAACTTAAATTTCAGCAATTCCTTAGTACCAGTAGGGTTAAAATTTTCCAAAAAGTCTCTTGTTAAGTGAATAAAACCGATTTTTTCATCAATAGGTTTATAGTCATTATCTGCTTCTTCATCAGAAGGTGAACTGAAAAGTCCATAAAATAATCCATAGAAAACTTTATATTCATCAGTTGTACCAGAAGGCGTAAATGCAGAAGACAATGGAATATTGCAAATAACGCAGTCATATTGAGAAAAATCAATGTAATCACCGCTTGTACTGCTATTGTTATCTGCCACACCTTTAAGACTAATACTTACTCTCTTAGCAGTAGTATCAACATTGACATGAGTGAGATTGAGGGAAGACATTCTTGTTGTAACCTGCGGAATGACCTTTTTATTGGAAACCCTTTTCATGAGGTTTGTAAACTGTGATGCCATTGTATTCAGTTTATTTCCAAAGACATTCAAAGTATTCGTGCTGTAAGACTGACTATATCCCAGTTCGGAAATTTCAACTTTTGGATATGCCAAGAGCAGAACCTTTGTCGGCGTGATTTTATCCAGCCTGATGTCGCTGAACAGAACAGACTCCAATCCAGAAATATTGGTGGGGAAGTCAACACCAATTTTCACAGTAACAGAGGTATTTGAACCGGAATTGAAACCAACGCTCATTTCTGTCCATTCATCACTGACACCAACCAATTCAATGCTATGTTCGCTGACTCCGCTTGCACTGACATCTATATATGCTGGAATGGAAGATACCAATGAGGGTTCTCCGCTTGATAAGGTGTTCCTATTTGTGAAAGTGGACTTTACCATGACATTGATAACATAATTTGTATTCTGTGTAACATTGATTGTCTTTTGAATGTAAGCACTACCAGAAGTGGAACTGGAAATACCATAAGAATGCTCATTCCGGAACTGCTTCAATGAATTGCTTCTACAAAAATCATTTTCATCAATGTAGAAACAAGCATTTCCGCTGGTAGACCAACCGTATGCATTCTGGTTGATACTTGCTTTGTATGCAAAACCTGATTTATACATAATCACCTTTCATTTCTGTTTCTGTTGACGATTCACTGCTCCTGCTGAAACGTACAGAGAGTATGAATTATCCTATGGATTACCACTGCATTGGAATCACCCTCTTTCACAAAATTGTTGCATCAGCTGACAACATTAGATGTATTATAAACGGACTGCGAACTGCCGAAAAGCCCTGATGCCTCTGCGTAATGATTCAGGGTCACACGGTAGTAGTAGCCGTTAGTCACGGAAATAGGGTAGTTCGTCATGTAGCAACTGCTTGCAGATGATACAGTGTAATCAAAAGGCTGTCTGTACTCATACCAATCAGAACAATTGGTACTATACTCTACTGTAACATCCTTAAAACCGATTGTTTTCATGGTAGAATTGCTTCCAGTCAATGCATTGACATACAGTATTGAACCGTTTTTATAGATATTAAGATTGTAATTGGAAATTAGATAGCTTGCCGTTATAATTGACTCTTCTGCAATAGTTTCTTCGCAATCGAAAGTTTCTTCTGCAACTACAGGAACAACTGTAATGCCACAATTCAGCATCACCAATGTCAATAATAACGAAAACATCTTTTTCATGATAATTCTCCTTTACTATTTGATAGATGCAACTATTT
>JAZAUD010000109.1:0-5175 GCA_036373775.1 Oscillospiraceae bacterium | reverse complement strand
CTTCTATGTTTCCATTTTTTGGAATATGTCATGAATCTTGTGGATGAAGTCAATAATAAGTGCTTGTCCTTCTGGTGGAAGGTCTTCAATTTCTTCTATGAGTGTGTTTGAATCTTTTGTCTCTCTACCGAGAAGGGAATCAACACTGATTCCATAGAAATCAGCTATTTTGTTCATTGTTCCGATATTTGGTTCTCTTGTGCCATATTCGTATGAAGCATAAGTACCTTTAGGAATTTCAAGTGCATCAGCTACTTTTGCCATGGACAGGTTGTATTTCTCTCGCAGCTTTTTTAATTCAACTGTAATAGCCATTGAATCACCCCTCACATCGTCATGATTTTTGTTTCTTTAGTGTTTTTCTCATTTGTTCTCTTATTTCAGCACGGTCTTTGGGTTCGAGCAAAAGGTAGCTTTTCAAAAATTCAATTTCCGATTCTGATTCTTCCAATTGTTCAACTGGGGTACAATTTGTTTCCTCTTCTAATCCAAGCAAATAGTCAGTGCTGACATTGTACAAAATAGCCAGTTTTTTGATTGCAACTGTGCCAAGTTCACGTGCACCAGATTCATATTTTTGATAAGTGAAGAATGGAATATCTGCTTTTTCAGCACATGCTTTCATTGTCCACCCATGCTCTTTACGCAACTTTCTAATTTTTTCAGAAATAGTCATAGTCATCACCTCTCTTTTTATTATAATAGCACAATCGGACTATTATGTCAAGAGGTATTTTGAGATGTGTATATTTTTACTAATTTCGCACTAACCTTTTTGTGCTAAATGTGTATTGACTTTTAGCACAAAAGGGCATATAATTAAATAAATGCACATTTGTGCTGTTTTTTATGAAAGAAAGGTGAAAAAATGTCAATGCAAAAAGAATCTGGTACACAAGTAACAGTGGAAGTTGCACATAGTTGCACATCAGTGAAGGATGAAGAAACAGAAATTTTATGCATGTACCGTAAATTGGATGAAGCAGATAAAGCTAATATTATCTCTAAAATTAAGAGCATCCTTGAAACGTATACACAAGCAACGAAAAAGTAAGTCTTTCTATAGCAAAAGTTGGTTGTGAGGGGAAAAAATATGGAAAAAACAAGAATAATAATTACTTGTAATCCGGACAGCGATAATGTCGGCACATTCTTGACCAATCCAGAAGCTACAGACGGAGAACGTTTTGGAATGCTGTGCGGTCATATTGACATGGAACTGAAAAACATGATAATTTGTCAAAAAATGACGTTGCCAGAAGCAGTTTCAAACATTGAACACGCTGTTCAGACTGCTATAGAAGTATTTATCAAAGACTATGCCTAACATAGTTTGTGCTTTATTTGAATTTAAGGGCATGATTACTAATCAAATGTCCGATAAATAAGAAAGGCTTTCTACTGGGGTTTTGAGCCTATCAAGCCCCACACCAGCCACAAGGGCGGCAGAACACCGCACACAAGGAGAGCCGCCCACGGCAACAAAAAAGCCCCGAGGGGGGCAGGGGAGAAAGGAGTGAAGACAATGCTCAGAAGTGAATTTGAAACCCTGACGAGGATTTATCCGTCAGAAACGCTGTATTCTGTGATTGAGGAATTTTACAACGAAAGCAAGCTTGACAAGCATGAATTCTGTGAGAATTACAAGCTGAATGCTGATGGTCTGGCAGAACGCATTCAGACAGCAGTCAACAAGCTCGAACAGGAAAGAGAAAAGGACTTTGCAAGCCGTCTCTATGAACTGAATTCCCGGATTGAGGAACTGGAAAAGGCTCTTGAAAGAGAACAGAAAACCTCTGAACACCTCCGCAAACGGCTTGATGAAGAACTTGACTGGCATCCGGCAGAACATACCGGAACGAATATGAAACAGTCTGATTATGAAGAACTTGCAAATCAATATGTTACTCCGGAAGATGAAGAACATGCGAAATATACGCTGTCTTCCCTGTTCGGGTTTATCGAGGATTTGATTGTGATTCATCATCATGCAGAGACATTTGAAGTCAATAAATATCACAGAATCCGCAGGAAAGAGACTTATCAGCGTGACCCGTATTATGCCGCATCCGACTGGAATTATATCCGTTTCGACTGTGCCGGTAATCAGTGGGAGCTTATCAATGGCGAATTACTTGCTTATGAGGACTGAAAGGGGTGAAGCTGATGCCTAAAAAATATCGTGTCATTGACCTGTATGAGAATACTGGTATTCTCGAAGATGCAGACACGCTCGAAGATGCTGAAAACATCGCCGGACAGTGGGAATATGAAACTGACGGTGAATGTGATGTCGTCATCATGCAGTGGAGCGAAGTCTATTAGGCTTATACTACTATTGGACTGAAAGGAGCGTTCACATGCAGATGACCAACGAAGAAATCTGCCGGAATTATCTTCTGGCAGATAAGAATGTATGTTCTGTTGAGGAAATGCGTCAGCTTCTGATTGATAACAATGCACTTGTGCCGAAGCCACCAAAAAAAGCGGAAACTTCTGTTCAAAAAGTGCCGATACAGAATCAGGAATCCGAAGCCGTTCCGCCGGACTGGAAAGCATCTCTGAAAACCGTCACGGAACGCATTGTCGAGCTGAAACTTATCCGTGATAATGCTGAAAAGGAGCTCTCTGAGATTTATCAGACGCTCGGCACACTCTGCGAAAAGGAGTGATTCTATGAAAGTAATTGAGGATGGAGAATTCGAGGACAGATACGGCAGATGTCCCATCCGTTTTCAGAATGCAAAATCTTTTCAGAAGGTCTATGACTGGCTGTACTCGCACTATCCGGATTATAAATTTGCAGTCATCTTTGATGTAACAGAAGAATATCAGGAGTTAGATGAAATCTTTGCTTATTTTCTCGGCGATGTTGCCGAAGAAGCCGCAAGCGAAACCGGCATGAAATTGGTTTATGATGACAGAATAGCGGCTTTCTGGGAAGAACAGGGAAGTGGTTTTCAGTGTACACGTTGCAAAAAGCTGTCATCTGCAAAGACAAAGTTCTGTCCCCATTGTGGGAAAGAAATTTATCAGCTGCGGAAAGTCGATTAAAAAAGCCCTCTCCGGAGAAATCCGGATAAGGGCATCAAATACTTATCATCGTGAACCGCTCTATGATGCAATGGACTGGAACTATATCCGTTTCGACTGTGCTGGCAATCAGTGGGAGCTTATCAATGGCGAATTACTTGCTTATGAGGACTGAATATAATGAAAAATACAAGATATTGTGTTGAACTTTCAACAATGTTTCAACATGGTGTGGAAATAATCAGAAAAGAGGTGATAGTAGCATGAATTTGAAAGCTCTGCTGGAAAAGACAAGTACTTTTCAGAAAGTTGAAATATTTTACAGAGGCAATGAAAAATGCGGAACAGCAGGCAGTCTTCTTGAAAATCTCGGTAAAGACTGGCTGGAAAGTCAAGTGCTGGAAATTAAGGCTGATTTTTCAAAATTGATGATTGAAATTGGAAATCGTGCATGATTTAGGAAACGCTGCGAAAATGCAGCATATTATCAGACTGTTGCTGAATGTGTCAGCGAGGTCTGAAAAAAAAAGAAATCCGGACTTTTCGGGAGAAGTCCGGAACTTTTGTCATGATAATAAGTATTATCAGACGAAAAAAGAGGTGAAAAGTCATGAAAAATGAGCCTGATTTGGATGGCTTCAAGTTATTTTTACAGGAAGAAGAACGAACTTCAAATACAATCCGGAGCTATCTTTATTCTGTCAAGGCATTTTTCAAAGACCATCCAGAGCTGACGAAGCAGGAAGTCATTGCATGGAAGGCAGAACTCTCTCTGAGCTATCCTGCAAGTACAGTAAATCTGAGGCTGAATGCTATCCGGCAGTATGCTGTTTTCAAGAATATTCTGATTCCGGTCAAGCTGGTGAAAGTGCAAAGAACTTTCAGTGCTGAAAATGTCATTACAGATGAACAGTACCATCATTTAATGTATTGTCTGAAATCAGACGGAGAAATGCAGTGGTACTATAATATTCTGATACTTGCCAAGACAGGCACACGCATCTCAGAAGCAGTTCGATTGAAGAAATTGGATATTTTACAAGGTCATGCAGTACTTCTTACAAAAGGAAAAATCAGAACAATTCTCTTTCCGACTTCTTTGAAAGAAGACTTGAGGGAGTATCTGTCGCAACTGGAAAATCAGGAATATTTATTGCAGTCAAACAGATGCCGTGGAATTAAGCCCATTTCCTGCCGTTCTGTGAATCATGCCCTGAAACGTTTTGCTGACCGTTATCAGATACCGATAGAAGTCATGCATCCTCATTCGTTCCGGCATCATTTCGGTGTCAAGGTCATGCAGAAAACAAATGATATTTCCTATGTCGCCGACTTGATGGGACATGCTAATATCGCAACGACACGAATTTATACACAACAGACCATCAGTCAGCAGCAGAAAAAGTTAGATTCTGCGGTTGATTGGTGAGAAAAAAGGAGAGAAAGCCATGAATGAAAAGAAAATAGTTACAGAAGAAATGCATCCCGAAAAAGAATGGTTTAAACAGGCAAAAAAGCAGACAATTGAAACGTTGCCTGAATTCATGAATCATATCATGAATGACTATTGTCATGATTATGGAACGGTTTGCCATGCTGTTGCAGCCTGTGCGATGGCTGCTGTATATGCTGCTAATCATCATCCCAGTGGTGGAATTACAGGCTTTCAGGCTGGTTTTGTCATGTGGGACATTATCAGGCAGACGAACTATCCTTCCAATAAATGTGGCATGAAGCTGATTGATTACGATAATATGCTCTATCCGCAGTATGCATACAAATTTGAAAAAACAATTGCACCGAATACATGGAAATCTTTGCAGGAAGCTGTCAGAGAAAAAATTGAACAGGACGGCGAATATGCTCATCCGGAAGTCCTGAAGCACTGGAAAAGTATTGCTGATGGTATTGTTCCGTTCGGTTATCAGATTAAGGAGGACTAAATTGATATGAGTCAAAGAATTGAATTAAAGCCCTGCCCATTTTGCGGAGGAAAAGTAGAAATCAAGCAGAACATGTGCAACAATGGCTTTAAGACGTGGAATGCCAATAGAACAGGTATCAAAAATGCTTGGTCATGAGCAGATTACTACCACACAGATTTATCTTGATTTGCAAGAAGAAGACCTCGAAATTGCACAT
>JAZAUD010000108.1:0-5193 GCA_036373775.1 Oscillospiraceae bacterium | reverse complement strand
TTCAATTTGACAGCTTTTCTAGCACGACTATCTCTTCCACACGTCCAACCACCAAGATGTTTTGCACCTCCATAGCGATAGACTTTCTTTCCGCAATCACTGCACACTGTCAATTTTCGAATTTCTGCAATATGTTCTGGCACTTTATTATTGAAAGTTGCTTTGGATGATTTCAATTTTTGGACTGCTTCAAATATTTCAGATTCAATCAATTGAGGATAAATTTCTGTTCCAAGATATTTCTGATTATTCAAAATATGCCATATCTGCTTAAAATTCCATTCCGTATGCTCAGAATAGGGGATTTGCATCTGTTCAACTAAATCCTGCAAACTCTTTCCAGAAAGATAATCATTAAAAATCTGAACTACAACAATTGATTCTTCTGGATGTATCGTAATTTCGCCGTTTTCCATCATGTAGCCGAATGGTATCATTCTGTTTTGGGTCATATGAAAATTTCTCCTTTCCTAAATAAATTCTTTGAAATGGAAATCTCCAATCAGGTGAAATTCCAGTTCATTTTCAGTATGCACAATTATTTTTTCCACAATGCAATTAAAAGCATTTTCGTCAAATTCTGTCATTTTGTCAGGATGATTTTCAAAATAATTTATCAGTTCTGAAATCTGTTCCAGCACATCATCTTCATCATCTGCATGAGTCAATCTGGAAAGTTCCTTTTGTAATTTTGCGATTCTGGTTTGTAATCCAGCAGATTGTTCCTGATATTTTTGGTTGCTCAAAAAGCCCTTTGTTACGAGAGATGCAAGCACATGAATCTGTTCCCGAAGCTGTGCCATTTCTTTTTGAATATTTGTTACTTGATTTCTTCCAGAAAATTTCTTTATTTTCAAATCATACAAGCTTTGGTACACAGGTAGCAATATTTCTGTATAATGAACTGCCAATTTATTGTACATAGCGATGAATGCTGACTGGAAAAATTCTTCTTTTATCGTTCCATTTTGGCAGTCGGAAGCAGTACGCCGATGTTTCCGACATACCCATGATGGTTCAATACGATGACTATCCTTGATGTAGGAAAATCCACATTTTCCGCATTGTATTTTTCCTGTGAACAGGTAAGTGCTATTTGGTTTATGCTTTGAAATGCGTTGAGAAATGAGTTCCTGCACTTTTTCAAATACTTCTTTGTCAATAATCGCTTCATGGGTATTTTCTGCATAATACTGTTCATATTCGCCACGATTCAACATTTGCCTGAACGGAATCGTATCTGTGGCAAATGTTTTCTGATACAATGTATCTCCGATATACCATTCATTTTTCAAAATGTTTATCACAGAAGTGGCTTCCCAGCGTTCTTTTCCGAATGGAGACGGAATTTTCTGGTGTGTCAGATAATCTGAAATTGTACGTGAACCATAACCAGAATAAGCCATTTCAAAGATTTTCCTCACAATTTCGGCTTGCTTTGGTTGAATCACAATCTTTCCGTCAACCCTTTCATAACCGATTGGAACTCTTGGTATTTTGAAAGTTCCGTTTTTCATTTTTTTACGGATACTCCAACGGATATTTCTGGACATGGAAACCGACTCTTCCTGTGCCATCTGGCTCATAATTGTCAGCATCATCTCATTGGATAGAAGTGCAGTGTCGATATGCTCTTTTTCGAATACTATCGAAACTCCGATTGATTTCAGTTCACGGACATATTGCAGACAGTCTTTCGTATTTCGGGCGAATCTGCTGATAGATTTCGTGTAAATACGGTCGATTTTTCCTTTGTGACAATCCTTTATCATCTTCTGAAAATTTTCTCGACTTGAATTAACACCAGATTCACCTTCGTCAGCGTAAATTTTCACCAGAATTTTCGTGTCAGAATTTTGAAATTTGTTTTGATAATATTCTGTCTGTACAACGAATGAGTTGTGCTGTTCTGCTGAGGAAGTGGAGACTCGGCAATATGCCGCCACTCTGATTTTTCCAGATATATCTTGTTTTGTTGGCGGTATCATGGTTACTTTTGGCATCAAATCACCTCCCTTCAAGCCAATCATACCATAAATTTGAGCAAATTGGAATCACCAGAACCACTAAATTTTCTTGTCTGGATTTGTGCAATTCATCCTGTCTGCCTGTCCTGCGACAACGCATAAACAAGTTGCTGTCATGCCTACAACTCCCCCAAAAAATGTTCCAACAATAAATCCAATCATGCGGAAACCTCCAGTTCTCTGGCTGAAGCGTATTTTCGGAATACTTCTGCCCGACAATAATTCTTCAGCTTTTCCTTTTGTTCTGCGGTCAGCATCATCATTTTGGTGTCAATAAATTTCTCCATGATGTGCCACATATATTCAGCCTGTCCGTATTGTTTCATGATTATTCACCCCTAGTGCTGTTAAAATTGCCCAGTCTATGGGCATCATTTCTTCTGGATATAAATATCCGACATAGTTTAGTAATCTGTTTTTGTCAATGGTTCGTATCTGTTCTGCGAGAGCCGTGGAATGCCGTTTTAAACCACATTTCGTTACAATATCGGCATGAGTTGGCAGTGGCTTTTTGTAAGCCGATGTTATCGGCAGAATGATTGTTGTTGGGCTGTAAAAATTCCCGATATCGTTCTGTACAATCAAGACTGGACGTTTACCGCCTTGCTCTGAACCGATGACTTTTCCCAAGTCTGCGTAGTAAATTTCACCCCGTCTTAGCATCATCTTTTTCCTCGCTGGATGAGAAACCTTGCTTGTATCTGACACAATTTCGGAACGGACAATACAAAATATCCAGATTTCGTGGATACCAGACACAGCCATAACATTTGTGCCATTTTGGAAGAGGAAGTGTCTGTGCTGTTGGATTTTTGTTGTTTTTCTGCTTTTCATTTTTCATGGTTAAAACTCCTTTGATAATTATTTGAAATTATGTATATATAACGGCGGTTTACATTTCACTGCAAACCGCCGAGTATATTTTTAGTTTGCCTTCGTCTGATTCTTTGATTGATTTCTGTCCGTTCAGGCAGGTGTTTTTAGTACATTCTGCGGAATATGGACAAATTTTTTATACTATAATCAAACTGTACCGTGATATTTCCCTCAGCCCCGTCACGGTGCGGAACAACAGAAACGGCTGACAGCGTATCAGCCTCATGGGATTCTAACCCCTCTGTGGATTTCACAGAGCCGCCCTCATTGCGTGATTCCCTGTTCAGGGTGCTGTGACTGGACGGAAGTAGCATTATCCTCCTGCGTTTCATCGCTTCCCAGAGTGCAAATTCTGGTTCACAATTGACTAAATCAATTGACGAGTCTTATCCGTGTTGGTTCGCTTTCTGCCTCCTATCAGGTCATGGCGCACGGCTCGGCTGACAGCCCTTCAGGTTGTCCGCAGGATTCATGTATTTCTGCTGCTGTTATTCAATTTTCAAGATGCGGTGAAAGGGTGTATTTTTCCCTTCATTAAGTAGCCGTTTAGACACCCCTGTTTTACCCATTTTCTTTGAAGTTGTCTACAATTTCAGATACTTGCACAATCCAGCGTGATATTGTCTGCTGTGATTTCAGTAAAATTGACGAAATTTCTTTCTGCGTATAGCCATACACCTTGTAAAGATAGAAGGCTTTCAATTTTTCTTCTGAAAGTTTCTCAAGCTGTGTACGCAGTTCTGACGGCATTGCTTTTGTCCAGTTCGTCATGTCATAAGTATCAAGATTGACTACCATTTCTTCTGCAAAGAGGGGATTTGTTTCCTCGTAGCAAATCTGTTCACAGTGTTCATAAAATCTGCGGTCACTGCGGAACACGGCTTTATCATATTTGTAAACAGCCAGAATCTGTGTCATAGACATTCCAGCCGCTTTGTAAAGGCGCAGTTTTTTGCGCCATTCTTTGTAAAATTCTTTTTCAGCTTTTGCATGGTTGTAACCCATTTGTGTAACCTCCGTTTAATTCGTTTTTGTTTTTGAATCAAACGAAGGCTTATGGATATTTAGCTGTGAGACACAGCCATTCAGCGAATAAAAACAAAATATGTCCTCTCCTTAAAATAAAGGCGAGGACACAGAAAAACGCACAAGGACAACGGATTCTTACAGTTCTGCTTGTCAGCAAAACAGTATTCTGTTCCCCGTCCTTGATGCGTTCAGACGAAAATATACAATTTTTGTGCATGACACGTCAGCACAAATAAAATCGTAGCATTTTCGCCTTAATGATATTTTAAGAAATCGCATATTTCTTTTAGGTTTCATCTAATTTTCAGAATATTCATGATTTACACATAATTTGTTCATTATTTTATCATGGCTATCACACAAAAAAAGACTGCTGTATTTTTCAATACAACAGTCTCATCATAACAATCATATATATTTCAATAAATTTACACACAACGCATCTGTGTGTATCTTATATTTTTTCAAGAGTAATGCCGAGCTTTTGAAAACGTTCCGCATATTTCGTTTTCAGTTTTCCTTGACGATATTTATTTTTGTTGTTGGCAAGCCATTTGCCCAGCGTGTAACCGTCACTGCAAACAAGACTAACAGGCGGAATTTTTCCCTCATTTTCAGCAAGATATTGTTCCAGATGCTGAAATCCTTCTTCATAGGAATTATCAATATTTTTTTGTCGGCAATTATTCCAATTAATTCCTATCGAAGTCAGGAAGTAATGCCTATTTGCACCAACAGTTCTCTTTGTTCATCAGAAATTTTATTCGCTTGAATTTTCTTGATTTGATTCCGTTTCCATTCGCCAAGTCCGAAACCGTCCTCACAGACATAACGGGCAGAATAGTCAGAATTTCCATGTTCTTCAAAATATTTCTTAGCATGACGGAAACCGTTCATCCAAAGCGTTTGCATAGGATTCCAGTCAAATCCAAGTTCTTCCAACTGCCGTATCTTATCTTCTTCTAATTTTCCGTTCCGGTAATTTTTCCGCAGAGTAGTCAGGCACATTCCAAGCCGATAGCCATCTTCACAGACATAGTGCTGAGAAAAATTCAGATTTCCATGTTCTTTGATATATGCTGACATATGGGCAATCATATTCTCCCATCTGACATCGTTTACAATCCAGACCATACCAATATTTTCAAGCCGTTCTATCTGAACATCACTCAATTTTTTAGTGCGGTATTTCGTCCGGAGATTGTTAATCCAGACTCCGAGATTAAAGCCGTCATCACAGGTATAGGAGACAGGAACAAGC
>JAZAUD010000107.1:0-5202 GCA_036373775.1 Oscillospiraceae bacterium | reverse complement strand
CTATACCCTTTTGCAGAAAAATCATTGATATATCCTACTTTAGAACGTCAATTTCCACTTTTATATGGATTTTGACGTTCTCTTTTTGCAAATTTTTCATATACTGCTGATTTTCGCATAGTTTTTAGAGGTTCCCTTATGGCGATTTGCAAGAATTCCTTCTTCATGTTGTGAAGCAATTGTTCCAAACAAATTCCTCAGTGAATTCATCACCTCTGATGTAATGGCTGAGAAAAATCTGCTGATTATCTTTTCCATAAAAACACTCCTTTATTCCTGTTCTCAAAGTGCAGTACTTACAAGCTTCTTTTCTCATTGACATACTGTCTTATGTTAGGATTTGCAGGGTACTTTGTTTTCTCTATAATTTCATTATACCATAATTAAGTTGTATCGTCAACTAAATTTATTGATTTTCGATTAAAATATTAGTTATATAAATGTATATGATTTGTGCAATATAAATAAAAAAGACTGCCGACAAACGACAGCCTTTTCACCCGTGACAAATGCCACAGCTTAAATTTTCAAGCAATTTCTTGATTTTTCGCTATCTTTCATTTAAAATAAAAGAATAATTTTCGTTGTCCAATTCGACCTTTTCGGAATATCTCTGACAGCAATTACCACCAAACTGAATATAAAAGTCTGTATCCTCTTCCTTTCGTGGCTGATTGCAGTCAACAATTTGATTGATACAATTGTTTCCGCACGGACAGCTATAAAATTCCTCATAAAATCCGCCTTTGTTCTGTACAGGCTTGATTCTGATACGCCGGATAGGAATTATCACTTTCATAGATTGCTCCTTTCAGTATTTCCCGATTTTCTCTTTTTCTTATTTCATGGAAACACGTTTCAGTTCAGACAGATATTCCAGCAAATCCAGCGTTGCATAGCAGTCTGCAAGAGCAGAATGAAATTTTGGAGTATCACCGCTGTGCCGTTTGGCAGTCTTTTCAAACAAATCGCCAAGCTTGTGGCTTCCATTGGGAATTAACTCTCTGGAAAGATTCAACGTGTCAATGATTCTGCAATTGAAAAGCAGTCCTGCCCTATTATAGAGTTTGTCGATGAATTTGGCATCAAACTTTGCAAAATTGTGACCTACAATCAGCGGATAATCACCAATGAAATCATAGAGCATATTGGCTGCCTGATATGCATAAGGAGCTTTGGCAAGAACTTCATCTGTGATACCAGTTTGATTTTTCTGATTGAATTCCACGATTTCAGGTGGTAACGGATACTGTGGGTTGACATATGTCTGAAACTTCTTTTTTACCAAAAATTTATTGTCATTTGTATCCATAACTTGTAAAACAGCAACTTCAATGACATCATTCCGCTCCGGATTGAAACCTGTTGTTTCGGTGTCAACTACATAAAAATCCATAATTTCCTCACTCTCCGACAAGTGAAACAATTTCATCACCTGTCATGGTTTCTTTTTCTGACAAGGCTTTTGCAAGGCGCAAAAGTTTGTCTTTATTTTTGTACAGCATAGTCACCGTCTGAGAATACAGCATACCGGACAATTGTTCCGCACGTTTCACCACACGTTCTGAGAGAAGTTTCTGTTCATACAAAATTTCCAGTGAAAGCAATCCGGTATCTTCATCAAATCCGTAATCACTGATATAGGATTTCAGAATTGCTGTTGCCTGCTGTATATCGTTAATTGCACCAGTTGTGACGTTTTCAGCTCCAAAAATAAGTTCTTCTGCTGCACGACCGCCGTAGGCAATCATGATTCGATTGAGCATATCCTTTCGGCTTATCAGGCTTTTCTGTTCATCTTCTCTGAATACCGCACCGCCTGAACCGCTTGTTGTACCGACAATTGTCGCACGGGCTACCGGAACATGCAGTAACACACTCATCAGTGCATGACCTGCTTCATGATGTGCCACAATGCTGATTTCCTCTGAATGTTTTCGTTTCGCTCCATTTTTACACGGTTTCCCTTGAAAATTTTACGGTCAACTGCTTCTTCCAGAATTTCAGTCGTGATACTATCAGCATCCTGTGTGATAGCAATCAATCTTGCTTCATTGCAGACGGCTGAAATATCTGCACCAGTAAAGCCCACACATTGTCTGGCAATGTGTTCAATATCCGCTGTAACGGTATCTTCTTTCAAATACTGTTTAAACAGTTTCATGCGGACTTTGTAGTCAGAAGGGGGACTGATGACAATTTGTCGGTCAAACCGTCCGGAACGTACCAGAGCTTTATCCAGAGATTCCGCATTATTGGTAGCTGCAATGATGAAAATACCGGATTTTGTGTCGAAACCATCCATTTCCTGCAATAGTGCATTGATGGTCTGTTTCTGTTCTCCGGAAGTTGTTACCGTTCTGTCCGTACCAACCGCATCAATTTCATCAATGAAGATGATGCAGGGAGCGTTTTTTCTTGCCATGCGGAACAGTTCACGCACTCTTTTTGCACCAACACCGACAAACATTTCTACAAATCCGCTTGCATTCATATAAAGGAAAGGAACACCCGATTCTCCGGCAACTGCCTTCGCAAGGAGCGTTTTACCCGTTCTGGGTTCACCGGAAAAAAGCATTCCTCTCGGAATATCAGCATTAAACCTCTCCATTGCAGAAACAGAGGTCTTATCAGATGTTTCAATTCCCTGTGCGTTTCTGCTTGCTTGCATGAGCTTGACAATCAGCTGTAAATCTTCAATGATTTCATCATGTCCGATAACATCTTTGAATCGTACACCAGTATCCTTGACAAGCAAATCTTTTTCGATACCACCCATACTCTGCATTTTGTTTGCGTAAAATCCCAGAAATCCGAACATCAGCCCAAATGTCAGAAGCAAACTGCCAATTGCCGGAAGCAGTGCCATATAGAACGGCGCAAAACTTTTCTTGACGATTTCCCGACAGGCAATGCCGTCATATTTTTCAATATGTGCCTGTAATACATCGTTTGTATAGTCAGGCATTTCAAAAATGCGCCAGTCTGATTTATCATAGCTATATTTGAAGTCAGCCGGACTTTTGCCGTCTGCAAGCCATTTTTCGTATTTTGCACGGCTGTCCTCTGTCCAAAGCGTATATCTCCAATAGTCTGCATCAGGGTCATAATAGACAGTATCAATTTTATCTGGAATTACCTTTATTACAGTTCCATTCTTGTCAAGTTCATCCATTCCCTCAGTCAAATCATTGATGTATTCCCGATAGGTAACAGATTTAGGCTTGTTTTGCATCCGTTCCATGCTGTCAATGCCGACTGTCAGAACAGCACTGATAGCAAGAACTGAAAGAATCACATTTCTGTTTTTGTTGAACCATTCCCCAATATCACGCCATTTTTCACGATTATCTTTCACGGATAGTTGTCCTTTCTTCTGGTTTCTGTAGGATTTTTTACGCATGATGCCAGTAGCGTTCCCAAGGAGTGCAACAGGTAGCTTTTCCGAAATAGCTTGCTTCGATGAAAAACAATTCCATTTTGTGGCTTATCTGGGATGTAATTCACTGTGATGGTATCACCTATTGAAAAATAAGGAGCTTCCCCAGTATGATTTTTGTCAGTCACAATTGTTCTGTAAGTGACATTGTGAACAGAGTAAAGAACATATGCATCATAAAGGAAAGTAACTTCTCCATCATGTTCGTCTATTTTTCTGCAATGAATCTTGCCATACACAATTCCAGTTGTATCACTTTTATATGAGCCATTTGCAGAATCAACAGCATAATTCCAGATATATCCTGCTACCAAAAAGAAAAATCCTAAAAAAAGAATGATGAATTTTTTCTTTTGGCTTTGATACGTTTCAAATTTTGTATCCATAATCTGCGTTCCCTGTTTTTGTATCAGTCGATTTTATGCCAAAATCCTGTTTCCGGATTATCAGCCTTTCCCTGATTTTTCAGTACTGACAATGCAATATTGACAAGTTTTCCAGCAAGTTCATGACTGATTTCTTCAATCTGTTGCAGTGTCAGCATCGTCATGTTTCCTTCATAAACCAGATACACCGCACCGCTTTGCGCCTGATAAAACATCCTGTCACTTCCTTTCTATTTCATTATACCGCTTTTATTTATTTCTATCAATAGTTACACTGAATATTATTTGTTATTTAGGCGTATTATATGTTATTTCAATTAAAAAAGGACAGGCCTTGAAACCTGTCCTTCATTGGTATTAGAATAGCAATCTGCGCATTTCGTAATCATCACGCATCTGTGTAATTTTTTTCGTCTGCTTGTAGCCGAAACGCTTGCAGAGTTCTTCGGGAGAAACACCCTTTTCCAATTCGCTCACGACATAGGCTTTGTGCAAAGTCTTGCTATTGATGCCTTTGGGAAATCCACAGCGTTTTGCAATACGCATCATGGTAACAATGGAAGCAGAAGAGGAAGCAACTTCGCCCTTCCGGTTCATGAAAAGGGGTTTATCGCTGTCAAAGTGCAGACTGCCTTCCTCCTGCATTTTTCTCAGCCATTCGACACATTCCGGAGACAGTGAAATTTTTCTGCCCTCAGTGACAACAGTCGCATTGTCAAGGTCAACGTCATTTTCATTGATTTTGACAATTTTTGAAAAGTGCAATCCAGTGTAAATGGCGAAAACAGTCACCAGCTCATTACTGCCATATTTCTGGCAATTATCTTCCAGACAGTATTTCAGAAGTACCTGCATTTCCTCACCGTTCATGATATATTCCGCACCGCCCCAGTCATATTTTCCCTGCGGAACGGGAATCACAGAATAGTCGAATTGAACAGCCCCAGTCTTATTGGCAAGAGCATAGGTATTTCTCAAAACGTCATCAATTTCCAGAACATTTTCATATAAATACTTGTCAAGGAGCTGATTATAAAAGCGGAGAATATCTTCTTCTGTGTTTTCGTCCATGTTGCGGTCAATTTCAGTATTGAATACGGCATTGCTGAATAATTTAATCAGATGATTGATTTTGACCGTGGCAATTTTCCCGATGATATTTTTGAAGTAGAACTTGACATAATCCTGTAATCGGCTTCCAATGGGGATTTGTCCGTTGAGTTCTTCCTGCTTGTTGTTTTTGGCTTCTTCAATCTTCTTTTTCAGGTCTTCTTCCGTGTCGGCATAGAGTCTCTTTCGTTTTCCATGCTCATCCACATCAAGGTCATAGACGTAGTACATTTTATTGCCGTTCCATACCTGTCTGATTTTCTTTGT
>JAZAUD010000106.1:0-5212 GCA_036373775.1 Oscillospiraceae bacterium | reverse complement strand
GTCCCTGCATGGTGCAGCCTTCGGAAGCGTAGCCGTGCAAATCGCTCATCAGGGCAGTGCTGGAATTTGTAACCGTGAACTCGGTGATGCCCAGCTTGCGGAGTGTTTCGATAAAATCGTGGCATTCGCTGTCAAAGCAGAAATCGTTCATCTCGAACTCACCGTTCAGGTTTTCGGTGTGATTTCTGAATACCCAGTAGGCTTTCAATTCGCCGCTGCTGTAGGGGAATTCAGTCTTGTTTCCGGCTTTCTTTGCGGCTTCCCAAGCCTTGCAGTCTGCGGTCATTTTTTCAAAAAAGTTCATGTTGTTTTCCTCCGTTTGGTTTGTATTCGGCGGGCTTTCTGCCCTTCCGTTGTACACATATTACCATAAAAAACTACATTTATCAAGCGGCTAAAAGCACAGAAAAATCAAGGAAAATCAAGGCTGACCGTTGTGTAATATACACCAGAAACGACAGTCCCGCAGGACTGCCGTTTCTTTATCGGAAGAATCATAGGAAAAAGCGGATTATATTTTCAGGCGGATACCGTAATCAGTTTTCTCATCGATATTGAAAATTTTCTTCTGGACAGTACAGGTCTGGTCAATCGTACAGCCGAGTGCATTCATTCTGTGCAGAAAATCAATCAGTCCGCTGTCGTTGGTGAAAATAACTTCTTCTGCACCAGCCTCTTTGAGCGTTTTCAGGAAGTCCTCAGCGAATTCTGTCTTTGGTGCGGCTTCGCATTCCAGAACGAATTCTCCGTCCACTGTGCTGTGGTTGATGTCGCTGTCCTCGTAGCAGCGGTAGGCATTCAGTGCGCCCATGCTGTAAGGCTGCTCTGTGCCGTTGTCATCGTGTCTGACGACCACATCACGCATCTTCTCGAAGTATTCAATTGTTTCTTTTTTCATGGCAGTTTTCCTCCATTTAGTTTGATTTTCTGGTTGTTCCGGTATGCACCATATTACCACACCTGCCAGAATAAGTCAAGCAGAACTATTGCCAAAAATCAGTCTGTTATTTGTGGATATTATGCCTCATCAGCAGAAAGCTCACTGAGCCATGCGGAGATGCAGTTTTCACAGTTTTTTTCCGCTGTCCGGCATCGGTATTGCGGAGAAACCGGAGAATCCACCAAATCCATGATACAGTGACCGCATACGATTTTCAGCTTTTCGTTCAGCGGAAAAATAAAATCGCCCATCATTTCATGGAATGCTTCACTAAAAAGCTCCCTCAGTTCAGAACGGCTGACTTTCACGGTCACATTATAGGCATTATCTGAAACCAGAATATCCTGCTGTCCGTCACGGAAGCCTTTCTCATACACTTTCTGCATGATGCTGTCACCCCATTTGATTTCATATTTTGACTGGCATTTGTTGCAGACCTGCATCCCTTCCGGAATGCTGTCCCCGCAGCAGACACAGAGATTTTCATTCCGCATTGGTTTTCTCCTCCATGAAATTGTACAGCGTTGCACCGTCCGTGATGGTTGCAAGTGCCTGAAACTGGTTCAAATCATTCAGAATCATCAGCGTGACATGAGCCGAAGAATCCAGAGCGTTGGCGGCTTTTTTCAGGTCGGTGCAGTAATCTTCAAATAATTTTATCATGGCATTCCATTTTTTGATGCCGTGAATCACCGCACCTGCCGAAACACCGTCTTTCCAAATCTGGATTCTGTAGTTGTTGGTAGTGGAATTATAAGAAACAAGGGCATTTTCAGTTATCTGCTCTTTCACCGTGATTTCGAGTGCCTTGCCGATAATTTCTGGACTGAATTTATTCTTATTCATAAAAATACACCTCATCCATGCTTGACACGGTCACCGACTTCGGCAAACTTGGCATTATTGAAACGGTCAAGCGTTCCGACCAGATAGCCCGTAATTCTGCGGATTCGCTGAAACGGAACAATCTCATAGCTGTATTTCAGGTCTACGAAATCGCCGTCAATTCTGATTTCCAGCTCCGTGATGATTTTATCAGGATGCTGTTTTTTCAGATGGTCAATATATGCTCTTTGTTCTTCCACGGGCATTGAGCCGCCTGTGATTGTAATTTTCATTTCAAAGCCTCCTACAAAAGCAATAAATCACGTTCATCATAAATGCTGTCAGGTGTTCCCTGATTTCTGACCGCACGGTCAAGAGCCATGATGCCTGCAACAATCCCGTCAATTTTTTCTTTGGAGCGTTTTTTACTCGGCTTGATGTTTCCTGCTGTATCCGTTTCCACGACCACATTGGATGCCATCCAGCGGAGTACCGGATTTCCGCCGTGCCTGATTCTTCCTTCGAGCAGGAGTTTATAAAATTCTTTTGTCGGAGGACTCAGCATTGCATAATTTTGTCTGACAGAAATGACTGTGAATCCGTCCTGATCAAGTTCTGTCAGAAGCTGTGTTGCATTCCAGGGGTCAGCAGCGATTTCCTGAATGTGATAAATTTCACCAAGGCGGTTGATTTCTTCACGGATACAGGCATAATCAATCACATTTCCGGAGGTGGATTTCAGATATCCGGCAGTCACCCATGTGGGATATGGCGCACCGGAATGTCGGAATCTCGTCTGGATGGTGTCTTCCGGAAGCCAGAAATACGGCAGAAGAACGTAGGAATCTTCCGGAGTTTCAGGCGGAAACAGCAGCACCAGTGCCGTAATATCGGTCGTGCTTGACAAATCCAGTCCGGCATAGCATTTTCTGCCACGAAGAGAATCCGCATCAACCGGCTGATTTCCCTTCATGAATACATTATCAGGAATCCACGAGATTTCGGCATTTGTCCACATATTGAGACGGAAAACTTTAAAATAATTCTCCTCGGCTGGATTTTCCAGTGCAATCTGGTAGGCTTCACGAAAACGCTCTATCGGAACGGTCACACCCAGTGACGGATTGGCTTTATACCAGTTTTCCTCTTTTTGCCAGTTGTCATCATCATCAAGGGAGTAAATCACCGGATAAAAAGACGGATTTGTGGCTTGCCCATCAAGAATTTTTCTCGCTTTGCTGTGAAGCACCGTGTAACAGAAGCTGTTCGTGTCAAATCCGGCAGTCGTGATAGAAAAAATTAAGCCCTGACTTCTTGCATCGCTCGAACCACGGGTTAAAATCTGATACAGCCGTTCATCCGGCTGATTGAATACCTCATCAAAAATAACACCGCTGGCATTGACTCCAGCCTTTGTGCCGACTTCGGCAGAAACAACTTTATAAATGCCATTATTTGTCTTGTTATAAATCTGCTTCGATGCCCTCGAAACTTTGGAGCGTTTCATCAGGGCAGGGCAATTTTCCACAAATTGCAGAGCAACATCAAAGACAAGGCTTGCCTGATTGCGGTCTCCGGCAGCACCATAAATTTCAGCGGACGGCTCATTGTCGAGATACAGCAGGAGCAGGGCAACCGCAGCAGCAAGCTCAGATTTTCCGGATTTTTTGCTGCATTCGATATACGCTTCATGAAACTGCCTTGTTCCGTCCTCTTTCACAACTCCGAATAAATCACGGATAATCTGCTCTTCCCACGGAAGCAGTATGAAGGGCTTTCCAGCCCATTTACCTTTCGTGTGTTTTAATTGTTCTATAAATAAAACTGCCATGTCAGCTTTCTGCTTATCGTAATGCGAGGTTGGTAGCATAAATTTTGTTGGCTGATAGCTCCATTTCTTTTCTTTCATCTCCATGTCTCCAATCTGAAAAGCAGGAACAGCCCTCCGCAGAAGGCTGTCCGTAGTATTTTTTCTTTTAGGCATTCAGGTTATCGTAGCACCACTTCATGGCATCGCCGCCGTCATCAAAGGGCTTGTCGCTCGTGGTTCTGAGGTTCAGGCGGCATTCGATGTAACTGTAGCCGGTTTCTTCCTCGTCCTCGATGAATTCGTATACTGCCGCTTCAAAGCCTTTGTAGGTCAGTCCCGTTACCAGAACCTTGTCACCGTATTTCAGAACTGCACCCTGTTCAGCGCATCCATCGCTCCAAAGGTTCTCCATTGTGGTTTCCTGTTTCCAAATCATACTCGTTTTCCTCCATGTTTCTTGATTTTCGGCTCGGTTTCCCGTTCCGTTGATACAAGTATAACTCTAAATGCGGAAAATAGCAAGTGTGAATAAATCCAGACTTTCCGATGATATTTCGAGCAGTATTGTGTAAATAACATCATTGAAGTTTTCCACAATTTGCTGTTGAAAGACTGTTGAAAACTGTATCAGAGCAGAGCTTTGCTACTCTGCTCTGGACACTCAATTTATCCGCTGACTGGTGGCAGCCATCTGCCTTTTTTGACATCAAATAAATAAAACCAGTCAATACTCCAGTCGGATGCTTTCAAAGCATTGATGCTTCTGTGACAAAATGCCGCAGTCATCGGCTCACCACGGTCACGATGATAAGCTACTGTTACACCCTTTACCCTGTCTTTAAAGCTGTGTTCTTCCTCCGGATTTGGTGCGGTGCGTTCGCCAAGAACGCTGATATCACCAAGTTTCAGAAGTTCTTCCACTTTTTCGACTGTGCCGTAATGCTGTGTCAGGATAGGGAGCTGATGTTCCGGATACCCGTCTGAATGACAGTAGATTGTTCTGGTGCTGCCGTCAGGATTCAAAATTCCGATTCTCGACCTTGTACTCATTTTCTGTACCTCCGTTTGTGATTCCGCTGGGCTTTCCGCCTTTCGGTAGTACACAGTATACCGTCATTCCGGTGATAAGTCAAGCAAAATCTGCAAAGTAAATGTACCAAACATGAGCTTTGAAAATTTACATATTCTGTGGCAAATATTCCAGACGGGTCGGAGCAGAACCCTCCGGCTCTGCCCCACTCCGCAGTGCAGTCGGGCTTATCTGCCCGTTCTGCACTCCCATTCCAGTTCGCAAGCCTCATCGTAGTAATCTTCGAAATCCTCATCATCGTTATAGCAGTCGGTTTCATAGTCGATGTCGCTTACTTCTTCAAAGGTGGTGTTTTCGCTTTCGGCTGCCTTTTTTGCAAGCTCCTCAGCGTGTGCCTCAACCCAGTCCGTGAACTCGTCGTCATCGTAGCCTTCGTTCTCAACCTCAAGTTCGTAGAAGTAGTTGGCATCTGCCCAGGTAATAATTGCCTTTGCGATGTACTCTTCGTTCCAGTTTGGCTTGGCTGCCTTTGCTCTTGCCAGTGCTTCATTGTAGCTAATCATGTTCGTTTCCTCCATGTTTCGTTGTTTTTCGCTTTTGGGCTTTC
>JAZAUD010000105.1:0-5338 GCA_036373775.1 Oscillospiraceae bacterium | reverse complement strand
CGATAACAGACAAACCTATTATAAAACCGTGGGACACACGGGGTTAGCTCGTTGATACTTAGCACATTAGTGTTATTGAGCGAGAACCAAACCTGTCGGCGAGGGGAAGCCCCCGCCTCTATAGGCGGGGGAGGATGTCACGTTTGGTACGGAGCAAATACGATTCAGCATTTTTAGAGGAATACTTGAAAGCGATTGTTTGCCAACACACTACCTATATGCAAAAATTTGGAATTGATTCTTTTGTATGTTGTGCAGTTTTGTGTGATATGGAAACTTATGAGGAATGCAAAAAAAGTTGCAGTCAAGAGCTTGACAAACAAATTGCAATATTTTCTAAATGGCGGTGCAGTCCGCATTATCAGGAGCTGGATAAAATTCGAAACAAATATTACCAACGTCTTGAAATGACATTTGATTCCGAGAAAATTTGTGCATTGTTTGAAGGAAGCAAGGGATATTTCCGGCAGATTTTCAAAAGTTGCTACGGTTTTACTTTACATGATGACTGTACCTTGGCACGGATTTCAAAAGCCAAATATTGTCTTGCTATGACATTGATGAGCCTTGCAGAGATTGCAGAACAATGCGATTATCATGATGCCAAATATTTTATGCGCCAATTTCAACAGGAAACTGGTGTTACTGCGATTCAATACCGGAATATGACAAAATAACACAAAACAGACAGCTCCCTGATTTTGTTCAGGGAGCTGAAATTGATATGCATATTTTCCACCCAATGTTCAAAATGTGAGTTGATTTTTCTTTTTCAAAGTGTTATAATGGAAACATGATACAGGAAATGTGCTAATAGTTTGGCACATAGTGCATAAAAAATGTGAAACATTTATGATTGGAGGAATCATTATGAAACTCACCAAGTTTTACAAGGCGGTGCTTTCCGGAATTTTGGTAGTCGGATTGTTAGCAACGTCTATGCCAATGAGTACCATGGATTTTCAGTCAAGTGATACTGTTTCTATCACAGCGCAGGCAGCAAGTACAATGCGCCGTCCCTGTGACCCTGAACACCCCATGCTTATTGTTCATATTGATACATGGAATGTGGCTGACCCTGCAAAAATTATTGAAACCATTCCAGAAAATATCCGCCCTTATTGCGTGTTCAATGTTTCGTTATCCATCAACTGGAGCAGTACAGAACATAAATGGCTGATGGTACAGGACGGTTACGAATGTGCCAAATCATGGTTGAAAACTTGTTCCGACATGGGAGTATGGTGCATGGTACAGCCTGCTTCCGGTGGTCAGTGCCATTTTCCAGATTATGACAGTTCCTACAACATCGTAGATTCTCCGAATAAGGGAATGTATGTGCAACACGCTGACGAAGATTACGAAAATACCATTTATGCCGAATTTTTCCGTGATTATCCGAGTTTTATCGGGTTCAACTACTCTGAACAATTTTGGGGATTTGATTCTGCTGACCATCCATGTACTTACAAACAGCGTTATCAGCATTTTGCACATCTGCTGAAACTCTGCAACAAGTACGGCGGTTATCTGAATATTAACTGGTGTGCAAATCAGTGGTCTTCACCGTTGAATCCTATCGCCATGCTGAAAACCTGTCCGGAATGGCGTGAGGCTTGTGAACAGTATGGACAAAATCTGCAATTGGAAGAAAAGTATACACAAGGCAGTTTCATTGAAGACGTTGAGAGCGAGGTATTAGGAATGTATCTCGCTGGATATTGCGGAAATTTCGGGGTTCGCTACGACGAAACAGGCTGGACGGACAGAAGCGAAGACGACAAACCTCTCACAACAAAAGACCAATACCGTCAAATTACTGGACTCCCCATCCATGCGGAACGCATGATTTTGAATGGTGCTACTATCATTGATGGTCCTGAATTGGTATGGGCGGATGATTTCGGCGAAACATGGGGCGGTGTCAAGGATAGTGACGGTTATTCCTGCCGAAATTGGTACAGCAAAGACCAGTATGTCAATTCTACACTTTCATTCTTTGAGAAAATTGTAGACGGTACTTTCCGCATTCCCACTCGTCAGGAGGTCATTGACCGTACACAATATGTTGTCATTCAAGACGTGAATTCCGGCAATGACCACGCAAAGTATAGTACTTATGAAACTTTGTTTGAAGGGCTGTATCGTATGTCAGGAGATGGGAATTTGAGCAATAATACCAATCTCTATAAATCGACAGGACGTTACCCGACAATCCCCACTGTATATGGATTGTACGACAATATGGCGAAATCTTTCAAGAATCAGCTGAAACAGTCCGAACTTGGAAACCGTTGGGGAAGCATCTCTGACAAGCAGAAAGAATTCAATCAGGTGTTTGCATCTGAATTTACTGCTAATTGCTATGCTGGCAGATATCACAATATATGGGTTACTTATAATAATGACAAATGTTGTGGCAACCGTGGTGCGCTCCTGAATTTGCAATACAACACCTGCAAAACGCTGGATGTGAACTTGAATGCTTATGGTAATGCCATTGTCAACGAATATTCCGACCATATCGATATTTATGCAAATAATTTCGACAATAAGGCACAAACTGACCTCCAGACAGATACTTTCAAGGTCAACGGCTGTTCTGAAAAGCCCTCCTACACTGCAAAGGATACAGGACGTAATCAAACCGCTTCACAGTTCAGCGAAAAATACGAAGACGGCACATATACTCTCATTGTCAAGCACAATGGACCTGTTGATATTTCCATCCAATGCAGTGGCAACGAAACCGGACGGAAAACAGATTACAATAAATCTTCTGTACAGCCCATCAATCAGCCGGCATTTTATACAGGTACAAGACAGTACGAGGGTGAATTCTTTGACGTGAAAAACGTGGAAGGCTATGTGCAGAACGCTTGCGGAAGTGGTGTCACTGGGATTCAGGGACAGGGCTTCTTGAAGTTTGGCAAAAATGCCAATACTGCTGTCAAGGATACTGTCACCACTCAGAAAGCCGGAGAATTTACCTTGAAACTTCGCTATTCCTCGACCGCTGACATCAACAATGTTGATATGTATGTCAATGGCAACAAAGTGGAAACAATGAAACTTTCCAACACAAATGGCTATTCCAATTGGAAAACCTACGAAAAGAAAATCACTCTCAACCAAGGCGATAACAAAATTGAATTTAAATCCAATGCTGAACTTCCTGCATCACTTTACATTGATAATTTCACAGTTGATGGCGATTTTGGAAACAGCAACAGTCAGACGATTCCAACTGAACCCGAACAGCCCAGAGAACTGAACGGCAAGCTCATTCAGAAACTTGTCATCAATGATACTGAAAACGGTTCTGATTGGTCAATCTGCTATGATATGGAAAAGGATGCTCTTGTCTATGGCGACCGCAATATTACCATCACAAACATTCCGGAAAATTTGGCTGGTACAGAGTGCATTCGAACTGCTTGTGATTCCAAACTGTTCAATGGCGATGAAGCAAGTTTTGTGACTGGTGCAGATGTGACAATTTATGTGGCTGTCGATACTCGTAAAGCTAATTCTCTCGAATGGCTGGACACATGGAAAACAGGTCTGAACCTGACAACTTCCAATGACGTGACACTCGCACTTTACAAGAAAAATTTCAAGTCCGGCGAAACTGTCACACTTGGCACGAATGGCGCAGACAATGAATCTGCAAACTATCTTGTTTTTGCAGTGCCTCAGGAAACTATCATCAAGGGCGATGTCAACGGTGACGGTATTGTGAATGTGATTGATTTGGCATTGATGAAAAAAGGTTGCCGGAATGGATTCAATGATACTGTTGCATTTGATTGTGCTGATGTCAACCAGAACGGCACAGCAGACAAAAACGACATGAAACAGATGCAAGATTATCTGCTCCGCAGGGCAAAAGGTTTTACAACCGAATGAATAAAAAACAGCTCCTTCTGCATAGTTTTGCAGGAGGAGCTGTTTTTTCAGGAATGAAGCAGTACATATTTCATGAGTGCCAAATCTACTACATTATTTTTGAAAATTGCATTGATTTTGATTGAGATTTGTGTTATAATGAAATTGTAAAGATTTCAATGAAAGCTGGTGATTTGGTATGAAAAAGAAGAAAATTCCAATCGGAATCGAAGACTTTAAGCGTTTGATTGACAAGGGCTGTTACTTTGTGGACAAATCGTTGCTGATTCGGGATATTCTGGACAGCGGAGCGGATGTGCATTTGTTTACACGCCCTCGTAGATTTGGCAAAACCCTGAATCAGAGTATGATACAATATTTCTTTGAAAAGCAGGACATAGACAATTCTTATCTGTTTGAAGGATTAAATATTTCTTGTGCTGGTGAGGAATACATGGAACATCAAGGAAAGTATCCTGTCATTACTTTGTCTTTCAAGGGAATGAAAAAAGATACCTTTGAGGAGGCATTTACCTATTTTAAGTGGATGATGGCACAGGAATGTCAGCGACATCCAGAAATTGCAAAGTCGGAGCTGATTAGTGAGGTTAATCAACAACGTTATCAAAAATTGGTTAATGAAAAGGGTGATGTATCAGATTACTTTATATCTATTCAATTTCTGACAGATAGCTTGATGAGAATTCATGGAAAAAAAGCAATCGTTTTGATTGATGAGTATGATGTGCCTCTTGAAAATGCTCATTTTATGGGATTTTATGACAAGATGGTGAGTTTCATCCGCAGTTTATTTGAAAGCGCACTGAAAACCAATTCTTCATTGGAAATGGCGGTTTTAACAGGATGCTTGCGAGTTTCGAAAGAAAGTTTGTTTACAGGTTTGAATAATCTACAAATCAATAGTATTCAATCCGGACAGTTTAGTGAATATTTTGGTTTTACAGAGGGAGAAATCAAAGACTTGACAGAATACTTTGAATTGTCTGACAAATTTTCATCTATCAAAGAATGGTATGACGGCTATCGTTTTGGTGAAACTGAGATTTACAATCCGTGGAGTGTATTGAATTATATGCAGGAAGTCCGGACAGTCAAAACTGCAATGCCTGCTCCTTATTGGAGTAATACCAGTTCCAATTCTATCATTCATCAGTTAATTACCAATGCAGATGAGGATACTCGTGATGTTGTGGAAGAGTTGGTAAATGGTGGAAGTATAACAGCTCCTATTCATGAAAATATGGTCTATGCAGATATTGAGGTCAATCAGGATGGTATTTGGAGTTTCTTGTTAGGAATGTTAAATAAATAATTTGATATTTTATTGATGTTTAAAACCACGGATGATATAATTCCAATCAGTAAGTGGCTCAATGCGCTCAATATCAATTCGGGCATAATCACTCTCAGAAACTTTGATTCCAGTTCG
>JAZAUD010000104.1:0-5401 GCA_036373775.1 Oscillospiraceae bacterium | reverse complement strand
TATCTTTCACTGATTCCAGTGTATTTTCTGGTTCATGTACAGGCTTTCTGGATTCATGCGTAATTCCAAGCCTTATATCGTCTGCCATTTCTGTTGCCTGAATTCGTTTCAACATGGCTTTCAGTTCCTCTTTGTCTTTCAAATGCTATCGTGTAAGTCCTAATTCCTTTCAAACCTTTCAAATTGGATTTTTCAAAATCAGATGTAACCATCTCTATTTCAAATTTTACATCTCTGCCTGTTATTTGAGTATATTTAATAACACTATCTACAACTTAAGAATAGATTCTGTGAGAACTCAAATTTCACCCATCAGTGTTATGGCTAAATTACAATGGAAAACATTTGAGTGGAAAAACAGATTTACTCAATTTCTGCTTAAGTTGTTGATAGTGTATTTAATAAGATTGGTTGCTCATACTCTTGTAAGCTACTGCGCACTGATATAAAGGGTCATTTTGGGTCGGAACTGGCATAATACCACTCCTTTGTTGGTAATTATAAAAGGATGGTTCTGAAAAGCTCAGAACCATCCTTGCATATTGTTCAATATTCATGGAATATCTAAGTTAGGGAGTATATGCACTCAAAAATCCACTCCACGCACACAGCCTAACACGATGATACGTTTCTTCGTGAGCATCACCCAAGGACTTATGGGACTGTTTGCCGCTTCCGTCATGACATTTGCCACGACTTCTGTCTTTTATATTATAGCACACTTCTTTAATTTTGTCAAGTTGTTTTCAAAATTTTCTTTCGTTATTTTACTCTTTCAAGATACAAGTCGTCATAGGTTGCCCTTCCCATAGATAATTCCAGCATATCAATTTCACGGTAATATTTCAAGCCATTTTCACGGAGAATATCAGCAATATTCTGTCTGTCTTTTGGAATAATCCTGTCAGTCACCCACATCCATGCCAATTCGCCTGTAATCTCTGTTCTTCCGTTTGTCATGAATCGGTGAACATAAGCAGGTGGTTTCTCATCCATTGTAATGTCAGAACGAAATACAATACGGAATGAATTTCTTTTGTCAGAATAGTAAAGCTTTCCCCATGTTTTCTTACCTTTTGCGCCTTTGATTAAATATTCTCTCATACTATCACTCCCTTGTTTTTTAGTACCTGATACCTATACGCAATTGTTTCTTTCAAAATTTTGATATGCTGTTTGTCCAATACATCATGCAACCCATAAAAGATATGTTGGTAGCCTGCTTCCGAAAGAATCGGCAAATGATATGCCTTGCTGATATGCTTCAGATTGTTTTCCAAATAAATACCACCAACAAAATTGTTGCCTGTTCCACTTTCGGTATAATTCCAGTGCAGGATGTTTTCAATTCGATTTCCGTAGTCAAAGGTCAAGCTTCTTCCGTTATCAAAAATTGGTGCAGGAATTGCTATGTTCCCATCATATAAAAGTTCAATATTCCGTCCGTGTCTGTCAACATTCATGATAAGATAATCAAAAATGAATATATTATCTATGAATCCAGTCAAATCAATTCGCTGACAATATGCAAGTGGAGTTTCATTGTTGATTTTATTTGTCATATAATCTGTCACAAGCGGTATTGCTGTTTGTCCTGCTTTGCAGTAGTTCAAACTTTTGCTGACAAACGTGGTATATTCTTTATCATTGATTCGTATTTTCGCTGTATTGCCCGTATATTTCAAAACTGGGAGTTCCAGCAGATTTCCAAGTCTGCTTGCAATCACTTCCAGCACAGCTTCATGACTGAAAAATATGCCATATCGAAAATCGGAAATTTTAAAGTAATATTTCTTTCCACTGATTACCTTTTCAGATTTCAAGTATTGACCGCCGGAGCTGTTACTGCTAAAGCTCCACACAAGCTCACGATAATCTTTAATGTTCATTGTAATCACATCCTTTCCTATTTTTATTATAGCACATTTTTCCTGTCAATTCAATAACCACATGAAAACTTCCTGCATTTCAAGAAGAAACACAGGAAGTTGTATAGAATTATTTCATATCATTGAGAACTGCTCTTTTCATAAGTGCCAAATCAAATACATCATTTCTCCGTCACCATTCAGGTCAACAACTGATGCTTCTTCATCCGTAAATTCTTTTCTGCAAAGAAGAAATTCATTAAGAATCATAATATCAGTTACAGAAATTTCTTCATCTCCATCAACATCGCCATAAAGAATAAAGAGATTTTGTTCTGTTACAGTATTTTCTGTGGTGGTTTCTTCAGTTTGAGATTCCGTTGTAGTAGTTTCTTCCTTTACCGTACTGATAAAAGTGGTTGTAGTTTCTGATTCTGCTGTGGCTTCAGTCAGTACTATTTCTGTTGTCGTTTGAGATGTTGCCGTTCTGCCGTTGCCGAATGTTGACAGTTTCCGTTCATTTTCGACTCTGATTTCCAGATTTTCGATAGCTGCCAGAGTGACTGTGATATTCTGCTCTTTCGCCATCAGCTCAAAAATTTCTACCATTTCAGGCGTTGTATAATCCGGAAATTGCAAATATTCCTTGATACGGCTTTTAAAACCTTCATTTGTCATCAGCAGGCGGTTCATATCCTCTGCTTTCTGACAAATCATTTTTGTCTTTGTGCCACTTTCCGCACCAGCCTTTAAAAAGTTGCCGTCAATCTCAACATACTTATTTTCCTTGATATACCCATATTTGTAGAGAAATCCGGTAATGATTCTGGCAACCGTGGTTTTGCCCGTTCCGGGTGAACCGTAGAACACCATGTGCCGACCAGACATACTCCCCATATTTTTCCCTTTTTTCTTGTCTTTCTTTTCCTGTGCATTCATAGAAGCCTGTTCAAACTTCATACGAGCAACCATTTCATTGGTTTTCTCCTTGACAGGTTCAATGCCAATGAGTCTGTTCAAATCCTCGTCCGGATTTTCGCTTCCCTTCTTGACAATCTTTTTGAGGACAGATGTAGAAATCAGACGTTCCATATCAGCCATTTTTTGCAAATCCATTGCTTCACGTTCTTTTCTGGTAAGATTCTTGTAGCTTTTTTTCTTGCTGACACCAAATTCATCATATTCATTGTCCTGTACTGCCTGATGGAGCATATTGGAAATGGGCTTATGAAATACCATATACGCAACCGCTCCTACAATCAGAATGACAAGGGCAACATAATTGAAAGTGCGCTCAATAGAAACCGTGGTGTTGCCGAACTGGTCTGTTACCTCTACTTTTTTGCCGTTCATGTAATCATAGCCAAACCATATCCCACCAGCCAGAGGAACAAGGATAATGAGAACATTCAGAAGAATTGCAAGCGGATAATTGGTCTTTTTACCTTGTTTCTCACTCAATATTCCCACCCCATTCCGCACGGTTCAGCAAATAGATTGACTCTGCTACTTTCTTTTCATCCATAGAATAGCTGACAAGAAATGTGGTGTCGTTGTAATCATATGCAGTGAAAGTTGTTCCAAAAAAGGATGTACCTCTTCCAAGTTTTCTCATGACAGAAATTTCATCCATGCCAAGTGCAATGGTATCATCTGAATGAGGGGAATCGTTATAAGAAATGATGAATTTCACATAATCTTCCCAAGTACCGCCTTCGGGCAAATCCTGAATCAGTGCTTTTTCTTCCTCTGTCAAAGTGACATAGACAGCATCAGCAGGCAGTTCATTGCTGTCAGCAGGTTCTTGTAGTGCAGTTTCTTTCTTTTGCTACCACAACATACGGCTCACCAAAGCGGAAAATGCCACGTTTCAGAATCATCATGGTTTTGGTATGTTCTGCGATATACAGGGATTTTTCACTTTCGGTCATAGCTCTTCCCTGTGCAGCTGCTTCATTGCAGCGGACAATGAGTTCCGCTTCACTGGGCTTGACTTTGCAGTAGCCTTCATGCTTTACAAAATCAAGCAGATTCACATCTTCACTTTCCAGATAAGCAGGATAGTCAATATATTCATGCAAAACATGCTTTTTCAGATTGGTAATTTTATTCCAGAAATCATATGCAGAAAGCAGTTCCAAATTTTCAAGGTTTGTCATTTTTAATCATCCTCTCTAAGAATCACTGTTTTTTTCTCATTGGTATTATTTTTCAGCCAATCTTCCACAGCCGAAATGGGAATATACATTTTTCTTCCAAGATTCATATGCGGAAGCTTTTTGGCGAGGTGATATGCTGAACTTCTTGAACACCCGATGATGTTTTTAATATCCGCAACCGTATAATATCGCTGTTCATTCTCCATCTTGTCACCCCCTTGTCATCCACAGTTTGACAACAGACAGCACCGCCAGATGTGCAGGATAGAACCATCTGCAAATCTGCTTTGAAACTGTTCCTGTCAAATCAGGAATTTTTGTTTCATCCGTTTCTTTTTCAGCCCAGTGCATCAATCCCAATACCAGCACACAAACCAATGTAAATGGATTTTTTTCTGCTGCAATAAACAGAACCAGTGCAATTGTTCTCCATAACAGTTTTCGTTTGCGTTCCCTTGTTTTGCCAAATATAACAATTGTAATCATACGGAATTTCGCTGATAATTGCAAGCAGTAGAAGCCGTAGCAAATGCCGTTTGGGACTTGTTGTAAAATAGAAACTTTCCGCTGTCATGTAACAAAAAAGCGGAAACGCAAGTCTCCCAATTGTCCGCATGATAATATAATTGTCATTGGAAATACCCTCACTCAGAACGATTGCAATATGGTCTGTCAGCATGGAAAGAATCGCAATCCATTTGAGAACATAGTATTTTTTGGTTGTCATGCAGTATTCCTCATATGGTAAAACAAATGAAATTGTTCCGCATTGAAGCCGTTAATTTTTCTGGTATCGATATGCAGTTCTTCAATCTGTTGCAGTGTGAGCATCGTCATGTTTCCTTCATAAACCAGATACACCGCACCGCTTTGCGCCTGATAAAACATCCTGTCACTTCCTTTCTATTTCATTATACCGCTTTTATCCATTTATATCAATAGTTATTACAAATATTATTTATTATTTAAGTGCGTTATATGCTATTTCAATTCAAAAGGACAGGCTGTAAAACCTGTCCTTCGTTGATATTAGAATAGCAGTCTTCTCATTTCATAATCGTCACGCATCTGTGTAATTTTTTTCGTCTGCTTGTAGCCGAAACGCTGGCAGAGTTCTTCGGGGGAAACGCCTTTTTCCAGTTCGCTCACGACATAGGCTTTGTGGAGTGTCTTGCTGTTGATACCCTTCGGGAATCCGCAGCGTTTGGCAATGCGCATCATAGTGACAATGGAAGCAGAGGAAGAAGCGACTTCACCCTTCCGGTTCATGAAAAGGGGTTTATCGCTGTCAAAGTGCAGACTGCCTTCCTCCTGCATTTTTCTCAGCCATTCGACACATTCCGGAGACAGTGAAATTTTTCTGCCCTCAGTGAC
>JAZAUD010000103.1:0-5418 GCA_036373775.1 Oscillospiraceae bacterium | reverse complement strand
TTTCTGAGTTCGTGGTTATTCTCATTATAACAGATTTTGGCGGTTTTTTCTACTATTTTTTCATCGAACTCACGTTATTTACGGAAAAAGAATAAGGCGACTGGTGAAATCATCAATGACGAAGTAGCATATTGGCGTAAGGCAAATCAGATTCGTCAGTGGTTCATTAAAAACGCTGGTTATCCGGAGAATGCGAACTGTATTCCTTATACACTGACAGAGGTACAGCTCCGTCAGCTCCTTGCAGACTGTAAGAAAGTTCTGGAAGATAACAGCCTTGCATCAGAAATTCTGCCGACAAGTGATGGTTACTTTTTCGGTGGCGTTGCCTATGACGAATATTACTTTGACAAGTTGAAAGAGACAGTTGCAATGCTGGAATCTGTTCTGAAAGATACCAACTTTGAAGAGGAAGAAATTTCCTATTTTGAATGGTGGTAATCGCAGGGGAGCTGAAACAGTTCCCCTCACATTGATACGAAAGGGAATAGTATGGAGTTTTCTAAAAACAAGTTTTATCAGGTAAATATCAATCACAAAAAAATGTTTGCAATTCCGTTTGTTAATGAAAACAGTCTCTTACTTATGACAGAAACAGGAAATATCATTTCAGAAGACAATAAGTGCTACTTGTTTACGGTACAAAACACAGGGCTTGTGCAGTACCTTCCCTTCATAGTAAATGACCTGTCTGTCTCTGAATTAGACAATATTCCGGAAGATGTCAAGCAATTTCTTCTGGAAATGGTGCATCGAGTTTCTGATAACTTTTCTTTGGCGGTAAAGTATGCTGAAATATTACAGCAGCTCCGTGACAGCGGTTTTTCTGTCAAAGAAAATTTTGAAGAACATATGACGAAATACAAGCTTGAAAGATAGTTTATTGATAGAAAGGAATTTGGATATGAGTACAAGAGCGATTATTGCGGTGCCGTCAGCGAACGGATTTCAGGGTGCTTGGAACTGGTACGATGGAATGCCGTCTTCTCTTGGCAAGATTTTAAGACGATTCTTTACTGATGAACAGTCCGTCAATGAACTGATTCAGCAGGTTTCATTTGATGGAGTACATACAGCAAAAGAAAAACAGGAATATGAAGCGTGGATGAAAAGAGATGGTATTACAAACACTTTCAAGACTTTCCAGAAGCTGAACATACAGAAAGAAATTTATGTATCAAAGGACAAGGGAGACAAATTTCAAGAACCTTTATTTTATCAGTCGATTGAAGATATGCTTCAAGAGGATATAAATTATGTTTATGTGTTTGAAAATGGTAAATGGAAAACTTATAAGTGAGGTGCAGTGTTATGACTAATATGGATATTGCGAATAAAAATGTATTTGCAACAATTAACGGCTATCTGTTTGTTCATCTTTGCGGACACGTTTCACAGCATTTTGAGATTGTGAAGAAAAGATACGGTTACTGGAACACTGTAAAGTGCAGTGAAGAGGAATTTATTGAAGCCTGTCAAAAGCAAGGGTTTCAATGCAAAATTGTAGATAATCATATCTGCGTTTGGAATGATACGGAGAAAATTGAAATTTCGGCAGACGGCAATGTCAGCATCAATGGAGAACCATTTACAATTGAAATGCAGATTGAGAATGACAGAAAGGAGAACCATAATGACACTTTTCAGCGAAGGAATTAAAGAAATCCCCACTTTATCTGACGAAAGTCCAGAAGGACATATTTGCAGTGAATGTGTTCGATTTTATGAAGGGTATCAATATTGCTGCCCTGACAAGGATAGAGGAGCTGTCGAGAGTGGCAAAGCCTGTGCATTGTACTGGGACAAAGCGGAACAGGAACGCCTTGATAAAGAAAATCACGAAGCTACGGAGAAGCGCAGAAAAGAGCTGTGGGCTGTCTATGCAGACAAAGAACCTGTCAAGCTCCCTATTATCTTTAATGGCTATGGAACTATCCCTGAATGCCCTGTATGTGGTGAAATGCCCTATTCTACGGAACAGTGTCACTGGTGCGGACAGCATTTCATTCAGGATGAAGAAACAATGGATTATGCAAAGCCGGAAACAAAAGAATTATCTTGTTTCCAGTGCGGTGAGAAAGTGATTGCCAATATCAGCAAGTACAACGGGCATATCAGTTATCAATGCAGTCATTGTGGTATCAGCATAATGGAGTGATTTTCAGAAGCTATCATATTAAATCATAATTTAGTAAATCACGATTTATATTTCATTTTATGGCATTCATCGAAATGCCTAAAATATGGGCTGAATCATGATGAATATTTTACATAACAAAGCACTAAAATAACGTATAAAATAGTTGACAACGCATAATAAATATGATATAATAATATATAGAAAGTAACGAATGTAAAAGACAAATTATAATAAGACCGCATTATTATGTGAATGACAGAAAGGATGGCGTAATATGAGCTTTTACAACCAGAACTATTTTACTCGTTTTGAAGTTCGTGATATGACTTCTGAAAGCTACGAAAACTGGAAACTTTCGCAAAATCTGGATGAATTGTTTGAAAAGTACAAAGCAATGGACATTATTGCTAAAATGGAAATGATTTGCAATTTTTCCGTCACAGATGTTTTGAAACTGATGGATTGTGTTGACCTGAAATGGCGTATCAAGCCCGATTCGACACAAGTAAAATATCATAGCATTGCATTGTACATGAAAAGGATATTTCTGCGTATGGTTCGTCTAATTGCAAGAGGAGCAGTGGATTTTCCAATAGATACAAGACTGCTGACTGTAAAAGAACGACAGCTTCACGTTGGCAAAAGACAGCATACCTTTGCAATAGATGTGCTAAAACCAACAGGGAGTAATAGTGACGGAGCTGAAACAGAAAGAATTACTGTTTGCATAGTGGCGTTTGATGTGCAGGAATGTGAAGTCAAGAAAAAACAGGCTAACAGTTCCCCTGTCGGAATCCAGATTGCAGGATATACTGTCAGCAATAACTGTACAATTGGTGAGATGCTGGAAATGGCAGGTATCAAAAAGCAGTTTTTGCTGAAAAGCTATATTCTGAGCAAAACACGCAGAATCAGAGATAGTATTCATGAGATGGAAAAGGATGAAATTTCGGTTGATGATGCTAAAAATGGAATTGCACAGATACATGAATATCTTTCCGAACTTGAAAAAGAGATTGATTCCCTTACCTGAAAGGAGTGTAGAGAGTGAGTAATCTGAATGTGCAGTTTGACAGCTTTGAAGAGATGATGGAGCTGTATGTGTTCCTCAACAAGCATATTCTCTCCAATGAGGATGATGAAGTGAATGCAGATGCAGAGTCCATAGCAATGCAGAAAATCCAGAACAAAGTGTGGGATGCTTTCGATGAATATGTTATCTCCATTCTTCTCACGGCAGAGGAAGTGCAGGAGCTGTACAAACTTCTGAATAGTCCGATTGAAAAGTCAATGATTGCCAATGCAAAGTCTCTTGATAAGCATACCGTTAATATGCTGAAGATGCAGGAACGTTTTGGCAGTCTCTTTGAAAAGTATGTTCTGCAAATAAATGACAGCAAGCCAGTGAATGAAACATATCGTGAACAGGCGGACAGAACAGAAAATACCATATGGCAAAAGGGGTAACGAAAATGAAGATTGAACTTATCATTCCGGATGATTACGCTGATTGCTTGTCAGTGACGGCAATCGGCAACAGAAGCGGTCAGCTGAAGGTCATGAGCCGTTCATTTCAAATCAGAAACCGTGACAAGCAGACATTCCGGCTTGCAACAAATGAGGACAGTCAGAAAGTTCAGACAAAATGCATGGGACAGCTCCGTACATGGAACAGCCGTGAGGAAGCAAAAGCATTTTTCCGCAACATCATGATGGAAAGTGGCGGAGATGAAAAAGAACATTACATGACAATTTATATGCAGTTGTGTGACGGACTTTTCTACTGCACGGACAAAACGTAATATATCTGAAAGGAAGTGCATTTCATTGATTTACTACTGGTGCGAACTGGATTTTGATGAAGAAGGGACAATCCGTCAGAAGAATATTCTTCACAGCTGTACAGAAGAAAATCTTATTGAAATGCTTGCTTATCTTGCAATGCAGATTTCATGGCAGTGTGATACTTATGAAGATGCTCTGCAAAGGCTGGAAAAATCTCAGAACCTAACGGGCAATGACTGTGAACGTGTTATTTTGCGCACGGCATGGAATTCTGAATTGGAACAGGAAGAAGTCGTTGAATCTGCTTATTTTCTCAAAGACAGACAGATTGTGAGAGTGGATGAAAATCACATCACTGTTATAGATATTCGTTATTGGCATCATCAGGTATGGAAACGGCTTTGCAGTGGAAACTGGTCTTACAAATCCAAACGTAAGAAATCCGTTCATCAGGGGCGCACCCACAAACAGAAAGGTCATTGGCGTTGGCAGTCTGGTATTCGTGGTAATTTGCGGAATATCAGTGAAGGGAAAATCCGTGCCAAAAGAGCAAGTAAGTACATTGGTTCAGTGGACTATGAGCCAAAATTCCGTACAACTGAAAACAGTTGGAAAGAAGCAAAAGTTCGACATCAATATGAATGGCACAAAAAACGTCATCAGGACAGAATGCTGAAACGAAAGGGGTATCCTATGACAAATCTTGAAAATAAGACAAATTTTGAATTGCAAGCAGAACTTGACAGGTTGGAACATGAGCTGGATTATCAAGTTTCTCATAAGAGAATCGCAGAATTGCAAGAAATGATTGCTGACATTGAACATGAACTGCAAGAACGTGAAAATTGACATAATGCACAAATAATAGACTTCTTTATAACGATTATTTTAAATGAATTTTATTAAAATCAATTGACAATGTAACTTATTTGTGGTATAATAAAATACAGGATAACGAATTAAATAGTTGTTATCCCTGCAAATGTTTGCAAATATGAAAGGAGAAATGGCAATGAATGAAATTATTGGCATGAGAATGGAAGGTACACTTCCAGAAGAAAACACTGTGAATTTTTACGAAGTTCTGATTTCAACGCAGAGTGGTAAACGTCCTGTTCTTGACGGCGAAGCATACAGCTGGGAAGGTGTTGTGGGCTTGGTAAAGGAAGTGCAGGAAAAGAAGCCGGATTATCTGTGTGCTGATGTAAAGGCGCACAAGAAGGACGGCACTGTTTCTCAGGCATACTATTTCAAAGCTGAATGAGCTGAAAAATGAAGAACAGATTCTGAATCAGCTTGGTATCACAAGCGAAGACCTCGAAAAGATTGAGAATTTTTGTAATATTGCAGACAATAAGGAATGTTAAATAAATAATTTGATATTTTATTGATGTTTAAAACCACGGATGATATAATTCCAATCAGTAAGTGGCTCAATGCGCTCAATATCAATTCGGGCATAATCACTCTCAGAAACTTTGATTCCAGTTCGG
>JAZAUD010000102.1:0-5470 GCA_036373775.1 Oscillospiraceae bacterium | reverse complement strand
TGCTCTCACAATCCGCAGAGTAATGAAAACTTACAGCCGTATCAACTGTTCTTTGATACTTGTTCTGCCTTATCAAAACAGCAACGTAGAAAATCATAAAGACAGCTTTTTGAATCTTTATGATGAAATTGAAATCTGCCAGTATTCAGCGGATACTCATTACAAGTCAGCTTTTCAAGCAAGAAATCAATACATGGTTGACCGTTCCGATTTAGTGCTTTGTTGTATCGAACATGAGTCGGGAGGTGTATACCGAACCGTACAGTATGCACAGAAAAAAGAATGCCAGATTATCAATCTGGCAGAATCTGATAAGAATTATTTAACACATTAAATTGATAAAGTGGCAGGATAGAAGAAATGGAGACAGAAAACTCTCTGTCTCCACATGAAATTTATTCTTTGCTTTTTTCATCTAAAATACTCATCATCTGTGCAGGAGTGACGATGTATTTTCGCTCCGGAAAATGCTTGATATTTCCGGTAATCAAATAAGCATCATCATTACGCTTTTCCATAACTACCTCATAAAACACAAGGTCTTCCATGTCCGGAAGAATCTCGCCAGTCGGTGATGCTGTGACCTCAATTCCCAATTTTTTGATGAACGATAAAAGTTTCTGAATCTTTGATTCGCTGAATCCAAATTTCTTTCTGTGAAGTACTTCTTCATACTCTTCCAGAATTTCCTGATTGTAGAGAGGAATAATTCTCTGTTCTGCAACTGCATCCACAATTTTTGCCGTAGCAGAATCTCTGTGTTTTGTCAGCAATGAAGAAATCAGCACATTTGTATCATATACAGCATATAATTTCATTCTTTTTTGTGCCTCTCTTTTCTGCTTTCGGCAATTTCAGCATTAATTTCATCCAGTGACATTTCAGGAAGATTTTCAGCTTCCGTTCTGAGAGCATCGATTGCCGACTGAAATTCAAGCTGAACTTTCATGTTTTCCGGAAGCACTGCCGGAAAAGGCAGTCCGCCAACCATGCGGCTGCGTTCCATAAACATACGAAAAGCCGTGTTTAAGTCCATTCCGAGTGCTGCATAAATAGCCACACAGTCTTCTCTTAAAGTCTTATCACACCGAAACTGATTCAATACTTGTTCTGCCATAATAGCACCTCCATATATAAAATGATTACAAATCAAATACTTTTGTATTTATATTATAGCATACAATATGAAATTTGTCAAGTTAGAAAATTAGAAGAGCGTTATTTTATCACATTAAATTACTAAATCACTACGTTTAAAAAATAGTGGCAGAAGATGTTTATTCCCCTGCCACTGATTCACAGTAACACACAAAGGTATTTTTTATAGCGGAGAAGAGAGGATTTGAACCTCCGGTACGGAAATTCCGTACAGCAGTTTAGCAAACTGTCGCTTTCAACCACTCAGCCACTTCTCCAATTATAATATATGTGGTGGGAGTGGCTGGACTCGAACCAGCGCAGACCGAAGCCCCCTGATTTACAGTCAGGTGCAATTGCCACTATGCGACACTCCCATTTAAATATTTTATAATTTCCGTTGGAAGAATCGAACTTCCATTCTCGGCTTCAAAGACCGCTGTCCTGCCATTAAACGAAACGGAATTGTTTTAGTGCCTCCGGCAAGGATTGAACTTGCGACGCCAGATTCTTCAGACCTGCACTCTACCGTCTGAGCTACAGAGGCATATGATTTCCGCTGAGAGAATCGAACTCCCATTGCCTGTGCCAGAAACAGGTGGCTTTAGACGAAGCGGAATGGTGACGGATACGAGACTCGAACTCGTATTGCATCCTTGAAAGAGATGTGTCCTTTACCTGTTAGACGAATCCGCCGTTGATATTTTCAGTTGAGAACAATAATCTGGTCAATGGTCACATCCAGCATATGTGCCAGAATCACCATATTGTCAATTGTAGGCATTGCATCACCACGCATCCATTTGAACACTGCCTGCGGAGTGTTGAATCCGCAGCCGTTCTGAATATCCACAATTTTAAGCCCTTTTGACTTGATGAGATTTTTGATATTTGCACCTGTCGCTGTCATGTTAATTGTCGGAGCAGCTCCTGTCATGAGAATAACCACCTTTCTGATAGATATAAAATTAACCGCCTGTGTCAGTTTCGCACTGCACACAGACGGTGTTGTTCTGTCAGAAGATGGTTCACAATGAATCACTCTCTTCACCAAATCAGGTGACCTGAACAAGCACTTGTACGTCTTTGGTGCAGCACAGTGGAGCTTTCCTCCTGATACTGGAAAAAGCTAAACTGCTGATATTCAAAGACATACTGACTGCTATTCAGCTTTGCATTGTTCATGATAGTGTTCATTGTTTTCACCCTTTCATTAGTTAGAATCCTGTGAGGGAGTGTCTCCCTTTGATGTCTCTATTATAGCACAGGATTGAGAGAATGTCAAGTAAACCTGTGGTATAGTTTTCTTCCCTGATATTTTAATACATTAAATCGCTAAACTGCCATCGACAAGAATAATGGCAGAGGGTGTTGATTTCCTCTGCCACTAATCTACAAAGTCCCACACAGTATTACACAGTTGCATACAGTAGCATACAGTCACACACAATTGTGCATTACTGTGAATATTTCCTCTGCCACTAATTCACTCTAACTTACTCCAATGTAATCCAGCGCACTCCATAGACTAAATCGCAGTTTCTCATCTACTCTATGGAGCTGCTTAGACTTTATTGGATTACTCTTATTTGCAATTGTACCTCATAAATCGCCGCACCACAATCGAACGAGGGGGTGGATTTTTGCGGTCGCTTTGATTAGTTTATTGAATACCTGATTCTAATCTTGCATTTGTATAAATTACACGGTCATAAGCATAGGAAGGTGTGAAATATTCTGTTGTATTTCCATCTTTGTAGGTTGCCGCAGTAAGTGATACTTTATAGTTGGCATATGCCAAACCACTATTGTTAAAGTCTCCATCACCAGTCTTTACCTTGAAATCAATGGGTAGCAGATAAATTCCATCACCTTGCATATTCAACTGACTTTTATGAACACGCAGTCGAATCAAGGTATCTGTTACAGTAATTTTTGCAAGAATTGTTTTACCATCAGTATCGTATAAAATAGTAGTCGTATCATTCATTTTTGGAACAGTTTCATTATCAGGTGACTGATTGAAAATATAGAGTGGATTGTCATGTGTCTCGCTTGTATTGATGCCATAAAACGTGAGGTCTGTCAAATAATCGCTGATTGTCAAGCCTTTACCTGTGCTGTCTGGCTCTCCTGTTTCTACTTTTACATAACCAGTTTTACGGTTTGATAACGTCAATGAATATTCGATATAATCATTATCAGTACGCAAAGCTCTTGTGTCATATCGTGAATAAGTATCAACGTAGGAAAGGGCTTTTTTTGTGTCTGCTGACTCCAATTCTACAGCATTTTTGCCAAGATAGCTGTATGCACCTGTTATTGCTTCCGGTGTCTGTACCACATTGTATTCCAATTCAGCTGCCGAATCATCTTTTGTATAATAACGATAACCATCTGTTATGGTTGTGGACGTTGCACTGAATGCTGCATTTTCTTTGGATGATGCAATATTGGAATATCCGATTACGCTTGAACCTATTGAGTTATCCTCGTAGTCATTTTTGGGGAACTGATAAATTAATAATTTAGGCTGATACACCGCATCAAATTTCACTTGCAAGGATACAGCGTTTCCATATAAATCATCTTTGTCTGCCAGATATGTCAGCAAATTCTGATTATTTGCAAATTCAATATAATTTTCTGTAATCTCAGGTTTAGAAGCGTATGTTTTCCCCTCAACAGGTGTTTCAGGCTCAATAATTGATGTTGCTGTATCTTTTGAAAATGTGTTGCCACCTTGAATATAATAAGTCATGTCACTGCCAATGCTGACATCTGCCGCAATTTGAACACCTACTTGAGACTGTCCGCCATCTGCTACTCGTTTGTCCAGTTTATCATAACTCATTAAGAATGTCTGATAAATTGTAGAATCTGGATTATTCTGCATATTACCTTGAATTCCTTTTGTTATTGCACTTTCCGTCAATCCAATATTTGCTGTCATGGTTACGGTCAGCCAGTTGTTGTTATTATCCATAAATTGTGTTCCTGATTTACGCGGCACAACATTCAAAGTAAGAGCGTTCTGATACAAATTTCCAAGCAATAAATGCGCATTTTGTTTACGGTCTATGCTGTTCGGTTCCCATTTTTCTACAGTCCATTTAGGATTATCGGAATTATCTGATTTTTTTTCAAAATTACCTCGTGAGGAAATTTCATAATGATAAATTACAGTATCTACTTCACTTTTTGGTGTTAAAATTGTTAAATAATACCGCTCAACGGGGTAAGTAGCTGTTGTATCTTTCAGAGTTACATCTGTTACTGCATATTTCTTATCATTTGTCAATGCACTGTCTTTACTTTCATCATATGGGCGGTAATAAACATTATTTTTATCCCGAACAGTTGCACCAGCTTGAATTGCTTCTGCCTCATCTGTTTCATCTAATTTTACTAAATTTCGGATAATTTCTTCATCCTCTGGCTGTCCGATTGTTATAGTTAATAGATTGTTGAAAGGAGCTGGACTATAGTGTACACCATCTGATGCTCCAGTACTTGTGAAGTCATATAAATCAATTGCCAAATCAGCAGGTGGAGTATTCAAATAATAAGTTTTTCCTCCAGCAGCTGCATCAACCAGCACAAACTTTGTACCAGCAGGCCATACCTTATTATCCGTCTGATTGTTCAATGTCAGTGTTTTATAATAATTGGTTAAAACGCTTGTTCCAGCATTGATTTCATCCTTCCATTCATCCGCCTTGCGCTGATATTCGTACTCAAAGCCGACTGTAATCGGGTTTCCTGTATTTTCAAATAGTGTCTTACGGTCATCCCCATAACTTCCTTTATTCAGGTAATCCGTACCAGATTCAGGAGCAATACGGAAATTATACCGCAGAAGTTTTTTGACATATACCGGAACATACAGGTGATAGGCAATCTGACCGGAATCTGACGGGTCTTTAAACTGCACATCAATCAGCGTGAAAATGGGGGTTGTGTTGTCAGTATCTACATTATTCGCATTCATGTAGAATGTGTATTTTGTTGTGTTGTTGTTCGTGCTACTGGTAATTTTTAAATTAGAATGTGTAGTATTTGTATCAACATCAAAATTTTGGTTACCATTGTTCCATGTGCATTTGTATAATTTTGTTTCATAAATAGCAGAATTGCTTGTATCAGCAAAATTATAGGTTGTGTTTGTCAATGTTCCCAAGTAGTTGTTGATTTGTCTGGTCAGGTCGTCATTATTTGCACTGCTGACAATCATGAGAGGAAAGTTCGGAACACTGACTCCCTTAATATGGCTGTATGCTGCTGATGATGTTGTATAGTTATCTGCAATTTCTGTCCAATAGGGATTTGAAAT
>JAZAUD010000101.1:0-5479 GCA_036373775.1 Oscillospiraceae bacterium | reverse complement strand
TTTTGTGTTGTACTTGGGGTAGCGTGTCCTAAATGATTGGAAATGCTGATGGTATCTACACCCGAAAAATACAGCAAACTTGCCATTGTGTGCCGGAATGCATGAGGATTGATATGCTTCAAACCATTCTTTTCAGCGAAACGGTCACAGAACTGAGTCACACTATCCGGATGCATCACATGACCGATTTTATCCCCATTATCCATGACAAACAGAAAATTTTCGCCCTGCCACTGTTCATCAGCAACTTCCATTAGTGGTTGATAGTATTCATCGTGATATTGTTTCAGAAGCTCCATTGTTGCTTGTGGAAGTTTCAGCCAGCGGACAGATTTTTCTGTCTTGGGTTTGTCAACATAAATCCCAACGGATGGCTCATAATAGACACATTTCTCAATGTGAATACGGCTGAATGTGAAATCCACACAATCCCACGTTAGCCCCAATACTTCGCCACGTCGACCGCCTGTGACAATCATCAAGTGCAAAATCGTTTTCCATTTCAAAGGCTCATTTTCAGCGGTTTCCAAAATAGCATTGATTTCATCTTGCTCAAAATAATTGGCGGTAGTACGAACCTTTTTGGGTGGTTTGGCTTTGTCAGCGGCATTGTACGGCACGAGAAGTTCCTGTTCTGCTTGGCGGAGAATCATATGTATCAAAGCATGATGCTCCCGAATTGTTTTAGGTGAAAGAGGACGGGTGTCCACTTCTTCCGTGAAAAGTTTCTTCATGTCAGTATTAAGGGCGAGAGAAATTTTCTTTGCACTTTCTATTGCAATGGGTTTCCCATTGACGGCATTCCTGTATGTTGCCACGGAAAGATGTGCCGATTCTTTGAGAAATTTTTCAACTTTGGTATACCCCATTTCATGAATCATTTCCGAAAGAGAAACATCTGGTTTCAGAATCGCTTTTTCGGCTGATTTTCTAAGTCCCTGTTGACCTAACTGTTCATAAATTGCATTCAAATGCTGCGGACGGATGTCACAAATTTTGGGTAGTGTCCCTAAAAGAGTGAATCAGGTAGTTTACGATGGAAAAAGAAGATGTTGATAAAGATACCAATTACAATTTCATGAATTTCTTTGGATTTGGAAAAGCAAATTGTTTTTCGTGCCAGTCTTTTCATACGGGTTCTTAATGTCAGATGATTTCTTTCAATTTTCTGTGTATTCTTTTTGTCTGTTACCACCACAGCAGAGTGAATTCGACTTTCATATGCATAATTGGCATCAGCATATACCTTTACAATATGAAAAGGTTCGAGCAGTTTTAAAAGTTCATCAAGACATTTGTGTTCCCGCGTACCTAGTGTGTAGGCAAGAGGGGGATTGGTTTTATGCTCCACCGCCCACCACAGCCATATCTGATGCTTTTTATCATGATAAAAGCTCCACATTTCGTCTATTTCTGTTTCTATTCCAGCATTTTTCATGATTTTCTGCGATTCTGCTTCTGTACAGCGGACGATGTCAATTTCAATTTCTCCGGAAATTGCTTCCAGATATGCTCTATTTATTTTTTCCAGAAAAGTTCTGTTTTTTTTAAAACAGATGTGACCATATCTTTATCAATTCCCAGCACACGCACTGTGTCTCTTGTTCCAGAACCATTCATTACCATTTGGATGATTCTTTCTTTCATTCCAGGTTCACAGGCTTTATATTGATATTCCATCTGAAAGATTTTATGGCTGCATGGTGAATTTTATACACACCTAAAGTGACAGCATTCGCCATGTTATCGGGATTATGTGTACCCTTTCCGGTATCCATAGAACGAATCATACTCATATCTTCATCATCCAGAGCGAAATCAAAAATATTGAAATTATCACGAATATGCTCCAAAGAAGTTGCTTTCGGAAGTGCAATGATTCCCTCCTGCAAATGCCATCTTAAAATCACCTGAGCAACAGACTTTCCATATTTTTCACCAATCTGTACAAGGTGCTTATCCGTGAGAAGTTTCTTATTGGCATGACCAAGCGGATACCATGCTTCCATGCAGATGCCGTACTGATTCAGATATTCACGAAGTTCTTTCTGCTGGAAAAACGGATTGCATTCCATCTGATTCACGACAGGCATAATTTCCATCTGCGGAATGAGCTTTTTCATAAATTTGATTGTATGATTACTGATTCCGATAGATTTGATTTTTCCTGCTCTGACGGCTTCTTCAAGAGCTTTCCATGCTCCGGCGGTATCGCCATAAGGCTGATGCAGGAGGTACAAGTCCATATAATCCAGACCGAGATTTTTCAGAGAAGTATCAATTGCTTTTTTGGCTGCTTCATAGCCGAAATCCTGTAACCAGAGTTTGGAAGTGATATAAATTTCTTTACGGGGAATACCGCTGTTTCTGACAGCCTTTCCGACATCGCTTTCATTCTAATAAGCGGCGGCAGTATCAATTAAACGGTATCCCTCTTTTAGAGCCGTAGAAACTGCTTTTTCTGTTTCGCCGTTGTTCGGAATCATGAATACGCCAAAACCAATGGACGGAATTGTTGTGCTGTCGTTTAAATTAAAAGTATTCATCGAAATGCTCCTTTCACTTGATAACAGACTTTGCCCAAGCCTGAATTTCGGATTTTTTGTGGATAACCTGTGAACCAGTCAAAGCATAGACATTTTCGATTTCTGCACCCTTGCAGATTTCTTTTATCTGCTTTCCAGTAGTACCTGCTCCGCTGCCCTCACTGGTATTGAACGGAATCACACGCTTGCCGTTCCAGTCGAAATGCTCCAGAAATGTGACAACGGGCATGGGGAGTTTGTTCCACCAGTTCGGATAGCCGATAAAAATTGTATCATAGCTGTCAATATCAGGATAGTTTTTCAGTTCCGGACGGATGCCCTGTTTCTGTTCGTTCTGTGCCTCATAAATCATTTTCATATGGTCTTTGAGATAGTTCTTGACCGTCTGGATTTCAAACAAATCACCGCCGACAGCTTCCTGAATGAATTCAGCAGCAGAAGCAGTATTGCCCTTTTCGAGATTGACAATTTTCATACCAGAAGAAATGGTTTCACCCTTCATAGAAAAATACACAGTTAAAGTTTTCATCAAAATTTCTCCTTTACTTCAATTTTTTTGAGATTTCCTCTTGACAATTTCATTATAACATGGTATTATGAAAAAGTCCAATAGAAAACTTAAATGCCTGATAGAAAAATTAAATTGAGTAGGTGATTTCATGACAACCAAACAGTTAGCCTACGCCGCAGAGCTGGCAAGGACACTGAATTTTAACCGAGCCGCTGAAAATTTATTCATCTCACAGCCGACACTGACTTATCAGATTAAGGCTTTAGAAGATGAAATCGGATTCCCAATTTTTGAACGCTCCGGAAAAGGTGCATCTCTGACACCTGCCGGAGAGCAGTTCTGTACAACTGTCCGGAATATTCTTGCTGAACTGAAACAGGCAATCGAAAACGGACAGAATTTCAGTTCACAGTATCAGGAAAATATCAGTATCTGTATGCCCGTTCGTTCAGCGATTTATTTTCTTCCACAGATTATGACTGCCTATGCTAAAAAATATCCAGAAATTTCCGTCACACCGTATTTCATTTATGAAGGGTATCTGGATAAATTTTTGTCAGGCGAGATGGATATTGCATTTTCTCTGGAACACAATTTGAAACGTGTACATGATGTAAAACAGCATCATTTATTTGACAGCCGTATTTATTTAATCTGTCAGAAAACGGACAAATTAGCAGAAAAGAACATCATTCATCCGGAAGATTTATCTGGACGCACTCTCATGGTCGGCGGCGGTTCACCTCCGGAACTCCGTGCAGTACAGCAAAGACTGATATTATCCAGAAATATCAATTATTTCAACAGCCCGAATCATGACACAACTTTGACAAATGTTGCTGCAAAACGAGGTATCTGCCTTGCTCCCGGATTTCTGAATGACCATAACGGAGAATTCGCATGGATTCCGTTTGATTGTGAGGAGAAAATGCCTTGTGCCTTGTATACACATAAATCCGATAAGCGTGATTTTATTCTTGCATTTGTAAAAGAAGCACAGGAAATCTATGCAAGACATCCGGATTTTGCTGTATAGTAATTGAATATTTCTATCAGCAATTCAAAAATTCAATTGGACTTTCTGCGTTTCATATGTTATAATAGAAGTATCAACATAACAGAACGGCGGATTTCGCATGAAAAAATTCTCTACCTGTGCGGTTGAAAATTAAGCAGCAATAGCAGAATCATTTAAGAAATGAACTTTGATTTGAGCAATTGCACTGCTGCCGGAAACAGACCAGCTCATCCCATTATGCTTTTGACGTTGTGCAACGGTCAGGTCGTTTGCTTTTTCCACACGGTTGCTGGAATTTTTCAGATGGAATATACTCCTGAGGGCATAACAAGGGATACATACTCTGTTTTTCTCAAAATATGCACACAAATCCTGTATTCTGTTTTGCGGACGAAGAGAAGAAGTCGGCAAAGCATCCAAATAATGGATTGCTTCATCCACATTTCCAGCCCATAAAATTCTCAGCAGTTTTTGCAAAATCTCATTTCGCTTTTTCTTTCCTCCTGTGACAGACATACTCAAATATTCTTGACATCGCTTTTTCAGATGATACCAATCTAAAATGATGGAATATGGGCGAAATTCGAATACTTCTTCAATGTTTGTACGAATATCCTTTGCACCGTCAGTGAACAATACCAGATGTTTCTTTTTCAGCAGGTCATGTTCCAGAAGATAGGCTAATGTATTGCAAAATGCCCTACGCATTCTTGGATTGGTCAGTGTATAGGTATATTTCGGCATTTCTATTGTGATAACAGTATTCCATACAAAAACTCCCTGTTTTTCATTTTCAGGAGTACGGTGTTCTTTCTGATGTTTGACTCCGATTTCGTCAGCAGAGATAGATACTGTTTTTTCAGGAATTTCGAGAAGATATTTTTGTTTCTTGATTTGTTCATCTGGTTCTGCATGAGATGCATTCCATGCCGAAATTGCTGCTTTTACTTCTTTCTGTTTCTGGAATTTCTTAGACCCTTTTCTGATTTCTGGTACTGCTTTGCCTGTCAGTTTTCCACTTATTCCGTCAAATCCATTCTGCAAAAGAATTCTTTCCGCTTTCTGATTGGTTTCTTCTTCCATCTTCTTTCCAGTTCGGATACAGAAATCCGCATAAGTTTTCTGTCTGATTTCTTTTTCCCCATTTCTATGCAACAGGCGGTTCATTGTTTCCACTGCCTGACGATAGCTTAATATTGTACAAAGTTTCAAAGAAATTTCTCGGAATGTTTCTGTCAGAATTCTTTCTTTCGGCTGATGTTCCGGAACAATCGCATTTCCCCCATTGACTGCGATTCTTCCAATTTCTCCTTCGATTTCACAGTCTCCGGTTTCGCCCCTTTTTTAGAAGCATTCACTGCTTCTTCAAGGTATACTTTTGTCAATTCTTCCCCTATCTGGTTT
>JAZAUD010000100.1:0-5520 GCA_036373775.1 Oscillospiraceae bacterium | reverse complement strand
CGCTTGGCAACAAGTCAGGTGCAATCACAAAGAGTGGTGTGCAGCTTGTCACATATCGTGGTGAAGAAAACTTTTGGGGCAACATTTGGACTTGGGTTGATGGCATCAACATCAATTATGGCAAAATCTTCATCAAGGATCATGACTTTGCTGATGATACTGCAACAGGTTATACCGACACAGGCATCACTTGCATCAATGCAAACGGCTATGTTTCAGCCTTCATCTATGATGAAGATTTTGATTGGTTGTTCATTGCCGGGGAAGTTGTTGGATCAGATGCCCTTCCTGTTTCAGATTACTTTTGGCAGAATGTCGCACAGGCTTGGACGGTCGCTGAGCTTGGGGCGGGTTGGGCTCATGCTTCGAGTGCCGGTGCTTTCTGTTGGTATCTGAATGATGTTTCTTCTTATCGTCATCGGCATATCGGCGGTCGCTTGGTGTATGTACCGACACGGAACGCAGAAGACTATCAGACAAATATCAATGCGTGGGAAGAACAGCTTGCTGCCTGATCACGTTTAGATATAGGTTGAACAACCGCTGAAATTATCACTAATTCTGCACGAAACCACAAAAAGAATTGCTCAATTAGGCAGTAATTGGAATAATGGCACTAATGCAGGCAGTTTCTATTGGAATCTGAATAATAGTGTTGGTAATCGTAATCGGAATATCAGCAGTCACTTAGTAAATGCGTGAAACAGCAGGGATGACATTGAAAGTCCCTGCTGTTTTTATATAAAAATGTGGTAGTTGTTTAACCTTGCCCCTTGGCAAAACAGAAAAGACCTGTGCAGCATCCAAAAGGTGACTGTTCAGGCATACAGAAAGATTGCCGTGTTAGTAGACTTGTACTCATTCGTATAAGGTTGAAGACCCGGTTTTCACGCATACAGAAAGATGGAGAATGAAGCGTGTAGGAAACCTGTTCGATAAAATATGTGATATTGAAAATTTGAGGTTAGCGCATAAGAACGCAAAGAAGGGTAAAGGGTGGTACAAGGAAGTCAAAGAAATAGACAAATGCCCTGATTATTACCTGTATTATCTTCAATACCTTCTGAAGAACCGATTGTATCACACATCAGATTATGAGGTATTTTTCAAGAAGGAAAGAGACAAGAACCGAAAGATTTACAAGCTGCCGTATTTCCCTGACCGGGTTGCACAATGGGCAATCTTGCAGGTGATTGAACCGTACATTGTCAAACATCTGATAGCAGATACATACAGTGCAATACCTGACAGGGGCATTCATAAGGGGCTGAACCGCCTGACTGATGCAATGCAGCATGATGTGAAAGGGTGTCAATACTGCCTGAAGATTGATGCACGGCATTATTACCAAAGCATCAACCACGATATCATGAAACAGAAGTTCAGACGGCTGTTCAAAGACCCTGATCTGTTGTGGTTGTTGGATGAAATCATTGACAGCATCAACACGGCAGATGATGAAGACTTGGTTGAAATATACCTGCTTGAAGAAGACATTGACCCGAACACCGGTATTCCTATAGGCAACTACTTGTCACAGTATTCTGGAAATTATTACTTCAGTGACTTTGACCACTGGATGAAAGAAGTCAAGCACGTAAAGCATTACTTCAGATACATGGATGACATTGTTATTTTTGCGGAAACAAAAGAAGAACTGCACCTGCTGATTGAAGAAATCAGGATTTACTTCAAAGAAAATATGCGGTTGCAGGTCAAAGGAAATTGGCAAATATTCCCGTCTTATGTACGTGGTGTTGATTATCTTGGTTACAGGGTATTCATGAATTATGTCCTGCTGAGAAAGTCCACCTGTATGACCATGAAACAGAAAATGACTGCAATCAGGCAGAAGTGTGAAAGTGGCAAGATGATGAACTATTCAGAATGGTGTTCAATTCATTCATATCAAGGATGGTTGAAACACTGCAACAGCTTCAGATTGACAAAGAAGTATATAACACCGCTGATACCGTTTGCAGATGAATATTATAAAACCAACATTGAACCAAACAAGAAAGGGGCAAAGGCAGCATGAAAAATTATGGAGTGCAGCAAAGCACCGTGAAACCGCTTGATGTGGAAATCACAGCAACAAAGGTTTTCGTTGCACAGGACATTCAGCCGGTCACAGAAGACCACGGTGAAGAAACCTTTGAAGGGTTCAGTTTCACCCTGATTGAGTATGACAAGGATGAATACATTAAACTGCTTCAGCAGCAGAATGAAGAACTGGCAACGGAAGTGACAAACACACAGATGGCACTGTGTGACGTGTATGAACTGATTGGGGGTTGATATCATGGCAGAAGTATATGCTGATCTGATCATCAAGGGAAGAAAGACCTATTCTGAAGTACCGGCAAAGCTGAAGGAAGCAGTGAAAGAAGTTCTGATCAGACGGGGACACCCGGAACTGATTGATGAATGAGGTATGCACCATGATGTGGTTCATATATATCTTACTCGGAAAGAAGGTGAAAGAAATGGCAGTTATTTATGCAACCCTGATTGTCAAGGGCAAAAAGACCATTGCTGACGTGCCGGTGAAAATCCGTGCACAGGTGCAGGAAATTCTGATTGACCTTGACCTGCCCGAACTGGCAGAAATGCCGTCAGACGGTGAGTGAAGCAACAGATGAACAATTTACCATTGAAGCAAAAACAACCGCTATATGACCGTTATATGAGGTCACAGGCGGTTGTTTTTGCGTTCGCACAGTAACTAACAGAAAGGATGACAAGAATGAAACAGTTATCTTGTACCATCATCGGGGTAGTTGGTAGTTTGATTGCATCCCTGTTTGGGGGGTGGGATGAAGCATTGATGACCCTGATTATTTTCATGGCTATTGACTATTTTTCTGGTCTGATCGTTGCAGGTGTTTTCAAGAACAGCAACAAGTCAGACAACGGTGCACTGGAAAGCCGTGCCGGGTGGAAAGGTTTGTGCAGGAAAGGCATGACACTTTTATTTGTCCTGATTGCACACCTCCTTGATTTAGCAATAGGTGTCACATACATCAGGGACACCGTGTGTATTGGCTTTATGGCAAACGAACTGATCAGCATTGTAGAAAATGCCGGTCTGATGGGTCTGCCCCTGCCTGAAGTCGTTACCAAGGCAATCAATATTCTTCAGCAGAAAACGGATGAAGGGAAATAAAACATGAATAAACAGCAGAAGGAAGTTTGCAAAAACATCCTGTATGCTGTTGAAACGGGCGGTCAGGCTTATGGAAAGCATGACTACACCGCCTTTGTACCTGCATTCACCGTTAGTGATGGCGAAACTGCTATCACTATCGGTGCAGGTCAATGGTTAGGTGCTGAAGCAAAACGCCTGCTGCAACTGATCCGTTCAACAGACAAAGCAGGATTTGAAACACTGGACACAGCCGGTATTGGTAAAGACCTTGACACTGCTGATTGGAATAATTACCGGGTGCAGAAGTCATCTGCAAAGGCCGTCTGTATCAGGAAGATTATTGACAGCGAAACCGGCAGAAAATGTCAAGATCAGTTGATGCTGCAACAGATTGATGAATATGAAAAGACCATCACCGCTGCATATGGGGAAATGTCAGCAGGTGGCATGGTGGAATGCATCAACATCATTCATCATGGTGGCAGCGGTGCATTGAAACGCATTCTTGCCAAAACAGCAACACCGTACACTGCTGCAACCATTTATGCTGCACTGTGTACTGACCCGGCTGATAAATCGAATGACAATCAGGTGGGGGATTATGTCAGCAGGCAAAAGGCCGTCTATAGCATGATCATTGCACACCTGAAGGAAGGGGATGAAACCGGCATGACTGAAAACGAACTTAGACAGAAGGTTGTGACCACCGCACAGAAGTATTTAGGCAGCAATGAAGCGGACGGTTCACACAGACGTATCATTGACATATACAACACCAAGCAGAAGACACTGCCCCGTGGGTATAAGGTCACGTATTCTGATGCGTGGTGTGCAACCTTTGTTTCTGCAATCAGCATTCTGTGTGGTCTGACTGATATCATGCCTACTGAATGCGGTTGTGGTGCTATGGTTGACCTGTACCGTGCACTTGGACGGTGGCAGGAAAATGACGCATACACCCCTAAACCGGGTGACGTGATCATGTACTATTGGAAGGACGGCAGCAACTATGCAAGCACTGACTGTGTGGGTTATCCTGATCATGTTGGTATTGTGGTTTCTGTTTCCGGTAAGACCATCAAGGTAATTGAAGGGAACAAAAATGATGCTGTTGGTTATCGTGATCTGAACGTAAACGGCAGATACATCAGGGGTTATTGTTTACCGAACTATGCACTGAAAGCAGGAACACAGGAAACAACCCCTGCACCGGCAGCAGTCAAGCAGGTGGCCTTTGCACAGTCCTTCAACAAGTCCGTTGCAGGTGCGTACAAGGTGACCGCTGCCAATGGCCTGTATTTGAGATATGAGCCGGGGAAGATCGCTGACAACAACGTTGTTGATGTGATACCGCACGTGGCAAAGGTTCACAATTACGGGTATTACACCACGGTGAACGGGGTGAAATGGCTGCTTGTGGCCTATAAGGACAAGACCGGGTTTGTGTCCGGTACATACGTCAAGCGGTGATTGTGGGCAAAACCCACCTATTGCCCACGATTTCAGAAAATCACAGGCTGACCCGTGGGAACTGAACTATTGAACAGCAGAAAAAACCCTGATAAAATAAAGCATTGTGAAGCACAGGAAAGCCGTCAAGGTTGAACTTTTGAAGTGTTTCAACAATCGGTACACATAGAAACCGTGTGCCTGCTGAACCGCATAAAATAAGCATTTATCAGGGTTTTGGACTGCTCACGATGTGGGAACAGCCCACATTTTGCCCACGAAAATATGAAAAACGGGTGATTTTCACCCCTGAACACAAAGAAGGTGCTGAACAGGTTGAACTGTCAGCACCTTTTTCTTTTGTTTATGAGGTTTTCCGGGACGTGATCTGTTCAAAGATATCAGCAGTCTTGTTCTGCATCTGTTCAGTATCATGCACATACGTGTTCAAGGTGGTTGAAATGTTGGAATGACCCAACCGGCACTGAACGTCTTTTACATCTGCCCCTGCTTCAATCAGCAGTGTGGCGTGGGTGTGTCTGAGTGAATGAAAATCAAAGGCAAGCTGCATTTCATGGTGGATGACCCTTGAAGCATACTTGAAACTGTCCGTTGAAGTGTACTGCCCGTTTTCAGCAATACAAACCATCTTGACACGGGGCAACTGACTGTCAACACATTTCTGAACCGGCACAACCCGGAAGATATCACGGTTCTTTTCATCCTTTTCTTTCTTCAGCACATGAACGGTGTAGTATTCACCATACTTGAATTCATTGATACGCTGCCGTTTCTGTTCTTCCTTCAATGCCTGATAAAGTGTGTCACCAATAGTCACCGTTCTAATTGAATTGGGGGTTTTGGGTGTCTCAAAATACCATGATGACCGCTGTTCTTTCTTGCCCTTCTTTTCAACCACCCGG
>JAZAUD010000099.1:0-5584 GCA_036373775.1 Oscillospiraceae bacterium | reverse complement strand
GAAACGGTCATGGCATACTGCTCTATCAGGTATTCGCTGACAAGTTCCGCACAGCCACGGGCTTTAATCCATTCGTAGACGTTTTTATAAACTTCTTCCGCATACAGCTTTGTGCCATCACGCTGAATCATGGTCATGAATTCTTTCACCGGAGGAATATCAGCGGCTTTCAGTTCCGCAGGCTGCATCATAACTTCGGCACGTTTTCCTTCGCTGATTTTTTCGGTCAGAGCCTTTCGGGGTCTGCCTGCACCGGGTCTTGCACCGCCACGATTGGTGCCGTCCTTCGCCATGTTTGAATTCCTCCTCTCTTTGAATTTTTTGAATAAAATATCAAACATCTGCGTAGTATTGCAGAGATATGAAAAAAGTATAAATTTTCCGTAAACGAACAGAAAATTTATACTTTATGGATATTCAAATTTATAATGGGTCAATATCCCGTTTGAATAGCGGTTTTTATTGGAAGATTTGGACCCCAGTCTTTCCGAGATTTGATTTTAGAGAAAATCAATCCCCCGGTGGTCATTATTCAAAAGAATCCCCATCAATAGCAGTATTCCGGAGTGCTGTCCTCATTGCCTGTCTTGCGGTCATGGCATGACTTGCAGAGTGCCTGCCAGTTGTTCTCGCTCCACATCATCATAGAATCACCACGATGCGGCTGTATATGGTCAACGACTACTGCAGCAGTGAACCGTCCTTCTGCTAAACATTTCACGCACAGCGGATGCTTTCTCAGATATGCTTTGCTGACACGCTGCCACTTGCTGCCGTAGCCACGCTTAGATGCTGACGGTCTGTCAGGATACAGATGCTTGTGCTGTTCGCAGTAGAGTCCGTCAGTTAGGTTGGGACAGCCTGGGTGCTTGCAGGGCTTCTTACTCTTCATCGGCATCGAAGTCATCTCCGTCACAGTCACAACAGCAGGTACACTCCACATGAATCTTCTTCAGAGCCTTGCGGTGCTGCTTCTTTACCCATTCCACATCTTCACCAAGATGGTCAGCGACACATCCCCACGGAAGATTGTCAAAGTAACGCAGACGGAGGATTTCCCTCTGGTCGTGATTGCCAATTGACATAATGATGTTTTCAAGGTTATCCTTCATGCGGATGAGTTCTTGGATTTCTGTTTCTTTGTTCTCCACAATATCTTCCAGCATACGGGTGATGGCAGGAGAACCAGAATTGAAATGGTACAGTTCTGCCCACATCTTGTATTGTGCCATACTTTCCATAATGCGGTAATCAATGTCAATGCCGTTTCTCATAACGTCTTTTGCAAGCATAATTTTTCTCCTTTCGGATGTAAAGAAAGCCGCCTGAAATATAAAAATTTCCTGCGGCTTGTATTTTATCCTGTTTTGCTATTATATATTATAGCACATTTGTAAGTGCAAATCAATAGAGAATCGGGTGCAAGTTTGTGCAATTTAGTGCAAATTTGTGCAAGTTAGTGCAAAGGAAGAATAATGTGTTTTAATCCGTTGCTGTGATAGTAGTATGCTGTCCGTTTGGAAACACGCATCAACATTCCAATTTTTTCAATTTCTTCATAGAACAAATAATGCCGTTCAAGAACAAAACGCTCCTTTTCATTCTGTAGTTGTTGGATAGCTTTATCAGCTGTAATCCGAAGAACAACGAGTGTAGCCGTATCTTCCTTGATTTCCTGCAAATAGTCTACCACTTCACAAATTGCTTTTCCAATCACATCATCACAGTTATGAGGACGGGCATCTCCGATATTTTCATAGCTGATACCGCCAGCAACCAGATTTTCTTTGATTCTTTGTGCCTTTTCCTGCTTCTTGCGGATTTTGTTTTCAAGTGTATAAATCTGCTCCAGATATTCTTTCGCTGTCATAAGTAAATCTCCTTTATCTTTTTCAGAATTTCTTTTCCATCAAGATTGGTCAGCCTTGTAAAATGCTTTGAATGGAAAAATTTCTCCACTTCTTCTATCTTCTGGCTGGCTGTTGCAATATCAGCAGTGGTTTCCTTCATTTGCCATGCTGAAATATAATCAACTGTTGCCTGAATAACAATCGCCTTCACAAGCTCCTCGTAAGGGCGGGTTGCATCAAAACGTGCTTTCATTCGTGGGTGTTTCATGTATCATTCTCCTCAAAAATGGATTTGACTTCTTCCAGAGAACGGACAACGAAAGCCTGTCCTCCGGCTTTTCTGATTTTCTGCATAGTGGCTTCCTGCAAGGCAGTGACCTTTCCGGTGTTTGTCTTGACTTCAAAAGCGATAAATCCGCCGTGATAACAGGCAATAATATCCGGAATGCCTGCTGTGCCGTACATTCCGCCGTGTTCCTTCCATGCAAAACACTCCGGTACGGATTTCAGATAATTCATAATTTTTCTCACAATATCGGCTTCTTTCATTTCAAATGCTCCTTTCTGGACGGCTTTGGACTACTCTGGACGGGTTCACTGGACTGGAAAAACGGCTATTTTTCGGAGTTCGGACGGATTGGACGGGAAAAATCCTATTTCTTTATATATTTTTTTAAAATAAAATAGAATATAATAGAAAATTACTCGTCCAATCCGTCCAACTGGCTATTTTTAGGGATTCTTCAAAAATGTAAGCGGTCAAATTTCATGGTATATCTGGACTGGTTTAATGGTATTTTTTTGAAAATAAAACTGGATATAATGGAAAATTACTCGTCCAACCAGTCCAGAAAGTGGGTACAGTATGCCTGTTTAATCAGTATCCGCCAGTTTTAAACCTCTCCATGTCTTTCGTTTTCCGGTAGTGTCTTTAGCTCTTTGGATGCTCGGACAGCAGGTTTCCAGTTCCGCATTGAAAGTACGCTGTGCATATGGTGTCAGTCCGGCATCTTCACAGTAAGCCTTGTATCGGGTATACAGTTCACTTCTGCCGACTTCACCAGTAGAATTCAGCTCACAGCAGTCTTTCACAAAGGATAATACGCTGTTGCTTTCTTCACGGTATTTCTGCAATTCATCGAGATTTTCCGCTGTTACGGAGAATTTATAATGATTGTTCATCAGCCTTTTCAAGCCTTCCAGTGCGAATAAAAATATCCCGTCAGCTTCCGTGCGGAATTTCTCCAATAAATCAGGGTCACGCTTGCTTTCCGGAACTGCATGACTGAATCGGATAATAATCAGTCGTCTGTAGAATCCTTCTGATTTATCGCCATAATTCTTTGGAATCTTGTTGCAGGAAAAAAGTAATCTTGCATACGGCTGAAAAGAAAACGGGTTCTTGTTTTTTCGTTCGACAGTCAGATAATCCTCACCGACAAGAGCTTTGAAAATACCATTGTCGTCAATGTTTTTTGTCGGTAAATCGGCAAAAATATTAGCTAATTTTCCGAATAATTCCGCTGTCTTGAAACGCTCATTCAGCGACTGCCACGATACATTGCTGACATTCTCACGACCGAGCAGAATATCATTCAGAACAAGAAGCAATAATGACTTGCCTGCTCCGGCTTCACCGACAATGACAAACGATTTCTGTGCCCTGTTGACGGGAATCAGAAAATAGCCGAGTATCTCCTGCACCAGATACACCTGTGCATCTGACAGGGCATCATGCAGAAATTTCAGAAACATCGGGCATTTTGCATCCGGTACATAGCTGACATTGAGCTGAACTGTTGAAAGATACTGCGGCGAATGTTCCGTCAGTGTATTTTCAATCACGTTGTATAAGCCGTTCCGCACGTTGATGAGATACGGATTTCTGCGTTCCCATTTTGATTGGCTGTGCAGTCTGTTCCGGAGCAGATGCGTTTTTCAGCTCCGGCAGTGCCTGCATCAACTGTTCTTGCGTGTATCTGCGTTCCGGATGAAAAGAAATGCATTCCACCAGAACCGGCTCTTTTTTGCAGTGATAATAATTTGGCAGACGCATGACACGGCTTTCATTCACGCACATCGGGTCACCGCCGAAATGCTGTACCAATGCTTCATCAAGCTGTTTCTGGTGCTGTGCCATCATGCGTTCATGCTGGATAAGTACCTGCAATTCTCTGGAAAAGTGCATATCACCTGCATAAAAACCATTCTTGCGGATAGAGGGCAGTACAACGGAAGTTACCCATTTTCTGAACGGCTTTGCCTGCGGTTTGTCACTTCTGAGTACGACACTATAAAATCCGCTTTCGCTGATGATAGTCATAAGCTGCTGTCTGCCGAGTGAATCGGTGATGTACGTCTGCCGTACCTCATCTTCTTCAAGGCGTTCAGCCGTTCTTGCACCTCTTGCAATTTCCAGCACTCTGCAAACATCAGCCAGCACAAGCCACGGTTCATCTTCAATCATCAGAATTCTGACATCATTGTCACCATAATTCCATACAGTCAGTTCGTTGTTCATGTTCATAAAAATTCTTCCTTTCTAAATTTAATCGAATTCTTCCATCGTGCCGAATGTACGTCCGGCAGATGCTTCGGCAATCAGCGGCAAATCAAATTCAGGAAACGGCTGTTTTTCCATACATTCCCTGATAAATTCAACTGCTTCATCAAGTTTGTTTTCAGGAATGATAAAAGTCAGTTCGTCATGAATCTGTAAAATTGGTTTGAGCCACTGACGGTCTGCAAGACCGCATAAAATACGGACAATCGCCATTTTCAGAATATCGGCGGCAGTTCCCTGAATCGGTGTATTCAATGCACAGCGTTCCATAAATGAACGCTGTCCCCAGTTATCGCTTGTAATATCGGGAAGATATCGCCTTCTGCCGAGCCATGTTTCAGAATATCCATTTCGCCTTGCAAGCATTTTTGTCTCCTCTTGCCAAGTGGTCAGAGCCGGATAGCCGGATTTCAGATTCCGGAGCATGGTTTCACATTCCTGAACGGATTTTATTACTCCTGCTTTAAAATGCAGAGTCGACTGTAATCCTTTCGGAAACAAGCCATAAAACGTACCAAAATTCACATTTTTGGCGATAGTCCGCTGTTCCTTGTATTCCGGACGGTGCTTGTCCTGAGCTTCTTCATAGGTACAGCCGAAAATAACACTGGTCGTTGCTGCATGAATATCACCGTTTTTTCTGTAAGTATCCATCATAACAGTATCACGGCAGTAAAACGCACCGACACGGAGTTCAATCTGTGAAAAATCCAATGATAAGATTAAATGTTCTGATGGAGCTTTGATGAAATTACGCACTCCAACTGGGTCATTTCCTTTTCGTGGTGCATTCTGTAAATTTGGATTCTGACAGTTCATTCTTCCGGTATCAGTCGATAATGCGAAGAAATCAGGATAAAGATGCTCATTATCAATCAGCTTGAGATAGCCGTCAATGTAAGTTGTTTTGATTTTGTTCCACTTTCTATATTCCTGCACCAGAACGAATAATTCCGACAATTCAGGGCGATATTTGTCGCACCATTCTTTCAGCATAATCATAGTAGAATCGTCAGCGGCTTCTTTGCTGGACGCTGTCGTTTTCATGACCGGAAGTTTCAGATTCTGATACAGATACTCTTTGAAAGCCTTCGTGCTACAGTTCGCACCAATATTGACATCACCAATCAGCATTCTGATTTTATCACCAATTTCCTTGATTTTTGCTTCT
>JAZAUD010000098.1:0-5673 GCA_036373775.1 Oscillospiraceae bacterium | reverse complement strand
GGGAGCTTTTTGTTGCCTAAAAAGTAGAGCATTCCATTTTAGCCACCTTTTAATTTTTCTATCCGTTTTAGCCACCCCTGACTGATTTTGACCACCCCAAGAGGAATTATTAAATTGTATCAGAATCACCTACTTTATATCCTGATAGCGTGAAACAATCTCAATGCCGTTCTGGTCGCAGTATTCCTCAATCTTTCTCATTTGGTACTCAATCGAACTGCTTGTCTGGTGGTCGGTGCTGTAACGAGCATACGCCGCCACTGTTAATTTTTTCTGCATGATTTTCCTCCTTGACATTTCAAAAAGGAGATGCTATAATAATAAGTAAGAAGTTATTTTTCTCCTTTTGAAAAATTTCGTTTGCCGTCCGGTGCTGGTAACACCGGACGGTCTTTTTTATAAGCTCAGTAAATGGCGGATATTGATTTCTAACTGTACAGGCTGATTCTGATAGATATTGACAGGGATATTGTCAGCCATCTGATACAGCATAAACAAAGACGGATTCTTTTCAAAATACAACACAATCACGGAATCTCGCTCCGGATTGACAATCCAGTATTCACGAACCCCCGCTTTTTTATAAAGCTCCAATTTTTCTGTATAGTCAGTCTGATAATTGGAAGAGGTAATTTCAATCACAAAATCAGGTGCACCATAACAACGCTTATTATCCAATTTTGAAGGGTCGCAAATTACCATTACATCAGGCTGAACAATGTTTTTTTCATTCAGAACTACATCAAACGGTGCAATTAACACTTCACATTTCCCCTTGTTTTTCTGAATATATCCATCAATAACAGAATATAAGCGACCAACAATTTTTTGATGGATTCGACTTGGAGCAGCAAGGTTATAAATTTCGCCGTGAATCAATTCCATACGCTCTTGGCTTTTCTCAGTCATAGCTAAAAATTCCGTAGCAGTATAATTCTTTTTTTCTTTTGGCTGTGGCATGCTTCATTCTCCTTTCAGTTCCGTCCGACGATTGCCGGACGGATTTTTTATTTTTTCGTGTACATGATAATCATTCGCCGATAGAGTGTCAAGCGGTTTGTGCGCTGTCTTCATCAGAATCAGAATCGTCATACAAGACCACGCTTTTGACGGCGGTCATCTGGGTGGGCTTTGGTTCGTTTCTGTGAGCTTCTGCAAATGCCTGAATGACACTTGCCACAATTGCTTTATCTTGCGGAGTAAGCATTTGATATTTTGCGTTTGCGTCCGCTTCCTGCTCCTTTGTCAGTTTCAGAGCATCGAACGGGTTCGGCGGTTCACGTCCAAGAAGGTAGTCCGTTGTTACTCCGTAGAAGTCGGCGAGTTTTACTAACACTTCAAGGGAAGGAGTTACACTGTTTTTTTCCCTTTCATATTTTTGATATGAACTTAAACTCACTCCCAGAAGCTGTGCGGCTTCATCTTGATTTATGCCTTTTTGTTTCCGCAAAAATTTTAGTTTAGCATTGATTTCCATTCTAATCACCTCCGTTCAAAATGTATTAGCAAATGAATTGCTATTTAAATTATAGCATAAACTTTGCTATTTTGTCAAGTATTTTTAATAAATCAGCAATATTTATGCATTTTAACAGAAATAAATAGCAATGTTTGTGCAACGTTTCAGCAATCAAATTGCTAAAAACTATTGACAATCAGCAATAATTGTGCTATAATAGAATTACAGTAAAACAAAGGAGGTGAAGACAATGCGTAAACAGAAACAAAAAAGCACCTGCAAGACCTTGAGATGACCACCAAAATCATTCTCCTTGCAGGTGCAATCCTGAATTTGTTAGTTGCAGTAATCAAGCTGTACATGATTTTAGTACAGTTCTACAGCTAACAGGGTAGCCCGTCGGAGGTTCTCGCCACCTCCGACAAAAGGGCTTATGAAAAGTATATCATGTTTCCGGCGCATTGTCAAGCCCCTTTGTGAGAAAAGAGGTGAACACCATGTTAGAAATCATTTTGAACATTGTGCAGATTGTTCTTGACATTGCCTTGATTGTCGTTATTTTGAGACATTGGGGTGATTGACAGAAGGGCGAAAGGAAAGGAGGTGAACACCATGACGGAACAGGCAAAATTGAAAGAACTGTATAACAGATTGTCACCAGAAAAGAAAGCACAGTTTTTATTTATGTTGCAGACTACATTAAGTATGTTGTTAGCAGTTTGCACCAGTAACAAGGATTGAAAGGAGAATTTATCATGAACGAAATGACCATCCCTGAAAAAATGGAGCTGAACGGTGAACGTGTTCTCACCACAGCCCAAATCGCCGAAATGTACGGCACTGACAGCAAGACGATTCACGAAAATTTCAGACGTAACAAAGAACGCTATACAAACGGTGAGCATTTTTATTGTTTGACAGGCAAAGACTTGAAAGCGTTCAAGAACGAACCCACAAATTGTGGAGTCGTCAAAACTACAAACAAGCTTTACCTCTGGACGGAAAAGGGCGCACTGCTCCACGCAAAGAGCCTGAGTACTGATAAGGCATGGGAAACATATGCTTTCTTGCTTGAGCATTATTTCCGAGTGCAGGAAGTCCGCAAGGCACAGCCCACGGCGAACCCCTCCACGAATTATGCGGTATTGCAGAAGTATTTTGAACAGGTGGCACACACGAAACTGAAAGAAGCAGAGGTGGCATTCTCCAGAGCGACGGAAATGCACATTTTGCAGATGTTCCCCGAAGTTGCCGAAACTGTCAAGGCATTGGAGAAAAAGGAGGATTGAACGGCATGGATGAACTCAATGTGATTATCGACGAACAAACCGTTAATGACGGCGGTGCATTCGCTAAAAGATTGATGTTTCTGCTGATGCAGTATGCGGAACAGCATCCGGAAGCCCTCGAACAGGAAAACAAACTGGAGGAAACCACATGATTTTTGCGGAGATATTACAGCCCTATGACGGCAATTTCAAAATCTATTTCAATGGGAAGAAAGTATTCTCCGGCGATTTTGACGACTTCTGCAATGAATTCGGCCTTGTGCAAACGGTACAACTTGGCAAGATGGAAATTGATTATCTGACTTGTGAGGATGATTTCTTGCTGATACATTTGAAGTAACAAAAGGAAAGCTCCTCTCTGCTGACCTAAGCAGAGAGGAGCGAACCCCATGAAATGACGTACCATAAGAGCAAAAACGGCTGTACTCGGCACTTTGACACTCTTATTATATCACAATCGACAGATTTTGTCAAGTGAAATTCCCAAAAAGGAGGAAACCTATGAGAGAACTTAAATACGGCGGGCTGAAATGCCCTGAATGTGGCGGAGAATTGAAGCTTTGTGTCGGATATGAGGGCTTACATGAAGATGCTAAACGCTACGATGAACGATATAGTAACAAATGGGGCTGGACGGTATCACTGGACTGTACAGAATGCCCACGTTCCTACCCTGTTTGCAAAACTCCAGACTATTTCTACATTAGCGAAATCGCCTAAGCATATTTAAAGAAAGAGGAAACCCCATGAACCAATTGAAAATAGGTGATACCATCCCCTATGACGAAGCAATGATTGACTATCAGCTGATACCGCAGGATTTCAGCCGATTTGTCGGAAAACTGGTATTGATGGACGATGAAGCAGTTGGAGCGGAAAAGCCGTCATGGCTGGAGGTCGTTCAGCTGGAAACATACCACTATAACGGCGATGTTACCATCATGACTGATGAGGGCAGTTAGACAATCCCCAAACACAAGCTCGTCAAGCATTCCGGAAACTATATCGCACTTTATGCCGTGAAACCGGAAGCACTGAACGTTTTGGATGTTCTGGAATCCGCCGTGATTGTTTCGCCGGAATATACCAAGGCGGTCAAATTAACCCGTCATATTATTGCAAATGCTCAGGCAATGCAAGCAAGTTTGTATGAAGTCTGCAAAGGTTTGAAGGAAATGAGAGACGGCAAACTCTACAAAGAGTTAGGCTATCAGAATTTTGAGGATTATTGTAAAAATGAAGTCGGACTTACACGACAGCAAGGTTATACTTATTTGAAAATTGCTGAAAACCTTCCCGAAGATTTTGTAAAGTCGACTTTACAAATTGGAGTTCAAAAGTTGGCTTTACTTGCTAAGCTGGACGAAGCGGACAGAGAAGAAGTATTACAGCAAGTCAACCCCAATGATACCAGCGTCAAGGAGCTGAAAGCCAAAATCAAGGAGCTGGAAGCCGAAAAGAAGCAATTACAGGCACAGCAGGGAGAAACTTCACTCCGTGCCGGATTGGCGAAAAGTCAGAGGGATGAAGCTATCAAGAAGGTACAACAGCTCACAGAAAAGACCCACCAGCAAGAAGATGAATATGGAATGCTGGAAGCAGAACGAGATGAACTTCTTGAGAATAGTTCGGAGCTAGTCAATCGGATTGAGGAGCTAAAAATTCAGTTGGCAGAAATGCCAGCAGATGCCGTTTATATGGATGGTGCGGACAAAATCGAAGAACTGGAACACAAAATTGAGGAGCTGAAAGAAGCCCATCAGAAAGAAATTGATGAAATTTTGCTTGAATGCCGTTTGAAGCTGGAAACCCTTGAAGACGAAACAGCCGGAAAAATTCAGGTCATTGAAAATGACAATGCTATTGTTGCGGTTTATGTTGAAAATGTATTATTTTCCCTTCTGGAGCTGAAAAAGCAATTGAAACAGCGGAAGGGCATGAGTACCAATACACGATTGATTGTAGATTTACAGCATCTGTACAATCTGCTCGAAACATACAATACCAGCTTGAAATGATGGTGATACCATGGCAACAAGGCGGATGTTCTCTTTGGAGATTGTTTTTAGTGACAAATTTCTGGAAATGCCAGGGGATGCACAGCGATTGTATTTCTTTATGTTGGGAGATGCGGATGATTACGGCTTTGTGTCATCTCCAAAAAGTTTAATGAGGCGATGCAACATTCCAGAAGATAATTATAAAATTCTGCTTGCCAAGGCTTACATTATTCCTTTTGATAGTGGTGTGATTGTCGTGAGACACTGGAGACAAAATAATTACATCCGGAAGGAGCGCAGACAAGACCCACATTATAAAATGGAGCTGTCTCGACTTGTTGCAGTAGACGGAGAATATAAGCTGATTGATATTGAGATTAGCCGTGATGATATTCTTAGACTGCAACCCACTGGTGAAGAAGGAGTGTACACCACTTGTACGCCAGTTGGTGTACAAGTGGGTGACACAGAAGAGGAGAGAGAAGAAGAGGAGAGGTCAGAAAAAAATTCTTCTTTCTATTCTCTTCATTCTAATTCTGTTTCAGTCTCTGAAAATGAAATTCCAACCATAGAGGAAGTACAAGCCTATTGCAATGAAAAAGGATATACTTTCGACGTTCAAAAATTCATGCGACATAATCAAAAATGCAATTGGCGATACAAAGACGGCACTCCTAAAAATTGGCGTACGAATGCTGACCAATGGCAATGCAGAGAATGGAACAAATTTCAAAAACCAAGAGTACTGCCAAAACCTAAACCACAGCCGAACCCCTCAGAAAGTTCAGAACAAAGCCCCTACAGCAATTCCACTATAGACAAATAAGAAAAGATGTGATATAATAGAGGACAAAGGAGTGATAAAAATGATATCAGTAGAACTGAGAAAGATAATCATAGCAGACAGGGAAAAAGGGATTCCAGT
>JAZAUD010000097.1:0-5717 GCA_036373775.1 Oscillospiraceae bacterium | reverse complement strand
TTCTTTCGGCACAGCCACTGTGAATATTTCGTTCTTTGATTCAGCGTGGTATCCTGCGGAATCAAGCCATTCCATGACCATTTCCACAATGCCGCTGTCCATGCTGTCGCTGAAGCTGAGAACAGCCTCTGTATTCAGCGTAAAATCTCCAATCTGGTAAGCAAAGCTGGGTGCGCCCAGATACTTCACATCTTCACCAACAATTTCAGAGATTTTTTCAGCCATTACCTTACGATGATTTTTGTCAATCAGATATCTGATTTCCATATTGTGACCTCCTTTTTGCTTTGGTAGTCACATTTTAACTCGTTTTTCACAGAATTGCAAGCCACTAAAACGGAGAATATTAAAATTATATTTCTATAAAATTTGTAAATTATATTTGACTGGCATAATAAGCGATTCCTGCAAGCACAAAATATCCGCAGTTTACGCATATCGCATTGCCGTACAATTTGTACTCTGCACTGTCAGAATATGGATTTGCAAGCCACTTTCTGATTTGTTTTTCCGTTTTTGGCTTTTTGTGATTGATGCTGTTCCATTCGTTCCAGACATTTGTCCAGAACTGAATTTCATCATCTGTCGGATTTGGATTGTCCAGATTTTTGCACCACCAGTCGGGAAGTCCCTGTAATCTGGCACATTCAGTCGGTGTCAGTCTGCGGACGATATATGCCGGCTCATTGTTGGGAGCATCATTCACGACAGGCGGGTCTTTCCAATCAGAAGCTACGAGCGTATTTGCTTTTTCGTGGGAAGCGACTGTATGATGAGAATTTTTACTTGTGGAATAATGGTCTCCGTTGGAGTGAACGACTGTTGCAGGACCTCTTGCAACTGCCGTGCCTGCTACATCTTCCGAAACAGAAAAATGATTGTCCCTTGAAATCGAAAAAGTCGATTCAGCCATTGCCACAGCAGGGACTTCCACGGTATTGAGCGTGTACATAATTTCGCTCTCTTTATAGCCGTTTCCCTGATGTGACGGTCTTGAGCCGTTGCCCTCAATGACCACCATTCCGCCCTGATTTTTACAAGGTGACTGATTGGAAGTATCAAGTGTCCGTGAAGTTTCCGCTTCATAAAAACCACTGTTTGGATTGTCGGAAAGCATCGCATTGCTGTGCTTCGCACAAATGCCGTAAACTTTCGGCGATTCCATCAACAAGGGGACATTTCCTCCGCCCGTTCCGCATCTTGATGTTAAAGTCTGACAAATTTCATCATCAGAAATTTTGATACGGCTGTCCGCAGGATGATTTTCAAGAGCAATAGCCGCAGGCACGACACCAGCACGGAGCGTAGGAGATTTCTCTTCCTCGTAGCCGATGCTTCTCGATTTGGCTGAATGTTCAGTACAGAATCCGGCTGACTCCAATACACATGGAGGATGATGTGCTTCCGCACGGAGAGTAGCCGTTTTATCTTCCAGAACGTCTATTCGTTCTCCTCCTTGGTCGCACAGGCAGATATTCCTGCCTGCTGTTCGAGTGCTTTTTTCAGCACGGCAGGCAGTTCCTTGTTCCTCTCGGAAGCTCTGCGGAGTATGCCAAGGCAGGCTTTTTCTGATAAATAATGCTTCCTGTCCACATTGTTCTGTAATATTTCGCTGAGTGAGCTTTTCGAGTGCCGAAAATTCCTGCTCGTAAAACCGTAACAACTCATTCCATTCCAGTTCTCCAGTGCGTTTATGATACTTTTTCTGCGCATTGATATATCCCCTTATCTCGGTCAAAGTATATGATACCCATTCGTAACAATTCAGGAACATTGGCATTTTTCCCAGCGACTGTGTCAAGCGTATGGTGACACGCAGCGTGTTCAGCAGGGCTTGGAAACAAGAAAAGATTTTCTGGGTCATTGTTTCCTTTGTCAGTGTCAATATGGTGAACTCGTTCAACAGAAGTAAGCTTTCTTCCAATACGTTCTTCAACAACTGCCCTATGTTCATAGACTGCTCTTCCATTTTCAAAGCACCGCACTTTGTAGCCTCTGTTATCGGTATACATTCCGCCGTCTGGTCTTCGCCATGATAAAAATCCAAGTTTGTGTGCTCTTTTAAGCAGGTCACTTGGATATCTTCTAAGTTCTTTTGCAACCTCAAGAAGTGGTCTTCCTTTTGAAGCGAGAATAATTTTATCCTCTTCCTCAGTCCATCTTCGTAGCACTTTCTTTCTTGCGCACCCGATTTTTTCGGATCTCCTGCGTATGCTTTTGACAGTACGCCCAAGTTCAGCAGCGATATCTCTGTGAGGAGTTGTAAGGTAATGCTGTCGGATATATTCGTCCTCTTCTGCAGTATATACTCTACGTTTATCCATGTTATATACACTCGCTTTCTTCTTTGTGGAACACCCATGTCCTGTGCATCTAATATGTTGATATCCGGAATGAAATTTAAATCCTGCATCATATCCATACAAGTAATAAAATCATCACCATGATTGCTTGTAAGAAGCCCAGGTACATTTTCAAACACACAGAATTTCGGAAATTCATAATCTGTAGCTTTAAGCATTTCTTTGATAATTCTGACAGCTTGAATGTACAATCCGCTTCTTTCATCTGCAAGTCCTTTTCTTAGCCCCGCCTGCGAAAGTCCCTGACACGGACTGCCAAATGTGATGATATCTACAGGCGGAAGATCCGCACCGTTCAGCTTGCTGACATCACCGAAATGCTGTACATTTGATAATCGGTTATGCGTAACGAGCAGAGCATATGGTTCAATTTCTGACAGCCATATCGGTTTGATGCCTGCCAGCATTCCTGCAAGCTCGAAACTGCCTGAACCCGAGAACAGACTGCCGAGCGTCAAATTTTTATGTTCCATAGCTACCTCCAATTCAGACATACTGGATTTTCCTGCCATTCTTTTGAAAAACCAGAAAATAGCAGTGATATTTTCGTGCATGAACCTGATGCTGTTTCTGCCAGTCCGCAGTCAGGCGGTTCTTAGCAAGCAGGATAAACAGGTCTTTCGGATAAAAGCCGGTTTCTGTGGCTTTGTTTACGATAAATACATGACTCAGGTACTGCTTTCCGCTGCTTACCTTGTCCTGACACTTGAAAATTAGAATACCATCAGTTTTCAGGACTCTGTGAGCTTCTTTGAGCATAGCGGCATAGCAGAGATGCAGGCTTTTTTCATCGGGATATACACCAAAACGCCTGCTGATGATGTTGCTGTCAGTGCTGTTCAGTGATTTTCCCTTTGTCGCCAGAAAAGGCGGGTCAAGCATCATACAGAAAATACTGCTGTCTGCAAGCGGAAGATGCCTTGCATCTGCTTTTATCACATCTTCGGACTGCGGACTGATATCAAATCTGTATTCCGGTATGCTGATGCCCGTTCCTCTGTAAAAAGAACCCGTGCTGAATGTCGGGTCACAGTCAATTTTCCCATGCGGAACATATAGGTTCAGAATATTCTGGATAATTTCGCTTTGACTGTAGCTGGTACTTTTGATAAGCTCACACATCGTCTGCCTCTTTGCAGAGAGCAAGAAAATCATTCCTGATTGCTGTATCTCTGTAATAATCGACCACTTTCGGAATTTCATGTGTGTACACAGGTCTGCCGATAATGCCCGATAAATAGTCGTAAAAATAAAACAGGTCATCGCCTTTGAGCATGGCAATTCCTGTATATGCCATCACAATGGCACATTCCTGTTTCGTCATTTTCTGATTCCTTTCGTATCAGCCTAAAAGTTCATGAAATTTTTCAATAGCCCTATTATTGTATCTAAAAGCATCGACTTCTTTGCTGGAATATGGTGATTTGTCTCTGTACCATTCGCCAAATTCAGGGATTTTCATGCCGTTTTGATTAGCAAGAGTTCCTACTCTTTGTTTGGAGATTCCGAACATTTCACCGATTTCAGTGGCAGTATACATCTTCTGTTCAGCCAACGGCAGCGGAATAATCTGTTCACCAGCGAGAACTTCCGCCGCTTTTGCAATCAGAATGTCTTTGTATGTCCCTGATTTTGTGTCCACATCAGCAAGTTTCAGGTACAGATTCGCCATTCTGGTTCGTGCGTTCATCTCCTGAATTTCGAGTTTCTTTGAAGTAGATTCTGTACGGGCAGCACCGTTTTTAATCTGATGTTCCATTGCATGGAACGCATTAATATACAGTGCCGTAAAAGTAACACCTTTCTGTCCGGTCATCTTGTTTGCAATCATTTCACAACCCTTGCGAGTGATGAGATAACAAGGCATTACTTTGTTCTGCTCCGTTGTGTATGTGCTTTCAATGAAAAAATCGGTAAGGGAAAAATTTCCCTCTCCTAAATATTCGCTGTATCTACGAATATCTTTCATCAGGTCATTGTGCGGTTTACCCGTTGCTTTTGCAACCTGCCGGCTGTCAATGGTTTCAACACCGTTGAAATCGGTTAATGTTAATGCATCCATAAAAATAATTCCTTTCAGATTTTATTTGGGTGAGTTTGTGTGTCCGAATTTCAGACGCACAAAAATAATACCGTCAAGCGTCCGAATTTCGGACGGCTGAGGGTTTATGGAATTTACAGGATTTTGTGCGTACGCTTTCCGTTCGCACAAATTTTGCAACCAAGTCAACGAATTTTGTCGGGCTGGTATTCATCAGAAAGGGTTCGTCCGAAAAACGGACACACCTTATAGCAGATTTCGCCTTTCCAGTCAGTGATTTGCTGATTCTTCCTGTTCTATCAATGGAAAAATGCCATCTGATTTCAACAGTTCATAAATAAAAAGTCTGCCTTTCTGTGTCCAGTAGGTATGTGGCTTGCAGTGGATTTCACCATTATTATCTCTGTATGGATAGGTTTTGGTACTGGTATAGCCCTTTTCTGCATATTCATGATAGAGTAACCAGATACCATCTTCTTTATGCTGAATGTTGTGTCTCTGTAGCTGTTTATTCAGCCATACTGCTGATTTTCCATAATCTGCGGCAATTATTTTTATAGGTATCAGATCTTTGCAGTTCAGAACCATGTCATAATAAGGAACTGTGCATAAATAAGTGCTACAATTTAGTTATGAAAATCACTCGATTTTTGCAATTTTTAATATAAAAATGTACGATTTAATTCTGCACAGTTCCTAACTTGCCTTTGGCTGTAATTCTGCAATCTGCTGATTCTGAACTGCAATGATAGTTTCCAGTTCACGCTTTGCTTCCTGCTCTTCAATCCAGCGTTTCGCACGTTCGATAGGGTCGTCAATCAGGTAACTGTCGGACTTCGCCTTTGCTCTGAAATAAATTTTAACAAGCTGTCTCTGGACATTCCATGCAAGGTCATCCGTAAAACTCTTGACAAGCATCAGATAGCCGGATTCTGTAATAAGTGTGACATCATTTTGCTGTCTGGAATCCATTTCGCCAATCGCTGTACGAAATTCGTACGGCGTTATTTTGAAGTAATCTTCACCCTCAATAAAATATTTTTTATTTGTGTTAAAATTTCTTCTCGCCGTTCCATCAGCTCTGCTGTGAACCGTGTCGATGTCTTTCAGTGTAACAACACGCTGTCCCTGATATTCCTTGATTGTTACAGGGGTATCATTGATAATAATTTCATTCATGACTGCTTTCTCCTTTTTGATTAGCTGTTGACTCTGTCTTCCTGAAAAGCCATATCCTCTTCGGTAGGTGTATATACATCCGTGCAGGGAAGTTTTTCTCCGTTCCGGATAACATACACATCGTCTGTACTCTG
>JAZAUD010000096.1:0-5748 GCA_036373775.1 Oscillospiraceae bacterium | reverse complement strand
GCGATTTCCTGCGTAAATCTGGGAATTTCGATATGCTCATCAGCAAATAATCCACCGTTGACATAGGGAAAAGCGTTCAGATTTTCATCATCATAACTATCACGATTTTCTTCTTTTGTATCAAAAATTCTGAATAAATCTTTCAATTCTCTATGCCATTTATTAACAGGCACATCATGCAGATAATTCCTGAACTGATTATGCTTGAAAATGTTTGCTTTATCGGCATAAAAGCAGAATACCAGACGGACACACAGCATATTCAGGCTTTTCAGGCTGTCCGGAGAATCAGGGTTCTGATACTGCGAAAGCAAGGCTTTGTAGAGCTTTTCCGTGATTTTTCCGGCATCGACAGAAATTTGCATCTCTTTTTCAAAGTCAGCATTTCCAGTATCGGTCAGGAATTGCAGTCTGTAGTATTCTTTTTCCAAATCCTTCAATAAAATTTGTTCTGGTTCGCCGTTGGGCTTTTCCATGTCGTAGACAAGAAATTCAGCGAAATTACAGGTAATAATCCAGCGTGGTCTCTGCGAATATGGCAGTTCAGAAGCATATCTTTTCGCCTGCTGGAACGGATTTAATAATGTTCCGTCCGACTGCTTGATAGCTTTCCGCAAATCCTTGTCAATGGATTTCTGCTCAATCATGACATGAGTTGATGGAATATAGCCATCAATAAATGATGTGTGGTCTAAATGCACTTTATCTTCAAAGCTGATGAATCCGGCAATGTCCTCCACTCCGTAAACATTGACAAGCAGGTCAATCCAGAATTTCTGGGACTCGCCTTTTTCATAGCCCTTATCTTTCCATCTGGCTGCGAATTCTTTCGCAGCCTTTTTTTGTTCCTTTCCGTTCATGGATTCACGCTCCATATGTAAATGTATTCCTATTATATCATATTTCCGATAAGATTGCAAGCCTTAAAATGGAAGAAAATACAGTTTTCAGGTTTTCCGGTCAGGAAAATTAAACTTGATTTGTCTGTCTGCTTTGTCGAGATACAGCATAGCAGAAAATGATTTTCCTGCTTTGGATTTGAAACCTTTGATTAAAGGAGTTTGCCCCTTTGTCAGAATGGCTGAAATCTGTGAAACCGTCAGCTTTTTCTTACAGATTTCAGAATTGATTTTAAATCCGCAGTTTGGATTACCGCACTGATAGCTATACCGCATTTTGTTCATAGACGAATTGCAGAACGGACAATGCAGATTCTTTTCCTGTTCGGAAGTGAAATCAAACGTAATTTCGCCTGTTTCCTGATTCAGAACAAGATAGGCGTTGAATTTCTTTCCGTTTTTGGACTGAAAACCTTTCATAAGATGGGAACGCCCTTTTTTCAGGAGCTGTAAAATGATTTCTTCTGAAAGACGTACTTTGCAGATGTAGGTACTCATATGAAACTGACATTCAGGACATTTGCAGACAGTGGAAAGTCGTGTTAATGATTTTCCACAATTTGGACAAGATAAATCTATTTGTGTACCGTTTGAAAAATGCTGTTCTGGAGCGTTTGCCACGGCTGAAAACCATTCTCTTGTCACCTGTGAAATTTCTCTGATAAACTGCGAATAATCGGCTTTTCCTATAGCGATTTGATTTAATCTCATTTCCCAGTCACCGGTCATATCAGCGGACTTGATATTTTCAATCGGAAGTGTATCAATCAGGAAAATGCCCTTATCAGTCGGAAAAATCGTTTTCCCCTGCAAAGTCAGATAATTCTTGTCAAACAAGCCTTTGAGAATCGGCGCACGGGTTGCATCTGTGCCAAGTCCTTTTTTCTGCATTTTCATCAGCGTGCGGATTTCCTCATCTTCAATGTGCTGTCCAGCGAGTTCCATTGCTGATAATAAAGTAGCTTCCGTATAGCGTTCAGGTGGCTGTGTTTCGCCCTCTCTGATGAAATATTCCCCGTTCAGGATTTCCCCTTTTTGCATCAGCGGAAGGGACATTTTTTTGATTTTCCGGTTATCCACAGCATACCAGCCTGCATTGACAAGCACTGTTCCTGTCGCCTTAAATTCCACCTGATTCACGTCAATTAAAACTTCCGTATCATCAAGAACGACTTTTGGATAAATGATTCTGATGAGCGATTTTGCAAGCAAATCATATAAAGCCTTCTCGTCTGATGACAAGCCTGAAAGATTCTGCGGAACATTGACAGTCGGAATAATGGCAGGGTGCGAACCGACTTTATTATCATCAAAATGACGTTTCGTGAACTTCTGCCATTGATTTTGTGGAATAGATAAACGGCTGTATTCAGGCATTTGCAGAATTTTCCCAATAGTCTGAGCTGTTTCCGGCATCATGGCAGAAGTCAGATGTTCGGAAGAAGTTCTCGGATAGGTCATAAGTTTCTTTTCATAGAGCATCTGCATGATTTTAGAAGTCTTATCTGCATTCCAGCCGAAAATTTTATTTGCGGAAATTTGTAACTGTGTCGCATTGTACAGGAGTGGTGCGGACTGCATTTTTCTGGTTGTTGTGAGTTCTTTCAAAATGCCCTGCGCATTTCCACAAAGAGCAAGCATTTTCTGAGCATCTTTGATTTTATCAAATTTTCCGCCGGAATATTCTGCCTCAAAATTTTCCTGATTTCTTGTTGTAAAATTCGCCAGCAACCGCCAGAATTTCGATTTTACAAACTCTCTGATTTCTTTTTCACGTTTCACCACAAGAGCCAGTGTCGGAGTCTGTACCCGTCCGACAGAAAGTAACTCTTCATAATTTCCGAATTTTTTGGTTGCGGCAACTGTCAGATTATTTCCAATCAGCCAGTCAGCAATATCTCTGGCACGTCCAGCAAGCTGCAAATCCTGCGGAGTGCCTGGATTCTGTGTGGAAATCGGCTGATTTGGTGCAATCAGATTCTGAAAGGCTTTTCTGATTTTGGCATCCGTCAAGTCCTCAATCCACGCTCTCATGACGGGGGCATGACAGTTGCAAGCTTGATAGACATAGGAAAAAATCAACTCTCCTTCACGGTCAGGGTCAGTGGCATTGATGACCCAGTCTGCACGGCTCAGGAACGATTTGACAAGTTTTGCACAAGCGATAGTAGCATTTTTCGGAGCAATGCGGAACTGTTCAGGAATACACGGAAATACCGACAAATCCCATTTGGAATATTTTGCATCATAATGTTTTGCCGGAACTAACTGCATCAGATGACCTACTCCATGACATAAAACAGCATCTTCCCCATTGAACCGAAACTGATAGTATCCGACAGTCGGCTCTCCGTTGAGTGGAATGCGCTGTCCGGCATGAAGCACACCAGCGATTGTTTTGGCAAGACTGCTTTTTTCAGCATAAATGACAACCATAGCAAACCCTCTTTTCAGCTGAATGTATGTACTTTTCAGAAACTTAACAAATATCAAAAAATCCAAGCTCCTGCAATTCGCTTATCAAGTCAATTTCTTTGATACACCAATGTGTCCTGTCGAATTGATTCCGTCTTTCAGTGCCTTCTAAGTCAAGATTGAACAAGGCATCATCAAGTGTCCGTAGTGGCAAAAGGTACAATACCTGTGGATATACCATGATTTCTGATTTTCGTACTTTCATGCGCCTGATATAACCAAAACCAGCCATTTGTTCCGGACTTGCAAGTCCGCACTTCAGACCATTATTATTCTCATTTGTAAAAATACAGGGAAAAGAAAGAATGCTCTTTTGTGCTGATTCTGATAATGAAGCAAATTCCGCTTTGATTGCTTCTTCTGTATATTGTGTCAGGCATCTGTTGCGAGACATCATAAAAGATTCATTTTTTGAAAAATCTACATAATTGATGACAAATAAATTGTAAAAATCCCGACAAACTGTCCTGGGTGCAATAGTTGCTTCTTTTGGAAAAATACGAGGAACAGCATCACTGCTTGTTTGAATATTAATAACCATATTTTCGGTTCTTTCAGAATAAACATTTCTTTGTCCTTGCTGTATTACTGAAGATGCTGGAACATCTGATAAATTATCTGTTTGTGATGGTGACAAAGGGAATATTTCATTTTGCATAATATTGTCTCCTTTATAAGTTCAGTGTGCCGATGTATTCTGCATACACATTGTTCGTGCCTGTTTGATTGACAATTGTATGCGATGTGGCAAACTGATGGTTTTTAACTGTTTCTTCATCAATCACTGCCCCTTCCAATGGAACGGTTTCATCGGAGCTGTCTGTTGTATCAGAGGGAAGTAAATTCAGTACTTGAAAAGCATCAGCAATATCACAGCCAACAGTTCCTTTATAAGTATCTTTAGTAGGATACCATTCTTTGTAGGTAGCTTGTCCCAACTCATTTTTGTCAAAGCGTTTCATGACAATATAATGCCATACACCAAGCAAAAAAGGCGCAATATAAAAAACAGAAATGGTAGGCAACTCTTTTTTGGCAACTGCTGTTTCGTCACCATTGATATAGAACAAATCTTCCTGACTGATTTCATCATCATTCATGATGATACCCAACAAAGAACGGACTAATTTTTTGTATTTGTTTTCGTCTTCTGCTTCACTTAATGCATCCTGAATAAATTCGTTCATCATTTCAAGTGCTTTGCCGTTTAAGCGTCTGACATTTTTATCGAATTCTTTCCGCATATCAAAATCATTCAATTTAGTGAATGTTCCCAGTGAATTCTTACAGTTTTTGAATTCAGAAGCATAGGTTCTCAAAGTGGACTTTGGTTTTCTGCTTTTTTGTGAATCTTTCTGAAATTCTCTGAGCTGAAATACGGAAATCAATCTTCTGAAAATTTCACATTCTGGAAAGATATCTTTCTTTTCCTGCAAATGTTCATTTGGCGAGAATTGCTCATCTACAAAACGTAAAATTTGCGTCATAAATGTTCCACCACATAAATATGGAGTTGTCGTATGGTTCATCTTCATTTATCTCCTGACGTTCTTATCCAAATTATCTGAATTATCCAAATTATCCAGATTATCCACACTGGCAATGAAATTTCAAATAGCTGTGCTATAAAAATCAATAGACAAAATACAGATTCAAATAAAATTTTGTGCAAAAGTGACATTGAAGAATTCCTTTAGCAGGTTTAATTTAGGCATTAAAACAAAATATTCTTAAATTTTCTAAAAGCTATTGACATTAACAGGCTTAACGATAATCTGTTTTTTAAAGGAAAAAAGTACTGTTCCCACTAATGATTATAGCACAGAATCAGAAATATTTCCAGAGCAAAGCACAAATTAGAAACTGTATAATTTATTTTTGTTAGAAATACACAATTTGATATAGTTGTTTTCCTTAAAATTTATCCGATTAATAGTAAAAAAACTCTGCCAAAAAGGAGCAAGCCTATGAGAAATTACATGAATCAAACGGGAGGACGTTTGCAGTTAAAGGCTGTGGGTGGGATTAGGAATATACATCAAACACTCCGTATAGAGAGAAAGGATTTTATCTATGGATGAATTGATTAAAATCAACTATGAAAATGCCGAAAAGCCGACTGTCTCCGGACGTGAACTGCATCAGGCACTGGAAATTAAGACTGCCTACAAAGATTGGTTTCCGAGAATGTGCGAATACGGCTTTACAGAAGGGACAGATTTCAACCCGCTCATTTTTGAGCAGGTTCGAAAAGAAGGTACACGTGAAGTTGTCAGAGAAATGACAGACCATGCGCTGACAATCCAGATGGCAAAGGAACTCTGCATGATTCAGCGTACAGAAATTGGTAGAAAGTTTCGCCAGTATTTTATTC
>JAZAUD010000095.1:0-5751 GCA_036373775.1 Oscillospiraceae bacterium | reverse complement strand
TGAAAGCGTATTGTTACGCTGTCCCTGCGGAATTGCCTGAACACTATCCTGCATGAAAAACAGATATTCCTCAATGCTCATATCGCCTTCATGCCAGAGGATTTCATCAGCCTGACAGCCGAAATAGAAGCGTGCGGCATCGAGAGCCTTGCTGTCAAAGAATGAAAATTCTTTGTAAATCTGCTGTTTCAGTTCCGCACAGGCATCTGCACTGGTGCAGATACTTGTCGGAAAGAACATATGGAAACGGGGGCGTGCAGACTTTTTTCCTTTTGGCTTCATGTTGTGGCGACTGCTGACAATAACAAAATTCACGCCGGACAGTTCATCTTCCAGCATCTGCGGAGTAATCCACTCGTCGGGCTTGTCACTGTGGTCGTTGTCGCATTCCAGAGAGATTACATCAGAGCTGATAAAGTTATCATTGGAACGGCGGCTGTTCTTGTATTTTGCACATACATGGTCAAAGCCGACAGCTTTCTTCATGTCATCAGCAGAAGTAATTACTGCCTCATTCGGATATACTGTATTCTGTGGCTTTCCGGTATAATCGGAAGTGTATAAAGTAAATTTCATGTGGTTTCCTCCTCTGGAAGTACATATTGCTTGGGAACATAAGCTGACGGGTCATTTCTGTGTTTTCCTTTGCGATAATGCTCAATCCATACTTTTTTCCCTGACTTGTAAAAACGCCAATGACCAACAACACCCCAGCATGGACAGGTGATTTCGTGATGCACCTTTTTAGCTTCTTCCAGACATTTTTCAAGTTTTTCAGGAATAACCGTAATATTACGGACGAGCTTTACTGGCTGCTTTTTCTTCTTTCCTTTTTTGGTATGTTTTTTATGTGGAAGCTGTACTGTCTTTTCATGAAGAACAGTGGCACGATTGAGCATCAGATAGCTGACAATGAAATATTTCTGCACAAGGAATCCAATGATTACAGTTTCAGATTCCTTTGAGTAATGTGTAATAAAATTTTCATTTGCGTAAAGATAGCCTAATTCAATTCTGCCATTATTGAATTTCATAGCTACGGCAACATCAACAGAATTATTCATGACACAGAACTGGGCTGTCACATAAATGCCATTATCATCAACCATACGGAAGTGAACCTTAGAATTATTTTCAAGTTGCAGTGTAAGATTATCAAAAATTTTTCTTGAGAACATTTCCTGCATTAAAGCAACAGTTTCAAGACTGCCTATGGTTTCACTCAGATGCTTTTCAGTCTTCTCATTCAAATACAATTTATCAAAACTGGAAGGAGCATGACTGTACTTTTCATTTTTCAGAAGCTGCCTGATATCTTTCGGTACATGAATGTCAATCAGTGTGTTCATTTCTTCTCCTCCAAATTTTCTGTAAAATAGCGGATTTTCATATGTTTTCGTTCAGCTTTGCGGATTTCCTGCTTCATGCCTGCCGAAATTCTGTCACCGAACACCCAGAGTTCTTCACAGTGTCCGAGCATAATCATATTCATGAACATCGCAAGCTGACGTTCTTCGGGGCTGTTATCGTCCATGAATTGGGGAAAGAGCAGGTGCGGAGCGAACGGAATACTATGCTGTTCCAAAGCGAAACGACAGTATTTTCTTGCTTTTCTCTTGTTTTTCTTCACCTTGCCTGAAAACGGTGAGCAGATGTAGACCAGCGGACGGTAGCGAGCCGCCTTTTCTTCCTTTTCGATTCGTCTGAGAGCTTCACAAGCTGTCGGGTCAGCGTAGCCCTCACGGTTGTACTTGTTTGCCATTGATTGATACCTCCAAATCTTGTCCGAGCCGTCCACGAAAAATTAAAATCTGTCCGCAGACGGTGGACACTTTTTATTTCATCCAATACAAAATGTATTGGTTTACAGAATCAATAACACTTTTTGGTAGTTTCTGCAAAAGTCCACTACTTTAATTCATGTAATTTCTCATAATGTTCATCAGCTCACACTTCACAGTTCTGACAAATCTTTCAGAGTATAATATAATTCACACCATAATAAAGCAGTTTCCTTGACTTTCGGAGGAGCATTCCACCAGTCGTTATGGCGGAGAAATGCTCTGTATTTTTTAGGAACACACCGCAGATTTTCAATATCACAGTTCAAAGGATTGTTATCAAGATGAATCAGCATACAGTCTTTCGGAATGTCACCATGATGCTGTTTCCAGATATACGCATCCTTCTTTTCGATTCTTGCATCGATGCCGTGTCCAAAATTTTCATTGACAATGACATGGGGCAGTCCGTGTCTCATGATTTCATCACCGATACGATGCTGAATATTTGAGTTCCTCATAGTTTCTGTCATTCTTCTGAATGATTCTTCTGTGTAATGTGATTTGAATTCATCAGCAGGCATTCCTTTCTGCCATCTTGGAGAAGTTTCAGAAGTGAATTTTCCGTCTCCATTGGGAGAGGGAATCTGATTTCTGGCACACCAGCCTCTAATGGTGTTATAGGGGACAGATGTGCCGAAATGCTGATTAAATTTTTTAGTCAGCTCCATTCGTGACATATCTCCGCCGTGCTGTCTCATGAAATCCTTCTGTTCAGAGGTGAACCCGTCAGCCCATGTATTCGGACGGCGGACACATTTCAGACCATTTGACTGCATGAAATACTGCAAGCCTTTTTTGGTTCTGCCGTCATGAAAAGTTTCATTGAACAGAATCACCAGTTCAGCGGCTGTCATTTCAGAACAGTGCTGTCTGATAAAGTTTTTCTGTTCATCTGTATAAGGTGCATTAGGCATTGCCGTTCACCAGCTTTTCGATATTGGAATGCTGTAATTTGCCTTCTGCTACCAGCTTGTCAGTTCTGAGAATGACGTCTGCATTGTTAATCATCTGCTTTGCAAGAGAAGAAATTGTCTGAGAGATTTCAGCTTCCTTTTTGCGGTCTTCCAGACTGCGTGTGTCATCATTTGCAATACGGATTCTTTCGCCGAGAATTTCCTGTAATTCTGTTAAAGTCATGATAATATCCTCCTAATCTTTCTGATAAAATGCACATTCAAAACCATCAGCACGAAGCAACAAGCCTTCTGCCCAGTCCGGCACTTTTGCCATCTGTTCGCAGACAGTTTCCACGGACATATGCTTGTCAGCTTCGATAATCAGCTCATCATGTACATGAGCTACAATCCGGCAGTCCGACAGTGTTTTCATGCTGTGGCAGAGCAGATCACGGGCAATTCCCTGAACACAGTTGCTGACTATGCAGGCTCTTCTTCCGTTCCAGACAGCGAATCTGTGCCTCGGACCACAATTCCGGATGTCGTACACAGATTGCGGTAATCCGGAGGTGTCAACAGAGATTGTCCTTTCCAGCCGTGTTCGAGCCGGTAACAGATTGTCGTTACTCCGATGCCTGTCCGTTCTGAAAATTCTGCGATTGTCATCTTCCCAAGAGGTGTATCTATGATATGATTGTTCCGTCTGTTTCTGTTGTTCTGCTTTCTGGTTGTCCAGTGACAGTTTTCCGGAGTGTATCCCTTGCTGTTGTCGATTCTGTCTATATCCAGTCCCTTTTCCCATGTCGAACCCATATCTTCCCAGAAGTTCTCGAAGCTCTCCAGCCAGCGTTTGCAGACTGTAATCCCCCTGCCGCCATAATTGTGATAAGCCTGATGGCTGGGGTCCAGACACCGCTGTTTCATAGAGTGCCAGACACCCCAAGCCGGATGATGGCTCATCCCATGTGTTTTTTTGGCTTGTGAGATTAGCTTGTATCTCATGCACCCGCAGGATTTTGTCGGATGCGTTTTTTTGCACAAATCTCTGCCAGGAATTACTTTCTGATTTCCGCAGATACATTGACAGAGCCACTGGGCTTTTCCATATGGTGTATTTTCTGCCCTTGTGATAACTGTCAGGTAATGAAACGTCTGTCCAGTCAAGTCCCTGAGCCTTGGCACTTTCTATCCACCCTTTCATTGTAAGAATTTTGTGTTCCGGAGTCATGCGGATTCCGTCAACATTGATTGTTGTGCGGATTCCCTGTGCAATCAGTCCATCATGCGATACCCATTCAATACCGTCCCAGATTTTCATTTCTTTGGTGATGTGTTCAATCGGAACAAAACCGGAATCGGTAATTACAAGTGTACCTTCAGCAATACAATTCTCTACAATTTTTGCCCCGTAAGTTTCGAGCCGTTCCCATTTCTTCGTTGTGCCGATTCCTTCATAAGTGAGAGAATCTCCGCCGAACCGGTTCACATCAATCTGCGGTTTGATGTAGGCAAGCCTGCGTCTGGAAGGAAGTTCTGCGAAAAGAACATGATTCTGATAGATAAATTTGATGCCGTGTGTTTCTGTGGCTGTCCTCTGGACAACGGCTGTCATAGCAGCATCATCAATTTCATACCAGAGTTTTACAATATTGGGAGAAGCAGTCCGCCAGTCGGTGACTATCTGTTTCAGTTCCTTATCGGAAAGTCCCATTGCAGAACCTCCCATTGCCTTCATTGCACCAATCGAGCCACCATATCCGCAGGCAAGTTCTGCTACTTTGCCTTTTTGTCTCAAGTGTCCGTTGATACCATGTTTGACAACGGGTACACCGAACATCTTTGATGCTGATGCACAATAAATGTCGTCACCTCTTGCAAAAGCCTGCATTCTCCACGTTTCTCCGGCAAGCCATGCCAAAATTCTGGCTTCAATCGAACTAAAATCTGCTACAATGAATTTATAACCATCTCTCGGAACAAGTGCCGTCCTGATGAGCTGTGAAAGAATATCAGGAATATTGTCAAAGAGCATTTCAGCCAGTTCAAAGTCACCGCTTCTGATAATTTCTCTCGTTCCTGCAAGGTCAGGAATGTGATTCTGCGGAAGGTTCTGGAGCTGTATATTTCTGCCTGAAAATCTCCCTGTGCGGGATGCTCCGTAAAAACTGAATGTACCTCTTGCCCTGTCATCGGAGCAGACCATATTTGTCATGGCTGTATATTTTTTCACGGAGGATTTTGCTAACTGCTGACGGAGTGCAAGCACACTTCTGACAGGTTCTTCGGCGGTTTTGAGCAGTTCAGCGACTTCTTCCTTTCCGAGGGATGCCGAGGAATATCCCTGTTCTTCCAGCCATTTCAGAAGCTGGTACACGGAATTTGGATTCTCCACACCTGTCAGCCTGCACATTTCCGCTGATAATTCAGCTTTGATGTGTTCATCCAAAGCAATGGCATTCTGAGCAAGCTGCAAATCAATGCGGATACCTCTGTCGTTGATTTTCTGGTCAATATAGAATTCTTCCCAGACGAAATCCGGAACAGGGTATTTCACAAGTTTTCTGTCAATTTCCATTTCTGCTTCCACATCACGCTTGTTATATGCCTTGAAAGTTTCCCACTTGTCAGGATACAGCACCGGATTATGAAACTCGGGTTCATTGTCATCTGTTTTGTAGGGAACACAGAAAAATTTGATTAAAGACTTGCCTTCTGCCATTTTCTGCTCCTGAATTTTCAGGACTCTGCCGACTTCCGCCAAAGAAGATGGAAGGCTTAAATAACGGCTGTGTATCATAGTGCAGTGCCATCCGGCAGGATTAAAATAATTCCCGACAGTATCTTCATCAGAACCGTAACCCTTGAAATACTGCGGATAGTTCCGCTGCACATATACTGACAGGCATACACGTTCAAAATTGACGTTAAATGCCTGTTTGATGATATTTTCATCAGTGAATGCTTTCAGAATATTGTCCGGTATTTTTTCACCGCCTGCAAGGTCAATCACT
>JAZAUD010000094.1:0-5891 GCA_036373775.1 Oscillospiraceae bacterium | reverse complement strand
TTCTTCCAAAGGACTACACAATTTTCTCTGATGAATTGTTGTCAGAGTTGCTCCGCATTTTCAATAATTCTGCACTGGATGATGTCGGCGGCGATATTGTCGGAAGAATCTATGAGTATTTCCTGAATAAGTTTGCAAAGAATATCGCTCAGGATGACGGTGTGTTCTTTACGCCGAAATCTCTGGTAAAAATGATTGTCAATATTCTTGAGCCGACTTCCGGCGTTCTGTTAGACCCTGCCTGCGGAAGTGGCGGTATGTTCGTACAAAGCGGAGATTTTGTCAACGCTTCCGGTATGAATGCCAATGCTGCTATGACTTTCTACGGACAGGAAAAAGTCGAATATAATGCACAGCTTTGTCTCATGAATATGGCTGTTCATGGTCTGGCAGGTGTTATCAAGTCCGGTGATGAAGCAAATACTTTTTATCACGATGCACACAACCTCAACGGCTGTTGTGATTACATCATGGCAAATCCGCCGTTTAATGTAGATAAAGTCAAGGCTGAATCCTGCGAAAGTGCCGGACGGCTTCCGTTTGGTCTGCCGTCTGTCAATGCGAAAAAAGAAATCGGCAACGCAAATTATCTCTGGATTTCCTATTTTTATTCGTATCTGAACGAACACGGCAGAGCCGGTTTTGTCATGGCTTCTTCTGCTACTGACAGTCAGGGCAAAGATAAAGATATTCGTGAAAAACTTGTCAGAACAAGTCATGTGGATGTCATGATTTCAGTCGGGAATAATTTCTTTTATACAAAGTCTCTGCCGTGTTCGCTGTGGTTCTTTGATAAGGGCAAGCCGGAAACGCTCAGAAATAAAATTCTTTTCATTGATGCAAGAAATTATTATACTGTCGTTGACAGAACTTTGAATGAGTGGAGCGAATGGCAGCTCCAAAATCTGAATGCGATTGTCTGGCTGTATCGGGGAGAAACCGACAAATACACGGCTTTATTGCAAAAATATCGTGATGAACTGAAAAGCGATTTGCCTTTTGCGGAACTGGTGAAACAGCTCCACGAGGAGAAAAAGGCTCTCCGCACAGAGGCAAAATCCGCCGTGGAATCCGCCGGAAAGCGTGATAAAAAAGCGGTACAGGCAGAATATGACAAAAAAATTGAAGCCCTTGCAGAACGTCAGACCGTTGCAAAAGAGGCTCTCTGGCTCTATGAAAAATTCGGAGACGGCGAATATCAGGATATTGTAGGGCTGTGCAAGGTGGCGGATATTTCCGAAATTGAGGAAAAAGGCTGGTCGCTGACGGCTGGTGCATATGTTGGGGTTGCTCCTGAGGAAGATGACGGAATGGATTTTGCGGAACGTATGGCGGAAATTCACAAAGAACTGCTTGCTTTGCAGGCAGAGTCAAATTTACTGATGGAAACCATCTCGAAAAATTGGGAGGATATGGGGGTATGAAGTGGGAAAAAGTAAAACTTGGTGATATTATTAAAATTAAAAAAGGAGAATACATTACAAAAAAAGAATCAAAACAAGGTATCTATCCAGTAATACTCGGTGGAAAAGAACCAGCATATTATATTGATAAATATAATCATACTGGTAAAGCGATTGTTGTGTCGAGAAGTGGTGCTTCTGCTGGTTATGTTTCTTATTGGAATGAACCAATCTTTGTTACGGACGGTTTTATTATTGAACCATTAGATTCCATTGAGCATGATTTCTTGTACTATTTAATGAAAAATCATCAGCCACAATTACAAGGACTACAAGGTGGTTCAGCAATTCCACATGTTAATCCGAGAATTATTAACGCTATTGAATGTGTTTTGCCTCCTATTGATACACAAAAAAGAATTGTCTCCATCCTCTCCGCCTACGACAAACTTATCGAAAACAACCAGAAACAAATCAAACTGCTGGAAGAAATGGCACAACGGCTCTATAAAGAGTGGTTCGTTGATTTGCGTTTTCCTGATTGGGAAAATACAGAAATTGTGAACGGTGTGCCGGTGGGGTGGCGTGAAGGAACTCTAACGGAAATTGCATCATTCAAACGTGGAAAAACAATCACAAAAGCAAATGTAAAAGAGGGTACTGTTCCTGTTGTTGCTGGTGGTTTAGAACCTGCATATTATCATAATGAAGCGAATACAACTGCACCTGTTATCACAGTAAGCGGTTCAGGGGCTAATGCAGGATTTTCTAGATTATATCACGAAGATGTATTTGCATCTGATTGTTCATTTGTTGATAGTGATTCAACTCCTTATCTCTTCTTTGTTTACTGTTTTTTGAAAGATAATAAATTTCAGATTGATTCTTTACAGAAAGGGTCAGCACAACCTCATGTTTACGCAAAAGATATTAATGCAATGAAAATTGTGCTTGCACCAGAAGCAATTTTGCATTCTTTTTGTAGTATTACAAAAAATTATTATACAATGATAGGAAAATTAAAAAAGCAAATCAAAAAGCTGTCTGAAGCCCGTGACCGTCTGCTCCCGAAACTGATGAGCGGAGAATTGGAGGTATAAAATGATTTTTGATGGTTATTGGAAAGATGAGTTAAAGCATAATGTAAAGATGATGAAATTATGGCAGAAACTTTCTGTTCATCATACCACTTATGCTGAACACCAAATTAATAAATACATTCTTTATTCTGCCATTGTTATTAGAAAAATGATAGAAGAAGAAAAAGAGGCTAAAACTGATTTTGAAAAAATAAGAGAAAAACATAAAGCAATAGAATCGTCAGACTTTCATCTTCTGAAATATGATATTCCTTGTATGCAATGGAATTTTAAAGGTGATAAGGATTTCATTTTACATCGTGTTATAATTGATAATTATAAAGAAAAAGGCAAAGAAATAAACTTAAGTCATGATAAAATATATAATGCCATTGTGCATTCTTATATTTGGGGACTTACTTATTCAGGTGAAGCGAATAAAAGAAGAATATCTGGATTTTTAGTGTCATCAGATAGGTTTAAAGAAAAAATTTTATACTATGTGGAACTCAGAGATTGGATTGATTATGTAAATTATTGCATAGAAAAAAGTGTTGTATAGAGGTGAGTATATGAGCTACGATTATTCTGAAAATATTCTTGTTCAGAAAAGTGCAGGAAATCTTCTGCAAAATGAATTAGGCTGGAATGTCGTGTATGCATACAATACTGAAAAACTCGGCAGAGACGGCACACTCGGCAGAAACAGCTATCATGAAATTCTGCTTGTGCGCTATTTCCGGCAGGCTCTGCAAAAACTCAATCCGTGGCTCACACCTGCACAGCTTGATGAAGCCGAAAAACGCATGACAGCACATCTTTCCACGTCTTCTTTGATGCAGATTAACGAGGAAAAATATGGTTATATCCGTGACGGAATCCCTGTCACTGTCAAGAAAAACGGCAGAACCGAAACCAGACGGGCGCAGGTCATTGACTTTGCAAATCCGCTGAATAATGATTTTCTCGCCGTCAAGGAGCTGAAAATTCATGGTGATATTTACCGCAGAAGAACGGACATTGTCGGATTTGTCAACGGAATACCGTTGTTGTTCATTGAGCTGAAAGCGACAAATGTTGATGTGCAGGATGCTTTCACGAAAAATTATACTGACTATCTCGACACGATTCCGCACCTGTTTTATTATAATGCATTTCTCATGCTGTCAAACGGCTTTGAGGCGAAAATCGGCACACTTGGCAGTAAATACGAATTTTTCCACGAATGGAAACGACTTGCAGAGGATGATGAGGGACGTGTGGAGCTGGAAACCATGCTCCGAGGTATCTGCAAGAAAAAAAATTTTATTGATTTACTGGAAAATTTTATTCTGTATGACCATTCAGGCGGTAGCACAGTCAAGATTTTGGCGAGAAATCACCAGTATTTAGGTGTAAATGAAGCAGTAAAGGCATATGGTGCAAGGGCATTGAATGCAGGAAAACTTGGTGTATTCTGGCATACACAAGGAAGCGGAAAGAGTTATTCCATGCTGTTTCTGGCACAGAAAATCCGCCGGAAATTTGCAGGTTCTCCGACAATTGTTATTCTGACTGACCGTGACGAACTGAACACGCAAATCAGTGATACTTTCGAGAACTGCGGAATGCTTGGAAAGACCAAAGCGATACAATTTATTGCAACCAGCGGTGATGACCTGATACAGAAACTGAAAGGCAACCCCAGCTTTATTTTCACACTGATACACAAATTCAACAAGCCCGATGCAGAGCCGATTTATCCTGACCATGATATTATCATCATGTCGGATGAAGCACACCGCAGTCAGTACGGCTTGTATGCAGATAATATGATGAAACTCCTCCCGACTGCTTCAAGAATCGGTTTTACTGGTACGCCGTTATTGTCAGATGACAGCATCACAGCCCGAACATTCGGCGGTTATATTTCAGTTTATGATTTCAAGCGTGCTGTTGAGGACGGTGCAACCGTTCCGCTGTATTATGAAAACCGTGGTGAAAAAATTGACGATTTGAAGAATCCAGAAATTACGGATAAAATTCTCGAAGCCATCGAAAGAGCCGACCTTGACCCTAGTCAGCAGGAGAAAGTGGAAAAGGAACTCGAAAAAGAAATCCATGTATTAACTGCAAAACCGAGACTCCAAGCCATTGCAAAGGATTTTGTAAAGCATTATTCTGATTTATGGACAAGCGGAAAGGCAATGTTTGTCTGCCTGAATAAAGTCACTTGTGTGCAGATGTATGACCTTGTGCAAAAATATTGGGAACAGGAAATCAAGGAACTGTCTGCAAAGCTGAAAACAGCCACACAACAGGAAGCACAGGAGCTTGAAAGAAAAATTAAATGGATGCAGGAAACAGAAATGGCTGTCGTTATCAGTCAGGAACAGAACGAAATACAGACTTTCCAGAAATGGGGGCTGGATATTAAACCGCACCGCACCAAAATGGAAAAGCGTGAACTTGACAAGGAATTCAAGGATGAGTCTAATCCTCTGCGTGTGGTGTTTGTCTGTGCAATGTGGCTGACCGGCTTTGATGTGAAGTGTTTGTCCTGTCTGTATCTGGATAAGCCATTGAAAGCACACACACTCATGCAGACAATCGCCCGTGCAAACCGTGTCAATGCAGGAAAAAGTAATGGCCTGATTATCGACTATATCGGCATTGTCAAAGCATTAAGAAAAGCCCTTGCAGACTACACTGTCAACAAAGGCGGTCAAGGCAGAAATGACCCTACTATTGATAAGCAGAAAATGATTGACCGAATTCTGGAGAATATCAAAAAAATCAAGGTATTTCTGAAAGAACGTGACTATACTCTGCAAAAGCAGATTGATGCAAAAGATTTTGAGAAAATGTCTCTTCTGCGTGATGCGACAAATATCATTTGTGGCAGTATTGGGGAGAAAAAGACATTTTCAACTTATGCTTCTGAATGTATCCGTTTTATGAAGTATCTTGACAGAAACGAGATTACAGGACAGAACCGAAAAGAATATGATGCCATTGAAGCGATATATCGTGAACTGCAAAAGAAGCGGAAAACTGTTGATAATACAGACCTCATGGTGGAAATCAATGCAATTATCAGTAATGATATCACAATTCCGGAGCAGGTGACTGATTCTTTAGAATCACGCCGGTTTGATATCAGTACAATTGATTTTGACCTGCTCAGGAGAGAATTTGCTAAGGTTAAACACAAGAATCTTGTGATGAAAGATTTGGAGGAAGCAATACAGAAAATGCTTGCTCAGATGCTGGTCGCCAATCCGAATCGTATCAGCTATTATGAGAGATATCAGCAAATTATCACTGATTATAATGAAGAACAAGACAGGTCACAGATTGAAAAGACATTTATGGAACTGATGAACCTTGCCAACAGCATGGAACAGGAAGTTCAGCGTTATGTGCGTGA
>JAZAUD010000093.1:0-6124 GCA_036373775.1 Oscillospiraceae bacterium | reverse complement strand
GTCAGCGGTATTCTGTACAATCCCAAATATACTGGTGAGGGTCGCTATCCTGCACTTGTCGGCAGAGAGGATTTTGAAAAAGTGCAGGAAATGAAGCCTGCCGCATTCAGAAAGCCGAAAGCTGATGAAACTCCCGATAAACCTGTCAGAATCACCGATTTTGAGACAGAATATCACCCTGATGAAAATGTCAGGGAACTGGAGACAAAAGTACATGAAGAACTTGAAAACCATACACTTGACAGCAAGGCAGTCAGAACCATGATTCTTGACCTTGCCGCCAAGAAATACAACTGCATATCGCAGAGAGGAGAACCATTATGAGTAATGTGACGATAATTCCTGCAAAAAAGAACAATTCCACAGAAAATACATCAGGCTGTTTGACGAAAGTCGCAGCCTATTGTCGTGTCAGCACGGCAGAAGAAAATCAGCAGAATTCCTATGCGACACAGATTGCTTATTACACCGAATACATCACATCAAATCCAGACTGGCAGCTCGTAGGCATATTCGCTGATGAGGGTATTTCCGGAACACAGACTGCCAACAGAACCCAGTTCAATAAGATGATGAAACTTGCCAGACGCAAGAAAATCGATATTTTGACTGCGTATTGAATACAAACAAACGAAAGGGTAATCTCTGAAATTGCCCTATTTTTAGGCTTTTTGAGAAATTACCATTTCGATGTGTTACTATTCTGCTGTTAAGGCGTGAATGAGAGTCAAAAAGTGTAATGTATGAAAATCGCACTCACAAACGATAGGTAAGGCTTTCGTTTGTTTATGCACCCCCTAATATTTTCATATTATCCGGAAATCTGCCTTTGATACTCTTATTTTGAAATGATAGCAACAGAAAACAATTTTATCCATTAATAAGGTTATTCATGCAGAGTTGTATAAATGCTAGCATATATAAACTTTTTTAATAAAATTTTGTGCTTTATTAGTGAACATTGTTCACACATCTTGACAGTGTTGCAATTATGTGTTATCATATTTATGTAAACAGTGTTTATTTATAATAAAGGAGGTTAGACCATGCCAAGAGACAAAACTGAAGCTCATGAGAAAATTATAGCAGCAGCAGTCAAAGAGTTTACGGAATACAGTTTTGAAAATGCATCTATGCGTAGGATTGCATCAGAAGTCGGCTTAACCGTTGGTGCATTATATAGACATTTCCCGAATAAAGAAGAAATGTTTGCTGCACTTGTCGAGCCGACAATCAACGAGCTGATGACAAAATATCACGAATTTTGTGAACAGGGCTATGAAATCATGAAATGCGGTGATGTACAACAACTCTGGAATGAGAATGAAAGCGAAACAAAATGGCTCATGCACTTTATCTACGACCATTTTGATATATTCAAGCTGTTAATCTGTCGTTCGCAGGGGACAAGATTTGAAGGCTTTGTTCACGATATGGCATTGCTTGAAGAACGCTCAACGCTTGATTATTTTGAACGTATGAAACAGTACAATATGACCGTCAATGAGCTTTCAAAGCAGGAATTTCATATGCTGGTAACAGCAAATGTTTCGGCACTGTTTGAGGCGGTAATACATGATTTCAGCCGTGAAGAAGCCCTGCATTATGCAGAAACACTTGATGCTTTCTTTTCGGCAGGCTGGAAAAAGATACTCGGCATTTGATGCCGAATCTTTTTGACAGTAAGTTAGCATATGCTAATATTTTAAGGAGGAGTTGTTATGGAAAAAACGAAAAAACGCTCTGCAATCAGTTGGGTAATTGAATTTGCAGGACAAAAGAAATCAAATTACATTTTCAGCGTTTTGCTGGCAGTGTGCAAGGTTATTTTCGGGCTGATGCCGTATCTTTATATGGCGGATATTGTCAGAAAACTGCTCGAAATGCAGGCAGGCACAATAGAAAAAGATATGTCACTGCTAACCGCAAGTATCCTGAAAATGGCAGTGTTCTGGATACTGTGCCGTATCTGCAATGCGATTTCGACAACGCTTTCCCACGCTGCAACCTTTGAAGTGCTTGCCAATATTCGCAGACAGCTCACCGAAAAATTGTCAAAACTGCCGTTAGGCTCAGTGTTGTCGCAGTCCAGCGGAACATACAAGAATATTATTTGTGAACGTGTGGATTCTATCGAAACAACGCTTGCACACATCATTCCGGAAGTGATTTCTTCTGCATTTGTGCCGGTCACACTCATTATTTATATGATGACGATTAACTGGAAATTAACGCTGTTGTCATTGATTTGTGTGCCTGTCGGTGCAGCATTTTTCATGCTGATGATGGTCGGCAGTCAGGAAAGCTATGAAAATACCGTTGTCAAAACAAAAAAGCTGAATGATACCGCAGTGGAATACATCAACGGCATTGAAGTAATTAAAGCATTCGGCAAGGCAAAAACATCATATGAAAAATTCGTCATTGCGGCAAAAGAAGGAGCTGACTGCTTCATTGAATGGATGCGCCGCTGTAATCTCTGGCAGAATATTTCACTGCTGATAATGCCCTATTTTCTGCTTGGATTATTGCCGTTTGGTGCTTTGTTTTATATGAAAGGTACGGTTTCCGGTTCTGATTTGTTGATGCTGATTATTCTTTCGCTCGGTTTGGTTTCGCCGGTCATGACGATTGCGTCCTATTGGGACGGCATTGCAAAAATGGGTACAATCATCAGCGAAGCAACGGAAATTCTGGAGCGTGATGAGCTGATTCGTCCTGAAAATCTGACAGAAAAGCCAAACAGTACAGATATTATTTTGCATGATGTTCATTTTGGCTACAATGAAAAAGAAATTCTTCACGGAATCAATTTGAATATCAAGCAAGGAACAGTAAATGCACTCGTCGGACCGTCAGGCTCAGGAAAATCCACAATTGCAAAACTGATAGCATCTTTCTGGGACGTGAACAGCGGAAGTATTACATTCGGCGGTGTGGATATCCGAAAGATACCGCTGGAACAGTATAATAAAAATAGTGCCTATGTATCGCAGGATAATTACCTTTTTGATGAAACAATTATGGACAATATCCGCATGGGAAATCCGAATGCGACCGATGAAGATGTCATGAATGCCGCAAAAGCTTGTGGTTGTCATGATTTTATCATGAATCTTGAACACGGCTATCAGACAGTTGTCGGCGGAGCAGGCGGACACCTTTCAGGCGGTGAACGTCAGCGAATTTCCATCGCAAGAGCAATGCTGAAAAATGCACCTGTTATTATTCTTGATGAGGCAACTGCCTATACAGACCCCGAAAATGAAGCACTGGTACAGTCTTCTGTTGCAAAGCTGGTGCAGGGAAAAACACTGCTTGTCATCGCACATAGACTTTCCACAATTGCTTCCGCTGACCAGATTATTCTCATCAATAACGGCATTGTCGAAGCAAGCGGCACGCAGGAAAAACTGCTCGCAGAATCACCGCTTTATCGGCAGATGTGGGAAACACACATGACAGTAAAGGAGGATGCATAATGTTTACAACACTGAAAAGCTTTTTTGATTTCTGCAATAAAGAAGACAGGAACAAATTATATCTCGCAATCGGACTCGGCACAGTTAAGGCAATTTTTGCGGCACTGCGTATTTCGGCAATTGGTGCGATTGTCATGGGAATTCTTGACGGGAATATGACAAACAAAAACATTTGGATTACGGTTGCAATTCTCGCTGTATCAGTATTCGGTCAGTTATGCATCAATCTGAAAACGACAATGCTGCAAACCGAAGCAGGCTATCATTCCTGCTCAAATAAGAGAATTGAAATTGCCGAACATTTGCGTTATCTGCCAATGGGCTATTTCAATGACAACAGTCTTGGACATATCACAAGTGTAACAACAAATACAATGGAGAATCTCGCAGATGTGGCAACGAGAGTGGTTATGCTGACAACACAGGGCATTTTAACAACATTTGTTATTACAGTTTTTGTATTTATTTTTGACTGGCGTATTGGTTTGATTCTGACGGCAGGTGTTGCAGTTTATTCTGTTATCAACGGAGCAATGCAGAAAGCAACAAGCAAAGGCGCACCAATTCAACAGAAAGCCAACAGAGACCTTGTTGCCGCAGTCATTGAGTTTATTCAGGGTATCGCAGAAGTTAAAAATTATAATCTCACGAAAAGCCGTGCAAAAAAGCTTGAAGAAACAATCAAAGCCAAGCAATACGGTGACACACACCTTGAATTTGATGTCATTCCCTATATTACTTTGCAGGAAATTGTCACAAAGCTGACGGGTGTGCTGATGTGTACTGCATCTGTATATTTCTACATCAACGGCAGTATGTCACTGCTTTACTGCATCATGATGACGATAAGTTCCTTTATGATTTACGAAAGTCTTGATGTTATGGCAGGCTTTTCGTCTCTGATTCGCAGTGTTTCGATTTGTGTCAGTCAGGCGAATGAAATCCTTTCGATTCCTGAAATGGATATTGACGGCGAAGAAATAAAGCCTGCAAATCATGACATTGAGTTAAAAAATATTACATTTGCCTATGAAAACAGAACAATTATCAACGGCATTGACCTGAAAATTCCCGAAAAAACTACAACTGCAATTGTCGGACCGTCAGGCGGCGGCAAAACCACACTGACAAGTCTTATGGCTCGCTTCTGGGATGTGAAAAGCGGTGAAGTGCTTCTTGGCGGAAGAAATGTCAAGGATTATAGTTTTGACAGCCTGATGAGGAATTTCAGTTTTGTGTTCCAGAAAGTGTATCTGTTTGAGGACACAATTGCAAATAATATCCGTTTCGGAGAGCCTGATGCACCAATGGAAAAGGTCATCAATGCCGCAAAAAAGGCACGCTGTCATGATTTTATCATGAGCCTGCCGAATGGCTATGATACAGTAATCGGTGAAGGCGGTGCAAGTCTTTCAGGCGGTGAAAAACAGCGTATTTCAATTGCAAGGGCAATCATGAAAGATTCTCCTGTTATCATTCTTGATGAAGCAACTGCAAATGTTGACCCCGAAAATGAAGCGGAACTGACTAAGGCTATCGAAGAACTGACCAGAGAAAAGACAATTATTATGATTGCACACCGCCTGAAAACAGTTGAACACGCTGACAAAATTATCGTGATTGATGGCGGAAAAATTGTTCAGCAGGGCAAGCATAATGAACTCATGCAACAGAACGGTATTTATCGTACATTCGTAATGGACAGACAGAAAGCAGCAAGCTGGAAACTGTAAAATCAATGATTCATGAACAAACAAAACGAGCTTATACACATTCGTATAGGCTCGTTTCAATTTTTACCATAGCTGGGAACCTCTAAAAACTATGCGAAAATCAGCAGTATATGAAAAATTTGCAAAAAGAGAACGTCAAAATCCATATAAAAGTGGAAATTGATGTTCCAAAGTAGAATATATCGTAACTATTCAGTCCCTCAAAAATTCCATAATGTTGAAAGTGAAAAAAATGAACAAAAAAAATTGTGAATTTACCAGTATACACAAGAATCCAAATGTGGTATACTAGACCTGTTCGGAAACTTACTTTCACTTTAAGAAAAAAGCTCATCATCGTAAAGAATCATGCGAAAATGATGCTTTTGTCTGCTAACGACTCTAAGCCATTATCTGAGGTTAGCGAACAGGTCTACTAAAGAAAAACAAATGGTGGTGAGGGTATGGCAACTTATGAAGAACTGCTTGAAATCATTAAAGCACAGCAGAAAACAATTGAAAAACTGACAGCGGAACTGGAAGCAGCCAGAGAAGAGATAGCAGAATTAAAAGAAAAACTGAATAAGGACAGCCATAACAGCAGCAAACCACCGTCAACAGATGGTTATGAAAAACCTGCACCCAGGAGTCAGCGCAAAAAGAGTGGAAAAAAAGCAGGAGGGCAGACCGGACATAAAGGACATCATATTGACCTCGGTCAGCCGAACCGTGTGGAAAGAATTTATCCACAGCATTGTGCGAATTGTCCTCACAGAGAGTATTGTACTCATGCCCTTTCTGAAAAACGTGGAAAGGAAGCTATGGAGAAAATTGGATTTCTTACAGAGTATACGGGTATCGTCGTACATGATTTCTGGATGCCGTATTTTAAGGTAACCAAAGCGGAGCATGCCATGTGCTGTGCACACC
>JAZAUD010000092.1:0-6258 GCA_036373775.1 Oscillospiraceae bacterium | reverse complement strand
GATGCAGTCACCCTTCCGTCACCGTCAATATCCGGAAAATGACAGTCAAAAATCGGAATTGCAGTGCCATAATCATACATTTCACCAGTGCCACGGAGGAGAAGTTTTCCGTCCGAATACAGCACATAATAAATATCATCACCGCACTGACCGACTTTCACGATGTCGCCTGTTATATCATCAATTTTAAGCTGTAAAGTATCAATTTTGTTATTTAATCCGTCAATGGTTTTATTGTATTTATCAATTTGAGCATTCAGGTCTGCAAGCTGTGCAAGCATATCCGTGACCCTGCATTTTCCCAGAATACAGCGACAATAGCCGCACAAATTGTTATCTTCCCTGTAATCAAACCAGTCAAATTCAGACAGGGATTTCGCTCCGACATTCAGCCGGACAGCATAAAGCGTTAATTTTATACGGTTTGCATCAACCGGAATAAACGGAACAGAGGGATTTTCTGCCGGAGTTCCTGCGACCACTTCAATCCTGACATCACGCACGCCTTCAGAAACATCACAGACAATGCCGATTGTGACATATCTCGGCAGGGACTCGTCCTGATATTCTGACAAATCAATGCTGTATTTGGCATCGTTGATGAAATAATGTCCATTTATCCAAGCTTTCCCTTTTCCGAGAATGACCTTTAAGCCCTTTGTGGGAGCTGTCAGTTCAAAACAATCACCGTAAGTGTCCAAAATTCCGTTGCAAATCAGGCTTGACAGATAGTCAGTGAAATTCTCCGCTGTGTACGTCCTGTCAAGACCTTTTGAGTTAAAAAATCCGCTTGAAAAAGCCATAAGTCAGACCTCCTTAAAAGTTGGTGTCAGGCTTCTGCCGTTCTGGTCGAACCCTTCTACCATGCCGATAAGCTGTATTTTCGGCTGAATCATGCCGAATCTGATGTGCTGAACAGTGACATAATCACCGACAGCATAATCTTTCTGATACTGATATTGTGTCGAGTTTGCTGCGATTGTCGATTCTGATGCAGTTTTCGGAGAAATCATTTTCTCAGAACCACGGTTCTTGAGCAGTTCGATGTATTCCTCTTCCGGAATTTGGCGGGTTTCACCGTCAAGCTGTTCTTTCTCTGAAATATCATCTGCATCAACGTACACCTCATAACGCTCTAAATATGACGGTTCTTCTCCGTCAAAATATGTTGTGCGTTTTCTGTCTGCACCCTCACCATGTCCCAGAACATAGGCAAAATTCTGCTGAATACTTGCATCTTCTGCATAGCTGAACGACAGCAGATTGCTGTATCCGTCCGAAAAGACAATGTGCGGATTTTCTTCCTGCATGATGCTTCTGTCTGTTCCCTGCGAGAGTTCAAACAACATCTGATAATGCTCATTTTCAGCCTTAACAAGCCGAATATTCGCAGTACCGCCAATCTTCTCACAGACAGTGTAAATCCATTCCATGAGATTGGTGTAGCTGACCTGCAATTTTGTAGTCTGTTCCCAGCACTCACCGCTGACCTCACCAAGAAACAGCCCTGAAATTCTGCGGTTATCATCATTCATGCAATTCTGTGAAACGACAGAGTGAACAATATCACTATATTTTGTCGGTGAAGTCGCTGAATAAGTCGGATAGATGATTCTTCGCTCCAATAAGCATATCAGGAATCTGCCTGAAACTGTCAGATAATCACCGCTTTCAGCATCTGTATCTATTTTGACAGATTCGATAATTCCAAAGTGTTCTTTGTCATCATCTCTGCCGATGATTCTGCCAGTTTGGAAAATACCGATATTCTGCGGATTTGCGGCAATATAGACCTCGAACGCTCCGCACTGATAGCATTCAATATCCCACAAAAGAGACGAAAAACTGTCGCAGACAGCTTCCAGTATTATCGATATGGAATCGTTATCAGCCGTCATTTTATAAACTTCAATCTGCATAATTATACCCCCAGATACGCATTAGTGTGTTCGATACGGACTTTCAGATTTTTCAGTCCGTCAGCCGCACGGAGATAAAAGCGGTTTGTTCCCTCCCTCAGCGGTAACCACGTTGAGCCGGAAACAAGGCGGTTGATGATGTTTGTTTTTACACCGCCACGCTCCAAAATAACAGTCTTGTTTCCTGTTTTAGTCGTGACTGTGATAATATCGCCGTTCAGAATTTCGCCGATAATTTGCAGATATTCGTCTGTATCTGCATTGTAGATAGTCGGAGAAACAGCCGCAACTTCGGAAGAGGAGCTTGCCTCGATAACAATTGTGAAGCCGATTTCATCACCGTCATTCTCGATAATCATTGTGTTCTGTGTATTATACTTTCCGAGTGGGAATGGGTTGTCATTTTCCGGAAACGGAAAATGAAATGCCCCCATAATCTGTGAGTACAGCACCATTTCTGACTTGACGGAATACCAGTAAATATCCGGACAGAGAATGGAAATCTGACCGTTTGTCAGCTCCTCAAAGTTGCTGACTTCACAGGTTTCCACATATCCCTCCGCATATACATCAATGTTTGCAGTAGAATAATAAATTTTGATATATCTTGACGGCTTCACGACTTTGTAGAGCAGATGTCTCCGCCTTTCCACGTTGACACCACGCATTTCAAAGTGAATGACAATATTTCTTTTCTCGATAAAAGCGTTGTTCAGATAACTGCCGTTCATGCCTGCATAAGAAGAAGTGCTGACAGTTCCGGCAGGCGGATTCAGCCCCTCAATTTTTGATGTCATGTACTGATTGGCAGTTGTCGTCATGTCGATTCTGTCGCCATTTTCATTTTCGAGTATCAATTTAAAAAACATGAGAATCCCCCCTTGTTTTTTTGGCTGAAATATGATATAATGGGAAAAATGAACTGCGTAGAACACTACACTAAATTGGAATTTGGAGGAGCATTCTATGGATAAAGATAAAGTGAGAGTCATTAAAATAAGTAAAGAGGCACTATTTGAATATGTATATGAAAATTTTATTACAAATCAAGATGAGTACTTAGATGTTGATAAGACTGAAGTATCAGATTTTTTTGATATTGATTATGAGAATGGATGTTTTATTTTCTGTGCAATTAAATCTGAAGATGAGGATGGAAATATTCTTTCTATGCCTGCTGAGATTAACTTACAAAAGCTTATGAAAATTATTCCAGATACAACAGATTCAATGCTGTCTCCTGCATCAAAATATTATAAGGAATACTCCAAAGACAAATTATCTGAATTGTCTAAATTATGATTTTATGGAGTGATATAATGAATCAATACACTTTCAGTGTGGTGATACCAGCACACAATGAAGAAAAATATATCGGAAAATGCCTGCGTTCCATAAAAAGTGCATCAAAGTATGTATCAGGCGGAGTGGAAATGATTGTGGTTGCAAACCGCTGTACAGACCGTACCGCTGTAATCGCAAAGCATTATGGTGCAAGGGTTCTGACAAATGATGACAAATGCATTTCTGCAATACGAAATGCAGGAATCAGAGCTGCAAAAGGCAGAATCATCGTCACAATAGATGCGGACAGCATGATGACTAAATATTCCCTTGCAGAAATAAAAACAATGCTTGAAAGCGGTAATTATATCGGAGGCGGAACAAATCCGAAATTTGACAGAATGTCAGTCGGAATCGCTTTTTCAGCGGCATATGTTGCTCTCAATCTTCTGCCGGTTATGATAAAAAACGGTGGTTATCTCAGCGGTGCGATGTTCTGGTTCTATAAAAAAGATTTTGAAACAGTCGGTGGATTTGATGAATCGCTTGTAAGCCTTGAAGATATGGATTTTGCTGTAAGACTCAATGCATTTGGCAGAAAGCACGGCAAAAAATACGGAACTTTAAAAAAGTCATATGTTCTGACATCTGCAAGGAAATTTGACAGGTTCGGTGACTGGTATCTGATTAAAAACCGCAGGCTTACAAAGCGGATTTTCACAGGAAAATACAGGCAGGCGGCTGATGAATTTTATTATGATGTCCGCTGAAGCACAATAACAACATGAGGAGCAGTTTTATGATTAAAGGAATACATCACGTCTCTATGAAATGCGGGACAAGTGAAGAAATGGAAAAGGTAAAAGATTTCTATGTCAGAATTTTAGGAATGCATATCTGCCGTGAATGGGAAAGCGGTGTCATGATAGACAGTGGAAGCGGCTTGATTGAAGTATTTTCCAACGGAGAAGGAGAACACATAAAAGGAGCAATTCGCCATGTTGCTTTCCTTACAGATGATGTTGACGAAACTGTCAGCAGGGTAAGAAATGCAGGATACACCATTTTTGTTGAACCTACTGATAAAGTAATAAATTCCTGTCCGGAATATCCGTTCAGAATGGCATTCTGCTATGGACCTTTGGGAGAAGAAATAGAATTTTTTTGTGAACGGTAAATTTCATACATTTAAAGCATTTCTTGTCAGGCGATAAATTTCCAGCCTTGACTGTGCTTTTGGAGAGTTGTTTGTCTGGTGAATGGTTTTGCTGTTGTCAGTTGAATAATAATTATTGACGACTGCCGCAGGCTGTGTTTCTCCTCGGAGCAGAGCTGAACTTGCATTGAATGTATAATCCAAATCGCTGTCCAGCGTGAGCGTCATTGCATCAGCAACACCCTTGACAGCCCTTTCTACGACTTTCTGATTCTGTCTGATACCCTTTGCAAGACCTTCCATGAAGTCAGGCATCCATTCTTCAAAACTTGCAAGAGGTCCTTTGTCCGGCACGGAAAAGTGCAGGTATTCGCTGATAGCGTTCGCAACATCAGCGGCAGCATTCACCACGTCCCAGTACATCCAGTTGATGCCGTTCACAAGATTTTCCATCAAATCTTTTCCCCACCACCATGAGGAATTGACTTTGTCCATGATTCTGTTCTGAACCTCGTTCATGGCATCATGGACTATGTTATTTGCAGACCAGTAAAGATAATCAATGCCGTTCGCCAGATTCTGCATGAAATCATGACCCCAGCCCCACGAAGAATTGACTTTTTCGATAACACGATTCTGTACTTCGTTCATTGCATCACGGACAGTATCATGAACTGCCCATACTCTGTCCCAGATGCCGTTTTTCATGCTGTCCCAGATTTCAAAAACAGAATTTTTAATGGAATGATTGATATTGACAATAGTGTTTTTTGATTCATTCCAGCTTGATGCAATATTATTCCTGACTGCATTCAGAATTTCAGAAATTGTTCTGCCGATACTGTCCCATGTGCTTTTATTTTCACTTTTGATGAAGTTATAAGTTGCTGTGATAAATGACTGCACTGCTTTCAGGACTTCCGTAACATTGGACTGTACGGATTTCAGCGACTTTGAGGTGATATTTGAAATATCATTCATACTGGAATTGACAGCCAAATAAATGGCTTTTAGAGTTTTATCAGTCAGATTTTGCAAAGTACTTAGCACGGAATTTAAGTTTTTCTGAACAGATGACAGATTCTTAGAAATCATATCTGTAACAGAGTTCCAAGTGCTGTTTGTCAGCGAATTGACCGCTGTACAGACAGTATTTACACTGCTTTGAACAGCATTTAAACTCTGCGAAATTGCTGTAAAAATACCATTCCATACAGCCAAGGTCTGCGAGGAAATATTATTCTGAGACAGTGTGATAATGTTGCTGACAGCTTCCCAAACTGCCGATACACAAGCCTGCACTCCCGACAGAGCAGAATTGATAATTTCAGAAATGCCAGTCCAGCTATCAGAAACGATAGTCCTGATATTTTCGAGAGCCGTTCTGACTGTCGCACCCGCCTGATTCCAGACATCTGTGATTGTGGTGAAAATGATTTCCATGAAGTTTTTAACGCTTTCAGAAATTACCTCCCAAGTCTGTGCCAGCGTTTCACGGATTTTTTCCATAATGGAAGTCGCAAACTGGACAAGTGTTTCTTCCACAATGCCCTGACTGCTTGTGATACCATCAGCCAAGCCTTGCATGAAGTCCGGCATCCAAGATTCAAAGTCTGTCAGAGGTCCTTTGTCCGGCACGGAGAAGTGCAGAAATTCTCGGATAGTATCAGCTACACCCGTCACCGCATCAGCGACATTACCGATACAGTTTCTGATGCCGTTCACGATATTATCAATGATGTCAGCACCCCACTGCCAAGCTTGACCAGCGAGATTTTTAACGAAATCCACAGCGACATTGAAACCATTTACGATAGTGTCCTTAATGCCGGTGATAGTGCTTGAAATCGCCGCTTTTACGCTTTCCCAGATGTTTGTGACTGTCGTTTTGATAACGTT
>JAZAUD010000091.1:0-6513 GCA_036373775.1 Oscillospiraceae bacterium | reverse complement strand
GTTTTTTGTATTTTTAGAAAAAATAGTATCAGCTTATATGTTTACCATTCCTTAGTGGGGAATTTACGCCTTTGGAGTGTCACACCAAACATGAGTAGATTATGAGCAATCATATCAAAAATGGACACGTTGAACAAGGAATGAAACATAGAAGTTTACTTTTATAACTTTTTATAAGTTTTCAGTAACGGAAATATCATTATTATGGAGGCGCATAATTATGGGCATCATGGAGTTAATCAAAACCAGAAGAAGCTTCAGAACTTTCGACGGAAGAACACTTTCCAATGAACGGCAACAGAAATTATTGGAATTGATTCGTGAAAATAATAATCCGTATGACATTCCGGTTGAATTTGTCTTGTTGGATGCAAAGGAGCATGGTCTTTCCAGCCCTGTGATTCAGGGAGAACATCTGTATATTGCTGCAAAAGTTCCGAAAGTATTGCATTGTGAAGAGGCTTTCGGCTATTCTTTTGAAAAAATGGTTCTGGATGCGTGGTCAATTGGGATTGGCACAACTTGGATTGGTGGAACAATGAACCGTGAATTATTTGAAAATGCGGTACATCTCAAAGAAAATGAAAGAATGTTCTGCATAAGTCCGCTTGGGTACCCAGCTAAGAAACAATCCTTGAAAGAAATGGCTATGCGAAAAGGGGTTCAGGCTGATAAGCGGATTCCAGATACAGAATTATTTTTTGAGGGACATTTTTCCAATCCCCTTCACACAAAAGATAAAACTATCTTGAACGCTTTGGAAGCTGTCAGAATTGCACCCTCTGCGGTCAATAAACAGCCTTGGCGAATTGTAAAAATGGGGAATGATTTCCATTTTTATGAAAAGCATACGTTGGGCGGTCGTTCTGGTGCAGAATGGGACGTTCAGAAAATCGATATGGGAATTGCATTATACCATTTTATGGCTGTCACAAATGGTCAATTTTCTCTTGCAGACCCCAAAATTGAAATTCCCAAAGATACAGAATATATTGCAACCGTCATACTGACATTGTAAAAAAAAAATCAGCAAAATGAAAAAGGATTATTGCATAAAAAGTGCGATAGTCCTTATCTTTTTTGCGATAATTGCAGTTTGGTTTTTCATGGAATCATTCCCCTATCCGCAGAAGACATTATTTCAAAATAGGAGCTAATATTTATACAAAAAAGAGAAAATTATTTAAAATATCAAGGAAACTATTGACTTTATGGCGCAAATATGTTATAATGATTCTATACTAGCTGAACATGACAGATTTGATGAATGACAGAATGGAAAACAAGGATATGTTCAGGAAGAATGGAGTGTTTATGATTATGAAAAAGGTTTTGTCTGCTGTAATGGCACTGGTAGTTGCATCTTCCTTTATCCCTAATAACTTTTTACAGGCTGATGAAATATCCGACATTACTTCAAGCACAGTGGGAACGGATGTTCCGGTATTAACAGCCTCCACAGATTCTTTAGGATTGTACAAAGATGTCCTTGATAAGTATTATGGCAATATTTCCAATGGATGGGAGGATTTCGACGACGCTAATTATGTTGTGGAAAAGTCTGATTTCCTTTCTTTGGATAGTGTAAGTTCTTTATGGAGGAATTCAGGATTATCTTTGGAGGAAACAGGTTATCAATTGGCAGATATTGATAATGATGGTGTTTCGGAATTGATTGTTGCTGCAATCAACTCAGAAGCAGCAATTGTTTATGATGTTTATACCATTTATAATGATGAGGTAATACATCTGGATTCCAGCGTAGAAGGGGTTTATTCTCTCTATGTCGGTGAAAATGAGATTGAGGAAAGAAGCATAGACCCTGAGCAACACCGTTATTACAATATCGTTGATGGCGGTTTGAATTTGTTCGAAGAATATTATTATGATAATACAGAAGGTTTAGAATCTCCCTATTTCCATGGTTATTTCGATGAAGCAGAGGGGATGTTGGTTGATGTTCCTGTTGCACAGGAAGATTATGAGGGTGGTATTGGCTCTCATGTCGTTCAGTCACTGGAATTGACCACTTTCGCAGAGTATGGAGAAACAGAAAGCGATATTTCTTATGAACATGATAAGACAACTGAAACATTGACTATTACTGGTACTGGTAAGTGCAGTCTGGAAAGTCTTGGCTTATCGGATGAAGATTTAGCGGAACTGAAAGACAAGGTAAAAGTAATGAAATTTGAGGGTGAGGGTATCACTGAAATTGATGCAAACGGCTTTGCAGATATGAAGAGTCTGACATCTGTGGTTGACCTTCCGGCAACATTGCAAAAAATCGGTGATGGTGCATTCCGTAACTGCCCGAATCTGAAAATGATTACCATTCCGCAGGGTGTAGAGGAAATCGGAGAATTTGCCTTTGGTGTGGAAACCAGAGAGGATGATACCGCTCCTTCTGTTGTGGAAGGCTTCACCATCTGGGGCTATACAGGTTCAAAAGCAGAAGAATATGTGACAAAATTCAATACGGAAAGCGCAAAGGATACCTTTGCTAATTGGAATGACATCATTTTCAGTCCAATTCCAGTAGATGAACCAGTACCAGTGACACCACCGGCAACTCCTGTACCTTCTGGAAAGGGAATGTGTGGCGATACTGTGGAATGGAGCTTTGCCCCACAAACAGGCATTCTCACCATCAGCGGTACAAATGAAATGTATCTCTATACTATGGATAGTAGTACGGTCGTTCCGTGGAATGAGTTCATTCCCTACATCAAGAGAATTCAGGTAGAAGAGGGTGTTACTTCCGTCAGTCTGGGCGATACCACAAATTATTCGCTTCTGGAAGATTATGTCATTGCCAGCACAGTCGTATCCATTTATGACGGTATTGTCGATGCGCCGCTCCCTGAAAATGCTTTCATGCCAGATAGAGGAAGACGCACCATTTATGGCTATACCTATACCACGGATGCTGAGGGTAATGTCTCTAATGAGGGCGATACATCCGCTCCGGTACAGTATGCCGAAGACAATAATATGCGTTTCTATCCGCTGAATGGTCAGGTGGAATATCATGCCGTTTGTGACCCGCTGAAGATTGAGAGAACACGCTATATCATGATTGACGGAATGCCCTATATCACGGATGAAATTCCCTATATCGTGGATGGTATCCCCTATGTGGATGTGGATGGGTTGCAGTACAGCCTGTATACCGCTTACACCTCTGAAAGCCATAACCTGACTTTTAATCTGAATCTGCGTAATATTGGCATCTACGATTTGGACAGAGCATGGTTTGCACTGGAATTGCCGGAAGGCGTAAGTCTGGTGGAAGACCTTGTCCCAGACCCCGAAGACGATTACAATGTTAAACGTGACGGAAATACCTATTATGTTTCATTGGAGCGTCCTGTCGTTGACCCTGAAACAGGCGAATATCTGACAAGATACAACTGGACAAAGGAATTTCATCTCTATCTTTCGGATAGTTACCTTGATACCTATGTTGCCAATATTGACAATGATGTTGAGGAACTGAGCGAAGAACTGCAAGAAGCACTGAATATTTATATCATAGCTGGTGCATTAGACCAGGAAAATATTGATGAAGAAACCAAGAATATTGTGAATCCGTTACCGACACCGAATGCCAAAAGGCTTCCGCTCCAAATTGTGGATGAAACAACCAATAATGAACTCACTGCAGATGATATTTTCCGCTTCCGCAACTGGGACAGAGATTATTTCAACAGCAAGGAAGAAGGCAATGCTTTCTATAATCAGGATACGGACGGCACAAACGTTTATTTCGACGAAGACGAAAATTATATCTTTGCAGATGATGAAAAGGATGAACACCAAGTTGCTGATGAACCGCTGAGACGTTTGTTGGCTGATGATGATAACGGCTATGGTTTCAACAATGTTGCGAAGGCATTTATCACAAAGGAACATGAAGATCATTGGACTGGTTCTCGTCATGGTATGGCGACACTTGTACCGCTGGTAAAGGTTGGAGCTTTCAACTTAGCTAATTGGGATTTTGGCACAGAGCGTGTTTCAGACCTTGATTTACCAAAGAATGATGAAATGGTGGAAGATTTGGTGAACTTCTACGATTTACAGCAATATCTGCCAACATCCATCAACAGGAAGCGTTCTCTTTCCAAAAACGAAAGTGATTTTAATAAGAGACTGAGAATTGTTTGGCAGACCCAAAGCGTCAGAACAGGCGGTACACCGGTAAGAATTGAATTTTCTTGTGATGACGGCGCACGTTCTGTAGTCGCTTATCATTGTGATTATCTCAATGAAAATGATGAATTTGTTTCGGGTGCTTCTGCGGAAGATTTCGACCATTATCGTATTTCCGTTTATGACCCATCCTATACAACCGCCGGTGAATTTGTCCCCACTTACCTGTATATTGACAAGTATTTCTCTAGTTGCAGATATGATAACAACAGATTTACCACTACTGTTGACAGAATTCATGATGTCTCCTATAGCGACTATTTCCGCAACTTCTTAGATGAGGATGACCGCTTTGATGACTTGAATCTTGTGGATTATTCCGGCGAAAAGAATGTCTTCTCTTACAGTTATAATTTCAATTTCCTTGCTTATAAGGTGAACGAGGACAAGGCAATCCGTATTACTACATCTTATGGAGATGCAGACATTTATAAGTCTGGTGAGGGTAATGGTAATTTGTATACCTATTCCGTGCCGATTAACGGGGCATCTATTGATTTAGAGGGTGAGGATACTCCCTGCGATACCTACCTTGCTTATTTCGATGATAGCTTCTATAGTGAAGATGTAACATTGACTGTTGATGAGGCTGATGCTTGTGATTACAGCATGGTTTATAATGATTGCTTAGTTACTGCTGCTGGTAGTAAGGTAAGTCAAGTCGATTTGAAGCATGATGGTGCGCTTGCTCTCACAGCTGATAAGAGTACCTTTGATGTTTCACTCACCTTCAATGAAGGCTACTATACTTTGCCATGGTATACCGTTAAGGCAAGCGGTGATTCTGCTAGTGCTGTCTCCATGATGAAGGCTGGAAATGGCAATAATGGTATTATCCTCAATAGTGACAATATGAAGGATGTCGTTGTTTCTGCGAATAACCTTGACGAAAAACAGCAAGTGAAGTTCTCAACTGGTAACAATTCTGTTTTGATTGGCAGTAAGGACGATGAACTCGCCATTTATGTGGATAATGACCATGACGGCGTTTATGAAACTTTGCTGAAAACTGCTTCTCAGACTAGCCAAGATGACCTGAAAGTAACGCCCAATAACCCGAGCGTTTCCAGTAAAGGTACCAGTGAGGGCGGTTCTGATGGTTCTACCAAGGATTCCAATGGTGGCGAAACCTCTGCACCATCCACAGGCGATAATGGAGTTAAGCCGCTTGTTGCATTAGTTCCTGCAATGTTAGCAATGTGGGGATTCAAGAAACGCAAGAAGAACCATGAAGACTAAATTTCAGTTGTTGATTCGACAATTGATTCACTGAATAAAATCCTGATAGGGTGGCTTCACCTTATCAGGATTTTGATATTGTTAGTCAAAAAAAATGAAATATTTTAAAAAAAGACTTGCTTTTTTCTTTGAGTTGTGATATAATGGAAGAGTACCTGCTGGAGATGTATCGAAGTGGTCATAACGAGAACGACTCGAAATCGTTTGGACGGTAAAACGTCCCGTGGGTTCGAATCCCACCATCTCCGTTCATAGAAAAGTTGCCTCAAATCCTGTTGGATTTGGGGCAACTGTTTTACTGTAAAAAAGTACCGCTCATACCAATGATTTCACAAGAAAAGCCATTACAAAGGTAAGCGTAAAATAAAATAGCGACTTTGCAAGAGCAAAAATCTCGTGTATAATAAAGGCTAAGCAACTCTATAGAGCAGATGAGAAAATGCAATTTAGTCTATGGAGTAAGCTGGAGTAAATTAGACACGGGAGGAAAAGTAATGAAACCAAATACAACAACAGCAATCACAACAGTGAAACACCAGATGAAACTGCGAGAATGGGCAGAACAGATTGAAGCAAGGCAGGCAAGCGGAATGACTGTGCAGAATTGGTGTGCTGAGAATGGAATGAACGTCAAAACCTATTACTATCACCTGCGGAAAGTGCGTGAACAGTGTATGGAAACAGTGCCGGAAATTGTTCCCCTGACGATGCCCGCAGCAAATGGGTGATATCCACATTGAAAAAAATGGACTGCAGATTTCACTGCCAGCTGATATTTCTAAAGAAACCCTGATAGCACTGGTGCAGGAATTATGCTGAACAATCTGAAAAACAGTCAGCAGGTGTATCTTGTGACAGGATATACAGATTTACGGCGTTCCATAGACGGACTTGCTGCAATTGTACAGGCACAATTAAAGCTCGATCCATATAATTCCGCCCTGTTTCTGTTCTGCGGCAGACGCTGTGACCGTATCAAAGGCTTGCTTTGGGAGGGCGATGGATTTCTGCTTCTTTACAAGCGGCTGGACAATGGAAAGTTTCAATGGCCGCGCAATG
>JAZAUD010000090.1:0-6568 GCA_036373775.1 Oscillospiraceae bacterium | reverse complement strand
TACTGCCAACGGAGCAAAATCCAGTGCCATATGGTATTCTATTCTCTCGACTGCTCAGACAAACGGACTGGATGCCGAAAAATATCTGATTGATTTGTTTTCCCATCTTCCCGGAACTATTCTTCTGCCCTGGAATGAATCGTAATTTCTCGCTGAATGATTCGGCGAGATTTTTTTATCTGGGATGTGGTTTATTTTACGCTTACTCTATGGCACATAATACAACGCAGAATTGGCATTTTTCAGCTCCTTTCAGGCATGAGAAAACCGCCCTCATTCGGGAGCGGTTTTAATGTTATGATATTTTCTTCAGATACTTTTCCGTATATTCTGTTTGCTCAATTTGAACCTCATCATTATGAATAGAAATTTTCAAAACAATTGGTGCAGGTGTTTCGTCAAGCATACCTTTTTTGCCTTTCATAAGGTCATGGAACTGAACCCAAATATCGTTTTTCCCCCAACATTGCGGGAATCTTTTGGCTTTCTCAAAATCAAGATTATTGGCTTGACAATATTGCTTTATTTGTTCTGCATATTTGGAAAATAATTTACACATCACTCTCATTTCTTCTTTCAAATGTTCTGAAATCACCTTTAGAATCACTCCCCTTGATTCAATTATACCACCATTTCCGCCCGTTGTCAAGCCCAATTTCTGGAGTCGTTCGGCTTCAATTTGTCTAGCCTGTTCCTGCGACATCCTGAACGGCTGATAATCGGGCATATTAGGTTTTTCCCGCCATGATTTCTGCGATTTCACCCATTTGGTAGTAGTTCCGCCTTCTCCGTCACTTTCGCCGACAAGCCTTGAACGAGTTTTTGAACTGGTGTAAGTAATCGCCTGCTGTGGAACAGACCTGTTCCAGAACTTACTTTGAAGCCAGAGAACAGGTCTGTTATGCTTATCCCATGATTATGATACGAAAGAAGCCATAGCTGTAGCAACATCTTCCTCAGTGCCGTCAACCGCTTCAAAAGAAACAATACTGCCGTCCTCATCTTGCAAAGCAAGTATTGACAGGTCGTCAGACATTTCCCATGCATATACGGCATCGCCTAAAGTGAGGTTTTCTTCATCAACAGCCCACTCTACATCAACAGTTTGGAATTCTCCATTTTCGTCCAGAGAAGCAAGGGTTGCTGTACTGCCATCAAAGATAAGCCCTGCTGCTGCGCCGTCTTCATCTACACCAGCCCAAAGTGTGCCGTCTAATAAAGAGCTATAATCACCATCTTCTTCGTCAGTAGCATCTTTAGCAGCAGCGGCAACCACATCGGAAGCTTGAATCATTGTGCCGAGTACTTCTTCTGCACTTGCTTCATCTGTCTGTGTCATTTCTACAGAAGCACCGTCCACTGTAAGTGTCAGCGTAGAGAGGTCTTCTGTGACATCCCAACCCATTTGAAGAACTTCGTTATAGTCTGCATCATACAAAGTAATGTAATCATAATCCATGCCCCAATAATAAGTAGCTACATTTGTTTCAGCATTTTCATCAAAATAAGCCCATACCATCACATCATCTTCCATGTAGAGAACGTCATAAGTTTCGTCAGCTTCTTCGCCAATCCAGTAAGTACCATTCATTGCTTCTGCAACGGTCTTGGCAAGGGACATTTTTTCGAGTTCGGTTACAGCATCTTCCAAAGTTTCTGCTTCTGTCTGTGCCATGACAACAGTATCCATAATAATCATGGTATCGGATTCTTCGTCATATTCCCAGTCGAAACCGCCGATTTCGTCAGTCATTTCTGCATCAGAATAGATATAAATATGGCTTGCATCCATGCTAATGTCCCAGTAACCCTGCAATTCGGAATCATCATCCGCAGCGAAATAAATTTCATCCTCACTAAATGCCAAAACATAGCAAGTGTATTCTGCATCCATGCCAACCCATACAGTATTAGAAACAGCATCAATCAACTCTGTAGCAAGAGAAGCAATTTCAGGGTCAACAGTTTCCTCTTCGGGAACGGCTTCCGTTTCCGCTTCTGTGGGGGCATCTGTAGCGGGTGCTTCTGTAACAGCTGGAGTATTATCAGCCACAGAAGTTTCCTTCGTTGCACCGCCACCACAGGCAGTGAATGCAGTCATAGCAAACGTCAAAACCGCAAGAACAGCGGAAATTTTTCTCAAATGTTTCATAGTTCTTCTTTCTCCTTTTAAAATAACGATTTGAGGGCAGTTTTCCAGAAATTTTTCCGTTTGGGAAATCAGGAGGAAATACACAATGAGCAAAAGTGCATCTTGATTTCTTTTCCAGAATCCATTCTGGAAAACTGTGCATCTATCATATCAGCTGAAATGCTGACATTTTTGAAGTGAATTGCTTTGGATTATTTCTTGCCTTTCTTAGCGTCTTCTTCTGCGAAAGCGTCAAGAACTTCCTGACGTTCCTTATCGTTTTTCGCCTGTTTGAGCATATAATCCTTGACAAGCTTTTCAGCGTTTTCGTCCTCTTTTTCCAGTTCAGCAACGACAGCCTTAATCTGGTCTTTCAAATTCTGTGGCATACGTGCATTTCTGGAAAGGCTGGACATGAGATAGAGTTCAGCACCCTGCTGTTCTTCACTTGCCTTGTTATAGGCATCTTGGTCTTTGTCCTCCAAACGTTCAGCCTTGGTTTTGCATGCAAGGTAATTGTCGTACATTTCTTTCTGCTTGGGGGTGAAAATATCCATGTGTTCTGTGACTGCCTTATTGAGCAGTTCATCCAACTGTTCCCATTTCTTAGCGGAAGCAATGCCTTCTTTGATAATGTCACCCATCAGCTTGATACCGTCAAAAAGTCCCATAATAAAAGTCCTCCTTCAATTTGCCGTTTTTGTCGGCTGTTATTGCTTTTATTATACACGCTTCGTATTTGCCTGTCAATATTTCTGGGGTAATCTGCATACAAAGTGGGGTAATCTGCAAATTTCATTTCTGGTATCATCATATTATTCAACGATTTGCAAAATATACTATCCATTATATACAAATTTCACCCTTTCAAAAGGGGCTGATTTTCCCGAAAAATGGGGTATTAGAACATACAGCATCTTGAAAAGAATTTCTTTTTGTGCTATAATGGGAGTATCACAGAAAGAAAGGAAGTTTTTTCATGAATATAGCGATTATTGATGATGTGCCAGACGAAATCAAGGAAGTTACCGCTTTGCTGAAAGAATATGCCGTTCTCAATCACCTTGAAATCGAGATAGACAAGTTTTCCTGTGCAGAAGACTTTTTGAGAAATTACCGTCCTTTGCGATTTACAATTATCTTTATGGATATTTATATGAACGGCATGACAGGAATTGAAGCTGTTGAGATGATACGACAGAAAGATAATTCTTCTATCATTATCTTTTTTACCACCAGCGAAGAACACCGTGCAGATGCTTTTCATTGCCATGCTTATGACTATCTCATCAAACCTGTTCAAAAAGAAAGCCTGTTCCGAACACTGGACGATTTACTCAGGATAAAGACCATGACAAATGAGCCAAAACTCATCTTTTCCAGTAACCGAAGAGCATATAGCCTTCCCTATGCCGAAATTGTCTATATCCGCACAGAATCCAACGGTTCAAATTATCTTGTCATCACTGACCATGCAGGCAGTACCTACCGCACACGAATGACCTTTTCCGCCGTGAGTGGAATGCTTTTGCAGGACAGCCGTTTTCTCCTGTTGCAATCCGGAGTGCTTGTCAATCTGGAACATATTGCAATGTTAAAGGATAAATATGCCGTTCTTGACAACGGGGAACAGCTTGCTTTTTCCACTCGAAAAACAAAGGAAATCCGTCAAATTTGGCAAAATTTCATGTTTGATAATATTCGCAGTCAGTCACGGAGGAAATAGAGATGCAGAATTTCTTTGAAATTTCGTTTTCATATCTTTTACTCTTACCTGCATCCGTACTTTGCTATGCACCAATGAAGGGACATCTTAGATATGACATGAAGAAAATAATTTTATTTGGGGCTTTGCTTATGGGTGTTACCACACCACTTTGTGCATTATTGGAGTATCAATTTCATGCTCAGCCCAATCTGTTGTTTATTCCGTATTGTCTGTTGCTTTATACCGTATATCATAAAACCTTATATGTCAAGGTAAGTCAGTCATTGATGATATTTTCAACAGTGATGGTTTGGGACTGCTATGCCAATGATTTGGCAATACTAGCAGATGCAAGAATCAATCCCAGCGGTTCACCACAAAGCGATAATATCACTGGCACAGCAATTCAGCTGAGTATTAGCATTTTTCTCGCTGTTCTGCTATACTTCCCTCTGTATCGATTTGGAGCAGAACTGATTGAAACATTTGGAGAAAACAAGGTCTGGTACACAGCAACGGCAATTTCAGGTATCTTTATTTTGATTTGTATGTTTCTGATGCCCCAAAAGTATGAAACACTGTATGTCAATCATGTATTTCGCTCCTATGCCGTTCTTCTGATTACAACTTTTGTTTTGCATCTGATGTTGTGCGTGATATATTACTTCATTATTTCAAGTCTGATACGCACTCACAAAGCCGAGGAACAGAACAAATTTTATGAAATGCGTGAAAGCCACTACCTCAAACAACAGCGGTATATCAACGAAAATGCCAAAGTCCGTCACGATTTCAAACACACTATCCGCACCCTCAAAAAACTTGCAGACAAAGAAGACTACGAAACTGTCAAGGCATATATCAACCAGTATTTTGAATCCATGCCCGAAAATGATACCATCGCTTTCTGTAAAAATCATGCCGTCAATGCAGTGCTGAATTACTATCATCAGCTTGCAGAAAAAGCAGATATTGATTTGAATTGGGAAATTGACCTCCCTGAAGATGTTCCGGTCAAAAGCGTTGACCTTTGTAACATCATTGGCAATATCCTTGATAATGCAATCACTGCTTGTCAGGAAATCCCTAAAGAACAGAGAATGATACAATTCACAATCACATACCGCCATCATGCAAGTCTTTATTTCGTCGGTACAAATAGCTTTAATGGAAAGGTCAAAATGTTTGATGACCATTATCTCTCCACTCATCGAAATGGAAACGGTATCGGTTTGACTTCAATAGAATCGATTGCCGAAAGCTACGGAGGAACGGCTTTGTTTGAGCATAAAGATAATGAATTTTACTCAAATGTGGTTTTGCCAACAGTAAAATAAAGTACGAACACAAATTAACCTCACCACTATCATATTTCGCATATTTTCAAAATCAAACCCATTCCGCACAACATAATTTCAACCTGCAAGAAAATTTCACCCTTATGGCTGTTTAACGTCGAAACTATACCAGAATCGATATACAGTCATAGCAGATACTTTGCACATGTATGCTTATTTCAAAAAATTGGGTTTAAATGTGACCCCTTTGATTGGACAGGGTGAGCGTGAAAAATATATTTATCAAGTGGCTGAATGGGATAAAAAATACCTGAAACCGGAATATTCAGAATATCTGACAGCTCCCTGTCTGTTAGCCGGAATGGTGCAGAATGTTGAAAAAAGCCCTGATTTTGGAAAAGAACCATGCAAAAACCTGAAACGGAATGGAAGAAAATATACTTGTCCATATCTTGATATTTGTCCGGCAGTCAAAATGCATCGTGATATTTTTGATGCAAATATCATTATTACTACGGTTCAAGGATTGGCAGCAATCCGGATTCTTGGGGAAAATCGCCTGTTTCTGGAATATGTACTTGAACAGGCAGATTTAGTGATATTTGATGAATGTGACAAAGCGCAAAAAACATTGGATGAATTTTTTACACCTTCTACCGATTTTGCAAAGTTCATGAGAGATAATGCTGATGATTGTGCCAAAGATATGAAACAGGAAACAGATAAATTGGATAACATGGGTAGCAATGCCTTACATTATACGAAACTGCGGTTACAGTCTCTTTCAATGTCACAAAGGGTAAGAGAATCAATTCAGTCTATGACAGATTCATGGAAATCACTGCTTGAAAATACATTTTCTGCTATGACGTTATATCAGCAGATTTGTGAAGAAAATGACAAATACAAGCTTCATGAAAATGTATTGAAAGTGCTTGAAACTGCAATGGATGAACCAAAAGACGAAGATTTTTCGGATATTTTAGATTACGCCCTGAATTTTGAATATGATTCCAAATTTACAGAAAAATTGAAAAAATGGCTGAAAAAACAAGATTGTGAACCTCAGCCGGAATTATTGCAAAAAATCAAATTATACTTGATTGTCACTCAGTTTGACAGATATGTGCATTCTTTGGAAAACAGCTATTCTCTTTTGACACAGAGCCACAGCATTTACTTTTTAACGATATATCGCTATTTTTTAAGCTATATTTTTCTAAAAGGCGAATTTATGCTACTGTGCAAAAGGACAGTGTTTACCTGATAAAAAGAAATTTGAATTTAACCGCATAAAATTGGGATTTTTACGAATAACATCTTTTTTAGCCTGTGATGAATATTCACTTCAATTATCACTATTTTTAGCCATAAATTTCTTCGTTTTAATAATTGGCTATATATTGAGAAAAAGTAAATGCTGTAGCCCTG
>JAZAUD010000089.1:0-6699 GCA_036373775.1 Oscillospiraceae bacterium | reverse complement strand
CGATAACAGACAAACCTATTATAAAACCGTGGGACACACGGGGTTAGCTCGTTGATACTTAGCACATTAGTGTTATTGAGCGAGAACCAAACCTGTCGGCGAGGGGAAGCCCCCGCCTCTATAGGCGGGGGAGGATGTCACTAAGTTTCTGATGATAATGACTTGACGAAAGCCGGAAAATGTGGTATTATCATTGTGAATATATTATGGAATAAGGAGTGTTTACCAATGGAAAAAATTCCCTTTATTACAAAAGAACAAGCAGAGGAAATTTGCAAAACCTACCCGACACCTTTTCATATTTATGATGAAAAAGGCATTCGTGAAAATGCTCGTCTCGTTCAAAAGGCTTTCGCTTGGAATAAGGGTTACAAGGAATATTTTGCTGTCAAGGCTACCCCGAACCCTTTCATTTTGCAAATCATGAAAGAAGAAGGCTGTGGAGTGGATTGCTCCAGCTATACAGAGTTACAAATGTCTGAAGCCTGCGGATTTTCTGGCAGTGATATTATGTTTTCTTCCAATGTCACCCCTGCAAAGGATTATGAGTTAGCCTACCAATTGGGTGCATACATCAACCTTGATGACATTACTCACATTGAGTATCTCGAAAAGCTGACAGGCATTCCGGAGACAATTTGCTGTCGTTTCAATGCTGGCGGTAAGTTTACCATTTCCACTGAAATCATGGATAGCCCCGAAGATGCAAAGTATGGCTTCACTCGTGAACAGATGTTTGAAGGTTTCAGAATGCTGATGAAAAAAGGCGCAAAGCATTTCGGAATTCATGCCTTTCTTGCTTCCAATACCGTTACCAATGAATATTACCCGACACTTGCCAAGCAGATGTTTCAGCTTGCAGTTGATTTGAAAAATGAAACAGGTGCAGACATCCAATTCATCAATTTGTCTGGTGGTGTTGGTGTGGCATATCGTCCCGACCAGACACCAAATGATATTCTGGCAATTGGGGAAGGGGTTCACAAGGTATTTGATGAAATTCTCGTACCCAATGGCTTGGGAGATGTGGCACTTTTCACCGAAATGGGCAGATTCATGCTTGCTCCATATGGCGAACTCGTGACACGTGTCTTGCATAAAAAGCACATCTACAAAGAATATGTGGGCGTGGATGCCTGCGCAGCAAATTTGATGCGTCCGGCAATGTATGGGGCATATCATCATATTACTGTCCTTGGCAAGGAGCATGAGCCGTGTACCTACAAATGCGATGTTACCGGCGGACTTTGTGAAAATAATGACAAGTTCGCCATTGACAGAATGCTTCCGCCTGTCGAAATCGGGGACTTGCTTGTGATTCATGATGCAGGTGCGCACGGTTTCTCCATGGGTTACAACTATAATGGTAAACTGCGTTCAGCGGAATTGTTACTTTGTGAGGATGGTTCTGTGAAGATGATTCGCCGTGCCGAAACACCGGCGGACTATTTCGCAACCTTCGATTTCTGTCATATTATGGATAAATATTTAAATAAGTAAGTTAAAAGGGGTATGGGGAAATGTGCAATTTTCCCCCATACCCCTTATTTAAATGGGGGACATTGCGCCGTGAAGTCTCAGCACGTTTCGCTGAAAACTAATGCAAAACGCACTGAGGGCGCAATTTTCCCCCATACCCCCTATTTGCTTATTTGCCTATAAAAAAGACAATTTTTTTGTACAAATTTATCAGATTCCCCAAAGTTCGTTTTATTTTGCGAACAGCCTTGACAAATCACTGTCAAATAGGGTATACTTAAAACAGTGACAAAACAATAACAACATTGTGAGGTGGATAGATAATGAATATTTGGCACAATATCAGCCCAAAGCGCATTAGTCCGGAGGATTTTGTAGCGGTTATCGAAATCCCAAAGGGCAGTAAAATTAAATATGAACTTGATAAGGAAACAGGGTTCATGAAACTTGACCGCATTTTACACACTTCTACGCATTATCCGGCGAATTATGGGTTAATTCCCCGAACTTATGCAGATGATGAAGACCCCTTGGATGTGCTGGTACTCTGTTCAGAGGAGCTGTTGCCAATGACTTTGGTAAGATGCTACCCGATTGGAGTCATTCGCATGATTGACAGTGGAAGACATGATGATAAAATTATTGCGATTCCGTTCGATGACCCGAACTATAATACATATCACTCCATTGAGGAACTCCCACCCCATATTTTCGAGGAAATGAGACATTTTTTCAGTGTTTACAAGGAACTTGAAAATAAAACGACAGCTGTCAATGAAGTGGAAGACCCAGAAACGGCAAAACACATTATTGCAGAGGACATTGAACGGTATATCGAAAAATTCTGTAAATAATTTTAAGGAGGTAAACTCTTGCTTGCCATAAGCAGGGGGAATGAACAGTATGAATACAAGCAGTGAAATTCTTTTTGACCATCAGTCAAATGTTGCACCTTTGGGCTTGATTGCTATGAACAGTGCAACAGAACTCGGCGCACAAATCAATGATTATCTGGTAAAATGGGCGCATAAAGGCGGTTTCCAGACAGATTCTTTCTTGATTGAAAGTGAATGCCCCCGCTTTTCTTCTGGTGATGCTAAGGGCTTAATCAAGTCTACTATCCGTGGTAAAGATTTATTTATTATCACCGATATGGGAAACTACAATGTTACTTATGATTATTTTGGAAAGAAAAATGCAATGTCTCCTGATGACCATTTTCAGGATTTGAAGCGTATTATTCAGGCGGCATCCGGCAAAGCACACAGAATCAATGTCATTATGCCAATTCTCTACGGTGGCAGACAGCACAGAAGAAACTACCGTGAATCTTTGGATTGTGCAGTAGCTTTGCAGGAATTGCAGGCAATGGGTGTGGCAAATATCGTGGCATTTGATGCACATGACCCCAGAGTCAGCAACGCTATCCCACTCATGGGCTTTGATAATGTCATTCCGTCTTATCAGGTTTTGAAAACAATGTTTAAGTCCATTGAGGATTTCCATGCAACAAAGGAAAGCTTCATGGTAGTTAGCCCTGATGAAGGCGCACTCAATCGAAATATGTTCTATGCTTCTGAATTGGGTGTGGATTTGGGTATGTTCTACAAGAGAAGAGACTATTCCACCATTGTCAATGGTCGTAACCCGATTGTGGCTCATGAATATCTTGGAAACAGTGTAGAGGGAAAGGATATTTTCATTGCAGATGATATTATTTCCTCTGGTGAATCCGTTTTTGACGTGGCTTCCGAACTCAAGAAGCGCAACGCAAGAAGAATTTTTGCTTATGCAACTTATGCCATTTTCACCAATGGTTTAGAGAAATTCGACAAGGCGGTTGCAGATGGCTATATTCACGGTGTATTTGGTACAAATCTGACCTATCGTTCTCCTGAATTGCTTGCAAGACCTTGGTTTCATGAAGTGGACGTTTCCAAATATGTGGCTTACTTCATTGCATCCATTAACCATGATGTTTCCATCAGTACGGTCATTGACCCCCATGAAAAGGTACAGCAGTTACTTAAAAAATACAACTGATATATCAAAAGCCCCCATTTCGGGGGCTTTTTTGCAAACGTTTCAATCTTCCCATGGTTTGGAATTTCTGAACCAGCCTTTTTGATTCCAATACTGATAATCTGGAGAGTTTTTATCTTTGCTGATGACCATTTTCGCAACCTGAAAAAACGCTTTTGTTTTCAGGGAGGGCTTGACATGGCGGTAATTTCTCTTGATTTTTCCGGCTAATACAGTGGTGTCGTGTTCAATTTTGGTTTTCTTGTCGTCTTTGATTCGATTCCATGAAGTAGCAAAGACATTCACACCATAGCGGTAAACTTTCCCCACACCCCAGAAAAATAGACTATCCGCCATATCCGCAGTGGCGGTTTTTGTTCCTGCGCCGGCAGTGGTGGCAATACAGACGGCTTGTTTTTCGAACATGATTTCTTTCGGGCGGTGTACCATCCATTGATAGCCGTAATGGTCTAACCATGCTTTCATGGAACCTGTAGCATGATAGACGTACACAGGGCTAGCTAAAATAATGACATCCGCCTCGTCAATGGCTTTTGTGATGGGTTGCAGTTTCGCAAAGTGAGGGCATTTCGTTTCTGACTGCATAAAGCATTGTGTACAGCCCACACAAAATGCGCCGAAATCCTTCGGCAGGAAAAATTCTGTGATAGTGCCGTTCAGCTTTTCGGCTAAGGTATGCGCCACATGGTAAGTTGAGCCTTTGTGATTTTGTCCGTGGACAATGACAATTTTCAATTGAATTCCCCCTTATATATCTGTATTTTTCACCGTAACAGGCAAAACATCATCAAACATTGCATAAAATTTCACTGGAATGTATTTATTGATATGGCATTTCCCGAAAAACCATTTCCGATATAAGCAAGCCTTAATCATATCTTCAAAGAATGCATTGACCTCTAAACGTTCGCCAATATCCATTTTCAGGCAATCTTTCAGAGAAGAGGGCGGTTCGTGGGTAATCACATAATCAATTTGATTCCCGTACATGGAAAGATTTTTAATGCCGAGCTGAATTTCTGGTTTTGTGGGGCGTTCCTGAATCCACCAACCCTCCTCACGAAATTCCATATCTCCGCTATGTCCCCCACCAAATGCAAAATAGGTATGCTGTTCAATGGTGTAAATACAACCTCGCTGTAAGTGTACAATATTTTTGGCGATTTGGTGAACTGGTGCGCCGTTCCAGTTTTCGACAGGATATGACAGCAATAAATCAAAATTTTCATGACAGCCGTCTACAAATGCAATCTGATAGGGAAGTGATGCAATTTTTTTCAAAGTATTCTTTTCTCGTTTGCTTCCGTCCCAAATAAAACCAAAATCCCCGCAGACTATCAATGTATCATTTTTTTTCAGCTGTCGAAGTTCACGTGCCTTGAAACGTTCGAATTCGCCGTGCATATCTCCAGTGACATAAACCATACTATTTCCCCCCACAAAAATAACTTTTCTTTATTATAGCATACTCTGCTAAAGGCTGTCAAGGATGAAAATGAACATCTTTCCGTAAACCGACTGTTTTTTATGAAATTTTTTATCAAATTTCATGAAATTTTGAAAAAAGTATTTGCATTATCTGTTTTTTTTGGTATAATAAGAGTATAGAACAATTTTAAAATCAGGAGGCATTTATTTATGAAAAAAATCTTTTCCGTATTACTTTCTGTGGTGATGGTTTTTGGCTTTTGTGTGAATACAACCGCAAAGGCAATTATGTTCACCCCCTCATCCTTTGAAGTGCATAGTGCAGCTGCAATTTTGCTGAATCTGGATACCAAAGAAGTATTATACCAGAAAAATGCAGATACACAATATATGCCGGGGGCATTGGTGCAAATCATGGAAGCAATTGTGGTATTGGAAAACTGTCCGAATTTGAGTATGCATATCACGGTTGACCCGACTTTGTATACCAATATTGAAACCCCTTATCCGGAAGATATTCGTTATGCAGATTTCAGAGAGGGGGATACCTTCACGGTGGAGGAGTTATTATATGCAATCATGCTGACTTCTTCCAGTGAAGCAGCAATCACGTTGGCAAATCAATTCGGGAACGGCAGTATTCCTAATTTTGTTGCCATGATGAACGATAAAGCCGCAGATTTGGGCTGTACACAGACCAAATTTACCAATGTCACTGGTATTTATGATGTTGCACAGAAAACAACCGCCAACGATATGGCTTTGATTATGGAATATGCCATGAGTAACGGAAAATTTGAATCCATTGCAACTTCTCCGGCATTCACTCCCTATTCTCCCAATCTTGATAGACATGAAGAGGGTTGGACTTGGGCGCATTCTAATTTAATGGTTCAGCCAACGAGTGAATTCTATATGGAAGAAGCAAAGGGCATTAAAACCGCAAATCTGACACAGCAGGGACGTAATATTATTGTGGAAGCATCCAAAGACGGAAATAACTTCCTTGCCATTTTATTGGCAGCACCTTTCAATGATAAAGAAGATAATCTGCAATTTTACCATATGGAAGATGCAGAAAATTTATTCAATTGGGTATTTTATCATTTTTCCTTCCGTACAATTTTAAGTGAAAATACAGAATTAGGACAAATCAGCGTCAAAAATGGTGAGGGTGTGGATTATGTATTAGTGCGCCCTGAAAAATCTTTCGGAACACTCTGGTATGATATGGCGGATGTCATTTCCATTACACAGGATGTGGAATTAGAGGAAAGCGTTTCTGCACCTGTCAAAGAAGGGCAGAAATTAGGGACAGTCACTTTGAAATATTCCGGTGAGGAATTGGCAACATTGAATTTAGTAGCAACTTCTTCTGTAGAGCTTTCCAAATTCCGTTATTATTTGGCATTGGCAAAGCATTTCCCAAAAACGAGCTGGTTGACATGGGCAATTGTTTTAAGTTCTATGTTTGGACTGATTTATATTGTCATTTGTGTGTATTTTTATATGCAATACCAGAACCGCAAAAAAGCACCGGTTTATCTCCGTCCGAATTCTTTCGAAATCCGCAAAGAAGCCCGAAAAGAAGAACAGCCCAAAAAGAAAAAAGCAAAGCCGAAAAACTCATAAGGGGGTAATGATGTGGAATTCATTCAGTTTATTCTGACTTTGCTGAAAAGTCTTTTCACAACAACGGATATTTTCATTTTGTTTTTTGCAATTGCCACAGGGGCTGTATTTTATCTG
>JAZAUD010000088.1:0-6709 GCA_036373775.1 Oscillospiraceae bacterium | reverse complement strand
GGATTGGTACAAACAATATCATATTTTTGATTCATGATATGATAAATTTTGACCATCATATCAATTTTCCGCTGATTTTTTCCAAATGATTCCTGCAATAAATCATCAATCCCATTTTCGGCGGTGACATCCATCAATGAACCATAAGTATCCGCAAATTCGAACTGCTTCACGAAATTGTTCCATTTCTCTGGAATTTTCAAAGTATCTACTCCCATGGTATCAGCAAAATTGGCTAAATTAGGCTGATTTTCAGGCGACAGAATGCGACGGTTGTATTTTCTTGCTTTCATCATCAAGGCGAAATAGGCTAACTGGTAGGCTCTGCGGTCAATGTCCAGCCCATACAAATTGTACCGTAAAATCAACTTGACGGCTTCTCTTTCGCTGTAGCCACATGAAATGTAAATCTGCAACAATACATCAAATGCATATACCAAAATATGCCCTGAACCCATGCAAGGGTCAAAAAATTTGATTTGTTCAGGGCGAATATTACGGTATTGAGAGCGAATTTTGGCAAGTTCCAATTGCATGGATTCTTCCTGTTCGGCTTCTTTTAGGTAATATTCCAGAAATGGCTTGATTCCGGAGTTTTCATGCCCCTCTATCCAGATTCTGCCAAGGGAATTATCCACCATATAGCGGACAATCCAATCCGGTGTGAAAAGCTGTGTTGCACATGGAATATCAAATGAAGAAATTTTAATATTCCGCTTTAAATCAGCAAACACTTTTTCTTTGGGTTGGGTATTATAGTATTGGTACAACCAACCAATAATCTGCACTTCTTCCTTCCAGTCTTCTTCAGGGATGGAATTCACCATATTGGCAATGATGCTATCTGAATGGAGCAAATTTGACGGAAATAATAATTCCGTCCAACCGCCGATTCTTTCGAAGATTTCGGGTAAACCTTCATGTAATTCATTGCACTGTGCTAATAATAAATATTGATATAGTAATTCGTTTTTCTGATGCTCTAACAATTCCAGTATCCTATTTTTGTTAATTCCCTTAATTTCCACATGAAGGGCATTTGAAAGGATTTCCGGCTTGAATTCGCCATTTTCATCCGTGAATACTCTCGTATGAGATGGGATATAATCATTCACTTCCATGAAGCGCAGGGCTATGAAGCGATTAAACCAAGTATATGCTACTTCTTCCATTATTTCAGCAAATCCATGCAATTCAATTTCTTCAATCAATTGGGTACGTTGTTGTTTTTCGATGTCTGTCAAAGATTTGCCATTGACGGACTCCTGAAAAGGGTCATTTTTGCCATTTTGTGTCACTTCATATTCATAGGCTTTTTGGGTTACTGCCTCAATTAACATCACTCTGGCGGAAACTGCAAAATTTTTGATAGCTGTCTGATTCATTTTTTCACCTCAAATGTATAATTACTAGCCGAATACAATTTATTATATCATAAATTTTACTGGTTGTCAAATTCCAATCTAAACATAGTTATTTTGTGATAATTGACAGATATAAGAAAAAATGCTATAATATCAATGGATATAAATAAACACAGATATTCAAATACCTTAATATGTTAAACGGAGGTCAATATGTATTTTGAAGAATTACAAGTCGGCATGAAAGTGCGGACAGAAGCAGTTAAAATTGAGAAAGAGGAAATGATTGCATTTTCTCAGAAATATGACAATGTACCGCTTCACACCAATGAAGAGTATGCCAAAACAACACCATTTGGACAAATTATCTCTGCTGGAATGATGAGTTTTCTCGTAGTTTGGGCAAAATATCTGGAACAAGATTTTTTTGGTGGGGAGTTGCTTGCAGGTACTTCCCAAAAAGTGGAATGGTTCAAACCCGTCTTTGCAGAGGATACGTTGTCAGGCATTGCTGAAATCACAAAGCTGACGGAACGTAATCCCAAAAATGGTCTTGCTGAATTGACAATCAAAGTTTACAACCAACAGGAAGAACTTGTTTTAACTGGAATCACAGAATGCATTGTCAAGAAAAAACAAGCCTGAAAAGGTAAATTTTGCAACAAATTGTTCATATTCTGCAATTGACAAATTGATATAATTGTGATACAATATGTTTAAAATATTGTTTTATAATTAAATAGATAAACAAATTAACAAGGGGGATTTGAATATGAATAAGAAAAAATGGTGTGCTTCTGTGCTTTCGGGTGTCATGTGCCTGTCACTTTGGAGCGGAGTACTTCCGGTATCTTCTCCAACGGTTATGACTGCAAACGCTGCAACCAGTCCAATTGTAGAATATCTTGACAGGGGTATCAATGCAGTGGGAACAGGTTCAGGAATGCTTGTCAGTTGGCGATTTTTAGCATCTGACCCAGATAATGCCGTTTTCAAGCTTTATCGTGATAACACGCTGATTTATACCAGCACGGAAAAAGCCAATGGTGCAACCTGTTTTTTGGATAAAAGCGGTTCAGCCAATTCTAATTATAAGGTAGAATGTTACAACGGAAACAGCCTCATTTCAAGTGATACCTGTCAATTAAAGTCCAGTACCACTTATTACGACATCAAGCTGGATAGACCCGGTTCTATTTATACGCCAAATGATATGTCTGTTGGTGACGTAGATGGTGACGGTGTTTATGAACTGTTTGTGAAATGGGACCCGAACAACTCAAAGGACAATTCACAAAAAGGCAAGACCGACAAGGTATATATTGACTGCTATAAGTTGGACGGTAAGAAGTTATGGCGCATTGATTTAGGTGTGAATATCCGAGCTGGTGCGCATTATACACAGTTCTTTGTTGCAGACTTTGACCTTGACGGAAAGGCAGAAATGACCTGCAAAACTGCTGACGGTACTGTTGACGGTGTTGGTAAGACAATCGGTGATGGTTCGAAGGATTATCGTAATTCCAACGGTTATGTTTTGAGTGGCAATGAATATTATACTCTCTTTGATGGTGCAACAGGTGCGGCATTGGATACCGTGAACTACGAGCCAGCCAGAGGAACAGTCAGCGTATGGGGTGACAGCTATGGCAACCGTGTTGACCGTTTCTGGGGAACTACCGCTTATTTGGATGGTGTTCATCCGTGCGTAGTCACTGGACGTGGATATTATACCCGACTCACAGCGACTGCCTACAAAGTTGAAAATAAAAAGCTTGTCAAGATGTGGGCTTATGATTCCGGAAATTCCAATTCTTCCAGCAATGCCTACGGAGACGGGAATCATAATTCCATGGCTGCCGACGTGGACGGAGACGGAAAACAAGAAATCGTTACCGGTGCAGCTATCATTGATGATAACGGAAAACTCTACTATACCACGAAACAAGGTCACGGCGATGCACTCCATTTAGGCGACCTTGACCCGACTAACTCCGGAATGGAGCTGTGGATTTGTCATGAAGAGAAAAAATCCGGCTATGGTGTTACCCTCGTAGACTGCGACCAGAAAAAAATTATTTTCCACAATAACGGCGCAGGCGATACAGGAAGATGTTGTGCTGATAATGTTTGGGCTGGCAATGCCGGAGCTGAACTTTGGGGTAATAAAGAATCAGACAATTCTATGCCCGTCAAGGATGCAAAGGGAAATACATTGAATTGCCGTCGTCCGGCTATCAACTTCCTGACCTATTGGGACGGAGATTTAGAGCGTGAAATTCTGGACGGCTACACCGATTCTCCTGCAACCATCAGCAAAATGACCGGAGAAGCCGGAAAGACGACCATCACAAATTTACTGGTAACTGACGGTTTCTACACCTGCAACACTACCAAGGGAACGCCCTGCCTTTCTGCTGATATTTTCGGCGACTGGCGAGAAGAATTGATTGTCCGCAAAGCAAGTGGAGATGCAATCAGAATTTATTGCACGGATTATGACACAGATTATAGAATTCAATGCTTGATGCATGACCCACAATACAGAACGCAAGTTTCCGCACAGCAGACAGCCTACAACCAGCCACCGCATACCAGCTTTTTCCTTGGAACTGGCTATGATATTCCGGCACGTCCTACCTGCACCGTCAATGGAAATGGTGTCGCTCCTGCTGGTAAGGCTGGTGCAACCATTGACACCGCTCATAAGTACATGATTCAGAACGTCAACAGTGGTCTTTATATGGCAGTTGATACCTCTGATAATAATGTTGTTCAGTTGGCGGACGGTCTGACCGGCTGGACATTGGAAGATGCTGGAAATGGTTACTATCGTCTTTATAGCGAAACAGGCGACGGAAAGACCTACCTCCTTGATTTGGACTATGGCAAAGCCGACAACGGCACAAACATTCACCTTTACACAGATACACAGAATGATGCACAGTTATTCAAATTCGTGGATAATGGCGATGGTTCTTACACCATTTGCACAAAGAATACAAATGATGAAAGCTGTATCGGTGTTTTGAGTGCTTCCAAGGAATCCGGTGCAAACGCTATTCAATGGGCTTGCAATGGGAAGAATGACCAGAAATGGAAACTCGTCATCAAGGTTGACCCTGTTGACGGAAATCTGATTCAGGATATGCTTGTAAAGGATACCGCAAACTATTTGAATTGGAACATTGACACAAGCCTGATTGCAAATGATGCAGTATTTGGAGACAGAGATTTCACCTATACGGCACTTCCTGCGGAATTGATTGGTTCAGAAGCCATTCTGACCGCTTGCAATTCCAAGAATGTTGATGCGGATTTAGCAACTTTCACCGCTGGTGAAAATCTGGTTGTATACATTGCCATGGATGCAAGACAGGAGAATATTCCGGCATGGCTCAGCAGTTACACGAAAACCAATTTGACAGCTACCACTTCCAATGATGTAACATTCAATTTCTACACCAAACAATTTAAAAAGGGTGAAACCGTCACACTCGGCACGAATGGCGGAGCATATAATCTGGTGAATTATACCGCTATGGTAAAGCCTGCGCCTTTGGCTGGAAATGCCCTTGTCAAGAATTTGCAGGTGAATGACTGCGAAAGTTTCCATGACTGGACAATTGCAGAAAATGCAACAACCGGAAGCCTTGTCTATGGTGACAGAGAAGTGACATTGACTCAGCTCCCCACGGAATTGCAGAATACAACCGCTGTCCGTACAGCCTGCGACTCTAAGAATTTGGATGCACAGCTTGCGACTTTCACCGCCGGAGCAAATGAAACAGTTTATATTCTCATGGATAGCCGTGTCACAACTGCTCCCGCTTGGCTGAACGACTACACCAAAACCAATTTAACTGCTGTATCCTCCAATGATGTCACATTTACAATATACTCTAAAGTCGTTTCTGCTGGTGATACCGTAACCCTCGGCACAAATGGACAAAGTTCGGGATGTGTGAATTATACCGTCCTTGTCAAGTCCTCTTCCGGAAATACTGGTTCTCTGCTGGGAGATGTCAATGCAGAAGGAACAGTGAATGTTTCAGACGTTGTGTTGCTCCAGAAGCATCTTCACAAAAAGGACACTGTGAAAAGCTGGAAAAATGCTGATATGAACGGTGACGGCGTTGTGAATGTCATTGACCTTGCGTTGCTGAAAAAGAAACTGTTACAATAAGAACAAGAGGCTGTTGCACAGAGCAGTGCAGCAGCCTCAATTAATTTTAGTCACGTTGATGTGACAATGAACAAAGAAAATCCGATAACGATTAGTATTTGTGCAATATTAACAACCCCCCCACTAATTGTTTATGAAATGATACAAAATACACAATTTCGAATTGACAAAAAATGGTATAATAGTTTTGTATTTTAGTTCGATTTTTGAGACGTTTTCACATATTGAGAGGAGGGTGACCCCATGTACCATGACTGCTGGATTTTTTGTTAAATTTTAGTGATTTGAAGTAACAAAATGAAAAGAGACTGTAATGAAGACTTAAAAAAAAGGAGGCTATTTATGAAGACAAAAACCAATGCACAGCGGTTCGAAGCTTTTTGGATTGCAATGTTGCTGACAATCTGGTTCATTGTGCTACCGTTTGGGACGGCAATTCCGGCGGTTGCAGAGACAGAGGAAAACTATACCTATACAATCAGTGGCTACAAGAAAAAGAATATTATTACCCGTTCTGACGGAGAAAAAATCGGTGGATGGGCATTTTGTATGGATGCAAAGGCAGAGACTCCATCCGCATCAGCTGGTGATGTGTTCACACGGGTGAAGCTGTCCGAATTTACTGGTTATACAAAGCCATTTAATGTTGGAACTGCAAATGAAGGAGTTACAGAAGTAACTCTTACTGATGAAGCAAAATCCAGACTGATGAAACTGCTCATAGAAGAAACGGCAATCAAAAGATTTGTAAGAAACAACATGAGAGGCAACTACATCACCCCTGCGATTGAGGAAACTGTTGCAAGTGGATTAACCACCAAAAGCGCAAACACACTCAATAGTAACTGGAATACCCTTATAAGTAATTACAACAATGATGGTGCATTATTACAGAGATTGGTATGGTGTGTTGTACATCCTGAAAGTGAGTGGGAAGAATTTATAAAAACGTGAGTTCGACAGAAAAAATTAGTCAACAAGGCATAAAATGCCCTTCAGCAGCATATCGGAATGGAAATGAATAGAAGGCTTTTTAGGCAAAAAAGAATAAGCAGCCAGTGCAGATACAAGATTGACGAGAAAATTAGTGATGCTCCGATGTCTGGAATGCTCAATATCACAGACATTTTTCAGGAAATCATTGACTGACTCAATGACG
>JAZAUD010000087.1:0-6850 GCA_036373775.1 Oscillospiraceae bacterium | reverse complement strand
GCAGTAATCGAAAATAAGAAAACGCTTCTTATCTGTGTATTCACCGTCAATGCCATCGGTGCAGGAAAGCCCTTTGCAAAGTCTTGTGCCTCTGCCAATCATCTGCCAGAACTTCGTTTTTGAACGTACTTTCTTGAAAAATACAAGATTCACGCAGGACGGAATATCAACACCTGTGTCCATCATATCGACAGAAACAGCGATTACAGGCATCTCTTTCTGCTTAAAGTCGTCAATAACTGTCTGTGCATAGCTGTCATCACAGGTGATACGCTGTGCAAATGTTCCGTTATATTTCGGGTAAAGCTTGTTGAAACGCTGAACAATAAACTCAGCGTGTTCCTTGTTTTGTGCGAAAATAATCGTTTTTCCGAGCCTGTCACCGCCTTCAACCTTGATGCCACGCTCCATTAAATCCTGCAAAACTGTGTCAGCAGTGATTTCATTGAATATGAACTGATTCAGCTTTTCAGAGGGAATAAAGTCAGGAATATAGCCATCTTCTGCAAAATCTTCTTCATACCGGCATTTATCTTCCTCTGAAAGTTCATCATAAGTAATGCCCTCTTCAAGAAATTTAGTTTTTACCTCATAGTTATAGTAAGGCACAAGGTAGTGGTCTTTATAAACCGCAGTTTCATAGTCATATGCATAAGTCGGAATGCCGTTTTCAACTTCAAAAAAGTCGTATGTATTGCGGTCAACGTCCATTTTAGGTGTAGCTGTCAGACCAACCACAAGAGAATCAAAATATTCAAAAATAGCCCTGTATTTCTTGAAAATGCTTCTGTGGCTTTCATCTGTGATAATCAAGTCAAAATGTGCAGGAGAAAACAGCGGAATCCCGTCTTTCGTTTTCGTGTTGTCAATTGCATTTAGAATAGTAGGATAAGTTGAGAAAATAATTCTTGCGTTCTTATCGTCCTTATTACTGCACAAATTACAGAGTGACATATCCGGCAGATAGTTCTTGAAATCGTCCTTTGCCTGCCTGACAAGTGCGGTTCTGTCAGCAAGAAATAAAATATTTGTGATATGATTTCCACGGCTCAGAACATCTGTCAGGCTGGATGCTGTTCGGGTCTTGCCTGTTCCGGTCGCCATGACAATGAGAGCCTTTCGGAAACCTTCCTCGAAATGCTCACAGACAGCCCTGATTGCTTCAATCTGATAATAGCGGTCTGTAATTTTTTCATCAATTGCTATATTTTTCAGCTTTTTGTGGGAATCCCTGCGGTTCATCAGCTTTTCAAGGTCCGATTTCGTAAAAAATCCGCTGACTTTTCTTTGTGGTGCTGACTTATCATCCCAGAAATAAGTTTCAAAACCATTTGAAGTGAACATCATCGGTCTTCGTCCGAATTTCTTTTCTAAGCAGTCTGCATATAATACAGCCTGCTTTCTGCCGATATTCGGGTCTTTGCCGGAGCGTTTCGCCTCAATGACAGCAAGCGGAAGACCATCTTTTCCAAACAGAACATAGTCCACAAAGCCCTCACCGGTAGCATTCGGCATACCTGTGACAGGATATTCCTCCCATACATCGGCATCTGCTCCGTCAAACTTCCAGCCCATTGATTTCAGGTCAACATCAATATATATCTTGCGGGTTTTGAACTCAGAAAGGTCAGCAGGAACAAAAGTACGCTTCTCCTGCTTTTCTTCTTTTTCAGATGTGAGTATAGCAGACATTGCTGCAATTTTAGCCTGCAATGCCTTAATTTCGCTGTCTTTCTGCTCTATGAGAGACTCCTGTTCTTTGATTTTCTTTGTATCAATGACGATTTTTTCTGTTGGAATCAGGGCAGTATCAAAGTGGCGTTCTTCATAATCTGCACCATAGCAATAGTCAATCCATTCAATAAATTCAAACAGGCTTTCAAGCGAAAGCAGTGCATCTGCCGGATTAACCATTTTTTCGGTGTGTACTGACAGATTCCCCAGTTTGATGATAAACGGCAGCTTTCCCCATGTTTGTGAATCCAATGCAAATCGGAAAGAGGGTTCATGTATCAGCGACTGCAAATTGTCCTTGTAGGGCATTGTGATAGTTCTGTCAGCAGAATATACCCATTTTACAGCCAATTCCAGTGCTTTTCGACAGCCAACTGCACACATTGCAGGAGAGGTGGAATAGACTTTTTCTGCTTCAATTGTTGCACTCGAAAACAGCGCATATTCGGGAATACTGCTTAAAAATTCAAAATTGGTCATATAATTTCACTCTCCTTAGTAAGCGAGTTACGTTCTCATTCAGAAATTTTGATTTGTTAATTTTTTCGGCAAAAGTAGCGAATTGGTTTTGAAGTTCGATTGGTGGAATATAAATTGAAATGTTTTGCAATTCTTGAGCATTGATATTTGCTTGACCAATCGCTTCTTTGCACATATCAAACAGCATTCTTTTTGAAAAATCTGTATTTAAAAAACTTGACAAAAATTCAGGTATAACCATTTCATTTACACGAACACGAATTATAAAACCAGCTAATACCATTAGCTCATCACGATTATAAACACAGGTTTTTCCCACTAATTCTCTGCTGTTAGTTCGATTAAACAGAACATCTCCACGCTTAACAGAACATTTAGACAACTCATTTTCCGGAATATCAATTGTTTTTGTATCGGATAAATCAAGTTCTCCGCCATAGGTTATGTTATTCATTCTTAAATACGGGTATTTTCCGCTATTGCCCTCGGCAGCTTTGCGGCTTGACCCATAACGTACATCGCTAACTATATCTCGAATTTTCCTAACTTTCCACTCTTTTTCATTTGACGGCATAGTTCCAAACATCTCCACAAATCGGGCTTTAACGAGTTCGTCCAGCTTCAAGAGCTGCTGCTTGCGGTGGGTGATGATGGATTGTGTAATCGCCAATTTATTGACAATTGTTTTCTGTTCTTCGAGACTTCTTTTCGGAATCAGCATCTTACGCATGGTCGCCTGTGTCAATTTTTGTCTTGTTGCACCATTTACCAATCCATCAGTATTATAGAACATTAACGAATAGCATAAATAATCAACATCTATTTCAGCTTTCGGTTTCAAGACATGAGCGTGATTGTTTACCCAGCATTTTCCCGATACTTTGTAAGCAATAGGGCGTTCTTTAGAACCAAAATTCCCGCCGTCCTCAGCAAGTAATACTAATTCATCGTCAAAGATATAATCAGCTACATAATCCTGTATGCCGTTAGCACCATAATAAGGATATTCGCCTTTTGCTCTATCGGCTGCTGTAATAGGAACTCGCTGTGAATCAAGTATATCACAGCAGTCCTCAAGCAGTAACATATCCATATTTACATCTTCAAACCCGAATTTGTGCGGGTTTGTTTTCCTTTCATTTTATTTTTTGAGCATTTCTTTCAGCTCTGCCATTTCAATGGCTACCTGTTCGTTCAGGCTTTCCAGTTCCGCCATAATTTCCTCAGTCGGCGGATACTCCACAGCGACATATTCTGTTTTCTTATATTTATTGATAGATAAATCATAATCATTATCAATAATTTCCTGTTTCGGAACGAAAAAGCTCTGTTCTGTGCGTTTTCTGTCTTTTTCGCCGTCAAGATTGTGGAAACGCTGAATAATATCAGGAATATCATTTTCAGCGACTTGGGAACGCTTGTCATCAAGCGAAAAACCGTCTGCTTTCATATCGTAAAACCAGACATTTTCTGTTCCGCCTGCATCGGTCTTGACGAACACAAGCACCGCTGTAGAAACGCCTGCATAAGGCTTGAAAACACCGGACGGCATGGAAATCACGGCTTTCAGTTGATGATTTTCAATCAGTTCTTTTCTGATTGCCTTGTGAGCCTTTGACGAACCGAACAGCACACCATCAGGAACGATACACGCACAGCGACCGCCTTTCTGCAATAACCGCAGAAACAGTGCAAGAAAGAGCAGTTCTGTCTTTTTGGTATTGGTGACAGCTTTCAGATTATCATGAATACTTTCCGTATCGACAGTACCCTTAAACGGCGGATTTGCAAGGCAGACAGTATATTTTCCGCTGACATTGTTCTGTTTGGAAACGCTGTCCTTATAGTCAATATCAGGATTTGTAATAGAGTGAAGCATCAAATTCATAGCCGAAATGCGGAGCATCGTGTGGTCAGTATCATAACCTGTAAATGTTTTGTTTGAGAAGTTTTCCCACTGTTCTTGGGTCATTGTGTTTTCGTAGTGCTTGCGGATATATTCAGCCGCAGAAACCAGAAATCCGGCAGTACCGCAGGCAGGGTCACATATCAGGTCATCGGGAGCAGGAGCGACAAGCTCCACCATCATTTCACGGATATGTTTTGGAGTACGGAACTGACCATTCGTTCCTGAGTTGTTCAGCTTATTGAGCATATACTCGTATAAATCTCCCTGCATATCAAGGTCAGCAATATCATGTGTATACAAATCTTCCAGTCCTGTGATAATTCTCTGCAATACCTGCGGATTCGGAATCACAAACACAGCACTGTCCATATAGCGTGAAAATGCCGACTGTATCTGTCCGCCTTCTTCACGGTCAGGAATTTCAATCAGTTCGCCTTTTTCATCGAAATCAGGAAGCTTTCCGTATTTCATTTTTTTAATTGCAGGAAAGACACGCTGTGAAATGAGGTCAAATATTTCACGGTTATCTTTGTCCTTGAATTTGCTCCACCGCATAGCCTGCCCGATTTCCGACTGAGGAAAGATGAAATCAGCAGTATCTCCCGTCATGTTGGCAAATTCCTCATTTTCAAGCTCTTTTTCATCAAGGGAGCGTATAAACATCAGATATGTAAGCTGTTCAATGACAGTCAGCGGATTGGTGATACCGCCAGCCCATATATCCGTCCAAATCTTATCAATCTTATTTTTAATTACACCTGTAATCATGCAATACCTCCGAATGCTAAAGTAATATCTGTAAATCATTATACCATAAATCTCATATTTTTGCAAGCATTTTTTGTGAATGTTTCCTGATGTGTTTTCCATTTTGAATTTTTTGCAAAGCGGTTAAATATTTTTTCAAAAAGGGGCTTGACAAATTTTGAAAGATATGCTATAATTACATTATAGCTTGTAAGCACAACAGCTAATAAGCGAAGTATGTTCACCAGTTTTAATATGATGAATAAGACCTGTGAAAGTAAAATTAGTGTATAAGATAAATAGTATAATGATAAAAAGTAAAATAATAGTGTAATGCAGGCGAGAATAATGTGTGGTAAAGGTGAATGGTATGAATAGGAATGAATATAACTTCGGAGAGTTTCTCCAAAACAAACGGCAGGATAAAGGTATCACCCTGCGGCGAATGGCTGAGATGCTGAGTGTTTCAGCTCCGTTCCTCAGTGATGTCGAAAAGGGGCGGCGCAATTCTCTTGATATGGACAGGCTGGTTATGCTGAAAGAGTTTCTTAGTTTGTCAGAAGAGGACTACCAGACAATGCTGAATCTTGCAGGCAGACAAAGAAAAACGGTAGCTCCCGATCTTCCGGAATATATCATGGATCGGGATTATGTGTCTGCTGCACTTCGCACAGCCCGTGATCTGGATGCAGGTGAGAAAGAATGGCAGCGTTTTGTGGAGGAACTGAAAAAACAGAAAGGATGATTGTCAGTCCATGTATAAACCTAATTTCAAAACTGACCACAAATCTCTTCCGGTTTTAAGCAGGAACAAAATTGATGAGATTGCTGAATGTTTTCTTTGGGATTATCAGCCCGGTGTATTCAGGAGTCCGGCTGCTATTGATATAGACGGCTTTCTTGAAGAATATCTTCGTGCAACACCGGATTATCAGTATCTTTCCAATAACATGATATACCTGGGAATGACCGTTTTTCTGGACACTAACCGTATACCGGTTTTCAATCCTTATAAAAATAAAGCGGAATATTTCAGTGCAAAAGCAAACACAGTTATTTTTGATACCCGGCTTATTGAAGAAACGAATCAGGAGCATCGTTATCGTTTCACAGCAGGGCATGAGTGTGGGCATCTCATTTTCCACCGACCGTATTTTCTTAGACAACACCAATTCTGTGAGCAGTTTGGTATTGATGAAGAAATTATGCAGTGTAAGCGTATGGATTTGCTGGGAACAAAGAAGTGCAGACTGCAAACTGACTCAGACTGGCTTGAATGGCAGGCGAATCAGTTCTCCGGTTCTTTTCTGATGCCTAAAACGCTTGTTTTGGAAATTGTGGATGATTGTGGCTATACCCGTGCAGGTTTTTTCAGTGCAGTGTCTGAAATGGAATCTATTTTTAATGTTTCAAATGAAGCAGCTGCAAACCGTCTGCGTACATTAGGTGTCTTGGATAAAATGAATGAAAAAATCAGGGTTTCATCATGATTTTAGAGAACAGCGGATATTGTGTCCGCTTTTCTTAAACGCACAAAGTAAGCCGTTAAGCTAACAAAGGAATATAATCAGGAGGTTATACATGAACGAAGGAGAATTTATCACAACACCTCAGCTACATATCAAACTCGGACAGCTTTGCAGAAATGAACGTGGTGAACCTGCAATTTCTATTAAACGTGGAAAGAAAGACGAATATGAAAATGTACCTGTTTCTTATTTGTTGGATACCTTGTATAAAATACAGAAAACAATGACAAATAATGATATAACGTTGTAAGCTCCAAGTGAGTTGAGCCGAATGTGAGTTCAGCCGATATGAGCATTCAGATGATTTCTGAATGTCCGTATCGGCTTTCATTTTTTGTTAAAGTGCATAATATTTATAACAAAGCGACGTAAAATTACATAAAAATTAAACAAAATATGTTATAATAGATTAAAAAGAAAAAGGAAAATAGTAATGATAAAATTCTTTGTG
>JAZAUD010000086.1:0-7269 GCA_036373775.1 Oscillospiraceae bacterium | reverse complement strand
GTCACTGACTTTAATTTCCAGCTATCAGGGATTTGTCTGTGCTGTCTGACTTTGACAAGCCCTGCTTTCGGCAGTTTCAAATATCCATTTTCTAAAGAAATATTGCCGTTTACAGATACGGTTGTATAAGATTTTCGGCTTTTTCGTTTGGACTTGAATTTTGGAAATCCGCTTGCCGAACGGCTGAAAAAATTATGAAAGGCATCTTCGAGATGGCGGAGCGACTGCTGCAAGGCAATACTGTCCACATCTGACAAAAACAGATAGTCTTCTGTTTTTTTCAGTTCTGTCATATCATTGGAACATTTTGTATAGGTAAAGTTCTTTTTTTCTTTCTGATACAGTTTGATTTTCTGTTCCAGATAGTAGTTGTATACCAGTCTGACACAGCCGAATGTCTTTGCAAACAGAAGTTTTTGGTCTTCTGTGGGATATATCCGAAATTGATATGCCTTATTTGCCATCTTCTCACCGCCTTTCAGGATTCTACTTTTATTATCTCATATTTGGAGACTTTTGTCAATAGGTGGGACGCAATTCATCCCCCGCCTAAGAGGCGGGGGTTTTCTTGCTAATCTTTGATAAAAGTTTACTACCTGTTTTTTACTGCAAGGAAGACATTATTCTATCATCCGTTCTTATGACCAGATTTTTCGACAAACACCAGTTCATTTCGATTATATCCCGTAGTGGTAATATAAGCATTGTGTTCTGTGGTGGCAAGCATTCTGTCCACGGTAAATTTTGTAAAAGAGTATTCAGACATCTCCTCATCAGTAACGTCAAAATGTCTACCGTTGTCACGCATTACAACCCTTACTCCTGTGTCCTCTGCAATAATAGTACACTCCGCAGACAAAGAATTTGTTGTATCTCTGTTTCGTTCGATTACAAGATTCAACATATCCTCTATACATATACCAGTAAGAATTTGAAGGCGTGTTGAGAAGCCTTCTTTTTGCAGCGTGCTTCCTGCTGTTTCTGACATAAGAGAAATATTATCTGGTGTTATATCAAAGGCATAGATATGTATATGAGAATCATGTTCTCTCGGTAGCAGCAATGGAAACATACTCCTGCTGTAACGCAATAAAACTATAACAGCTGTCACGCTCATACAAAGCAGATTTGATGCCGCAAGTCCCATCCAAAGCATATTGAGTCTCCTTTATGGAATGATTCCAACAGATATATCAGTCCTACAGGGCAAATAAGGTCCTTTAGAAATCCTACCATCAGTGAAAGAATTGGCTTGTCAATCAGAAAATAGTAAATAAAAAACATTACCGCCTGCGCTCCGAATACGATAGTAATGCTCATTATGCGCAGGGCATTGATTCCCTGTTCAAAAGCTTCCCCGTCTTTTATTCCATAGATATGAAGCAACTGTGCTGTAAAGCAGAATATTATGGTTGTACAAAGTACACCAATCATGACTAGGTCACTCAGCAGACGTAAAGTAATGGCTCGCATTGCCTTGGTGTTGTTTTCACTCTGCAAAGTGCTGATGATTGGTCGGAGAGTAAGAGAAAAACCTTCAAAGATAGTTGACAGTCCAAGTATCTTCTGAGCGATGACCCATATCTGAAAAGTGGTAATATTGTAATGTTCCAGTACGAATCTGTTTAGCAGCCACATCATCAATGCTGTTAATGCATAGGTCGAAGCTCTAACAATGCCTTTCGAGAACATTTCCCCCAAGTCTTTGAATGAAAAATGCCATACAAAACGGAGAGTATTTTTCTTGGTAAAGAACCAAATACTTACAAGCAAAATAAAAACAGCTTTGCAACCTACGGTTGCAGCAGCGATACCCACTATCCCGAACGGTTTTGCAAGAAGAAATGAAAGCAATACATTTTCCACGATTTGTATAGTATTCGCAGCCACTGAGAGTTTTTCGCCACCATCAGCAACTATGGCATTATCCAACAGACAGCCGATGGGTGCAAACAAGAAATACAAAGTGGCAACGCTATAGTAGCTGCTGAGATATGACTCAATTTCAGGTGTGATGGATAAGCTCGAAACAAACAGTGGTTTTATCAGGAAGACTATCGCCGTAAGCAGAACACCAAAAATTACTGCTGTAATGCATCCCTGACTAAAATGAACGGTAGCTTGTTTTTTGTCAAATCTTCCGATATCAGCAGAAAAAAGCATCATCGTTCCTGAGTTTACTACAGCTGTTACAAAGGTACAGATTGAGAAAAACGGTGAGAACAGACCAACAGAGGACAGTGCATCTGAACCTATACAGTTGGCAGCAACAAGCGAATCAGTCAGCGATACGATAAAGGTCACAGATTCAACTATCATCGCTGAGATGAGAAGTGAACGGTATTTCTCCAATAATATAAGCGGTTTTGTTTCCTGCATAGTCATATTTTCCCCCTTTACAAAAATGTACTTTACTGCGAATTTCTTATTGATAATAAGATGATAACACAAATTCACAGAGCAGTCAGGCGAAGTCGTTTGGGGCGATTCCGCCTGTTAATTTAATCGTATTTTTCTGTTTTTATTCTGCTGTCAGAAATTGCAGCATTCGTTCCTGAAAATCGGGGGCAGTATCATACAGTGCGTGTCCGTAATTGTCATACAGGAAATACTCAAAATCCGTATGTTCTTGCATTTGCTCAGCAATCTGTATGGAGGCATCAGCACCCAGTACCTTGTCATCTTTTGAGCCGACTGCAAACACAGGGCAGGAAATTTGCTCCAGATTATCTGTTATATCAAAATCTCTCATGCCTTCTGCAAGAATAGTAAAGCGTACCAGTTCTTCATCTGTTACGGTCTTTGCAACTTCGGTCAGCATTTCTCTGGATTGCTCAAACAGTTCCTGCGGATAGAGTGCTTCGCCGAATGACAGGTACAGTGCTTCCCTGTCACCGGTCTGCGCCAGCCCAATCCATGTATCTATCACCTGAAATCGCTGCTCTGTCATACAGGAAGTTGTAGATGCAAGCACCAGTTTTTCCACAAGAGCAGGGTCATCAGCAGCGATTTGCATGGCAATCATACCGCCCTGTGATGCACCGAACAGACAAATATTTTCCAGTCTTATGGCACGGATTGCTATATCAGTATCATTTGCCATATCTTTCACAGAATAAGAATCCGGCAATTCTTTTCGGCGGTCAAACAGATAAACCGTAAAATCATCCGTCAGTGACTGATAGGCAGCCGCTACTGCATCTGCTGAACCCATCACACTCTGTACACTGAGTCCGGGAAGAATCACAAGTGTTTTCTCTCCCTTTCCGAACCGGAAATAGTCCATTGAAAATAAATCGGTTGTGACGGTTTCAATCTGAATCTTTGACATTGTTTTTTGTACCTCGTTCGTGTTATCGTTCGCCTGATTGCTTTGATTTCTATGCAAAATGAGCAGAAGTATGCTCCCCAGAACCAACAATACAATCAGGAAAACAGTTGCTTGTTTCTTATGAATGGAATTTGGCTTCATTTGACTACTCCAGCTATTTAAAGAGGCATTGCGAGGAGCTTGCAGAAGTTTTCTATATTCGGGAACATCTGCTGACGAAGCGCTGTGACTATGCCGTCAGCAAACTGGTCTGCCCTTCCGTTTCCAATCCCAAAGGTCGTTGCCATTCGCATGAAGGCGAACGCCGTACACCTTTTTCCATAGAGTTCAAGTTGCTTCTGGTCTGTAGTGCTGTAATAGGTCGCAAGCATGATATTACATACCTGATGTGCAAGTTCATGTTCAATTCCTATGAATTTCAGGGTGATAGACGGGTCATTCATACCCATTAAATACATAGTCAGGAATGTACCACCAATATCATAAATGGCATTTCCTCGGCTGATATCTGCCATATCAATGAGAATCAGTTCGCCGTCATTCTGCACCATGACATTATTTGTGTGATAATCACCGTGAATCATGCCGTTGCTGTCCGGAATCGCATTGATGAGCTGCACAATCTGTGCATTCTCCTCAGTAGTAAAAAACTGTTCGGCATTTTTGGCTCTTTGCAGATAGATTTCCTTGATATTGCCATAAAGTGCGGGGTCGGCAGGAGTTTCGTTGAGTTTTTTCAGAAGCATTCCGAATTTCACGGAGAGTTCCTGCAAACGGCTGGGATTCTCCATAATTGCCTTGCTGACAGTTTTAGCACCTGCCATTTCGAATACCAGACCATATCCCTCCTCAGTCTCAACGACATCATAGGCAATTGCAGAGGGAACACCGTTGACGAAAGCGTTTCTAGCATATTTCCGTTCCTTTTCGATGAAAGACAGGGAACTGCCGTCATGATAAACCTTAACGATTGTTTCCTCATCAAGTCTGTAGACTTTGCCGTGACCGCCCCTGCCAATCACCTCAAGCCCTGCCACGGAAACCTTACGGAGTGCCTTTCTAACATCCAGAAGCTCTGTAAAGCCTGTCGTTTCCAGAATCTCATAAACATCCCTTGACACGTTAATCACAGACAGAGGTTTGTCTAAAGATTTTCTTAGTTTCATAAGCACTCTGAGTCCTGCACTGGAGATGTACTCCAGAGAAGATGCATCAATGACAATGTCCTCGGTCTTGCCCTCGACTGCGGAAAAAATCTCCTGTTCGGTTTGGGTGGCGTTGTTCGTGTTGATTCTGCCCTCCAGAAAGAGCGTCAATGTGTTGTTTTCATTCAATGTTCTCATTCTCTTTTCCTCCTGTCAAATCAAAAATTTATTTTTTAACTGTGCAATCTCCTGTTCAGAGATACCGAGTATATTCACAATATAGGGCAGTATTCCGCCATGTTGCCGCTTCAGATATTCCATTACGCTCCACATCGTGCTTTCGTTCACCTCATCCATTACCATCATGAACAGCTCCATCTTATCTGGTGGGATTTTTCCGGAGTTTTCGAGCATCCTGCGCTGTGCTTCAATCCGTTTCTGGTTATAGAGATTGGTCAACATATAATCTGCAATGATGATTTCTTCACTGACACCAAGTGCTGAAAGAATCAGCATTGCTGCCAGACCTGTTCTGTCTTTTCCCTGTGTGCTGTGAAAGAGTACAGAACGCCCTTCTTCGAGAGAAAGCAATTCTCGGAACAAGCGGCTGTAACTTTGTTTTCCTATTTCAGAATCAAGAAATCCGATATACAGCGAATCGCCGACAAATCCCATATCGATTGAAACTGCGAGCATCTGAAATACATCTGTAATTGGTTTCATTGCAAATTCTTCGGTTGCATGAATCTGATTTTTCAAATCCAGTACCGGAAGATGAATGTATTCTGTCCCATCCAGCACAGGGTCTAGGTCAGGCTCTATACTGCCTGTAAATAATGCAATTTCCGGAGAACCGTTGATTTCCTCTTCGGTTCGCAGGTCGATAATCTTGGCAAGGTGATAAACCTCCTGTAATCGGTGAATATCTTCTTGCGTTGCCGTGGAAAGCCGTGCCGTACGCAGCAGAATACCGCTTCTGACCTTTCGTCCGTCAGATGCAGGATATCCACCTAATTCTCTAGCATTCCCGATTCCGGTCATACCGATGCTCTGAGGGTGGTTTGATGTCATTGTGAACTCTTCCTGTTTCATGTAAATTGTCCTGTTATCAGTATCCCCAACTCAGCAGTTGCCATCCGCCGTCCTTTTCCCTAGCGAGCCACCACTGATAATCTGTCATTTCTGTATCAGCATCGAATACCTCGCTGCCTTCCATAGGGGTGTGGAAATCTGTCAGAAACTCCACAACTTCGGTATAATCGCCTGTATCGTCAAGCTCCTTCATCCAAGCAAGATTTTCCTCATTGTTGTTCTCATCGCCCGCATAACGCAGACTATGAAGCTCACAGCCTTCAAAGGTTGCAAATTTACATTTGACCTGCACCGCTGCTTCTTTCAGTTCTTCTTCGGTGAACAGCTCCGAACTGCCGAAATCTACAGTTACATCAGATGACTTTACAGCACCGAGGTATTCTTCAAAGGTGATGCCCTTCGCTGTTATTTCTTTGGCTATTTCTACATCGTCTATGTAGCGCAGATGCCAAGGCTCGTAACCGTAACCGGTGATATGCTCCTTATCTTCAAGATAGCGCAGAATAAAGCCATAGTCTGCCAGTTTTTCGTGAATTTTCGCCCATATTTCAGGGTACTGCACCATGTCTTCATTGAGATATACGTCCTCGCCGTCAATATTGAGGTAAAGGTCGAGGGCGAGTCCGGTGTGATGTTCCGAGTAACCGGGGGTTGCAACTGTTTTGAGGGCATAATCAGCACCATATGTCTCGGTAAACTCCGCCATAATGCGTTCTTGGTCGGCAACACTTCTGCGAGCTGAATCAAGGTCAACGAATATGCCCTCTGTTTCAAGGTCGGCTTTGAGTGCAAGATATGCATCATAAGCTTTTTTCTCTACTTCGACATCATCACCAAGTGAATTTGTACAGTGGACAGTTTCGACAGCATCCTCCCAATAATCAGGCAGTGGATTAAGCTTGTTTACAAGTGCCATGTAGTCAATGCCCTGCGTCTCGTCTTCGTTGATGGTGGTTTCCTCTGACTCGTCCGCAGTTTCTGCGGACTTTTCCGCTTCTGATTGCTGAGTAATTGCCGGCTCTGTCGCTGTAGTGCTTTCAGTGCTTGACGAGTTGTTACAGCCAGCAAAAAGCATACAGATAGCTGTGCAGGCGACTACTAATGCAAGTGTTTTTTCATAAAAAATCCTCCTCTTATTTTATGATAGTCTTATTATATCTCCTTGTTATTCATCTCTATATTCATTGTAACATATCGTCTGCAACAAATCTGCAACAAATCCCGAATAATTTCAACGTCATAATCACGAAATTTCAGCTTATTTTTTGACGAAAATAACTAATCAAAGTTGCTTTTCGTCAATCAAAAATAATGGAGTTTATTTTTTGAATGCATTCCTCAGGAGATTTAGAAAATACAGCCAGTGCGAATTATTCACGGAAAGAAGCGATGACGAGATTCACATTTGCCTGATAAGTATATTTGTTATTTTTCTCTTTTCTTGTTTCCTGAATTTTCAGGTCAGCTTCTGCGTTGTTCTTTCTTTAAATGTTCCACTTGTAATTTCTGTTGCTTTCAATAATCTCAGCATCTTTTCACACTTCTGTTGATTGGTGCTTCAATATTTTAATCTGCCCGATTACAAAAAAACTGTACGGCTATCATGCCGTACAGTTCAGTCTGTCAAAAAAGTCTGGTAAAAAGCTGGACTTTTTTTAATAGATAAGGTATAATAGAGAAAAGGCGGTGGAAATGATGTTG
>JAZAUD010000085.1:0-7372 GCA_036373775.1 Oscillospiraceae bacterium | reverse complement strand
TCGATTCTGATATTGCCCTCTATAAGGTTGTTCATCTGTGTTGATGAACTCGCCTTGAAAATCAAAATCTTCTTGTGCTGATTCAGTTGGATTCAGATTCATATTGGCAACAGTTTTCACAATCATGTTTTTCACAGACTTAAATTCTGGATTGTCAATCAATTCTGGAAAATCAACCTTTGCAGAGGAATACACATCGTGCTTTGCTTGCTCCATCTCACACCAGAGAGCATACATCTTTTGAATGGTTTCATTCTGTGCAAGCCTTGAAAAAATCAAATCCACTGTTTTCTTGGTATCTTGTTTCAGATAGCCATACACTTTTCTCCCTTTTGCACTTTTCAACTGCTGATATAATAAGCTGATGAGTTGGAGCTGTTCGGCATCTGAATTTTGATTTTCCGAAATCTGCTGTGACAATTTTTTCATAGCATCCGCAGTCAAATTTTTCAACTGATTTCGGATATCTGTCTGCTGTTCATACAGGTGATACAATTCATCATGATAAATGTCATTCGCAAAGCTACTCCTGATTTTTTCAATGCCCTGTTTCGTGAGAAATCCTTCTTTCGGGTCAGTAGAATACACAATGATATGCACATGAGGGTTCGTTTCTTTGTCATGAAAGGCAGCATACCATTTCAGATGAGCAAGGTCTATTTTTGACCATCTTGCGATGTTGGGAATCTGTCGCTTGACCAGTTCCCTCCATGCAGTCAGATTGTCATATCCCATCCGTTGTGCATCCTCTCTGCGGAGCGAAATCACATGAGTCCAGACATTTCCAGCATGACTTCCAACTTCTTTGATGACAGCATTCAAATCAATGGGAGCATTCTCCTGTGAAAACAATCCATGTGTTCCGAACTTTACAGCCCCCGGACGTTTTGCCAGATAGCCGACATAATTTTCTTTCGTGGCTATCTGGTCGACATTGTGTTCCAAAATTTCTGAAATCAAGGCAGATGCTTTTTGTTGAGTGGGATTTGTTGTGTAGTCTGTGTATTCGAAAGATTCTTTGCTTTCTGGAAATTCTTTTAGCAGAGAATCAATCAATGCTTTTTGCTTTTGAGTAGCTGAAGCATTGGGAGAGTTCGATTTCACAGCAATTGCTCCCTCTCTGGTAGCAATATATTTCACATAATTTGATTTCTGTTTTGAGCCGCTTTTCATGTAGCGGCTCGTCACAATAATTTTCGGCATAGCAATCACTCTTTCTGGAATTTCACAGCATCTTCATAATTGATAATTCCATTAATTTTTCTGACTTCACTCACGCACATGGAATGCAGTTGACGAAGAGTTTCTTCATCAACATCATGAGCTGCTGCAAGCATATGCGACAGCTTTCCGAGTTCGACAGCAACCTTGAATAAAATTCTGGTGATGTGCTGTTCCGTTCCTTTGATAGCAGCGGCAACAGTTTCTGTAATCATGGGAGACAAATAATTCACATGACGTTCCGCATCCAGATAGCCGATATAAAATTTAATCGCCTTTTCGATAAATTCACTTTGTGATTTGCAATTGTCACTTTTGAAATGTTGCTCCACGTCTTTCATCGTTTCTGGATACACCCAGAACTGAAACCTGACTTTTTTCTCAAAACCCATAAAATGACCTCCAGCACCTAATTATTTGGTGAAAATTCGGCTTTTTTTCCTGCAAAGCACCGAAAAATAAAAATCTCTGATTTACAGCACCTGAATCAAACCCCTGCATAAAGCCCGAAAGCGGTCGGCTTTGCCGTCCGCTGTGATTGTGGCGCACCGCCACTTTAACTCGCAACAACCTAACCGCCGTGTCAAAACTGCCCTGAACCATCTGCATTGTTCGCCTTATCTGACACAGTTTTCTGCGGTTCTTTGGACTCTTTCGGTTTCTTCACAGTCCGCTTTGTCGTAGTCATTTCGATATAGTCACGGACATTCTGCGGAACGATTTTGGAATAAAGCTGTTCGGTGTACTTGGTCAGTTCGTCCTCAAGCGTGGTGTTCTTCTGAGCAAGATACATTTCCAATGCGGACAGCTTTTCTTCAGCAACATCAATGTTTTTCTTCAAATCACATTCCCCCTATTTTCATTTCACAATCTTCTGTTTCATCTTCGGATTCCGTTTGCTCCTGTTCAGTTGTAATCTGCGAATAGAGCATTTGACCTTTACCAGAAAGCACACCATAGCTTGTCATTCTGCCGTGCTTGTGATGGAGAATTTCACTTCCCAAATCCGTTAAGTCACTATCTTTGAACAGTTCACAGACATCTGCGGACAGGAATTTTTTCAGAAATTTCAGTCCATATTCGCTCTTGTTCTGCGGTGCGGAATCGAAATCATATTCCGACAGATACCTGCAACATTCAAGCACTCCAGCAATATTGCGGACTCCAGTATACTCCATCACGGCTTTCAATTTCACAAACTCCTGCGGATTCAACCCAATCAGAAAATTTGACGTGCGGTTCAGAGCAAGAAGTTCTTCCAATGTTGGTCGCTGTGAAATCCGCAGTTTTGGCAAGGCTGACTGGTAAGCCAAACAGGTTTTGTTCTCCAAAAGTGAATCATCGCAGGGAAGAGAAACCCATTCCGCAAGCTCTGGACGGTTGGCATCTGGTGTCAGGAGAAAGCGGAAAATGTGCGGTTTTGGTTCGCCAAATTCAATCAAAATATCGGGCTTTTCGTAATTTTCAGGCTCACAATAATAGTCACCCACAAAGATACCATTGTATTGTTCAGCCATCAATCTGCCAATTTTTGCTCTGTCCAGAAACTGCACCAGTTCATTTGGACACTTCTGAACCTCTGGAATCATATCGTTTTCAATCACAAATTCACCGAGTTCAGAAAAATTCGAAGCCTTTATCACAGGCACACTTTCCAGTCCAAATGTCATCTGCACGGCATCTTCAAAACGGAAAACAGAATTTTTCTGTACGACTGCTTGATAGACTGCTCTTTCAGGCGGAGTCATGTTCACGAGCCGTTCAGCGAATACATTCAATGCAAAAATATCCGCTGTGAACGTTTTTTCTGTCAGTTCAGATGGCGGTGTGATTTCTTCATAGTAGCAGTCAAATTCAAAATCAACAGTTCTATTTCCTGTTTGATGCAAGCGGTCGAGAATGTCCAGAAGTTCCAGCGGTTTCTTCGGAAAATTTTCTGTCAAGCTACAATTTCCATTCGTCAAAGTGATTTTCATTGACTGATTCCCCCCATCGTTTGCGTTTCGTTCTGTTCTGATTCTGCAAATATCTGTTCCAGCATGGCTTTGTTGTAGACGTAACAATAACAATCATAATCGCCTTGTTTCGGAATGCATCTCAAAAAATACACATTATATTTCATTGCAAATTGAAAGCCTTTTCCCCTGTAGGATTCCAAATCCTGCATATCAATTCCGTCATGTTCACCAATATATTTTGACATATCCGTCCGACTTTTCAGGAGACTTTTCTTCAATTCCGCAACCAAAGAATTTAATTCATCAATAAAATTATTGTCTGCCAAATCACAATTTTTGCCGAACCATTTGTTAAAAAATTCTGTCCCTGATTTTCCGAAATCCATTCGCAGATAGCCGACAAGTGCCTGTGCAAAATCGGATTCGCTGTCGGAATAAAATAAATTTCTATCGCTTTTGTTCGGAATGATTGTTCTGATTTTTTCTTTCATGTCATTCACTCTCCTTCCTCATTTTGCTCCGATTCTTCTTCGGGAGCGTTCAATTCGTCAATCCAATCCCACAATTCCTGTGAATATTCGATGCCGTCATAAGTCACCCAACTGACCCATTTTTCGTCAAAAACGGAAATTTTCTGCACCGTCTGCCCATCCGCAGAAGAGAAAAATACCTCACCATTGCCGTCATAAACTCCGAACTCCGTTCCAGTAAACAAACCAATTCCAGCGATTTGGGGCATGGTATCAGGTGTGCCTTGTTCGGTATAAACCAGCGTATCAATGCTTTCTCCGAACATCCTTTCTGTCGGAAGATAATTAAAATATCCCAGTATCAGCCCGATATTGTCAGCGGTTCGCCACTGCTTTTCTGGATTGATTTCGCCATATCCAGACTCTGAAAGCCATCCCGATTCATACGCATTTCGACACCATGCAGTGAGGTCTGTGCTATTTTTGGTTTCCGAATTTTCGAATAAATATGGGTCAATTGTGGCATTTTTCACGAACAAATACGTCCTCTGAAATTCCTCTTGACTGATTTCAAATCCATAACAAGAATTGATAGTATCTATCAAAAATTCATCATCAGAGATGTGAAAAATGTCCGCATACTCATTGATATTTTCAATATTTCCATCAGAATAAGAAATATAAATTAGCTGTGCTTTCAGAATTTGATTTCTTAAATTTCTATCCATCAGCATATCGGCGATTGTCTCACATTCAGATTCCATTTCCGTGAGTTTTTCGGTATCAATTGACGACAAAAATTCTGATTCATCAAACTGGATTTCGGGCGGTTCGGTCTGGTTCAGTTGTGCCAAAATCACAAACGGTAATATCATCATGCACCCCAGTCCAACAAGAATACTGCCGATAATCAGCAGTATTCTGTTTCTGGTCTTTTCGTCCATGAACAGGCTCAAAAGCAATTTTTTAATCATCGTCCGCCAGCCTTTCCGAACAATGCCGCCTTGTGTGCCGGAACAATAACTTGCAAGAGATAGCGTTCATTTCCACATCTGTAAAAGCAAGTTCCACGCTCGGAATATTGGATTAACTCATACTCTGACTGCTCCAATCGGAGCATATCCATAAATTCGACAGGCGAGATATTCCCCGGATAAAACAGGAAAATATGACATGGAATGCTGAACAGCGGTTTGGTAAATTCTTTCACTTCGGGCAACAAAAAGTCCTCAATATTTTGACTTGCCAAAATAAATGAGGATTCCTTTTTTCGAACACGCTTCATGCCGTTTCGAATATATTCAATTGCGGTCATATTCGTGAGGTACATATGCAGTTCGTCAATGGCTGCGACTGTGTTTCCTTTGCCAAGTAGCTGGTTACTCATGAATGACAAAATATTGAAAAGTACCGTATCTTTGAGCTTTTTATTGGTATCCATCAAGCCTTTCACTCCGAAACAGATAAATTCGCCGTCTTTGATATTGGTGTGTCCGTTGAAATATTTCGACTCCGCACCCCTGCACATGGAGTGCAACCCAAGGCACAAATTCTGGAGCATATCCTCTGTGTAGAGGTTCTTTTTTTCTCTGTCATATGCCTGATATTCTTTCTCTGTGAGGTCGTAGAGGTCAGAAACAGTCGGGTAATCTTCGGCGGATAGACGGCTGAAATCGGTGTTGTCATCAATGCCGAAACGTGCGTACAACTTCATGAGCATGATTTCCAGACAGTCAATTTCGGAATCCGTGAAGTCCTTATATGCCCTGAAAAAATCCTTCAAATAACTGATATGCTGTGATAATCTAGTGACTCTGCGGAAGGTTTCAGGCGCATCTTCGAACTTATCCGCCTCGCCCCACGACTTTGGTTCGAGGGGATTTATCATATATTCGCCTGACATCATATCGATATAAGTTCCGCCTAAATTCTCACACAAATCACGATATTCCGACTCTACATCAAGACAAATTATCGACTTTCCAGCCTCTCTTTGATTACACAAAAGCAGTTTCATCAGGTAGGATTTTCCTTGTCCAGAGTTGCCCAAAATCAGCGCATTGCTGTTGGTTTTGTCGTCCGTTCGCTTATCGAAATCGACAAGAACATTTGAACCATACTTATCACGCCCAATCACAAAACCTTTTTCGTCCGTCTTGCCAGAGTAATTCAAGGGAAGCAGATTTGCTGTGCTGGATGCTGGAAGAATCCGTTCAAATTCAGTGCCGAACCAGTTTCGTCCGCATGGCAGAATGGAAAGAAAACCCTCTTTTTGGCGCATCAGGAGCTTGTCAACCGTGATTCTGGAACGTGTCAATTCCATTTGCACATCTGACTGCAACTCTCTCAATTTTTCTTCCGTGCTAGCTTTGAGTTCGATAAATACCGCAGTATGGAGCAAAGGCTCTTTGTTTCTCCGCAGTTCTGACAGCAATTCCAGCACGTCATTGATGTTGTCCTGAGCCTTGATATTTTCGTTCACGTCCGTGACGGTAGTCATCATGTGATTTTTCCGCATGGCTTGTTGAACAATTTTTCGCTGTTCCATATTGTCGACAAGGCGGTTATAAATTCGCAAAGTCACACCGTTTTTGTCAGCAAGATGAGCCAAAATCGCCGTTTCTTCTGTGGTGGGTGGATACTCCGAAATTACCCACACGCTCTTGTAAAAATTCCCACAAATATAGTGGTCAGTCCAGAATCTCAACACATCTGGCGAGATTCTGTCGAAATATTTTTTCACGCTGATGATTTTTTGCTTTTCAGCTTTCGTTTTCTTTTTCAAAAATGGCATCCAAATCCTCCTCGAAATAACGTTCTCCCTCAATGTCCTCGATTTCCTCACCTGAAATACTTGCACCAAAATATAATGCTAACATTCGTTTAATTTCTGACTTACCCATGCGCTTAATCGTGAATCCGTGTTCAGCAATTGCCTTGTCCACACGGTTTATGAGCCTGAAAATTTGTTCATCATTTTCTCTGTGAAATCGCACGGCGAATAAAAATTGTCTTGCTGATGACATTTCCAATTGAATCTCATCCAGAAAGTTATAATCGGCTTGGAGTAATTTTCTGACTGCTGGATTTTTCTCCTCTTTCAGCTGTTTTTGGAGATATGCCTTGTTCGGTTCGAATGATTCACAGCTATCAAGAGCAAGCAATTCCAATTCAGGAATCACGCTCAGAATCATCATCAAGTGATAAATTTTCGCCTCGATATTCGCCGCCGACAGCACCGAAATATTCACAGGTTCGACCGAAAAAAAGATAAAATCCTCTTTGTTCGCCCTCACTCCGTACTTGGTGAAAGTCTCAAATCCAATGAGTTTCTGCACACTTTTTCTTTTCAAATTTCATCATCTCCCCAATAAAATTCTTGTTGCGAACAACAAAAATATTTCACGGCATTTGTCATATAGTCAATCACAGCATTGTCATCTGCACGAAATGTCAGAAACGCATAGCAAATCGCCATTGCTGCTGGAATGAATGTCCACAGTTTTGCAAGGAATATCGCCGATATAATGATACCAGCACACAGAATGCAAAAATCTTTCACATTCCAGAACCACAGCTTTGTTTTGGAACGCAAATTTTCGGGATAAATATAAGTTCTCATGCTCCACCTCAATGTCTTGTTGCCACAAATCGTGCGATTCTTGAACCCATGCTGACTGCACTGCTCACGTTCGTCATGTTGATGTGTGTGGAAGTTTCCAT